>JASGMJ010000014.1 GCA_030156535.1 Candidatus Sumerlaeota bacterium
CTTAGTGCCGCCGGCATTACGGTCAGCATCGCCGGCATTCTCACCTCAGACAATCCGCAGGACCAAAACGTCGCCTACGTCCATCTGGACTTTCTGCAGCGCGCCGCTGGAAACAAGCAGGGCATCGTGACACAATTCAACGTGGAAGTCACCGATCCCAATCAGCTCGACGCCGTTTCGGCGGCGATCGACGAGGCTTTCGCAAACTCGCAGGCTCCCACTTGGACATCATCCGAGAAAGCCTTTGTGGCACGCGCGGTGACGGACATCGTGCAGTTGGTGGAGTTTGCGGGATGGCTCGGCATTGGAAGCCTTGTCGCCATTCTCGCACTTGTCGCCAACGCGATCTCGCTCTCGGTGCAGGACCGTGTGAAGGACCACGCGGTGATGCAAACGCTTGGCTATCCTGAGAACCTCATCACTCGGCTGGTCATCGTCGAAAGCCTCGCAATCAGCCTGCTCGGCGGCTTTGTCGGAGTCGGGCTGGCATATCTCGTTTCCTGGTTCGGGCAGTTCACGTTTTCGGTGGAAGGCCTCAGTGTCCTCATCCAGGCGGATGCGTTCACGATACTGCTGGGACTGGGCAGTTGCGTGGCCATCGGTGTTGGTGCGGGCCTTCTTCCGGCATTTCGCGCGGCGCGGCTGTCGACTGCCGAAGCCTTCAGGGCAGTGTGAAAATGAAGATGCTTCCTTTCGATTACGCTGTGCGCAACCTCGGGCGCTCGCCCCGGCGCTTCCTCGCGATTCTGCTGGGTAACGCACTTGTCGTTCTGCTCATTCTCGCGGCAGCGGCCTTTGTTGAGGGCATGCGTTCCTCGCTCAGCATTCGCAATGATTCGCGCAATGTCATCCTCCTCGCAACGGGAAGCGAGGAAAGCATTGAACGCAGTGAAATCCCCGCGACCACGCCAGGAATCCTCGCTGCCAGCCTGCCAGGGATTCACACGGTTGGTGGTGTGCCATTCGTCTCGCCGGAAGTGCTCTCGGCGCTGATCTTCTTTGAGGACGCAGAGTCCTCGGATGAACTGCGCGCCGTCGTGCGTGGGATCACGCCGGGCGCCTTTCTGGTCCACGACCGCATCGAGATTACGGAAGGCCGGGCGGCCCGGCCTGGCAGAAACGAAATCATCGCAGGAAGTCTGGCTGCCGAGAAGCTCGGCTTGTCCGAAGCAGCGCTGGCGATCGGCGAATCGCTCTGGTTCGAGGGCGAACCGTGGACCATCGTCGGGCGCTTCAGGGCTCGTGGCACAGTGATGGATGCGGAACTTTGGATGCCCCTCACTGATCTTCAGCTCGCCACAAAGCGCGACGGCCTCTCCTCGGTCGTCATCCGATTGGGAGACGCCGAGTTCGCGGACGTTGACGCCTTCACCAAGATGCGCGTCGATCTGGAACTCTCCGCCATCCGCGAGGCGGAATACTATGCCTCGCTTCTGCGGTTCTATCGTCCGATCCAGATCATGATTTGGGTGACGGCCATCCTGATTGCGCTCGCGGGAATCCTCGGCGGACTCAACACGCTCTACAGCGCCTTTTCCGCGCGGGTCCGCGAAATCGGCATGCTTCAGTCGCTTGGCTATCCGCGCCGTGCCATTGTCTTCAGTCTCATTCAGGAAGCATCGCTTGCCTCCGCCGTCGCCGTCTTTCTGGCGATTCTTACGGCGAAGCTCCTGCTGGACGGCATCGCCATCTCCTTCTCGATGGGCGTCTTTCAACTCACCCTCAGCAGCACCGTGCTCGCCTCGGGCGGAGCCGTCGGCCTTTTCCTCGGAATCGCCGGCTCACTCCCGCCCGCATGGCGTTGCCTGCGCATGCCCATACCCGAATCGCTCAAATCACTCTAGGGAAGACTAAAGGAGAACACCCATGAAGCACATCGTATCCGCCTTCGCCCTCGCATCCGTCGCCGCCCTCGTGGGCTGCGCCCAGGAGGAGACCAAGGCAACGAGCGCCAGCAACGCCTCGCCGCAAACGCAACAGGTTGCCGCGATTCCGGAAGGGCTGTTCCTCGAAGAAGGCCCCGCCGACGCCGTTACCCTGGCCCAAGCGCGGGCAACCGCCAAGCCTGGCGAGGAAATCGCCTTCACCGGCTACATCGGAGGCCGCGCAGAGCCCTTCACCGAAGGACGCGCCCTCTTCCTCGTCGCCGACAGCGACGAGGCCCCGGCTTGCACGGACGGCTGTCCGAAGCCTTGGGATGCCTGCTGCATTCCGAGCGAAACCGTCGCTGCCAACAGCGCCACCGTGCAAGTCCTCGACGGCGCGGGACAAGCGCTCCGCATGAACCTGAAAGGGGAAAACGACCTCGCTCCCGGTTCGCGGGTGACCGTGATCGGAAAAGTCCGTGAAGCAAACGAGGCCATCTTCGTCGTCGATGCCACGGGCATCAGAGTCGACGATCATCAGCCCTGAGGAAAGAAGCGGCAGACGAAGCAGACGCAAAGCAACGATCAGCGCCTGGGCCCCCAGAGGCCCGCGCGCTGACGCGTCTTCTGGCGCTGCCGCCGGTGGGGGGGGGCTGTGGGGTTGTGCAAAAACGATTCCGCCGAGGGGTAACCTCGGCGGAATCGGTGCTTCAAAAAAACTGGCGGAGAGGGCGGGATTCGAACCCGCGCTACAGGAAAACCCCGTAGGACGGTTTAGCAAACCGTTGCCTTCAGCCACTCGGCCACCTCTCCGCGCAACGGGAGCGCTATGGGGCCAATGGAACCCCCACGCGTCAAGCACGAAGGGCAGCCTAGATCGAGTAATTCACCGGTGTCTGTGCCGTGTGGATGCCGCACTCGGTTTTCACCGTGCCGGACCACCGCCCAGAGCGCTCGTCGCCGTCGTTGCCCGAGGGCAGTGTGCATGGCGCGCAGCCGATCGACTTGTAGCCCGAGGACCACAGTTCGTGCACCGGGATGTCGTTGTCGTGGATATAGCGCCACATCCGCTTCTTGTCCCAGTTCGCCATGGGGTTCACCTTCACCTGAAATTCGCCGGTGTCGGGGCGCTTGTAGACTTCGAGGATCCGCGTGCGTTTGCGCACTTCCGACCCGCCGTCGCGCCGCAGTGCCGTGATGTAGGCCAGGCGATTGCGCAGGGCACGCTGCAACGGTTCCACCTTGTTGATCCAGCAGCACAGGTCGATCCCGGTGTGCACCTTGCCCGCGGCGGCCTCGGGGATGGCGTAGCCCTCCAGACCCTCCTGCTTGTTCAGGTCGTCGGGGTAATGATTCAAGAAGTTCGGCCGGCCGCCCCAGGCCTCCCAGTTTTCCACCGTCAGTCCGTAGCGGTCGGCGATCTCGTCACGCAGCTTCAGCGTTTCCGCGAAATGATAGTGCGTTTGGAGAAAGACGACGGGCACGTTGCGGTCGATTTGGCTGATCATGTGGAGGATGGCGCCGGAGGAGGCACCGAACGAGGACGTGACGGCGATGCGGGGGGAGTACGTTTCGATGGCCCAGCGCAGGATGTCCTGCGCCTCGGCGGTCTCGAATTCGGCGTTCAGGCGCTCGATTTCCTCGAGGCTGGGGAGGGCGTTTGCTGTGGCAATCATGGTGGTGATTTCCTTTTCCTACCGTATAGGTAGGAGATAGAGGCGAATTCGGTGCCAGCGCAAGGGCAAACCCCATGATGACACGCATATTGTGGGGCGATGGGTTTGGATTGTTGAAGATAAAGGACTTGCCTAGCGAGATGGCGGGTCGCCGGTCTCGGGCTTCTTCAGGTCTCCGAGCGGGATGCCGAGTTTTTCAATCTTGTCGTAGAGGTTTCGGCGGCTCATTCCGGACTGGCGGGCGGCCTCGGTGACGCTCCCGCCGCAGGCGCGCAGCAGGGCCTCCAGGTACTCGCGCTCGAAGGCGTCGCGCGCTGCCTTGAAGTCGGGCACCTCCTCCACGATGGCCTGGGCCGAGAGCGCCAGCTTGGTGATGCCATCGACGCTG
The DNA here is from genome assembly GCA_030156535.1 of Candidatus Sumerlaeota bacterium. Taxonomy (GTDB): domain Bacteria; phylum Sumerlaeota; class Sumerlaeia; order SLMS01; family JAHLLQ01; genus JAHCAW01. The sequence continues at coordinate 3,930 of JASGMJ010000014.1, forward strand.
CTGGAGCTGCTGTGGCTGCGCGGGCGGCCGAACTCCTCGGGGAGCAGATCGCTCGTGATGACGTCTGTCTCGGAGAGCACCACGAGGCGCTCGACGAGGTTCTCGAGTTCGCGCACGTTGCCGCGCCACTGGGCGGTGCGCAGTGCCTCGACGACGGGTTCTGAGAAGCGCATTTCGCCGCGGTGGTGGCGTGTGCTCTTTTGACGCAGGAAGTGCTCGGCGAGTACCGGGATGTCCTCGCGGCGTTCGCGCAGCGGAGGGAGTTCCACGGAAATCACGTTCAGCCGGTAGTAGAGGTCCTCGCGAAAGCGCCCTTCGCGGATGGCCGTCTCCAGATTGCAGTTCGTCGCCGAGACGACGCGGATATCCACCGGGATGTTCGTCAGCCCGCCGACGCGCGTGATCTCGTGTTCCTGCAGGACGCGCAGCAGCTTGGCCTGCAACTGCAAGGGGAGGTCGCCGATTTCATCGAGGAACAGGGTTCCGTCGCTGGCCAGTTCGATCAGGCCGATCTTGGCCTGGTGGGCGCCCGTGAAGGCGCCGCGCTCGTAGCCGAAGAGCTCGCTCTCGATCAGGCCCTCGGGGATCGAGGCGCAATTGATGGCGACGAACCGTCCGGCGTGGCGGGCGCTCAGGTTGTGGACGCTGCGCGCGGCCAGTTCCTTGCCCGTCCCCGATTCGCCCGTAATCAGCACCGGGCTGTTCGACGGCGCCACCTTCTCCAGAATGTCGCGCACGCGTTGGAGTGATGGCGACTGGCCGACCAGCTCCCAGCCCTTTTTCCCCTTTGCCGCCCCCACGTGTTCCTTGTTGTAGGCCTCGGAGAGCGCCGAGTTCATCTCCTTCAGGCGCTTGGTTTCCAGCGCCCGGGCAATCGTGAGGAGCATCTCGTCCGTCTTGAACGGCTTCGTGATGTAATCGAAGGCGCCGAGCTTCACGCACTCGATGGCGCCCTGGATCGTGCCGTATCCGGTCATCATGATGACCTCGCACGCCAGCGCCAGGCGTTTGATTTCGGCCAGAACCTCCTGCCCCGTCAGGCCGGGCATCCGGATGTCCGACAGCACCAGATCCATCGGGTTCTGGCGGACGTAGTCCAGTGCTTCCTTCGGATCGCGGAAGGCAATGACGTGATATCCCTCAAGGTCCAGGACCTTCGAGAGGATTTTCCCCATGTTTTCTTCATCGTCCAGGACAAGGATGCTGCCCCGGTAGGTGGCCGGTTTCGGTTTTTTCATCTCGCCTGCATAAGTGCCGTTCTGTACCCCGGTGGGGAGTATGTGGCTGGGATCACAGTACCGTCAACGCGGCGTGAGGCAAGGGGGACGATTTTTGAGGCCCCCGGTTCAGCCTTGCGCTGGCGGGGATGGGTGGTGTTCTCTGCCCGCCCCCCAGTCGTAAGGGGGCAACTTGCTCCAAAGGGAGAGTTTCTCATGAGTTACACCGTCGCCGTACTGGGCGCATCCGGAGCCGTGGGCCAGGAAATGGTCGCCACGCTGGAGCGCCGTGGGTTTCCGGCGGGCGAGCTGCGCCTGCTTGCCTCGCCCCGTTCCGCTGGCCGAACGCTTCGGTTTCAGGGACGCCTGCACACGGTGACGGCCGTGACGCCAGAGTCGTTCGAGGGCGTTGACGTGGCGTTGTTCAGCGCGGGCGGCGGAGTCTCGCAGGAGTGGGCCCCCATCGCGGCCGAGAAGGGCGCCATCGTCGTGGACAACACGAGCGCCTTCCGCATGGCGGACGACGTGCCGCTCGTCATCCCCGAGGTGAACGCGCACGTCCTGGAGCAGAAGCTGGCGCGCGGCATCATCGCGAATCCGAATTGCTCGACGATCCAGATGATTCATGCGCTCAAGCCCCTGCACGATGCCTTCACGATCAAGCGCATCGTCGTCGCCACGTACCAGTCGGTGAGCGGCAAGGGGACGCGCGCCATCGACGAGATGCTCGACCAGAGCGCCGCGGTTCTCGCCGGCGAGGATGATTTCGAGTGCGAGCAGTTCCCGCACCAGATCGCCTTCAACGTTCTCCCGCACATTGATTCGTTCACGGAGAACGGCTATACGAAGGAAGAACTGAAGATGGTGAACGAGACGCGCAAGATCCTGGAGGCACCCGGGATCATGGTCTCCGCGACGTGCGTCCGCGTTCCCGTCACGCGCGGCCACAGCGAAGCCGTGAACGTGGAGTTCGAGAAGAAGGTGACGCCCGAGAAGGCGCGCGAGCTTCTTGCCGCCTTCCCCGGCATCGTCGTCGTCGATGATGTGGCGAACAATCACTACCCCCTGCCCCTGTATGCGGAGAACCGCGAGCCCACGTTCGTCGGCCGCATCCGCCAGGACATCTCGAATCCGCAGGGCACAAGCCTGGACATGTGGATCGTGTCGGACAACCTTTGGAAGGGCGCCGCACTCAACGCCGTCCAGATCGCCGAATGGCTCGCCAGCAAAGGCAAGCTCGGCAAGAGCGCCGCGAAGTAGAAGCAAGCCCGCTCCCACGAAAGATCGAAAGACGAAGGCCGCCCAGGATAACCCGGGCGGCCTTTGCCGTTCATGGGGATGGCGGTGTGCCTATTGCCAGTCGCCGCTGAGGAAAAGGCCCGCCCAGTGCGCGGGATGCGGGTAGCGGCGCCGCACTTCGATCTGCGCGCGGCGCAGCGCGTCGGCGCGGTCGGTCTCCTCGATGTTGCGATAGAAGTGCTTCACGAGCACCGCCGTCGAGACATCATCGACGCGCCAGAGGCTCGACATGATTTGCCGCGTGCCCGCGTAAACGAACGAGCGGTTCAGGCCGACGACGTCGTCGCCGTTGCTCAGCCGGCCGAGTCCCGTCTGGCAGGCGGAAAGGGCCACGAGGTCGGCCTTGAGACTGAGCGAGAAGACCTCGCGGGCTGTCAGGCGGCCGTCGTTCTGCTCGTCGGGCGTCAACTGAATCGCGGAGAGCAGCGGCAGGTTCGCGTCGTATTCGCCGTGCGTGGCGAGGTGGACGATGCCGTACTCCGAAATGTTCTGGGCGAGCCAGGATTCCGTTGCACGGTCGCCCGTCAGGACATCGGCGTCGGGGAACGTCCACGGAATGCGCTCGGCTTCCTTCTGGGCGAAGGGGAGGTCCAGGGCCTCGTTGCCGAGGTCGGGGTTGCCGATGGCGAGGACGCGGTTGTTCGCCTGACGCTGGCCACGGCGGCCGATCGTGTAGGCGAGAACGCTCGCACTCGGCGTATAGAACAGCGCGTAGTCGTCGATCAGGTTGCGGTCGCCGGAACGCAGCGAAGCGAACGGGAAGAGATGCAGTTCGCGGTGCGGCGCGACGCCGATGCGTTGCACGCCCGGCAGAAGTCCGCGTACGGGTTCCCAAAGAAGGGCCGAGAGAATCGCGCTCTCCTCCTCGATGCGATCGAAGTTCTGTAAGCGCTGGCGATAGCCGCCGATGCGCGCCACCAACTCTTCGCGCACCACCGGTGTGCGCACGACATCCAGGCTGTCGCGGCGGATCACCCACACAACCACGGAATCGGGAAGCACATGATAGACAAGCAACGCCGTGTCCGGTTCGAGCAGCGTCTGCAACTCGGTGGACTCCATGGTGCTGACCTCGACGAAGCTGGAAAGCTGGGGGTTGAAGGCGCGGAGCTCGATCAGGAAGTCCGAGTAGCGCCGCCGCGCGTTGTCCAACTGTTCCTGCAACGCCTGCTTGTCCGCCGCTGAGGAGGAACCGATGCGCTTCTCGAGGATTTCGATTTCCTCGCGCAGCTTGTTCTCGCGGTCGATCATCTGTTGGTCCTGCGGCACGGCCAGTTGAACCTTGGCGTTGCCGAGCAGATCGATGAAGTTGCGCGCGCGGGAGCGTTCCGAGTAATCGAGGGCCGAACGTGTCTCGCCCTGATCGAGAAGGAGGGCGATCATCTCGTCGTACAACGATTGCTTGTCGAGCAGGAAACCGTCCTGGAATTCCTCGATGCGAATGCGCGCACGCAGGTTCTCGACGACCTCGATCGCCTCGGCCAGGGAGGCACGCCGTTTCGCCGCGTCGCCGCGTTCGTCCGCAAGCAACGCCATCGCGTACAGGGCACGCCATTCGACTTCGGGCACCGGGAGGGCGCGGGCTTCGGCGAGGGCCTCTTCGTAGGATGCGAGCGCGGCCTGTGTCTGGCCGGTTTCGCGCTGTGCATCGCCCAATGCCAGCAGGGCCTTCGTTCGATTGGTACGGTCGCCGGTTTGCTCGGAAAGATCGACGGCGCGCAGCAACGGATCGAGTGCTGCCTCGGGCTGCCCCATCTGCTGGTACGTGATGCCGGTGTTGCGCAAAACGTAGGCCTGGCCCCAGACGCTCTTGTGCTTCGTGTCGAGTGCCAGTGCCGCGCCCAGGTCCGCGAGTGCCTCGTTGTACCTGCCCAGCGAGCGGTAAACGAGCGCGCGGTTGTTCAGGGTGGAGGACTCTTCCGTCGGCAGGCGTTCGGCGCGCGCGAGTTCGAGCGCGGCGGTGAATTCGCGCAGTGCCCCTTCGGTATCGTTGAGCGTCCACGCGAGCAGGCCGCCCGTATTGTGCCCGATGATGAGTTGATCGCGCGCGTCGATTTGCTCGGCGAGCGCCATGCCTTCGCGCAACGCCTTGTAGGCGTCGAAGTAACCGGCGCGCACCCATTCGGTGAAGGCGCGCAGCATGAGCGCGTCGACGGCGAGCAGCGGCACGTTGGCCGAGCGGGCCTTCTCTTCCATCAGGCGCGTCAGGGCGATGGCGGGTTCGTAGCGTCCGAGGCGTTCATCAACGCGCGCTAGATCGAGCGTCAGTTGAATGACGAGGTCCTCCGCTCCGGCGCGTTCCGCTGCGTCGAGTGCCTGCGTGAAGGCATCCTCGGCGAAGGGATAATCGTTCAGACGGTGCAGGTAGATGCGGCCGATGCGCCGCCATTGCTCGGCAACGAGACGGCTCTTGCCGAGGTCCTGTGCGCGGGCGAGAACTTCCTCGTACCGTTGCAGGGCGTCGTTGTAGCGCCCCGAGTTTTCCAGCGCGACGCCCGCGCGAATGGCCATCTCGATCTCGTCGTCCGTTTGTTGCAGCCCGGCGTAGAGGCGTTCGGCTTCCTCGTAGGCCGCCTGTGCCGCTTCGAACTCGTAATCGCTCAGTGCGTACGAAGCGTACAGCCGCAGTGCCTGCGCGAGCGGGGCCGCGTCGCCCTCGGCACGCTGACGCTCAACGATATCCTTCATCGTTGCCGCCGCGGCGGAGAAGTTCCCGAGGTCGCCCTGCACCTGGGCGAGCAACATGCCTGACTCTGCGATTTCCGGGGTCGGACGCTCCAGTGCCTTGCGCAGCAGGTGAACGCGCGAGAGCGGTGCCAGCGCGGCACGCTGCTCGTTCTCCCGCAGGTAGGCGGCCGCCATGCCGGCGTTGGCGTTCAATTCCTCGCCGGCAATTTGCGGCGCTTCCGTGGGCGCGAACAGAAAACCGAGCCAGCGGTCGCCGGAAATCTCCGCCGTCCCCGCGCCTGAATGCGCCAGCAGGGACCCCGCGAGTTGCTGCTTGAGACGCGTGCTTCCTGCTTCCGTTTCCACGAGCGGTTCAAGTTCCAGTGCGCCGGAATCCGGCGGCGGCAGAGCCGCGAGAAACTCCGTCAGCGGAAGCTGTGTTTCGCCGATTGTCCACGTATCGGGGTCGAAGCCCGGCGCGCGCACGGCTTTGTCCAGACGCCACGCGAGGTTGGGCTCGCTGACTTGGGGAAGAGCGGGAAGCTCGCCCGCTTCCGTGTCTGCGGGAGGCCACGAGACTTCGCCCGTCGGCAGCGCCAGCCGGAACTCGCGCATCGCATGGAACGTCGTCTCGAAGGTGAGCATGTTCACGACGCGTTCGGCAACGATGGCGGAATCGAGTGGATCACCGAGCACGAACCATGTCTTGGCGGCCTCCTTGATGGCGCGCCAGTCGTCCGGCGATTCGAGGCGCAGCGCGCCGTTCGTTGTCCACGCCACGCTGCCTTCCGCTGTCGAAAGGATGAAGGCCGGTGGCTCGGGAAGGGCGAGCAAATCGTCAAGGGCCGCAACGGGATCCTCGACGGGCGTTGCGAGCGGCAGGAGCAGCAGGGCGCTCGGCAGCAGGTCGGCGCGCCCCTGCTCGATGTGTGCAAGCCACGCGATGCGCTTCTGCTCTGCGCGTTCCGCCGCGCGATCGATGTTGGCCGTGAAGGGGGTGCCGCGCTGCACGGCAACGGCCTCGCGATACTCCGCTCGCAGACGCAACGCCTCGTCGCGCCAGCGCACATCCTCGTCGAAGTCCGTACGCACGGGCGGCGTGATGTCGTCGAGCGCAAGACGCAGGCGCGCCACGCGCCAGCGCTCCGCTGTTTCGAGGGCAGCGGCCCAGTCCTCCGCTGCCAACGCCTGACGCAGCATCACGCGCTCGCAATGCGCGAGCAGTGCCACGGGCACCGGTGCTCCCGGGGCGGCGAGTCCTGGCGGAGCGTCTTCAATGCGGGCGAGCGCCCGCTCGGCCGCCTCGCGCGCGAACGCTTCGTCCGGTGCCGTGGCGGCTTGCGCTTCGATCCACCATGCCAGTTCGGGATGCCCGGCCATTTCCGTGAAGACCAGGGCGCGCCGACGCGCCGCGCTCCAATGGGCTTCCGTTTGCATGCGCCACGCGATGCGCACGAGGAGACCATGGGCCAGCACGCCCAGGCGTTTCGTCTCCGCGTCGGCGAACTCTCCGTTGGCCGACGCGATCACGCTCTCCGCGAGTTCGCAGGCGCGTGCCAGATCGCCTGCCGCGCGGATTTCACCGATGCCGTCGGAAGGCGCTTCGGAAGCAGAGCGCTCGGCAAGAAGCGCCGAAGCGAGCAGAAGGCGCGAACGCCATGCGGGGCGCTCAAGCGGCAGGACGTATTCGCCCTTGGCAGCATCGCGGCGGCGCAAGGCCGCACGAATCGCCGACGTCAGTACCTCGCGCTCGGAGCCATCCGGCAGGCCTTCGCCGATCCACGAGGAGCGCAGGCGCCGCGCGTCGATCGCACCCGGGCCGTGCTCCAAATGAATTTCCGCCAAGTGGGTGAGCGTCTGTGCCAGACCCGCACCGTTGATGAACTCGACTTTCTTTTCCACAAAGCGCGTGAGTTCCAACGCTTCCAGCAGGGCATCGGCGGCCTCTTCATCCTCGCCGAGCGCACGATGGAACCCGGCGAGTTGATCGAGCGTGATGACGCGTGCCGTGCGATAGTAGGGGAGACTGGCACTTTCGAGTTCCGACTGGCTGGTCAACTGCGCTTTGAGGGCTGCGACGGCCGCTGCGGGATCGCGCGCATCCACGCGGAGACGCGACAAGGCGGCGCGCACCAGATAGACTTCATCTTCGCGGGTGAGTTCGCGCCGCGCGCCATCGGCTCCGCCCGCCGACAAGCCAAACTGCAAGTCCAGCAACGCGCGCTTCGATTCCGTCTTCCCGGGCATGACGAGGTTCGGGGATTCGAGCAGAGTGAGCGCTTCCTCCAGATGCCGACGCGCCTCGTTGCGCAGGCGGGTGCGTTCGGTGCCTTCGGCCGGATTCGCCTGGCGCAGGAGCGCAAAGCCCGCATTGCGCAGGGCGCGCGCGCGATTGAGTGAGTTGGGTTCCTGGCGCGCGGCGACTTTCAGAAAGAGCTCCGCGGCCTCGGCGAGGCGGCCGCCGTCGAAGAGCGACAACGCCTTGCGGTCCATCAGTTCCGTGCGGCGCTCCGTGGTTTCCTCCTCATTCATCATGCCGCGCTCGGCGAGTTCGTCGAGCATCCGCAGGGCATTGTCGAAGGAGGCGACCGCACGCGAGGGCTGGGACGAACGGAAGAGCGCGATGCCGTGGCTGCGATGCATCAGGAACTCGGTGCGGGGATCGTCGAACGCGACGCCCTGCTCCAGCCTGCGCGTGTAGAACTCGGCGGCGCGCCCGTTCTGCCCAAGGGCCAGCGCCGCGTTGCCGGTGTTCACGAGCAAGCGGGCGTAGTCGGCCGGGCGCGCGGCGGCATCGAGCAGCACGAGTGCCCGCTGGTACTCTTCCAGCGCATTCGCGGCGAACTGGCGGTTGTCCTTCGTGCGGGCGAAATGCTCGAAGGCAAAGCCCAGGGTTTGATGAAAATAAGGGACGGAGTTGTCGAGCGCCGCGGCCCGCTCCAGCACCTCAACCGACTTGTAGGGAAACTTGTCCGTGTAGGTGAGCGCCAACCCGTAGACATACTGGGCGAGCGGGTCGTCCTTCTTCTTCTCGGCGTCTTCCTCGTAGCGCTTGAAGTTCTCGGGGAAGAGCACCTTGCTGCGGTACTCTGCTTCCAGTCGGCCGCGCCATCCCTCGACGGCGCGGGGATCGCGATCGAGCAATTCGCGGAAGGTGGCGAGCGCAAGCTGTGGGTCGCCCAGACGAAGCTCCGCGTCGCCCTTCTCGATGGAGCGCCGCAGCAGGCCCTCGCGTGCTTCCTGATAGAAGCGCGGCGCCTCCGGGAAGACACGGCTGCGCATCTCTTCGCTCACCGACTCGTAGGTGTCGATGGCCTCGGCATAGCGTGCCTGGCGTGCCAGAATCTCGGCGAGATCGAAGGATGCCTGTGCCGAAAGGCGCGGGGCAGCCTCCGTGAAAGTCGCAGCATCGCCAAGGGCTGTCTTGGCTTCCTCCCAGCGGCCTGCGCCGGCAAACAAGCTGCCCTCCCGATAGCGGGCGGCTGCCTTGAATATCTCCAGGTCCTGCACCGTCGATTCAAACTGGCGCAGGGCGATCACCTTCTCGTCGAGTGTTGCCTTGTCGCGCGTCACCAGGTCCGTGAGTTCAAGCGCCAGTTTCTCCTGCATCGCGGGACTGGCTTGCTCCTGCCTGAGCGTTTCGAGCAACAGGCGCCGCGCGTCCTCGGGCAGAAAGCGTGCATAGAGGCGGGCCTGCTCCAACGTTGCGAGTGCTCGGTCGTCGGGCGCCAGCCCCTCGATGTCCTTCACGGCAGCGGCTGCCTGCACGGCATCCTCGTAGCGTGCGAGCGTTCCGAGTTGGCGAGCGTGTTCGAGTCCGGCCCACGCACGCTCCTTCACATCGAGCGACTGCTGGGCGAAGACGGCCGCAAGCTGCTCCGCCGTTTGGTGGCGTCGCACCGCGAGAGCGCTCTCGGCAGCACCCGCGCGCTGCGCCGCGTCGATCCGCAGGACGGAGCGCCAAGCGTCGAGCAGGGCGGCTTCCGGTACGCTTCCCTCGCCAAGGCGCTTGCGGCTGTCGTCGAGAAAGACGAGCGCCTGTTCCGGCCGCTCGTTTTCGCGAAGAATGCGAACCCCAAGGAGAAGGCACGCGGTGCCCGAGGCGTGGTCTCCGCCCACTTCCGCCAGCCACACGCCCTGGCGCGCCAGGGCAATGGCGTCGAAGGGACGGCCGGGCAGACTGGCCCAGGCATCCTCCGCCGCCGAAAGCGCGCGGGAGGGAGAGTCGAGCGTGGCGACAAGGAACGGCGCGGTCGTGCGATAAACATCGAGTCCCCGGCGGTACTCCGCCGCGAACACCAGCATTCCCGGCACGGCAACGGGGTTGTCGAGGCGTGGAATGGGAGGCGAAATCTGGCGGATGGGCCGGCCGTCAGGATCGAGTACGCAGATGCTGGCGTGATCGCCGCGCGCCGCGTCGATGACTCCGTCCCCATTTGTGTCGTCGAGTGCCACGGCGGCGAGCGCACGCGGCGGCGAGTACGTTTCCATGCCCTCCAGATCGCGCACGTTGCTCCACTTCGAGGGCGAGGCTTCGCGCCAGACGATGCTGCCGTCCGCGCGTTCCGAGCGGAAGCGCACGACGGCGTCGCTCCCCTCGCCGATCCAGTGTGGCTGGCTGTCGCGGTCGCCGCGTTGCGTCAGGGCGAACGGAGTCCCGTCCGGGAATCGTGTCACCCAGATGTCGCCGAACGCGTCCTCGCGCGTAGAAACCCACGCGAGCCATTTCCCGTCAGGCGACAAGGCGGGCTCGCTGTCGCGCGCCGGACTCGGCGCCACGGCGGCGGGGAGCATGGCCTGCCTGGCCTGCAGGTCGAGCCAATAGATGTCCGGTTCGCCTTCGCGCAGGGAAACGAACGCCACGGCATCGCCGCTGCGCGAGGGAGAAGGCGCGAAATCGTCCTCCGGCGTCGTTGTCAGCGAGACCACATTCGGCGGGACGGAAACCGCCGATGCGATCGCGGCGCCGGAGAGAGCCGCGGCAAGAAGGAGGGTGCGTTTCATTTGCGTGTCCATTTTCCGTCGCGTTCCTGGACGGAAGCGCCAGCGGGCGCGGCGTCCTGGTTCAGGTCCGCAAAGATGCGCGCGATTTCCCCGCGTTCTGCGTCCTGCGTCTGGCCGATGGTTTCCTGAAGCCGGGTGATGATCGCTTCGCGGTCGCGGTTTTCCTCCTCGATGATTCGCATGACAAATCCGGGGTCGAGACCGGTTAGCGGAGCGCCGCCCTCCAGCGGTACGAGAAGCCCCTCGTTGCCTTCGCCCGCGTGGCCGGTCACCAGCAGGCGTTCGACATCGTCGCGGTTGTACTCGCGGTTGCGCATTGCATTGAACGCGGCGCGCATGCTGTCGGTCGTTGCCGGAGGCGGCACGAGCGAGCCCTCCTCGTCCACACCGCGCACGCTGCCATAGAGCATCAGGTCTTCGCCGAGTGCGCTGTAACTTCCGAGCACCTGCTTTTCGAGCGAGGTCTGCTCGCCCGTGATGAACAGTTGCAGATTGAACAGACTGCCGCAGCCCGTCAGGATCAACGCTGCGGCAGCCGCGGCGAACAGTGAAACGATGCGCCTCATTGGTTTGCCTCCAGAGTGGCCAGTATCTGTTCCAGTTCCGCGAGGTCTTCCGCGAGGAGCACAAGAAGCCCCGTGCGCGTCAGCGAGAACATCGGACTGAATCGGTCGAAATCGTAGACCTCGATCATGTCGCCAAGGGGTTGGCGTTCGAGAATCGGCAGGGAGAGCGTGACGCCGCCGGGCATGCGCAGTTCGCTGCCGAACGTCACGAGCGAGTTGTTCAGCCGCGCCTGCGCCATCGTCGGCGTGCCGAAGCGCAGGGCCGCGCGCGCGTTCTGGAAGCGCGGGTCGTCCTGCTCTGCGTCGAGCGCCTCAAGAAGGCGCGTCAGGGCGAGGCGCCCGATGCGCGTGCTGTCCATCCGCAGCGACAAGTCTTCGAGCACGCGCTGGAATCCCAGATCGCGCAACCGCCAGTTCGCCGAGCCCGCTCCGTTGATCTCCCACTCGCGCTTGTCGCGCGTGGCGAGTCCGGCGAGTTGTCCTGCATCCACCCCGGCCACCTGCAGGTCGCCCGAGAGAACCGGGTCCGTCTCCACCAGATTCAGTGCCGTGCGTGCCACGGCGTTGCCACTCATCAAGTCGCGAATCTCCAACTCCGCCCGCACCGGTTCGTCGAAGCCGTGCAGCCGCAGCAGCACGTTGCTTGTGCGTGCCTTCAGACCCGGGCGTCCCGGCGGGCCAAAGGAAGCCTGCACGACGCGGAACTCGCCGGGCGGCAGGTCCTTGTGCTCCATCACGACGTTGCGCGCGGCCAGTGTCTTGCGCGTCTGCCAGCTTCCCGAAATGCCCGACGCCTCCACCATGTCCGCAAAGATCAGCTCGCCGTCCGCGATCTCCATCGCCGCGTCCAGCGTCAGGCCGCGTTCCGGCCGGTTCGTCATCTCGAATGTGGCGTCGAGTTGTCCGTCGAGCAGCAGGGAAGGATGAATGCCCGAGAGCCACAGCAAGTCCTGCTCGGCGCGCGCGGAAGCATCGATGTCGAGATTCCCGAGCCACTTGGCGATGGGGTTCGTTTCCGCCGAGGCCAGCGCGTCCATGATTCCGGAAACCGCGAAGGTCCCCTCTGCGAGCGTTCCGTAGTTGCGGATGCGCAGCTCGCCGATCGAACCGCGCACGCTGTCGGCATCCGTGAAGGCCGCTTCGGCTTTCAACGTCATGTCGCGTGCGGCCTTCAGCGTCAGGCCGGGATTCCAGGCGCGATCAATCGCAACGGAGGCCGTCACGTCGCCGCTGCGCGTGGCGCCGTCGATGTTTCCTTCGATCGTGGCGTTCAGCTTTTCCATGACGAGCACGGGCATCCGAAGGCCGATGTCGTTGGCCGATGCCGCGAACGTTCCTGCAACGGGAAGCGGCGACGTCGTGGGGTCGAAGTCCTCGCCGGGCAACGTGCCCGCCAGGTCCGCCTCCAGGCGCAGAGAACCCTCCAACGCCGGGATTGCCTCGCGCATTGCTGCGGGGAGCGTCGTCCAACCCAGCGGCTCGGCCACGTCGCCAAGCTCCATGCTCGTCCGGGTGCTCCACCGTCTGTCGTCCGCGGAATAGGCCATGTCTGACGCCGCGTGCAGCGAGTTGCCCAGTTGTACTTCGAGTTGCCCGACTTTCACGGCCATCGGTTCCATCGCGAAATCGAGGTTGCCGGAAACGGCCGTGCGCGGAAGCTGAATCGCCATCTCGCCCGATTGCCAGCGCAACGAACTCAACTCCAGACCGGCAAGTTCGACGCGTGCGCCCGTCATCGCGAAAGCCTGCGCCGCGCCCACCTGCCAGGCGCCGAGCTCCAATCCCATCGGACCACTCACGAGTTCCGCGCCCGTGAACCCCTGATCCTCGTAGGCGAACCCCTTGGGGTCGGCGGGATCGACGGTGAAGGCGAACTCGCGTTCGTCAAAGAAGCCCTCGACGTAGCCGCTCATTTCGCGGAACGCCCATTCCAGCGCGGCGATTTCCGTCACCGCCGTTCCTTCGATCTCCACCGGTTCCGGGAAGATTATGCCTTCGGCCGTTTTCTGAAGGACAAAATGGATGACGGGTTCGACGGTCGTTTCGCCTTCCAGTGCCACGGCCGCATCGAACTGTTCAAGCAACGCCGGGTCGAGCATCGCCAGAATCGGCGCGTAGCGCACCGTTGCCGCAGCACGCGAAGTTGACACGATTGTTTCGCCAAGCGCCACTTCCGTTTCGTCTGTCATCCCGAACGCCTCGCCCAGCGAGAAGTCCGCGATCGTCATCGTCATCGAGGAGAGGACGTCGTTGCTCCAGGCGACGGTGCAGGCCGAATCGAGGAAAACCGGAGCATCGAGCGAGAGCGTTCCTTCCTTCACCACGGTCAGGTTTGCGGCTGTCTCGACACCAAGCGCGATGTCAAGCCGATCGCCGGCCGTGCCGTGCAGCGAAGCATCCAGAACGGGTTTTCCTGTCACGGCCACGGGCATTTCCTTGAAGAGGGAGGCCAGTTCCATGATCGGCCCCAGGTCGGCCTCGGCGTGTGTCCGGATGTCGAAGGCATCGGTCATCGAGCCGTCGAGCGTCCACACGGCGAAGTCGTTTTCCAGTGCGATACGTCGGACCACCACGCTGGGCGTTTCATTGTTAACAGACAAGTCCCAGGCCAAAGTTGTTTCCGGCAACGCCAACGGCTCCGGTTTGTCCACGAACGCCACCGAGAAGCCGCGCAGCGCCAGCGCCCCCTCGGACGCGAACTTTTTGGCCCCGTCGGCGGAAGCTTCGATGTCGAAATCCAGGGCGCCCTGAACCGCCGGCATGGCTTCCTTGCGGAAGCGCGGCCCCCACGCTTCCAGCGGATGCGCCAGGTCGATGCTTCCCGCCAGCGTTCCGCCTCCGCTCATCGTGTCGCCCGTTCCCGACACATCGCATTCCAGGCGTGTGACGATCGGATTCTCCCAACGGTCGATCACCAGCCGCGCGGACTTCGACGCGATTCCGGCGGAAATCGTCGCGTGCGTTTCGAGATGCAGAGGCGTGAGGTCCATGGGGACTTCGAGCAGAAACTCGGGGTCCTGTGCGACGAAGGGACGCAGCGTCATCAACTCGCCCGGCGCCATCGTCAGCGTCGCTTCGATCGTTCCGCCATCCTCATGGAGGTCGCGCTGCATGGCCTCGAACGCGATGCTCCCCGTTGCGATGGGGGCACCTGTGCCGCCGCGCACCTGCGACGCCAGACTTGTTGCCTGCGTCAGATCGACGGCTGCCTGAAGCGCCACGCCCTCGGTGGCGAACGGATTGTCGAAGGGAATCCTGGTGGCACGTGCATCGAACGTGATGCCCGCCAAAGCGCCCTCGGCCCGCACGGCGTTTGCCACGCGCGCGTCGAGATCAACCGAGGCCGACGCTTCGATGCGTGCATCCTGTGCGGGGACGTCGACGCTTGGCAGCGTTGCGCGCAATCCCGTTCCCTTCAGCGACGTTTCCAGCGTCCATTGCCGGAATGCCGCGCGCTGGGTCCATCCCACCGTCCAGTCGATTTCGCCACCGAAGGGCGGGATGTCGACGGGCAGCGACGCCGCATGGGCAAAGGCTTCCGCATGTTCCAGCGGCAGCACCAGACGCACGGTGTTCTCGGCATCCTCAACGGCCGTTGCGTGGACATAGAATCCGCCGTCGGCGATCTGGTGCGCGCCGTTCATTCCGTCGGACGTGACGGTGGCTTCGGCTGCCATTGGCGTCAGGAGGTTGTCCGCGTCGATCCAGTGGCTGATCTTTGCGCGCACGTCCCACGGCAACTCGACGGCGTTGACGCGGAACGTGCCCGCAACGTCGGAGGTCAGCGGCTGCGCGCCGCCCGGCCACAGCACCGAGAACGAGCCGTCTTCCCATCCCGCTTCCAGTTCCTGCGAGGCGTCGATCACGCGGAGGTCGATGCGCGCGATGCTGGCGGAGAGGTCTTTGATCGGCAGGGGAGAGGGCGTGCCGGAGGGAGTTGCTTCGGGTTCTTCGGGAGTGGGCGGCGCGTCGCCTTTGAGCGCCTGCATCATCTTCAGGACGTTCCACTGTCCGTCCTCAAGGCGCACGACGTTTACTTCGATCGAGGCGATCTCGATGCCGCTGAGCGGGAGCGCCTTGCGGTCGCGCAGGACCCCCCACAGCGTCAGCGGCACGCGCACGCCACGCACATCGAGCGCGGGGCGGCTCTGCTCGCCTGCGATGGCGGGCAGCGCGGCGTGCTCCAGCGTCAGCGGCGTTCTCCAGCCGAATGCCAGGCCCTCGATTGTCACGGGGCGCCCGAGTTTGTCCTCCGCGATTGCGGAGACTTTTCGCTCGGCGAATCCACTCGTCAGAATCGTGGGGAGCAGCACAACCAGCAGGACCAGGACGAGCAGCACGGCACCCACGGCGATCAGCAACCGCCGGCGCCAACGCCGTGGTTTGCGTTCCGTGGGGACTTGAGGGGTTTCGGTGGAATCGCTCGTCACGGGTTGATCGGCTGCGGACGGCCTGCCCCTTCATCTTTCGCGGATACAGTGTTCCCTGAATAAACGACGCCGCCCGACAGGCAAAGGGTTTTCGTCGGGCGGCGCAAAGAGACTGATGGAAAGGCGGGTGGGGATCAGTATTCGGCCACCGGAGCCGCACCGACCAGCGTGTGGGCATCGTTGAGGAGCGCCGCGTTACCGCTGCCGAGGCGGGCGGCGCATTGCTGGCGGAAACGCTCCTGGGCGCGCACGCCGCCTTCACCGGCCAGATCCGTTGCGAGCACGGCGTTGAGTCTTTCCAGCCGGCTCGGCGTCGAAGGATGCGTGCTCAGCCATCCGCCCTGATTTTGGGTTACCTGCCCCAGTTTGATCAGAAAGCGCTGCAAGCCCGAGGGATCGTAGCCCGCCATGGCGGCCAGTTCCGCTCCCTGCATGTCGGCATCGTACTCGAAATCCCGGTCGATGCCGCCCTTGAGAAGGACCTGATTTCCGAGATCGCCGAGCTGCGAATACTCTTGCAGGTTGTCCTCGAGTGCCGTGCTGGTTGTCACCAGCGCCGAGAACCAGCGCTGGCGCTTGAACATGATGATGAGGTGGCGCTCGGACACGTGGGCGACTTCATGGGCCAGCACGCCGGCCAATTCGCTCTCGTCCTCCATGAGGGCGAGCGCGCCCGTCGTGATGAACACGTAGCCGCCGGGCGCCGCGAAGGCATTCACTTCAGGCGATTCGAGCACCGTGAACGTATAGGGCAGATGCGGGCGGCTTCCCTGGCGCGCCACCGTGCGGCCCACCAGGTTCACGTACCGCTGCAACTGGTCGTCGGGATGAACCGGGCCCACCGCGGCCACGCTCTTGAGGGCGACGCCGCCGCCGATCTCCCATTCCTTTTCCGGCGACACGTCCGCCGCCGCTCCCGCGATGGATTCGGTGACGTTGCGATAGCGACTGGCGTCCTCCTGGTCCTTCCCCGCGATGATGGCACCGGTTTCCACCAGGGTGCCGAGGTCCTTGACCGTGAAGCCTCCGCCGCCCGAGCCATCGGTTGTCTCGCAACCGGTGGTGCCCGAGCCGATCAGGATCGCCAAACCGGCGAAGAGGGCGAAGCGCAATGCTGCTGGCGTGGAGAACTTGGTCATGGGTTCAGCCCTCCTGCCTTGATGAAGGCGTCCACTTCGGCATCCTTGATTCCGGCGGCCAAGACTTCCATGTGGCGCAGACTTTCGACGACTGCCGGGTCGATGTCTTCCAGTTCTGCCATTTGCTCGGCGGCTTCCGAGAGCCCGCGGCCCGAGGCCGCCGTGCCGAGTTCGTTGGCCGAGCGGTCTTCGCGGATCAGCCCGCCGAACACCCCGCCAGAGCTCGA
This sequence comes from Candidatus Sumerlaeota bacterium, assembly GCA_030156535.1. Lineage (GTDB taxonomy): Bacteria > Sumerlaeota > Sumerlaeia > SLMS01 > JAHLLQ01 > JAHCAW01. Next base: position 20,479 of record JASGMJ010000014.1, read on the forward strand.
TGCGGGCGGCTTCTCCTGAATGTGCCGGAGGGAAATCCAGCCCTGTGTGCCCGACTGCGTGCGCACAAGCGCACGGAAGCGGTCGAGCTGGATCACCGAGACCGGCGTTCCGATTGGCAACTCTGCCACTTTGGGGCCGCCCAGGCTGTTTCCTTCGCGCAGGTCCGCGTCGCTCACCTTCACGTAGGCCGTCCCACCCGCTGAAATGGCTGCGGCGGCCAAACCAGCGAGCAGCAAGCCGCCCATTGTCAGTGCCAGGATCCTTGATTTCATCATGCGCCTCTTATCGAGTTCGACTTGCTTGCATGGCCCATCTCTTCCAGACGGCAAGCCCGGTCGTCAATCGCCCCGTCTTTTCGTCTGACAGGACGGCGTGGCTTCCGGTTCCCCTTCTCATCGCCGGGAGAAACCCTGGAGCGAGACACCCCGCAGGAAACTGCCTTGGAAGATGAAGAAAAGAACGAAAACGGGGAGCACGATCAACGTTCCCGCCGCCATCAGCAGGTTGTATGGCGCTCCGCCCATGCCTGCGTGGAAGTCCTGCAAACCGAGGGCCAGCGTGTACAGACTCTTGTCCGTCAGGAAGATCAGCGGGCCGATGAAGTCGTTCCATGCCGCCAGAAAGGCGAACAACCCCACGATCATCAACGCGGGACGGGCGAGCGGCAGGACGATTTGCCAGAAAATCCGGAACTCCCCCGCGCCATCAATCCGCGCTGCATCGCCCAGGTCCTGCGGGATCGTCAGCAAATATTGACGCAGCAGAAAGATGTTCGTTGCCGTGCCAAAAAACGCCGGAACCCACAACGGTTTCAGCGTCCCGATCCACCCGAGTTTCAGGTAGATTGAAAAGAGCGGGACCATGAGCACGGGAAACGGAATCATCAGTGTCACCAGGCTCGCGACGAAGACCTTGTCGCGCCCCGGCCACTTCAGGCACGCAAACCCATACGCCACCAGCGAGGTGCTCAGCAGCGCACCGATCACATTGAGCACGCACACCTTCACCGTGTTCCACGTGTACGTCCAGAAAGGAATCGCATTCGTGGCGTGCTCGTAGTTTTCCCACTGCCACTCCCTTGGCACCCACACGGGAGGCGACGTCATCACCTGGTCGATCGGCTTGAGCGACGTCATGATCATCCAAAGCAGCGGCAGGAGAAACAACCCCGCCAGCAGAACCAGCAGCGTGTACAGGCCCACCCGCAACGCACGCTTGAACCAATACGTTCCCGGCCAGACCACGTGGTCAAAGGGATCGTGCTCGAATGGGCGGTTGGGTTCAGGCAGACGCATCATCGTAAGAGACATGCCGGATGGTGAGTTTGTGGGCCGCGAACGTCAGAAGCGCGATTACGAGAAACAGCAGCCAGGCCATGGCACTGGCGTACCCCATGTTCAGTTTTCGGAAGGCCTGGTCGAACATGTACATCAGATAGAACAGGGTGGAACGCAGCGGGTCGCCCTGCGCCCCCATCATCACATAGGGCACGGCGAAGACCTGCAGGACGCCGATCGTGCCCATGATGACGTTGAAGTAGATCAGGGGAGAGAGGCGCGGAATCGTGATGTAGAGGCTCTGTTGCAGCCAGGTTGCTCCCTCCACGATCGCCACTTCGTAGTGGGCACGGTCGATCTCCGCCAGCCCCGCCAGGTAGATCACCATTGGCTGGCCGATTCCCCACAGCGCCGTCATGACCAGCGCCACCTTGGCAGTGCGTGGATCCCCCAGCCAGTTCGGCCCGTTCGTCAGGCCCAGCTCGTTCAGCCCCGTCATCGAAAACACCATTTCGAGGCAGAAGTTGAGCAGGCCAAACTGGCCGTTGAAAATCCAGTTCCACAGAACGCCCAGGACGACGAGCGGCACCACCGACGGCAGGAAGAATACCGTGCGGAAAAACCAGCGGCCCTTGGATGCTGATTGCACCATCAGCGCCAGCGCGAGCGAGGAGAACGTCGTCAACGGCAGGGCCATCGCGCCGAAGACGAGCGTGTTCCAAAGGGACTTGAAGAAAATGCGGTCCGTTACGAGGTCCGCGTAATTACCCGCGCCAATCGGAATGGGCGGGCCGAGCACCGAGTAGTCGCAAAGACTGTAGTAGAAGGACAGCACCGCAGGGCCCAGCAGGAACACCGTGAATCCGGCGATCCACGGCGAAATGAACAGAAGCCCCAGGCGCAGGCGGCGGCGTTCCAGTTTCGTCACGGCTTGGACCACTCCTGGATGCGCTGCTCCGCGATGCGCTCCCATTGGCGCTCCCGGCGGTCCAGCTCCGATTGCATGATTTTCTCCGCGTGCTCCAGTGCCTTTTCCGGCGTGTCCTCGCGCAGCCAGACCTTGTCCATCGCCACCGACATTTCGTCGCGCATGACCTCCACGATCGGAAAGCGCGGGACGGGATGTGCGTTGGGTGATTCCGCCAGATGGCGAAAGAGGTCAATGTTGGGATTGGGATGGTTCGTATAGAATTCCGGGCTGACCGCTTTCAGCGGCGAGAACTTGCGCTGGGCCTTGCACAGCGCCTCCATGTTCTCCTGGCGCTGGACAAAGCGAATGAACTCCCACGCCTCGTCGGGATGCCGTGCGCCGTTGGGAATGACAAGGATGTCGCTGTCAACGAATGTCACGTCGCTGAGTTCCTCGGAAACGCTGGGAAACGGCGCCACGCCCCATTCCATCCCGGGATTGTAGCTTTCGATGAAGTTGGCCATCCAGACGCCTTGTAGCTGCATCGAGAGCTTCTCGTTCAGGAAAAGATTCTGGGCGGAGCGGAACTGCCCGCCCCCCGAGAGAAACCGGTGCAGTTCCACTGCGCCATAGGTTTCCGGGAAGGAGCGGACCCAACGAAACGTTTCCAGGCACGGCTTCGTGGTCAGCGTCATCTCGCTCTTGCCGTCCCAATGCTCGCCGCCAAACCACCAGATGTACCACGCCTTGAACCACGAGGGTTCGACGGGGGCGAACCCGAGCTGCACGATGTGCCCGTCCTCGTCGTAGCGCGTCAGTTTGCGGGCATACTCGTCGAGTTCGGCGATGGTGCGGGGAGGGCGTTCGGGGTCGAGCCCCGCCTGGCGGAAATGCTTCTTGTTATAGTGCAGCGCCAGACTCGCCGGCGTGGCGGGCAGGCCCCAGTAGAATCCCCGGTATTCGCACAACTCGATGACGGCCGGCAGGTAGTCCTCGGGGGAGATGCCGTCCCGCTCCATGTAGTGATCGAGCGGCATCAGGGCATCGCGGTCGGAATACTTCAGGATCGTTTCGGCAAACACGCCCGCAACGTCCGGCGGGTTGTGTCCGATGGTGGCGAGGAGGAGCTTGCCGCGGATGTCGGTCACCTGGACGTACTCAACCAGAATCCGGTCCTGGGAGCGGTTGAAGCGATCGACGAGTTCCTCCATCGCCGCCTGTTCCTCGTCCGCCCACTTCTCCCAGTAAACGACATGCACGCGCTCTGTCCCGGCTTGCTTGCTGGCCGAATCCTTGCCGCACGAGAGCAGAACCGCCGTGGCCGCCAGGCCCGGCAGGATCATCCGCCAGATTCGGCTCCAGATTCTCTCGAGCCCTCTGTGCCACTTTTCCATGTTTCGCATCATGATTCAACAGAACGCCATTTCGCTTGGCGGGGAGACGCGCTCTCCCGTCAGCAACCCCACGCAACATCCACACCGCTGTCCCCCCACGGCACAATCCCCTTTTCCAGAGCCTTTCCGCGGGCCGGTGTCGAATTTCCCCGTCTCCCCTGTATTGCTGCTTGTCTCCATCGGAGAATGGAGCGAGACTTACCACATTATTCCGTGAGACGCACTCCACCTACTGGTAACATGAACGACATGCGATCGTCCACCACCTCGCTTCAGGGACTCTCCATCCTTGTCCTCGACGACGAGCCGACTGTGGCGCTCATGTACTCGCGTCTGCTCGAAAAGGAAGGCTGCCGGGTGCTCACGGCCCTGGCCATTCCCGAGGCCCAGGCTCACCTCGGCACGTTGCAGCCGGACATCGCCATCGTGGACGTTTATCTCGATCATGATGACGGGTTGGAGTACGTTCGCGGCCTGCGCAGCCGCTTTCCCGGCATGGGCATTGTCATGGTCTCGGCCGAGGACACCGAGTCACTTGCCAACAAGGCAATCGATTCCGGCGCCGACTACTTCCTCTCCAAGCCCATCGCGCCCACGGCTCTGCTGCTGACCCTGACGAAGTTGGGCGAGCTTCGCGCTCAGCGCCAGCGTGCCGACGAACTCGAACTCGAGCTCAAGCGCTCGCTGCACGACACCATTTTCCCCGAGATCGTGACCACGTGCGACGCCATGCGCGCCGTGCTCCGCCTCGTCGAGAAGGTCGCCCGCCGCGACCTCTCCGTGCTCATCTGCGGCGAGAGCGGCACGGGCAAGGAACTCTGCGCCCACGCCATTCACGAACTGAGTACACGCGCGAAGGGCAACTTCGTTGAACTCAACTGTGCGGCTCTTCCACCGAATCTGGTGGAGAGCGAGCTGTTCGGCCACGAAAAGGGATCGTTCACCGGCGCCACGTGCTCGCGTATTGGCAAGATCCAACATGCCTCGGGCGGGACGCTCTTTCTCGACGAAATTGGGGAACTCCCCCTCGAAATCCAGCCCAAGCTCCTGCGGGCACTCCAGGAAAAGCGTATCGTTCCCGTCGGCGGCAAGGAAGCCATCAGTTGCGACTTCCGCCTCATCAGCGCCACCAACCGCGATCTGGTTGCCGAGGTCCGCGCCGGGCGCTTTCGCGAGGATCTCTTCTATCGCGTAGCCGTGTTCCCCATCCAACTCCCCTCCCTGCGCCAGCGCATGGAGGATCTCGATGTCCTGCTTTCCTACTTCCTCCAGCAGGAAGGACTCGATAATCCGTGCATCACTCCGGGTGCCCGCGCCATTTTGCACGGACACAACTGGCCGGGAAACGTGCGGGAACTCAAGAATTTCGCGCAGGCAATCACCCTGTTTACCGATGGCCGGTGCATCGACGAGGCCAGCATCCGGGCCTACTTCGGTTCCCGCCTCGAAGCCTTTGGCTATCCCGAATCCGGCTCCACCGCCGGCTATTCCGAACGGCGCCCGGTGCGGCGTCTGGAGGAACTCGAGCGCCAGGAAATCCTCTACGCCCTGAGCTATTACGAGGGGAACGTCTCCGAGGCGGCACGCGCCCTGGGTATGGGGCGCGCCACTCTCTACAAGTACCTCAAACGCAACGAGATCGATCTGGAAGAGTTTCCGGCGGGAATGCAGTCCATGGGAGCACGGGCGGGCGGCTGACCGGGAAGCTGTTTCTCATATGCCCGCAGTTGGCAATCAAATCGCCAGTGTGGGCTTCTCCAGCCGCACTGTTGTTCCACGCTCGGGATCGAAGCGAAAGCTGACAAGCGACCAGCACCGGCAAAGGGCCAGCAGCCCCAGTCCCCGCTCGGGGGCGCCTGCGATCATTGCCTCCCGGCTGAGCAGGCTCGCCTCGGTGTCCAACGCCCGGCTGAACAGAAGGGCCCGGTCCGGTGTCTCCACTTTCGCGATGACCTGCTGGTCCAGAGGTTCAGCGAGAACGAAGCGCTTTCCCAGCATCTCCGGTGTGTAGAGGGGCTTGGTGCCGTCAATGGCGAGGCCGTCGCCGGAGTCGGTGATCTCCAGCGCGATTCCCGTCACGTCGTTTCGCGGCGCAATGCGCAGAAACGTCAGCGTGGTGAGGTTGAGGCGTTCCCGCACCCGGGGCAGCGTGAGTGCGTTGCGGCACGCTTCTGCCACCGACAGACGCAGGATCAGTGCGATGTCCGGCGCCACAACCTCACTTTCGGTGATGAATGTCTCGCATAATCCTTCCAAAACCGTCAGAGACTCCGCGGCACTGGGCACGGTCAGACTATAGATGGTTTGCTCGGAAGGAGTCACTTGAACGATTGCACCGCCGCTTCTTCGGTTTCGTAAACGGAAAACAGGCGGTCGAGGCGCATGAGTTCGAAGATGCTTTCCAGGGGCTTTTGAAGACAGCAAATGCGCACGTCTCCCCCGTAGGCGGTCACGCGTTTGAGCACGATAATCATCAGGCCGAGGAAGGAACTGTCGACGAACTCAACCTCATGGAAGTTCAGAATCAGGGCTGTTCGCCCTGCGGCCACATGAGCCAGCAGTTCCTCGCGGAGGGTGTCGTTCTCCTCCAGCCGTATCCGGGGCCCCGGAACGTGAACGATCGTCGGCTCTCCCATTATGTCATCCTTGCCTGAGTTGCGTCGACGCCCACGTCAAAGGCAGCCGCGGGAAAAGAGTGCGGTGCTCGTGCAGCGGAGGCAACGCCGAACGCAACCTCGCCGCACGTTGAACGCGCACGAGCAATTCATGTTGAAGTGCTCGTGCGCAAGACTAATGGCCTCTACTCTTGATTGGCAGGTGCGTTTTCCTGATCCGGCAACTGGTCGACGATTCCCTTGATGTCGGAAACCGGCAGGATCACCGCGATCACGGGTTCATCGTTGCCCGCTCCCGGCGCCATGGCTCCGGCAAGCACGTGCAGCGTTACGATGCCGACGAGTTCACCGTTGTCGCCGAAGACGGGAACGCCCGTGCCACCCGACGTGACCTCCCCGCTGGTGATGTAGTAGGTGCGCGGGCGGCTGACGATTCCCTGAATTTCGCCGGACATGGCCACGATGGTGCGCTTGGCGATCTTGCCCATCCGAGCGACGGTGAACACGCGGTCGAGAATCTCGGGCTTCGCGTCCCCTCCCAGCGTCAGCGCCGTCATTGGCTTCTCCAGTTTTTCCTTGGGAACGAGGACGGCGATGTCCAGGTCCACATCCCGTAGCGCCACCATGGCCGGCACTTCCGAGTCATCCGCCAGGATGAACTTCACTTCCTTGACGGTGATGGAGAACGAGGAATCGTCGTCCTCGGCGCGCAGGCGCTGGAGGAGCTGGCTGTGGTCCACGTTCGACAGCGAGGTGACCACGATGCCATCGGGGGAAACCACGGTGCCGAGTGCCTCGGACTTCTCTTCCGATTCGCTTTGCTGGCCACCGTAGGCCCACTTCTGCTCCGTCACCACCTCGATGGTGATGATGGCGTCCCCCTGTTTTTCGATCACCTTGCGCGCGGTGGCCGCCAATTCGTCCGCGCCCGCGGGCGCCCCCAAGGCCAGGCCGAGCAACACACCAAACACCACAAGCAACTTTGTCATCTTCCCACTCTCCTTTCGTTTTTGATCAGTCGGTTTGAGTGGGAGCCCGGTCCCAGAAGGGCTCCATTTCGAGAAACAGGTCCTGGATTCCGCGCCGCACCTGCACGACAACGCGGGCGGGCTTGCGGGCATGAATGCCTTCCATGATGCTCTTCACTTCGTCGAGATCACCGACGGGGTTGCCCGCGATGCTGACGATGACGTCGCCCACGCGCAGGTCCGCCAGCGAGGCCCATCCGCCTTCCGTGACGGATTCGGCGACGATGTTGACGCGTACGCCCTCCATCTTCGGGTCCTGCTTCTCGTACCACGTGGCCGTTCGGACGATGAACTCGAAGTCGAGGTCGCGATAGCGTTCCATCTCCCGGGACTTCATGGGAGCCAGCACCAGTGGGCTTTCCAGCTTCAGGGTCTCGCCGTTGCGCAGTACGGTGAATTCCGGGCGCACCGAAACCTGGTACTGGCGGATCATCGTGCGAAAGACTTCGGTGTCGTGCGGCTGCGATGCCTCGATGGGTTCGCCGTCGATTGCCGTCAGGATGTCGCCCACCTCGAACGGGAAGTCCTCGGGGCGGTCCTCATAAAGGCGCGTGACGCGCACGCCTTTCGTCTCTTCCAAGCCGAGTGCCTTGGCCAGGTCTGTTGTCAGCACCTGTGTTTCCATCGGCAGCCACGCCTTGCGCACGTCGCGTCCGGGGTCGGTCAGTTCCTCGATGCCCACCGAGACAACGGTCAGTAACGTCTCCTGATCGCGTTCGAACTCCACGAGAACATCGACGGGTTTCTCCGCGCCTTCGATGATCGACGCGGTCTTCTCCTGCAAGGCGGCAAGGTTGGCGATGGCCTCGCCGTTGACCTTCAGAATGATGTCGCCGTAGCGAATGTCGGGTTTTGCCTTGGCTGCGGGGCCGCCGGGGCGAAGCGAGGAGACCAGCACGCCCGCGGCGCTGTCGCGCGCCATGCTCAACTGTGTGTACATCGACAGGTCCCGCGCCGTGATTCCCCAATGGCGCAGTTCGTGATCGATGGGCAGCGCGGGGAGGCGTTGCTCCGGCGTCAACGAGAGCGCGATTTCCTTGTCCCCGCGCAACACGGTGATGGGAACGGGCTGGCCGATCGGCAAGGCCGCCAGCAGATTGTTCAGCAGCGGCAGGTCCTCGTAGAACTCCACGAGCACTTCCTCGCCGCCCACGCTCACCAGCAAGTCGCCCGCCTGCACGCCCGCCTTCTGCGCGGGTGAATCCTCATAGACCGTTGCCACCAGCGCGCCGCGTTTTGCCGTGCTGCTCTTCAGCAGCGGCTGCAGCGCCAGACCGGAGTAGGCGCGATCCACCGAGCCCTTTTCGATCAACTGGCGCGCAATCCGTTCCGCCAGGTTGCCGGGAATGGCGCCGGCCAGGCCAAAGCTGATCTCATTCACTCCGACGATCTCGCCGTCCAGATTGACCAGCGGCCCGCCCGAGTTGCCCCCGTGAATCTCGGCGTCGTGGGCAATCCAGCGCACCAGTTCGCCCACGTTCTCGCCATCAAGCTGAAACGAGGTGCGGTAGATCGACGGGATCACCATCGCCGTGTTGCTGACGATTCCCTTTGTCACCGACTGCGAAATGCCCAGTGGGCTGCCGAGCGCCAGCACGGGGTCGCCCACGTTGATGGCGTCCGAATCGCCAAACGTCGCATAGGGAAACGTCTGGGGGGTCTCCGGCATCAGCTTCACCACGGCGATGTCCGTGGCGGCGTCCGTCCCCACGAGAACCGCGGGGATTTCCTCGCGGTTCGGCATGGTGCAGACGATGCGGATCGCTTTTCCTGCGACGTGGTGGTTCGTCACGACATAGCCGTCGGCCGTGACGATCGCGCCGCTTCCCGAGGCGACGAACTTCGATTCGCGGCCCTCGTAGAAGGCAGGTTCCACAATGGCGATGCGCACCAAGGCGGGTTTGACGCGGGCCACGGCGGATTCGACCGCCGCGCTCTGTCTGTTTGCACCGCTGCCTGTTGCGGCACATCCCGCCAGTAGCAGGACGGCCAGAAGCGGTCCTGCCAGTAAGAAGAGGGGTCTCTGCATGATGGCTCCCACCGTATTGAATGTTCGCCACCGAATTTGCGGTGGCGTACCAGAAACGAAAAGGCGTCAGGAACGAAAGGGTGTCAATCCGCGTTGACGGTAATGGCGTTCTTCAGACGTTCGCGGAATTCATCGACGGTCCGCGCCGGCAGTTCACACGCGAAGTTCCGGCAAATGTAACCGACTGCCCGTCCCTTCACCGGGGTTTGGGCGCGGGTGAATTTGGCGAGCCCCAGGATTGGGGCTTCGTCCCCTTCCGGGCGGTGGACCAGAACCGTCCGGGGGAGAAACGCGCGGCGGACATGTCCGGCCATTTCGCGCAGCACCGGATCGTCCGCGTTCCCGGCCAGGACCACTTCCGTCGCCGGGCCCAGCAGCAGGTCGATTCCGATCAGCATCTGCGAGTGCCCGGTGGGTTGTTCGGCGAGCGCCGTGCCGAACGCCGCAGCCGTTCCCCGGGCCAGCCGGTCGTACTTCTCCTCGCCCGTGAGGTGAGCCAGGCGTGCCAGATTGCACACGGCCACACCATTGCCCGACGGAATCGCGCCATCGTAGGCGTCCTTTGCGCGTGTCAGCAGCACCTCGCCGTCGTCGGCCGTCTGGAAGAAACCGCCGCCCGTCTCGTCGGCATAGTGCTCGATCATCACGTCGGTCAGCGTCACTGCTTCCTGAAGGTAGCGGACGTCGAAGGTCGCTTCGTACAAATCCAGAAGGCCCCAGACGATGAAGGCGTAGTCCTCCAGATGCGCGGGAAGGCCGGCTTCGCCATTGCGCGCGCGTTTCAGAAGGCGCCCGTCCTTTCCGCGCAGATCGGTCAGGATGAAGTTCGCCGCTTTCTCCGCTGCGTGGACATACTTTTCCTCGCCCAGCGCCATGCCGCCACGTGCCAGCGCGGCGATCATCAGGCCATTCCAGTCCGTCAGAATCTTGTCGTCCTTGTACGGATGCACGCGCGCTTCGCGATGCTCGAACAGCTTGCCGCGCAGGGCTTCCGCCTTTTCGGCGAGTGCCTCGGGCGTCATCTTCATCGAGGCAGCGAGTTCGCCGAGCGGCTTCTTCAGATGCGGAATCGACTCGCCCGTGCGGCGTCCCGTTGCTTCCTCGCTGAAGTTTCCCTCCTTCTCGATGTTGAAGAGAGTCTGGAACAATTCCGCATCTTCCGCGCCGAGCACCTCGGCGACTTCCTCGCGGGTCCAGACGTAGAACTTTCCTTCCACCCCTTCGCTGTCCGCGTCCTCTGCCGAATAGAATCCGCCGCCGGGCGCCGTCATGTCCCGCAGGACGTAGTCGAAAATTGCGCGCACCACGCGGGCGTACTCCTCGTTGCCCGTCAACTGGTACGCTTCGGAGTACGCGATGGCATGGAGTGCCTGATCGTAGAGCATCTTCTCGAAGTGGGGGAGAAGCCAGATTTCGTCAGTCGAGTAACGATGAAACCCATGGCCCACGTGGTCCCAGATACCGCCGAGGCGCATCTGTTGCAGCGTGTGTTCCACCATCGCGCGCGCTTCGTCGTTGCCCGTGCGTGCGTGAATGCGCAGCAGCAGCGACAGATTGTGCGGCACGGGGAACTTGTTTCTGCCTCCGCCAAAGCCTCCGTGCGCGCGGTCGTAGGAGCGCTTGTAGTCGTCCAGTGCGTGTTCAAGGACTTCCCCGTTGGGCATCGCGCCGGCGCGGGAATTGCCCAGATCGGCGATGGCTTCCGCTATCTGGTTGGCGCTGCGCAGCACCTTCTCGCGATCCTCTTTCCAGGCGCGTCCCAGCGCGGGAACAAGGTCCGTCATCCCCGGCCGTCCCCACTGGCTTTCCTTCGGGTAGTACGTTCCCGCGAAAAACGGTTTCTTGTCCGGCGTCATCACCGCCGTCATCGGCCATCCGCCGCTTCCCGTCATTGCCTGCGTCACCGTCATGTAAACGTGGTCAATGTCGGGGCGCTCCTCGCGGTCCACCTTGATGGCGATCATGTGCTCGTTCAGCAGCGCCGCGACTTCCTCGTCTTCGAACGATTCGCGTTCCATCACGTGGCACCAATGGCAGGTGGAGTAGCCGACGGAGAGGAAGACGGGTTTGTCCTGGGCGCGCGCGGCCTCGAAAGCGGCTTCGCCCCACGGCCACCAGTCCACCGGGTTGGCGGCGTGCTGGAGCAGGTAGGGGCTTTGCTCGAAGACCAGACGGTTCCACTTCTCGCCGCCGTCGGGGGGGAGTTCGCGCAACCCGGCGGGCGAGGGGATCGACGGGCGCGCGTGCGGAGCGTTTTCGTTGCTCATGGAAAGTCCTGGCAGGAGGAGGATCGGCGCGAGGCGGAAGGCGAAAAACCGGAGGAAACGGCGGAAGCCGAAACGGGAGAAAGCGTCGAAAATGGGGAAAGGCATCATCTTGCCGCCAGCGCGAGACTCCGGGGCAGCAAGGACCATTCCGGCCTTGTCAGGATTCCAAGGTCTTTCCTTGACTTGCCGCGCCCTTCCCCCCAGCAAACGTCCCTGCGCCGCCGTGCGCCCCCGCACGTTCCCGCATCCTTATCCCCAGCAAAGTCGCGGCCCCGCCGCCGACATTCGGAGAGACGCCCGTTGGCAATTCCTCAGGCCCTCAAGAACATGGATTCGTGGAAGGTTTCCGACTCCGTTGATACCTACAGCATCCGCCTGTGGGGGAACGGCTACTTCGATATCAACGAAGCTGGCCACATTGAAGTGCGTCCCCACAAGAAACGCAATGAGGCCATCGACCTTTTCGAACTCGTCGAAAGCCTCAAACGCCGTGGCCTGAACCTGCCTCTCCTCCTGCGCTTTCCCGGCATTCTGGAGCATCGCATCTGTGACATTGGCGAGGCGTTCTCCCGCGCCATCAAGGAATTCGAATATCAGAACGAGTATTGCTGCATTTACCCGATCAAGGTGAATCAGCAGCGCCACATCGTCGAAGAGTACCTCGAGTTCGGCCAACGCCACAACTTCGGCATCGAGGCCGGTTCCAAGCCCGAACTCCTCGCGGTTCTGGCCAAGACGGGCAACGGCGAGACGCCGATCGTCTGCAACGGCTTCAAGGACGACGAATTCATTGAACTCGTCGTTCTCGCCTCGAAGATGGGCAAGGACATCACCCCCATCGTCGAGAAGTTCAGCGAGCTGAAGCTCCTCGTCAAGTATTCCAAGCTCCACGGCTGCCGCCCCAAGATCGGCGTGCGCGTCAAATTGGCCGCCCGTGGCTCGGGACGCTGGGAGCTTTCCGCGGGCGTGCGCAGCAAGTTCGGCCTTGGCCTTCCCGAAGTCCTCGCCGCCGTCGATTACCTGCGCGAACACGAGATGCTCGACTGCCTCCAGATGCTGCACTTCCACATGGGCAGCCAGATTACGAACATCCGTTTCGTCAAGAACGCGCTCACGGAAGCCGGGCGCATCTACGTCGAACTCCACCGCCTTGGCGCCAACATGCGCTACCTCGACGTGGGCGGCGGGCTGGGTGTCGATTATGACGGCTCGCAGACGAACTTCGAGTCCAGCATGAACTACTCCCTGCAGGAGTACGCCAACGACGTCGTTTTCCGCATCAAGTCCGTCTGCGAGGAAGCAGGCGTGCCTCATCCGAAAATCCTCTCGGAGTCCGGGCGCGCTCTCGTCTCCTACAACAGCCTGCTCGTTTTCAACGTGCTCGGGGTGTCCTCCTTCCACGACATGCCTGCTCCCGTGGAACCTCCCGAGGACTCGCCCGATCCGCTCTGCGACCTGCGCGAAATCTATGCGGGCCTTGGCAAAAAGAACTACATCGAGCAATACCACGACGCCCTCCAGGCCCGCGAGGAGTGCGTCCATCTCTTCAGCCTCGGTTACCTCACTCTTGAAATGCGTGCTCTGGCCGATTCCTACTTCTGGGCCATCTGCCTGCGCGTGCAGCAACTCATCGACGAGGCGAAATACGCCCCCGACGACTTCGAGGGACTGGAGGAACTTCTCTCCGACACGTACTTCTGCAACTTCTCCGTCTTTCAGTCCATACCCGACAGTTGGGCCATCAGCCAACTCTTCCCGATCATGCCGATCCACCGGCTCAACGAAGAGCCGGACCGCCGCGGCGTCCTCGCCGACATCACCTGCGACTCCGACGGCAAAGTCGACAAGTTCGTTGATCTGCGTGACGTGAAGAAAACGCTGGAACTGCACTCCTTCCGCTCAGAGGAACCCTACTACCTCGGCGCCTTCCTCATCGGCGCCTACCAGGAAATCCTCGGCGACCTGCACAACCTGCTCGGCGACACCAATGCCGTCCACGTCTCCATCGACGAGGAAGGCGAAGTCGTCATCGATCACGTCATCAAGGGAGACACCGTGCGCGACGTGCTTTCCTATGTGCAATACGAGCCCAAGGGACTGCTCGACGTCATGCGCCAGAGCGTCGAGCGCGCCGTCCGCGCGAAGCACATCACCGTGGAGGAATCCGCCCTCGTGATGCGTTACTTCGAGGAAGGTCTCGACGGATACACGTATCTCGAATAGCCGAAAGCCAGTTGTTGTTCTTTGATTCGAGGGGGTCCGTTCGTTCGGACCCTCTCCTTCGTATGGAGCCGTGTCCTCGCGGGCGAACGTCCGCGAACGCCGTACCTGTCAGCATGGAAAACCTCCGCCAGGAACGACGGATCGTAGCCCGGCACGTCAGTTCTGGGAACCCGGTCGAAATTGGGGACGGAGAGTACAGGCAGGGAGGATGTAAGGGTTGGGCACAAGGCGGAAATGCCCGCGTGTGTGCGCCTATTCACGCACTGCAACGATCACCTGATGAGCCGAATCGGTCGCATCGAATTCCTCATCGGCGTCGTACTCCGCGTAGCGTGCCGTTACGCGCAGGCCGTTGCGCGCCAACGCCTTGTCCAGCTCGCCCGCCGTGTACATGCGCAGCGCGAACTCCCACGGCTGCTGACGGTCGCCGAGCTGCCACGTTCCCTTGCCGACGAGTGAGCGGCGGGCGCTGTCGTACTCGTACAACTCGGCCACCATCGCTTCTGAGGACAACATCTGCGTCGGCGGAAATTCCTTTGCGATTTCCGCCATCACGGGGCGGTTGGGCACCTGCACGACGAGCGTCCCCCCCGGCCTCAGGACGCGTGCCCATTCCGCCAGTGCCGTCATGTTCTCGCGGTGCTCGAAATAGCCAAACGTGTTGAAAACGCAATAGAGCCCCGCGAACGAATTGTCCGCGAAGGGAAGCGCCCGCAGATCGCCCGCGACGACACGGCGTGTGCGTTTGGGCTGCTGTTTCAGCAGATGCGCAAAGCGGTCGAGCCCGACGACGTTCAGCCCCTTGCGGCGCAACGGCACCGCGTGCCGGCCGAAGCCGCAACCGGCGTCCAGCACCGGGCCGTCGATGCCCGCGAAGACGGTGGCCAGGAAGTCCACTTCCTGCTCTGTCATCTCTTTCTGAAAGAGAGGCCCCTGGTACATCGCCGCATACAGCGGCGTGAAAAAATCCGGTGCCCAGTCCACTGGTGCACCGTCGTTCGAGGCGTCGGCCGGTTTGCTCAACGTGTTGCTCCTTTGAGTTTCGTCTGCCGAATCAGCCCCGCGAGGCACCCAGCTCTGTCAGCACTCTGGCCACCATTTCGTCGGTCACGTCGCGCACGGTTTCCACTTCGCCCATCCTGACAGGGAGGATGTAGCGCACTTTGCCGTTCTTTGCCTTCTTGTCCACGCGGGTGCGGTCGATCAGCCCCTCGACGGTGTAGCCTTCCTGCAGGCGTGTGGGCAGATTGGCTTTCTCGAACAGACGCACGAGGCGTTCGTGTTCCTTGTCCGTCCAGCCATCCGATTCGCCGCGCAGCAACGCGAGTCTCGAGGCGGCCACCATGCCGATGGAGATCGCCTCTCCATGGCGCAGCGTTCCGTATTCGCCCTCGGCCTCGATGGCGTGGCCGATCGTGTGGCCGAAGTTCAGGATACGGCGCAGGCCGCCTTCGCGTTCGTCCGCGCCGACGACCTCGGCCTTGATCTCGACCGAGCGCTTGATCATCCGGCGGAGATTTGCGGATTCCGCCGGATCAAAAACCGATTCCATGCTCTCTTCGAGAAACTCGAAGAACCCGGCGTCGCGGATCACGCCGTACTTGATGACCTCGGCCATGCCGGAGTTGCGCTCCGGTTCCGGCAGAGTCTTCAGGCAATCGATGTCCGCCACGACGAGGCGCGGCTGCCAGAAGGCGCCGACGAGATTCTTGCCCGCCTCCAGATTGATGCCCGTCTTGCCGCCGACGCTGGAATCCACCATCGCGAGCAGCGTCGTGGGAATCTGGACGAACGCAATGCCACGCAGGAACGACGCCGCGGCAAACCCGGCCAGATCGCCGACCACGCCGCCGCCCAGCGCCACAATCCCCGAGTCGCGCGTGAACTCGGCCTCCGCCATGGCATTCCAGAAATCCACCATCGTCTCGGTGTTCTTCGATTTCTCGCCGCTGGGAACTTCGTGCGCCAGCACTTCGAAGCCCGCCTCCGAGAGGTTCTTGAGGAGCAGCTTGGCCCACGGCGAAGCCACCGCGCTGTCGTACGCCAGCATCACTTTTCGGCCATCGACGGCCTCGCGCACGAGGCCGGCAATGGAGTCGAACAGCCGGCACCCGATCAGAATATCGTAGGACCTTTCCGCCAACTCCACCTGCACGTGGTCCACGCCTTCGGAAGTCCGAACCATTGCCTGGCTCTCCTTGGAGCAAGAATTGCCCGGACCCCTCTCCCCTCGCCCCCCACCGGCTCAACCGAATATCGCACCCGTTCTGTCCTTGCATTCTTCCTGCGTCCTGAGCACCCTTTGGCTCCCCGGCGCCCCAGCCGGCCATCATCCGCTCAGAACCGCGAGGCAGACCCATGGGATTCCGCACCGATGCCATTCAGAAGGGCGTTTACGCCGACAAGACGTTCAACTCCGTCACGACGCCCGTCTACATGTCGACGACCTACTTCTTCGACGGCATCGGCCAGCCCCCGCGCTATGACTATTCGCGCTCGGGCAACCCCACCCGTGCGGCCCTCGAAGAAAACCTCGCGGCTCTCGAAAACGGCGCCGGCGCCTCCTACCAATGCACCGGCATGGCTGCTGTCACGACGGCGCTGTTTCTCTTCAAGCCCGGCGACCACATCATCACCGGCAGGGAAATCTACGGTGGCACCTACCGACTCTTCAGCGCGGTGTTCGCTCAGCGCGGCATCGAGTTCTCCTTCGTTGACATGACGAAGCCCGAGGACATCCGCGCCGCCGTGAAGAAGAACACCCGTGGCATCTGGATCGAAACACCGAGCAATCCCCAGCTTCGCCTCACCGACATCGCCGCCGTCGTCTCCATCGCCCGTGAGCACGGCATTCTGACGCTTGCCGACAACACGTTCATGTCGCCCTACTTCCAGCGCCCCCTCGACCTCGGCGTCGACTTTGTTGTCCATTCGACCACGAAGTACATCAACGGGCACAGCGACGTTGTCGGCGGTTGCGTCATTTCCCGCACGGCCGAGAACGCCAAGACCATCGCCGAAATCACCAACAACATTGGCACTCCGGGCAGCCCCTTCGATGCCTTCCTCGTTCTGCGCGGCGTCAAGACGCTGCCCTTCCGCATGAAGGCCCACCAGGAAAACGCGCTGGCCATTGCCGAGTTCCTCGCCAGCCACCCGCGCGTGAAGAACGTCTCCTATCCCGGATTGCCCTCGCATCCCCAACACGAACTCGCCAAGCAGCAGATGAGCGGCTTTGGCGGCATGTTGAGTTTCCGTCTCGATCTCGACAAGATTGACCCCAACAAGTTCGTGACCTCGCTCGATGTTCTGTTGCTCGCCGAGAGCCTTGGCGGCGTCGAGAGCCTGATCTGCCAGCCGTGGTCCATGACGCATCTGAGCATGCCGGAGGAAGCCCGCCGCGCCGCGGACATCGACGAATCGATGTTCCGCATTTCCGCGGGGCTTGAAGATCCCGAGGACCTGATTGCCGATCTCAAGCAGGCACTGGAAGCGTAAAGCCGTTCCCGAGAGCCGTGCCGTGGTGGAAACGATCTCACCAGCCGCCTTGGCCCGTGGCTACGGCGGGCCAGGCGGGAGGCACGGAGAAGAGAAGGGGAACCACGAATCGGCACGAAGAGAGTCAGCCGCTGAATGCGGACAGTGGCCGTTGCCTCAGGCCATGAATCATCGAGAAATGCTCCAGAAATGGAGAGCCGATAATCACCCGGCAAGCGATGCCGTGGCGCCGCGTCCGGCCAGGTAGCCGCTCGCCCATGCCCACTGGAAGTTGAAGCCGCCGATCCGGCCATCGACGTCCAGCATCTCGCCGCACAAAAAAAGCCCCGGCGCCTTGCGCGATTCCATTGTGCGGTAATCGATCTCGCGCAGGTCCACGCCTCCGGCCGTCGTCTCGGCGAAGGAGTACCCGCGGCCGCCCGTCACGTTCAGCGGAAGCGCCGCCAGCTCGCGCGCCAGACGCCGCCGTTCGGCTTTGGGCAGCTGGCCCAGAGGCGTACCCGGTCCCGCCAGTTCGCGTGCGAGGCGTTCGGGCCAGAGGGTCTGCAGCGCTGTTGCCGCCATCCGCGTGGGATGTTCGCGCGTCTGAACAGCGAGCCAGGCGCGCGCGGCTTCCTCGTTCGCGAATTCCGGGTGCCCGAGCGTCACGCCCGCTTCGCCCGCAGGGGTCTCCAGCCGCGCCCGCAGCCAGTGGCGCGACAAGTCGAGTGCGGCGGGCCCACTGATGCCGAAGTGCGTAAACAGCAGCGATCCCTGGCGCTCCTCGCGAGCCTTGCCGTTCGGCTCGCGCACCGCCAGGCGCGCGTCGATCGTGATGCCGCTCCAATCCGCAAAGTGCCCGCCCGCTCCGGGTGCCTTCCCGAGCAGCAGCGGCACGAGCGCCGGCGTCGTCGGCACGATCCCGTGGCCCAGCCGCCGCGCCATGGCCAGCCCCGCGCCGTCGCTCCCGGACTTGGGCAGCGACAAGCCCCCCATGGCCATCACGATGCGGCGCGCTGCCAGCGGGGGAGCGTCCGCGAAGTGAATCTCGAAGCCGCTTTCCGTCCGGCGCACATCCTTCACCCGCGCCCCGGGGCGAAGCTCCACGCCCACCTCGCCCACGCGCCTGAGCAGCGCCTCCAGCACCGTTCGCGCGCTGTCTGTCACCGGGAAGTACTTTCCCGTGGGTTCCAGTTTCAACGGCACGCCCAGCGTTTCCATCCACTCCAGCGTCCGCCGGTGGTCGAATGCCCGGAGCACGTTGCGGACGACGGGGCGGGGCCCGCCCCAGTAGTCCTCGGGGCGAACGTCCACGTTGGTCACGTTGCAGCGTCCGCCGCCGCTGACGAGAATCTTTGCGCCCAGCTTGCGCGCACCGTCGAGCGCCACGATGCGGCAGCCCGTTCCCCGGGCCGCTTCGCCCGCGAAGATCGCCGCTGCCAGCCCGGCCGCCCCGGCGCCCACGATCGCAATGTCCACCCGTTCCATCGTCGTCCGATCCGCAGTTTTCGCCTGCTTTTTCGTTTCCTGCCTCGCAGAGCCACGCGGCGCAATGGGGAGAGCGTCATTCGTTGTGCGTCGGTCTTGGGTCGTGGAAAACGACGTTTCGCCTTCGAGGCGAACCGCGAACCGTGAAAAACGAACCCGGCCTCCCGGCCCCCTTTCCTGTGGACCCTCTGGGGTCTGACGGGGGCTCATCCTTGCCATGAGCGATTCGTCCGCCACCGCCGCACTCCCGCCGCCCGAAGAGCGCAAGCTGCTTGCCGACACCGGCAAGCTGTCCTCCGCCACGGCTGCATCCCACGTCGTCAATCTGGCGGGTGGGTTGATTGTCGCGGGGATTCTCACGCCGGCCGCGTGGGGCGTCTGGAAGTACGTCCAGATCATCATGCTCTACACGGGCTTTGCGAACTTTGGGGCAACGAACGGGCTCGACCGCTCGTGCCCGGCGCTCGTCTCGAAAGGCAAGCTCTCACTGTACCGCCGCTTTCTCGGTGCCTCGCTTGCCTTCAGCACGCTCATCTCCGTGGCCATCGGAACCGTCTTCCTTGTCCTTGGCATTGTCATGCCTTCGGGGCATTGGCGCACTGCCTTCCTCGCGCTCTCGGTGCTGGTTGTTCTGCAGCCGTTCTTCCAGCACGGCGAAGCAGCGCTCTCTTCCGAGAAGCGCTTTGGCGCGAAGGCCACCGCCATCGTGGGTTCCACGCTGGTGCGCATTGGCGCGAGTGTCGCCGCCGCCTTTTTTTTCGGATTGGCGGGCGTGCTGGCAGTGTTTGCCTTCACGCTGATCGTCACGACGGCCTATATGTTCAGCCGCACGGATTACGGCTGGCCGTTCCAGGCGTTTCGCCAGATGCGCCTGCATCTGCCGCGCGGCATCATTCGCGTGGGGCTTCCGATCACGCTGCTGGCATTTGCCGAGCAGATCTTCCTCACGACCGACAAGTGGATCGTTGGCGGCGTGTTCGGCGAGGCCATTGGCGGCTTCTACCTGTTCGCGTTCTTCCCGCTCCCCGTGCTGCTGATGGTTCCCTCGGCCCTGCGCCAGATCATCAGCATCGACGTGTACGACAAGTACTCGCGGCTGCGGCGCATCGAGCCGTGCCGCGACGTGTTCGAGCGCTCGGTCATGGCGATAGCGCTCGGTTCGCCCGTGCTGATTGGCGCTGTTTACCTCGGGATGCCGTGGATCATCGAGTTCCTGCTGGAGCAGTACCGCCCCTCGATTCCCACGCTCAAGCTGCACGCCATTGCCGTCTTCCCCATTTTGATTTCGCAGACGGCTCTCCCCATCGTCGTCATCACGCGGCGGGTGAAGGGCGTGGTGATGGGCTACCTCGCGGTCACAGCGCTGGCGGGCGCGGTTTCCTGCTGGTTCCTGGCAACCGTTCCGGGAGCGTCGATGATCGGTGTCGTCCTGATCCATGGGATCGCGTGGGGGCTTTTCTCGGCGGCCCTGATGGCGATCACGCTTGTCTGGCTGGGGGATTCGGTCGGTTGGGCGGCGTGGCGTGTGGTGCGCTGGCTGATTCCGATGGCGTATCTGGCCGTCGAACTCCCCGCGCTCGAATGGCTGCTGGTGCGTCTTGGCCTGACGCCGCACACATTCATCTACGGGGCCGGTGGGGGAGTACTCCACCTGCTGGCCTGCGCACCGTTCCTGTGGATGCTGGAGCGGCGCATCAAGGGGGTCAGCTTCGTGCTCAACTCCCTGGCGCGCCGCCTGGGCAAACGCGCGTAGGTCCTAGCGCGCTTCTTCGATCATGGCCTTCAGTTCCTCGACGCCGGGCACCGGGCCCAGGTGCACCTTCTTGACGATGCCGTCCTCGCCGACGATGACCAACATCGGCAACGGCCCCACCATGTACTCGTCCAGCAACCGCACGTCCTGCACGATCAACTGCGGGTAGAAGGCTTCCGTTTTCTCAACGGCTTCCGCCGCGAGGAATCTGCCCTCTTCCCCCTCGTCGAAGTTGACGCCCCACACGACGGTCTTGTCGGGATCGACGGAGCCCGCCAGGCTGGCCATTGTGGGCATTCCCTCGATGCACAGCGTACACCACGACGCCCAGAAATCCAGTACGGCCACCTTGCCGCGCTGGTCTGCCAGTGCCAAGGTTTCGCCTTCCAGCGTGGGCAGGGAAAAGAGCGGCGCGGGCTTGCCTTCAAGTTCGGTCGCGAGGCGGCCGCGCGGCTCCCCACGGTAATCCTTCGACGCATCGGCAAAGCCATCGGGGATTTCCGTACTGAAGAGGGCGTCCTCCAGCACGGGGTTCAGTTCCTCGCTCGCCGTCCGAATGTAGAAGGCCTTCTCCGGGCGGGCGTCCGTGAATTTCTTCGCCCACGTCATCAGCCCATCGGCCGCCTGCACGCAGATCTCGTCACCCAGAGGATCGTTGGTGGGGTGAAAGAGCGCGATGGTGGAATCGTTGGGCGACAACCCGGGATTCGTGTCGCCGCTCAGAAGCGCCGCGTCCTCGATCACGTCGAGATGCAGGTACTTGTCGAGCATGGCCGCCAGCGTGGGGTCCGCTGCCGTGAGATCCGAGGAATTGGGCTCTCCCTCAAACTCCATGCGAATCGCCATCTGCTCCTCGGTGAGCAGCAGGAGCACGTCGCCGCCATTCACGATCAGCGTGGCTTCCGGTTCCTCCACGCGCAGCAGGTTCGGGCGCTTGCCGGCGATCACCGCGGTTTTCTTCGCCGGGTTGGCGTTGGGCGGGCCATCGTACACTTCCAGTGTCCAGCGGAAGGAATCGGGGCTCGAGTAGCGTTGTGCCACGCGGTCCTGGACCGTTGCCGCGTTGAACGTCTCGACGATGGGAGCCTGCGCGCTTTGCGTGGCCGCCTGCGTGGGCGCCTGTGTGGATGTCTGCGTTTCCTGCGTGCAGGAGCTCGCAAGCACCAGGGCGCATGCCGCCAATCCCCACGTCCCCCATTTGCACGTCATTGCCCGCGAGCGCGGAGAGGCACCCTTCGGAACGTTCTTCCCGCGCGTTGCTTGCCTCATGGTCATGCTCCAGTTTTGAATCCGAGATCGTGCAGTGCGTTCAGTATGTCGCCGTCGATTCCCGCGTCCTCGACGCGGAAGTGCCGGAACTCGTGACGCACCGGGTACTTGCGCCTCAGCATGTCGAAATACGCGGGCCACTCCCGCCCTTCCCTCTCCATGCCTGCCCGCAGGGAGGCGTCATCGGCAAGCAACTTGTACGCGTGCCGTGCCGCGCGGCGCAGCGCTTCCTCGCGATCCGAAACGGAACCGAGTGCCACGATGGGCTGATCGACGCGGGGCAGTTGCGGCTCCCACGCCTGCACGAGATCGAAGTGCCGAGAGACGGCGTTGAGCATCAGGCGCGTTCCGTTGAGCTTGCCGTCGATGCTGTAGCCCGCGATGTGAGGCGTCGCAATCAGGCAGCGGCGCAGCAGGGCGCGGCTGATATCGGGTTCGTTCTCCCAGACGTCGAGCACCGCGCCGGCGAGGCGTTTGTCCTCCAAGGCGGAGAGCAACGCCGCGTTGTCCACCACCTGCCCGCGCGAGGAATTGATCAGCCAGGCGCCGGGCTTCATCGTGGCCAGTTGTGCCTCGCCCATGAGGTGCAGCGTGCGGTCCTGTCCTTCGCGATTGAGTGGCACGTGGAACGTCACGAAATCCGAATGGCGCAGCACCGCGTCGAGTCCGGTCCACTCGCCGGGAATACGGGCGCGTTGCTGGGGCGGGTCGTTCACCAGTACATTGAGCCCGAGAATGGGGGCGTAGCGCGCGACGACCCCGCCGATGTTGCCGTGCCCCACGATGCCCAGGGTCTTGCCGGCGAGCGTCGTGCCCTCGTGCGCCGCGATCTCCAGCAGCACCGAGACAATGTACTCCGCCACCGAGTTTGCGTTGCAGCCCTTCGCGCTCGCGAACGCGATCCCGGCGCGCGAGAGATACTCGCGGTCCACGTGGTCCGTCCCGATTGTCGCTGTACCGACGAAGCGAACCGGCGTGTCCGCCAGCAGCTCCTCGTCCACGCGCGTCACCGAACGCACCAGCAGCACGTCGGCCTCGGTCAGTTGGGCGCGCGTCAGCGTTCTGCCGTCCGCCAAGCGGACCTCGCCCACGCCGTCAAAGGCGGCTTCCACCTGGGGAATGTTTTCGTCGGCAACGATGCGCAGTGTGCTCATTGGCTTGAACTTCTTCCTTTTCACCCGGCCGTGGCCGGCGCATGATTCGCCCATCCGACCCGATGGCCCCGCGCCGGGGCAATCCACGAGGCGGGGCAGCGAGGCTTCTCGTGAAGTTTTCTTTTCAGGCAATCGACGCGAACGGAAATCCGGCCCGGGGGGTTCTGCGGGCTGACGACGAGGCCAACGCCCGCGAGGCCCTTCTTTCTGAGACGCTTTTTCCCAAGCGTCTCGAAGAAGTAGCCGACGACGAGAAAGTCACCTGGGCTCCGCGCGCCCGCATCCTCGCACGCCACGGGAACGCGAACTCCGGCAGCAGCCAGATCGAGCTTCCGCCCGGCTGCCGAGGCCAGCGCACCACCCTGCATTTCGGCGGCCGGTCCGCCGCGGGCGAATTGGCTCTCGCCGCAGAAGGGGGAGTTTACTTCCGCGCGGACGATGCCGCGCACTCGCGCATCCTGGCGCCAGGGGACGTCGAAGTCGCCCGCCTTGTTGGCTTTCCCGCGCGCACTCTCGAAATCGTTCTGGTCAGTGGGGAATCCCTCTTCTTCCCGGCGGGATTCGTCTTTGCCAACGCCTTCATGCGCCGTGTTGCCAAGGCGCTTTCGGCCTGACGGAATGCGGCACTACGCCGGGCGTTGCAATGACTTGGGATTCTCTCCCGCTCTCAGCGAAATCTCCAACCCCTCTTCGGCCTTCTCCAGGCACTCGAACAGATTCCTGACCCACTGCCCCATTCGGTCGGACTGAAGCTCGTATTCTTCGATGGCGGCGACGAGTTCGCGGGCGCGTGCCGCCACCTGCTCGGCCACTTTCCGGGCTTCTTCCGCGGGGGGATTTTCGTCCGCGAGGTCGTACTGGATCAGCAGGTTCACCAGGTCGCCGCCCGCCTGCATCGCCTTGGGGAACTGGCGGCCGTGATGATTCTCCAGCGCCACCAGGAAATCCAGCAAGCGTCTCGCCACGCGGCACGCATGGGGCAGATTCATCGGAATGAACGCGTGTTGTTTCATTGCAGCAGCCTTCGATGAGTTCGATGTTTCAGTCGGTTGTCTTATGCGCTGGCAACGTAGGCGTCGATGCTTTCCCGCAACGTCTTGAAAATCCACGCCCTCTTCTCGTCGTTCGTTTCCAGCAATGTCGTGCGGAATCCTTCGAGCGAGCAGTGGAATCCCGTCAACGGAACGATCACGATGCCCGTCGCTCCCATAAGGTAGTAGACGAAGCGCTTGTCCGGCGCCACGCCCTTCACCAGTTGTTCGATGCGTTCGCGCACCTGGGGGTTCTCGATCGGCAGGGTTTGCTTCTCGTTCAGTGCCCCGGGCTGGAACATCACGGTGAGGTAGAACGCGCCGCCCGGCGGATTGATGAGCACCGAATCGCAGCCATCAAAGGCCGCCACGGCTTCCTTCACGCGCTTGGCAAACATCGCCTCGCGCCCCGCCAGATGCGCGGGGTAGCGTGTGTCTCCCATGACCAGCGGGATCGACATCTGGGGGAGCGTCGTCGAGGACACTTCCAGGCGCTTTGCGGCCAGAAGGCTCTTCGCGTAATCATCGAAGATCTCGTTGTTCTTATGGTTGAGCACCTCGACCCATCCGCAGCGCGAGCCCGGCCACGGGTACTCCTTGCTGATGCCGCGCATCGCGAGCGTCGGCACATCGCCCGCCCATTCGCTGGCGTGCAGGTGGGGCGATCCGTTATAAACGATGTGCGAGTAGATCTCGTCAGTGATCAGAAAGATGCGGTTTTGGCGGGCGATTTCGGCGATTTCCTCAAGCAGCGCGCGCGGGTAGACCGCGCCCGTCGGATTGTCCGGCGTGATGAGCAGAATGCCTGCGATCGAATCGTTGTACTTTACCTTGTTTCGGATGTCGTCCACGTCCGGCATCCAGTTGTTGTGGGGGTCCAGGTTGTAGGTGACGTGGTTGTAGCCCGAGTGTGCGGCTTCGGCGGAGGAGTGCGTGCTGTAGGCGGGCGACGGCCCCAGGATGCGGGCCTCGCGGCGGAGAAAACCGTACACCTTGGCCACGGCGTCGCCCAGGCCGTTGAAGAACAGAATGTCCTCGGGCGTCACCGTCACCCCGCCGCGCCGGTTCACCTGCTCGGCCAGGAAAGTGCGCGTCTCGGGTACGCCAGCCGTGTCGCAGTATCCCCAGCTCTTGGGGTTGTCCACCAGTCCTCGGACGATGCCGCGAATCCAGTCGGGCGGCACTTCGCCCTTTTCGACCGGGTCGCCGATGTTCTCCCACGTGATGTCCATCCCCAGTGCCCGCAGTTGCTTGGCGACGGCGACGATTTCGCGGATTTCGTAAATCAGGCTGGCTGCACCAACGTGGACAATGTTGCGTCTCATTCTGCGGGTACCTTTCTGTGAGCGTGACACGGACTGCGGCGCACCTCGCCCCCGAGCGTCAAGAACGGGATGGCATCACGGCATCGCCCGGGAAATAAAACGCCTCGCGTCTTTCAACGGTGCCCGCCGTCCCCGGAACGCTTCCCGCCTTGCGTGCTGAGGGATACAGCTTGCGTTGCATCGCGATTGTGACTCACAAATTCTGCAAGCGACGCAAATAAGGCACGATACCCGCTGCCGTTCGGGGCACCGCCTTCCCCCTGACTTTTGTCCTCCACCTACCCCGAGCGCCGCGAAACCATGACGCCCACGCCCAAGCCAGTTCATCCCGGGATACTTTCTCCCCCGAGCCATCTGTTGTCGATGGTTTACGAGAACATGTCCGACGGCGTCGTCATTGCCGAAGTGAACGGACGCATCCTTTATGCAAATCCCGCAATGCTTCTCGTGCTCGGTATGAGTACCGAGGATTTGGCGGGATGCCACTGGACAGACGTTTTTCCCGAAGGCTTCAAGCCCGCCGAGTCCAGCGCCTCCAGCACCTCCGTCATTTTCGACATCGTCCGTCCCGACGGCAGAAAACGCACGTTGATCGCAAAGTCCTTCGATCTCACGGGCGAGCCCCCGCTGAGGGTTTCGATCCTGCGCGACGTTACCAGGCGGCGCGAGGCCCAGGCGCGTCTGATGGAGAGCGAGGAGCGCTTCCGCACGATTGTCGAGGCGCTGCCACTCCCTGTCGTGATCTGTCAGGCCCGCGAGCAACGCATCCTTTTCGCCAATGATCGCGCCGCCGTGTATTTCGTCACATCGCCGGGAGAACTCGAAGGCCGCATGGCCCCGCACCTGTTCTACGAGGCGGGGACCCATAATCACCTGCTCGACAACATTGGCCGTCACGGCACTGTCCGCGATATTGAAGTGCAGATTCGCAAGGACCGGGGCCAGCTCGCCTGGGCTCACGTCTCCGGCCAGCAAATCCGCTATGCCGGCGAGCCCGCGCTCCTGCTCAGCTTTCTCGACATCACCGAGCGCCGCCGCTCCGAGGAAAAGCTACGCCTCAACGAGCGCCGCTACCGCACCGCCATCGCCCAGGCAGATGCCGTCCTCTACATGTTCGACGTGACAGCCCAGAAGTACCTCTTTCTCGATTCGGGGATCGAGCGCCTGTGCGGCTACACTCCCGATCAGTTCACCCCCGCGTTGCGCGACTCCATCCTGCTCGAAAGCATTCCCAGAGGCGATGCCGCGGGCATGAGCCATGCCGCCGCCATCCAGGAGGCCAAGAGCCAGCGTCTGCGCTGGAAGGCCGACTATCGGATTCGCGCCAAGGACGGCACCGAGCGCTGGCTCTCAGACTCCTCGGTACCCATCGAAGACGAGGAGATTGGCTCTCATCTGGCCTACATCGGGATTCTTCAGGACGTTACCGAGCGCCGGAACACCGAGCAGGCCCTGCACGAATCCCAGGAACGGCTTCATCAGGTACAGAAGCTTGAGGCACTCGGCCGTCTGGCCGGCGTCATCAGCCACGATTTCAGCAACCTGCTCACCGCCATCATCGGCAATTGCCAGCTTGGCCTTGAGCAGCTCGACGACCCCGCCGTCCTGCGCAATTCGCTTGAAGAGATCGCCGAGACGGCCGACCGCTCGGGCAGGCTGATCCGCCAGTTGCTCGACTTCTGCCGCGAGGTGCCTTCCAGCCGCGAAATCATCGACCTCAACGACGTGACAAGTGGCATGACCCGCCTGATCCAGCGCCTCATCGGCGAGACCGTCACGCTCGAGTTTTCGGCTTCCGCCTCCCCCCTGCCTGTGGATGCTGCCCGCAGTCCCCTGGATCAAGTCGTCATGAATCTGGCCGTCAACGCCCGCGATGCCATGCCGCAGGGAGGTACCCTGCGCATCACGGCGGAGCGCAAGGAAGTGCTGACGGCCTTCGATACATCCACGGGTCCGTTGGGGGCGGGGGATTACGCCGTGCTCGCCGTCACGGACACCGGCCACGGAATCTCGCCAGAAATCGCGGCGAAAATCTTCGATCCCTTCTTCACGACGAAGGGGCCGGGGGCCGGAACGGGACTCGGTCTTTCAGCCGTGTATGGGATTGTTCGCCGCTTTCACGGTGGCGTTCAGGTGCAGAGCCGCCCCGGCCAGGGAACCACTTTCAGCGTCTATCTCCCTCTCGTTTCGGGCGACGAAGCCTCCCGCCGGCGGGCATCCACCCCCCATGCCGCAGTCCGCCATACTTCTGCAGGACGGACTGCCCGGAGTATCCTTCTGGTCGAGGACGACGCGGGCGTCCGCACCCCCACGGCGCTCTTTCTGCGCCGCCGGGGCTATGACGTCACAGAAGCCGGCTGCGCCGAAGAAGCTCTCCAACTTCTACGGAATCAGCGCTCAACGATTGACCTGATTATCACCGACCTTGTGATGCCGGGCATGAGCGGTCTCCAGTTCCTCGGCTTGGTCCGGGAATTCTCTCCCGCCGCCAGGTCCATTCTCATGTCCGGTTATGCCAGCGATCTCGCTCCTCTCGATCTCTCGAACCTCGATCTCTCGGCAGTCATCGAAAAACCGTTCTCCCCGCGCAACTTGCTCGCGAGCATTCGCGAATGCCTTGGAGAACCGGAGGCGGAACCCCACTGAGATCAGTTTTCCCCCAGTCCTTGCAATTGCGATTGGGGTTGACGAGTCCCACCACCCCCCAAACAATAGGCCGGTGTAACTAGAGTTGCAACCGGGGGATGCGGCCGACAAGTCTTGCCCCCGTACCCGATGCCGCACCCAAGGAGAACACCCCCATGGCGTCAGCGATGGAACGAAGACTCGGAGAAATGCTCGTCTCCGATGGAGTCGTCTCCGCTGAGGATCTCGAAAAGGTTCTCAAGGAACAAGAAGCCACCGATGGCAGTCTCGGACGCATCCTCGTGGACATGGGCCTCGCGAGCGAATGGGAAATGGCTGCCGCTCTCGGCAAGCAGCTCAACGTCCCCTTTATCACGCTTTCTCATTATGATATCGACCGGATGGTGCTCGAAGCCATTCCGGTCAACATCGTCAAGAAGTACAAGATCGTCCCCGTCGACAAGACCGGAGATACGCTGACCATCGCCCTCTCCGACCCCTCCAACATCTTCCTGCTCGACGAGATCAAGATCCTCACCAAGAGCCAGATCATTCCGGTCATCTCGTTTGAGTCCGACATCACGGAAGCCATTCGCCGCTACTATGGA
Organism: Candidatus Sumerlaeota bacterium; assembly: GCA_030156535.1. Taxonomy (GTDB): domain Bacteria; phylum Sumerlaeota; class Sumerlaeia; order SLMS01; family JAHLLQ01; genus JAHCAW01. Next base: position 48,953 of record JASGMJ010000014.1, read on the forward strand.
AACCAGGCGGATGGCGGCAATTTCGACGAGATGCTCAAGGAAATCTCGGACGACGATTTCCGCTCGATTCAGGAGGAACTTGAATCCGAGCAGCTCGACTACCTTTCGGGCGAGGAAGAAGAGAACGCGGAAGAAGAGGACGCCGAAGTCAACGACGCGCCCGTCATCCAGCTCGTCAATCAGATGGTAATGGACGCAATCAAGGCGGGCGCCTCGGATATTCACATCGAGCCCTTTGAGAAAGTCGTCCGGTTGCGCTATCGCATTGACGGCGTGCTGCACGAGTTCTCCCCGCCACCCAAGAAGTTCCAGAACGCCATTTGCTCGCGCGTCAAAATTCTTTCCGAACTCGACATCTCGGAGAAGCGCCTTCCCCAGGACGGACGCTTCCGCATCAAGATGAAGAACCGGGCCATCGACTTCCGTGTTTCGACCTGCCCGGTGGTCCATGGCGAGAAGATCGTCATTCGTATTCTCGACCAGGGAAACCTGATGCTCGACATGAGCGAGTTGGGCTTCGATCCCGAGGAACTCGACAAGATCGAAACGGCCATCAACATGCCCTGGGGCATGGCGCTCATCACCGGCCCCACCGGTTCGGGCAAGTCCACCACGCTGTACTCCGCGCTCTCCAGCATCAACGATCCCACCAAGAACATCAGCACCATTGAGGACCCCGTCGAATACAACCTCAAGGGGGTCAATCAGGTGCAGGCGCGTCCGGATATCGGGCTGACGTTCTCCCGCGGGCTGAAAGCCTTCCTGCGCCAGGACCCCGACATCATCATGATCGGCGAAATCCGCGACTTGGAAACGGGTGAGATCGCCATCAAGGCGGCCCTTACGGGCCACTTGGTGCTCTCCACCATCCATACAAATGATGCCCCCTCCACCCCCCAGCGCATGGTCAACATGGGCATTGAAGCGTTCCTTGTCAGCGCCTCGCTTGTTCTCATCGAGGCCCAGCGCCTCGTTCGCCGCGTCTGCAAGAATTGCAAGCGCGAGTACGACCCCGACCCCGAGTTGCTCAAGGCTCTTGGCATCCGCGACAAGGACGTCAAATTCTCCAAGGGTGGTGGGTGCGAGGCGTGCCGCAACACGGGCAAGAAGGGCCGCGTCGGCCTCTATGAAGTGCTCGCTGTATCCGACGTGCTTCGCGATGCCATCACCGCCGAAATGCCCGTCAACCGTCTCAAGATGCTTGCAATCAAGGAAGGGATGCGGACGCTTCGCATGGCGGGTGTCCGCAAGTGCATTCAGGGAGTCGCCGCTATCGAGGACGTTCTGGGTGCCACCATGGCCGATGAACTTGATGAGGACGATCTGGCTGGTATCACAAAGGGAGCGGAAGAAGAACACACGCCAGTGCTCGACGACGATCTTGAGCTTCCTACCAACGCCGAGTCCGTTGCCGGTCATGTGTCGTAGCAGGCTGTCTCATTCCACCCGTTCCGGCGGATACACTCCGGACGAAACCTAACCTTCAGGAGACCGCATTAGAATGCCTACCTACCAATACGTCGCGAGGGCGGCGGACGGCCGCGTTGTCAACGGCACGGCCGAAGCGTCCGACCAGCAATCCGTTGTTCAGATGCTCCGCGAAAAGGGCCTCATGCCGACCTCCATCAAGGTGGGAGGAGGGGTAAAGAAGGCGGGAGCAAAGAGGCGCAAGGGCAAGGGCGGACGGACGAAGCTCGACGACCTCGTGATCTTCTCCCAGCAGATGGCCGTCATGATCCGCGCCGGCCTGCCCCTGATCGAAGTCCTCGACATTCTCGCCGAGCAGACCGAACGCCGTTCTCTGGCCGCCGTCGTCCGTCAGGTCGAGAAGGACGTTGAAGCCGGCGAGTCCCTGACCGAGGCCATGGTCAAGCACTCCAACGTCTTCAACACCTTCTACCTCTCCATGATCAAGGCCGGTGAGGCCTCCGGTATGCTCGACTCCACGCTGGAGCAGGTCGCCGTCTACCTGGAGCGCACCGCAAGCCTTCAGCGCAAAATCAAGATGGCCACCATGTATCCGGCCACCGTCTCCTTCATCGCTATCGTCATCACCATCTTCCTGCTCATCAAGGTCGTTCCCGTTTTCGGCGAGATTTTCTCCGACCTTGGCGGTACCCTGCCTTTCCCCACCCGCGTCGTCCTTTTTGCTTCCGGGTTCGTTCAGGATAAGTGGTGGTTGCTTCTCGGGGCCGCCTTCCTCTTCTGGCTCTTTCTCTGGCAGTACGGCAAGACCAAGCAGGGGCGCTACAATCTCGACAGCATCAAGCTCAAGATTCCCATCTTCGGGCCCCTTTTCCTCAAGACCGCCGTGGCCCGCTTTGCCCGCACGCTCAGCACCCTGATCCGCTCGGGCGTCAACATCCTGTACGCCCTCGATATCGTCGCCAAGACTGCCGGCAACGCCCGCATGGAAGCAGCCGTCATCAAGACCAAGGCCAGCATCCAGAGCGGCGAATCGCTGACCAAGCCGTTGGCCGACTCCAACGTCTTCCCCCCCATGGTGACGCGTATGATCGACGTCGGGGAGAAAACCGGTGCTCTGGAGAGTATGCTGACCAAGATTGCCGACTTCTACGAGGATCAGGTTTCGACGGCCGTCGCGGGCCTGACCTCCCTGATCGAGCCACTGCTCATTGTTTTCCTGGGCGTGGTTGTCGGCTTCATCGTCATCGCCATGTTCATGCCGATGTTCAAGATGATCGAACTGCTCAGTTAGCGCGAACAGTCCCTTCCTGCTTGCGCCCCGGTTGGCCACGGCGAGACAAACGCCTTGGCACTCGGGGCGCACCCGTTTAAGCCCTCCTCAAGGTCGCTTGGCAGCATGATTAATCCCCTTCTTGAACGACGCTACGCGGACTGCACGGAACTCATCGACGCCTGGAAGGGCTTCATGGAGTTCTTTAACAAGGCCATCAAGGAAGAAAACTTCCAGCCCACGCCCGAAATGGAGCAGGCCTTCCTCGATTCCAAAGCCCGCATCGCCATGCTTCACGACTCCTTCATGGCTTCGCTCAAGCACGATCAGAACGTCGGGCAGAACATGCTGTCCATCGTCAACCGCTCCATCACCCTGCGGCACCTGCGCAAGTTCAACCCCGCCGACCAGAAGAAAATCGAGATCGAGTGGCACGAGTGCTACCTCCTCCTCAATGAGACCACCAGCCGTCTGGCCGAGGAACGCGAGCGCCTGGCCGAGGTCAACGAGGTCGCGTGGAAGCTGGGCAAGATGCGCGAACGCCTCTTCGTGACCCTCAAGGCCTTCTTTACTTCCATCTACTTCAAGATCATCGTGGCTGTCGGCATTCTTGGCGGCCTCATTTTCGCCTTTGTTGCCACCGAGTACGATGCACTCCGTACCGTCAAGGGCATCGGCGAACCCTACCAGTCCTTCCTCGACTTCCGCCGCGACACCATGGGGATGGATTCTTCCTACAGCAGCCTCGGCAAGTTGCTCGACGGCAAGCTCTCGGAAGAAAAACTCCCCGATGGCTTCAAGCGCCGCGAACAGGAAAACAAACAGGACGTTGTTGCCAACACCTTCGCTCAGGTCTTCGAGGTTGATGGCACCGACGCGGCCGAGTTCCTCAACAGCGCCACGGAGTTCAAGGGCGTCGCTTTCTCCCAGCCCGATGGCCCCGAAGTGACGGCGTACCTCTTCTACTGGTTTGAGCCACAGCCCGCCAAGCGCTTCACCTATGCCTTCGACAACGAAGCCAGCAACCCCCAGAACCCCACCATGGAGTATCTGGGCAACCTGTACACCGTCTTCTACGACAACAATGTGCTCGTGATTCTTGGCGGACCCCGCAAGAACGATCAGGAACCCGTGCGCCGCCGGGTGTTCAAAAAGTAACGACCGGGTGGCCCCATCTGGCCCGGGCCACCACCTTCGCGCCTGATGAACAACGATGCCCTCGCTGCCTGGCTGACCCTCGCAAACACGGGGTTTTCGCACGCAGTTGTGCGGCGTCTGCTCGCCCGCTTTCCAGGGCCCGGGGGTATTCTCGGCGCCCCCGACCGGCTGCTCCAGAGCGAGGCTGGACTCGATTCCGGGCAGTGCCGCCGCCTTCGCGAAGCCCAGGAAGGGCACCTCCAGCTCCGCCGCCAGATCGACGTCTTTCATCGCTTCGGCATGAAGCTCGTTCACTCAGGGCAGAGCGTTTATCCCGCTAATCTTCGAGCTGTTTCCGATCCGCCGCCGTTCCTCTTCGTGCGGGGGGAGCTCCGCGAGGAAGACCGCCTGGCCGTTGGCATAGTCGGCGCCCGGCTTTCCACTCCTTACGGTCTTGAGGTGGCCCGCCGCCTGGCTGTGGAACTGGCGCCCGTCGTCACCGTTATCAGCGGACTCGCCCACGGCATCGACACGGCGGCGCACGCCAACACGCTGGACGCCGGGGGGCGCACCATCGGCGTCGCGGCCTGCGGGCTCGACCAGGACTACCCCCGTGGCGCGGGGCCGCTGCACGAACGAATCGTCGAATCCGGTGCTCTGGTGAGCTGCTTTCCGCCGCTGGCGGGCTGCGGGCGCGGCAACTTTCCGCGCCGCAACTACATCCTCGCCGGGCTGGGTCTTGCTCTTGTCGTCGTCGAGGCCACCGAGAAAAGTGGCTCGCTGGTGACGGCCGCCGCCGCCGTCGAGGAAAACCGCGAAGTCTTCGCCGTTCCTTCCGACATCACCCGCCCTGCGGGCCGGGGAACGAACCGGCTGATCGCCGAGGGTGCCTGTGTCGTCACCGAACCCCTCGACGTTCTTCGCCATCTCGAAGGGCGTCTTAGCAGCGAACTCGAAAGCCTTCGCCAGGCACGCGCCGCCACGCGTGCCGATCCCGCCGCTCCGCTCCCCGCCGAACTCTCCGCCGCCGAACAGGCACTGCTCACCCGCCTGCGCAGCGGCAAGGCGCTCCACGACGATTTGCTCGCCGCCTTCGTTCCGGACTCCTTCACCGTGGGGCAGATCTCGACGGCGTTGCTGCAGCTGGAAATGAAGGGGCTGGTCCGCCAGCTTCCCGGACGCGTGTACGAGGCAAGGTAGGAGCCCTCCGGCGTCGGTCAACATGTGCCTCTCCCGGACTCGTGCGACGGCTCCGGGAGAAGTCTTCGGCCCTCATTCTTCAGTTTTGGGATTGGTGAGCTGCGCGCCGCGATCAAGGCATGTGTGATACAGATTTGCCCGCGTCCTGCCCGACCGCTATGCGTCCGGGGTCTCCAGTTCACGGAATCTGCGAGACGCACCTCCTCAGCGACTCGCAACGGGTAAAACCGAGAACCGAGAACTGAAGACTTCCCCCCTCAGGTTTCTTTCAGAAACGCCGCCACCCAGACGGCGCCGTTGGCCGCCACCATCGCCCAGACAAACCAGCCCGCCCGTGCTCCCAACCAGCGCTCGACGCCGGGCCACGCCACGATCAGCGCCGCGGGCACCAGCGGGATTCCGTAACGCGCCCGCGAGTAGTCCAGGTTGAAACCCGAGAACAGGAAGCGCTGGAGAATGTAGATGGCCAGCCAGGCGAGCAACAAGCGGTAGCGCGGCTCCAGCATCCTGCGGTTGCCCGGCCAGAACAGCGGGTAGGCCTGCAACGCCAGCGCGAGGAACAGCAGTCCCGCGCGCACGTAGACTTTCAGGTACTCCCCGCTTGGCGGCGCCACGAAAGGCCCCTTGAGCACCGCGAAAAGGAACGCCACGGCCTCGTTCTCCAGAAAAAACGTGTGCAGCATCCAGAGAAACGCTGCGAGTCCCAGGCCACCTGCTCCCGCCGTCAGGGCCACGCGCCCCCATGCCTGTCGGCGCGTCAGTCCCTTGAAGGCAATCAGTCCCACCGGCAACGCGCCCAGCACCAGCACCGTCACTGTCTTTGCCGCCACGCACAGCAGCACCAGCAGCGCCAGCGCCGCGATGCGCCGCCAGCTTCGTTGCTCGCGCACCAGCAGCGCCGCGTGAAACACCAGCAGCAACAGGCACATCGACAACGCATCCGCCATCGGACGAGCCAGCATCCCGACGACGCCGACGTGCGTGATCGCCAACACGTTCAGATGAAACAGGCTGTCTTCCTGGAACTCGAAGTGCCGCGTCAGCAACAGGTTGAACGCATAAACGAATCCCAGCGACGCCAGAAGATTCACGACGATCGCGCTCACCAGAATGTTGCGGAACAGCAGGTTCGCCAGCGCAATACAGGCGGGGAAGACGGGCCGCAGCGTGTGGATGTATGTCGCCGAAAACTCGCGCAGGCGCTGCCACGACTCCGTCCCCGGCTCCACCATGGCGCGGTACAGGTGCTCGGCGAAGTTACCGTACCCGTCGTAGAGCACGAACCCGCTGAATTCCCACTCCGGGTAGGTACTCAGGATGGCATCGCGATTGTCGTTTTGCTGCCACCAGAGAAACGACACGGCATAGCAGGCCGCGAAGAGAACGGCGAGGAGAACCCGGCGGCGTGGGGAGAGGTGTTGGAGGGCTTGAAGGGGACTCAACGGACGCGGGCCCTCCGTGCGGGCAACTGACAGACGATTGCAGGGGCCCGTCAGGCTGTGGTCAAGCGAGAGGCTGTCCGTGACATCCTCAAAGTGCACGACGCTGAGGAGGGGTGCGTCCCTTCGAGGCGCGAAATCCTTTTGCCACGTTACCCGGCATGCCTTTCGGGCCGACGCCGGCTGGTCTGCCCAGTCCTGCGGGATGCGGGGGACGCAGGGGGGCAAAACGGAAAACAGGAATGCGATGCGGCGGAGGATGGCAGACCGGAAAACTGAAAACGGGGAACTGAAGACGCGGCCAGGCTTTCCCGGTTGCCCTGTCCGCAGGCGGGCACGGACGGTGCCCCGAATTTTCAGGCAGGGAGTTGCTCACGTGAGAGTCCTTTTGGTCGGCAACGGCGGCCGCGAACATGCCATCGCGTGGCGCCTCAGGCGCTCGAAATCGGTCACGGAAATTGTCTGTCCGAACGGCAATCCCGGTATCGCCCGGGAAGCACAGACCCCGCGCGTGGTCCTGCAGACTCCGGCGGAGTGGGCAGCCTTTGCGCTTGAGTGCCAGTGCGACCTCGTTGTCGTCGGACCCGAAGCGCCCTTGGCCGCCGGAGTCGGCGACGCCTGCGAGGATCGCGGCATCGCTGTCTTCGGGCCGCGCGCCGACGGAGCACGCATCGAGTCCAGCAAGGCCTTTGCGAAGGATGTGATGCAGGCCGCCGGGATTCCCACGGCGCGCAGCGAAGCGTTCAGCGACTACGACAAGGCGCTCGACTACGGCCGAAGCCTGGGGCTGCCCGTCGTTGTGAAGGCCGACGGTCTTGCCGCGGGCAAGGGCGTGGCAATCTGCGAGACCGGGGAACAACTCGCGGGTGCGCTCGCCGAGAACTTGAAGGACGGGCGCTTTGGCGACGCGAGCCGCACGGTGCTCGTCGAGGAGTTCCTGCGCGGCGAGGAAGTCTCCATTCTCGCCGTCACGGATGGCCAGGAAGTCTTCCCGCTCGTGCCGTCGCAGGACCACAAACGCGCGCTCGACGGCGACCTGGGGCCGAACACCGGCGGCATGGGAGCCTACGCGCCCGCGCCGGTTTGCACCGACGAAATCCTCTCGGCTGCACTGACCGACGTGCTGCGCCCCGCGATCCGCGAACTCGCCCGGCGCGGGATCGCGTACAAGGGAGTCCTCTACGCCGGACTGATGGTGACGGACGACGGACTCCGGGTGCTCGAATTCAACTGCCGTTTTGGCGACCCGGAAACGCAGGTCGTCCTGCCGTTGTTGGACGGCGATTTGGGCGAACTGATGCTCGCGTGTTGCGAGGGCCGGTTGGGCGAGCTGGTTGCGCCGTTGCGCCCGGGTTCTCCGGATTCGGCAATCACGATGCGCCCCGAGCACGCCATCTGCCTCGTGCTCGCTTCCGGTGGCTACCCGGATGCCTATACGACGGGCAAGGTGATCAGCGGTTTGAACGCGGCGGACGACGATTCCCGTGCTGTGATTTTCCACGCTGGCACGGTGGCCGGTGCCGACGGCGAGGTGCTGACCGCCGGAGGGCGGGTGCTCGGATTGACAGCCTGGGGTGCCTCGCTGGAAGCTGCACGCGATCGCGTCTACGAACTTGCCGGAAAAGTCTCGTTCGAGGGTTGCCATTTCCGGCACGACATCGCCCATCGCGCTCTCTCCCGGAGGAATCCCGCATGAGTCCCGCCGCCCGCAAGAAGGCCAGCAAGAAGGCCAGCAAGAAAGCCGCAGCAACGACCCGCCCGCATCCGCGCAAGGCCGCGAAGCTCGAAACGATCATGCAGGGCGAGGACATCGCCCGGGCGCTCGAAGGCATCCGCAAGGCGATCCGCAAGGAGTTCCGCGACGCCAACGGACTGGTGCTCATGGGAATCCGCACGCGCGGCGTTTCCCTGGCCGAGCGGTTGTGCGAGGCCCTCTCGCACGACTATGGAACGGAAGTGCCCATGGGCGTGCTCGACATCACGCTGTATCGGGATGACCTCTCGACGCTCGACTACCAGCCCATGGTGCGCGACTCCGAGATTCCCTTCGATATTACGGGAGCGAACGTCATTCTCGTGGACGACGTGCTCTTTACGGGGCGCACGGTGCGCGCCGCGCTCGACGAAATCATCGACTTCGGACGGCCCAACCTGATTCGCCTCGCCGTCCTGGTGGATCGCGGCGGACGCGAGTATCCCATCCAGGCCGATTATGTGGGCAAGAACGTCAAACTCTCCGATGGGCAGTTCGTCCGCGTCCAGCTTGCCGAAGTGGACGGCCGCGACGAAGTGCTCGTGATCGACAAGAAGAGCTGATACCATGCAACAGTACCGGGCTCTCGCCGCTGTTCTCCTGCTTCTCCTCACCACCGCTTGCGCGGTGAAATCTTCGTCCCGCCAAGGCTCCAAGCCGCTTCCCTCAACGCTGCCGGGATTTGCGGGCTTTGTGCCTCTCCCGCCGCAGGATCCCGCGATGGATGCCCGGCTGGCGAAGCTCGTCGAAGCGGCCGGGCTCGATGCCATGACGCCCGCATCAGAGAACCCCGATAACGAGGACGAGTGGTCTTCGATCTGCCTGGTCGATCTGCGCAAGCCCGGCGCCCCCCGCGTGGCGGGATGGCGTGCCAGGAACTTCGTTTACCCGGCGAGCACGTACAAACTGTATGTTCTTGGCGAAGCGATTCGCCAAGTCTGCACGGGCAAGATCGGGCTCGACGATCATTATCCCGTCGAACCCCACAACGTGCGCTCCGGGTCGCGCCTCGCGGAGGGCGACGAGCCCTCTCTCTCCGAAGTCCTGCGTCTAATGATGATGTATTCGGACAACACGGCGGCCAACGTGGCCATCGACATCGTGGACCGCCGAAACGCGACGGCACTGATGCACGCGATGGGATGCCAGGGATCGGAGATCACGCGCAAGTATCTGTCCCGCGATCTTGAGGACCCCGGCTATGCGGATGTCCCCGGCACCACGTCATCGGCGCTGCACTTCGCCACGTTCCTTTATGCCGTCGAGACAGCCTGCATTGGCGGCGGCAGAGGGCGTGGGCTTATCAAGGCATACATGGCCACGGCGCAGACCGGGCAGGACCGGATGCGGGCGGGGTTGCCGCCGAGTGCGACGCTGTACAACAAGACGGGAACGTGGAATACGTTCAGCAGCCAGGTGGCCATCGTCGAAGACGGCGAGGCAAAGTACATCCTGTGCGTGCTGACAGCGCAGGAGACCGAGGTGGCCAGCCCGCGCATCGCCAAGCTCACTGCGGACATTCACGCGTGGATGAGCGAGAAGAGCGTTCGCTAATCCACGTCGGCGTTGATGTTCGTCTGAACAACGTATTCAATAGTGCGCGGTCCGAACTCTTGGATTTCGTCTTGGGGCCCGGATCTGACGCGGCGCATGCGCTTTTCCTGAACGGTTGTCTCGCGATGAAGCCCGCCGAGGAACTCGCCTGTTTCGGGATCAAAGAAGTAGTGAACCTTGGCGGTCAGCGTTCTCATCTCGATGCGTGTGCCGGTGTCCCCGTCCTCGTCATCGGGCAGGAAAATGCCGCTGTGCTGCCCCTCCACGGTGCCGGAGACATAGGCCATCCTGGCGCTATGCCAACGGACGAGCCCCTCGTAAACAAGAGTCGCCTTGTAGCCTAGGGACGCCCCGGGAATGCCGAGATCACGGCTCTCGATGTCGCGGGTCCAGGTGTCGCCGGGGCGGAGTTCACGCGCGGGCAGCAAGCCCCCCGGCTCGAAAGCCAGTGCCTGGGCCGCGACGAAAGCCGACCATGGATTCCCCGGGTCGGCGGATGCGAAGCGAACGAGGTTGCCTTCTCCGTCGATCGTGGCCGTGCCTCCATGTCCAAGAACCATACGCTCGAATCTGTCGCGTTCCGCGCCCCGGTTGACGGTCGTCAGGCGGAACGCCACGTCGCGGGTTCCATCGGGGGCGATGTCGCTCACATCGTAAACGAGCGTCTCCTCCGAGAGATAACGTTGTCCCGCGAAGGCCATGACGTAATTGGCGCAAACGATGGTCGCCCCGCGACCGGGCGGAATTGCCGCCCCGCCGGGCAGCAGGGCATCCTTGGCGTCCAGGAGTTTCATGCGTTCCAGGATTTTCGGCTCGAAGACAATGGCTCTGGCGGCGCGGGCGTTCGGCATGGGAAACACCATCCAGAGTCCTGCCACGATCAGCGAGAGCGCCAGAAGCCACCCGATGCCTACCACCCACGGATTCGGCATCAATCGCACGGCGTCAACGAGCGCCTGGAGGCGCGCTGCAAAGGGTACCGTCCGTTCTCCGGTGGGGGAGTGTTGGTCTTGCATCGCGGCTCCAATCCCCGAAGGTTGCGTCCGGATATCGTTGTCCAATCCGTAGCCTTGGTTGTGCTCCTTGTCTTCTGTTTCCGTCAAGCGAACCCCGGACCACCTTGCGGCCCTCGTGGAGGCCCGGGCGCGCGAACTTGGCTTCGATCTCGTGGGCTTTGCCCGCGCCGGGCGGCTCGATACTGAGCTGGACGAGTTCCTCGCCTGGCTGGGCGAAGGACGCCACGGCACGATGGAGTGGCTCGCGCGCGATCCCGAACGCCGCGCCGATCCCACGCTCGTGCTGCCCGGCTGCCGCAGCGTCGTGGTCGTGGCGATGAACTACCTGCATCCCGAAGAGCAGGAACAGCGCGATGCCTCGCCCGCCGGGAAGGTCTCGCGCTATGCGCGCGGACGCGACTACCACCGCGTCTTCGAGAAGGCCTTGCGCAAGATCGCGCGCTTCCTCGACGCCGAGGGCCCCGAGGGAACGCGCTCGAAGCCCTATGTCGACTATGGTCCCGCGATGGAACGCGTCTGGGCCGTGCGTGCGGGGCTGGGGTTCGCGGGCAAGCACACCCTGCTCATCCATCCCGAGCACGGCTCGTGGTTTTTCCTTGGCGTGATCCTGACAACGGCAGAATTCGCGCCGTCGCCTCCTCTTGCCGTTGCGGGCGGATGCGGCGATTGCCGGAGGTGCATCGACGCGTGCCCGACGGGAGCAATCACCGAGCCCTGGCGCTTTGACGCGCGCCGCTGCATTTCCTACCTCACGATCGAGCACGACGGAGCGATCGAAGAGGAGCTTGCGGAAAAAATGGACGGCTGGGTCTTCGGCTGCGACGCGTGCCAGGACGTTTGCCCGTACAATCGCAAGCGCGCGGAGGTGCCGGATGCGGACCGCTTCGCGCCGCGCATGGCTCCGGCAGAGTGGTCGCTGGCCGAGATGATGGAGCTGACGGAGGAGGAGGTCGCGCGGCGTTTCACGGGGAGTCCGCTGAAACGCGCGGGTGCAGAAAAGCTGAAGCGCAATGCACGGATCGCGGCCAAGTCCTCCGGGAAGAAGTGAAGGGAACACCACGGAGACACGGAGAAAACAGAAGAGAAATAACCGCGAATCGCACGAGTGGATTCTGGGATTCTCGAAAGGCTTGTCCAAGACACGACTTGAAGTTGATCGCCCTTTGGTCGCAACCGTTCAGTCGCTCCTGCGGGCTGTTTGATGAAAGCAGAAGGCTATTGGAGCCCGCAGCTTTGGAAATGCCCTGATGCGCTTGCATGGCCGGAGGCATCTTCCCCATGGGGAATGCCTGCTTTTCTCCGTGCCTCCGTGTCTCCGTGGTGAAATCATCTTCCCTCACACACGGTTTCCGGGAGTTACGATGGGAGACCCCGGACGGTGGAGATTCAGGACGAAGTCCCGAAGGGACGACCGCTCCTACTGTCCGGTGATGCGCTTCGTTTCCTGCTCTTCGAGGGCTTCGTAGCGCGTGCGGTCGTCGATCAGAATTTCTCCGTCCGCCGTCATCACGATGTCGTCGCCCGTCTGGTAGCGCATGTCGATGCCTGCGGAGCGAATGCGGTTGTCGAGGCTGTTATATTGCAGCGGTGTTTCCCAGCCGTCGTACGGTGTGCCATCGGCCATCTGGAGGTACTCGGCGGTTGTGAAGCCGTTCTCGACCAGAACGCCAAGGTCCTTGGGCGAGCGCCCCTTCTCGGCGAAATAGGAGGTCAGGCCGCGTGCGAGATCGTCGAGGATGCTGAGGGTGTACTGGTAGCGGACGTACTGCGGACTCGGGGGCGACTTGTCCTGCAGACTGCCGGGGTCGGTGTTCGCGGGCCCCATGAAGCGGTCGAGCAGGGCTTGGAGTCCACTGGCTGCTGGCGAATTCTCTTTCGGTGCCTCGTCCCTGGAAGGGCCAAACATCGCAACTGCGATGATTCCAACCACCAGCATGGCAGCGCCGGCGATCATCGCATAGCGCCACAGGGGGATGGGCTCGGCCTGCTCTTCGTGAACGACGATCGGTTGCTGGGCGTGGAGTATTCCAGAGGGGCGCCGCGCCGTGCCGCTGCCCGATCCGGGGGCGAGTGGCATTCCGGCGGCATCAATCTGCACGGTGGGCATGGCATGAATTGAATCGACAAGCGAACCGCGCTCCCGGGCCATCCACTGAAGCTTGACGTGCGAGAGGTCGGAGATCAGGTCGGCGTAGTCCTGATAGCGGTCGTTCGGATCCTTGGCCATGCACTTGCGAACGATGTCGTCGAACTCCATCGGCACATCGGGATTCACCGAGCGCATGGGGATCAACGGCGCCGTGACATGCTTCATCATGATCTGCGCGGGGGTGTCGCCGTCGAAAGGAGCGCGCCCCGTCAGGTAGTGATAGAACGTCGCGCCCAGCGCATAGACGTCGGAGCGGAAGTCCACTTCACGGCCCTGGGATTGCTCGGGCGACATGTAGCGCGGCGTGCCCATCACCGTGCCCGCCGTCGTGCGAAAGCTGTCCTCCGCGAGGAACTTGGCGAGGCCGAAGTCCACGACTTTCACCTGCCCCTTTTTGGTCAGCATGATGTTGGCGGGCTTGATGTCGCGGTGGATGATGCCCTTTTTCTTGGCGTGATTGAGGGCCTCGGCGACCTGGATCATGAGGTCGGCGGCCTTGGAAATGGGAACGGGCTCGCGGGCGCGGATGTGGGTATCGAGGGGCCCTCCGTCGATGTATTCCATGGCGAGGAAGGGCGATCCGTCCGGTGCTTCGGCGACCATGTAGATCATCGCCACGTTGGGGTGGTCGATGGTGGCGGTTGCCCGGGCTTCGCGTTGGAAACGCACGACGGCGTTGACGTCCTGGATCGTGTCGGCGGCCATCACCTTGATGGCGACCTTGCGTTGCAGGGTGGGATCCTCGCCCAGGAAGACGGCGCCCATGCCTCCCTTGGCGAGACGCTTGTGGATGATGTAGGGACCGAGCTGGCGCAGGTGCAGCGGCACGCCGGAATCAGGCTGCTGGGGGCTGGCGAGGGGGATGCGGTCCCGGGATTCCGTCAGGGATTGGCGCGTGACCGGACCTTCGTGGATCGTTGTTGGGTTGTTGTCTCCGCTGCCGGGGGGCAGGGGGATGTCATCGCCGGTTGTGTCCTCGTGCAGCGAGTCCTTCTTGATCGTGGGCGACCCATGCGGAGGCGTAGGGTCAGTGCCACCGATGGGGGCAGGGCGTTTCTGCACGCCACTCTTGGGGGCGAAGGGGAAGGCGGGTTTGTCAGGCCGGTCGGCCACGGGAATCTCCCTCTGCAAAACCTTTGTATCCTGATTTCAGTGCCCGGCCTCCGGTTGGCAACGCAAAAGCCACGAACGCCGCCAGGCCCGCCAGCCAGGACACGAAAAGGATAGTGGAGAGATGCTCCATGTCGCCTCCTGTACGGCAGGAATATCGGGCACCTGGCCGCATATGAGGGTGCGGTGCCGCGGCAGCATGATGGAAGGGGAATCTGGGATGTGAGGCTGGCCAGGTTCTGCCCGTGGCTCGGCGCCACTTCGCCGTTGACCGATTCGACGCCCGGCACTGACTCTTCCGACTCCTCGCGGGAACCACGCCGGGCCGGAGACTATGGGATTCGACTTACAGGGCTTTCTGCACAACCTCCTCACCCTCTATCCCGTCTTCCTCTTTGCCCTGACGATTCACGAGGTGGCCCATGCCCTGACGGCCAAATGGGCGGGCGACCTGACATCCACCTACCAGAACCGGCTTTCCCTCAACCCCATGGTTCACATGGACCCGTTCGGCACGGTGCTCATTCCGCTGCTGATGATGGCCTTCGGGGGCGGGTTGTTCTTTGGCTGGGCGCGTCCTGTCCAGGTCGACAAGATGCGCTACAAGAGCCCGGGCTGGGACGTGATCGTTTCGCTTGCCGGGCCGTTTTCCAACGTTTTGCTGGCCATTTTCGGCACGCTGGTCTTCAGCCTGCTGCTGCGTATCGGGCTCGTTGGTGCCGGGAACGGCTGGTGGGTGCTGCCCGAGGGATTCGGCGGAGCCTTCAGCGAGTTCGTGATGCTGTACGTGGCGTTGAACTGGCTGCTCGTGCTCTTCAATCTGATCCCGGTGCCGCCGCTGGACGGATCGCACATTTTCTACTTTTTCGTCATTCAGGGACGGGCGAAGTACGAGGCGGTCTGGGAGGTCTGGTCGCGTTTTGGCTTCGTGCTGCTCTTCCTTCTCTTGTGGCGCGGCCCCCTGGGCGCATACTTTGGCGTCGCGATCTGGAAACTCACGAGATTCACTCTGGTTCTTCTGGGTTTTCCACTCGACTTCCTTCAAGGCTAGGCACGCGAAATGAACGGCATGGAAACAGGTGAACGCAAAATCCTCCTGAGCGGCAGCCGCCCCACCGGCCGCCAGCATCTCGGCAACTACGTCGGGGCGCTCGCCCAGTGGCTCGAGCTTCAGGACAACCTTGAGTGCTTCTTCATGGTTGCAGACTGGCACGCGCTCACCAGCACGTATCGCGATACCAGCACACTGCCCGACAACATTCGCAACCAGGTGATCGACTGGCTGTCCATCGGACTCGATCCCGCGAAGGCCACAATCTTCGTTCAGTCGGCCATCAAGGAGCACGCCGAGTTGCACCTGCTGCTGGCGATGTTCACGCCGCTGGGGATGATGGAGCGTTGCACGAGCTGGAAGGACAATGTCGTCGAAGGCGGCAACGATTTGCTGCGCACCTACGGTTTTCTCGGCTACCCGTGCCTTCAGTCCGCCGACATCCTGATGTACCATGCGGACATTGTGCCCGTCGGCAAGGATCAGGTGGAGCACGTGGAGAAGACGCAGGACGTCGCCCAAAAGGTGAATTTCCTCTACGGCACGGAGGAAAACCCGGTCTTCCGCGTCCCGGAATGGAAGCTGGGCAACGCGCCCGTGCTGCTGGGCAACGACGGCCGCAAGATGAGCAAGTCCTACGGCAACTGCATCTACATCACAGAACCCGCGAAGGACGTTGAACAGAAAGTTTCCGTGATGGTGACGGACCCCGCACGCGTGCGTCGTCACGATCCGGGCACCCCGGAGTTGTGCAGCGTGTGGAGTTATCACAAGGTCTTCACCGACCCCAAGCACCACGATGAAGTTCACGTGGGCTGCACGACGGCCGGCATTGGATGCCGCGATTGCAAGAAGTTGCTGGCCAGCGAGATCAATCGCAAGTTCGAGCCCGCCCGTGCCAGACGTGCTGAACTCGAACAGAATCCCGATGAGTGGCGCAGCGTTCTCGACGCCGGCAACAAGGCGGCCCGTGCCCGCGCCCGGCAAACAATGGAACAGGTCCGCGAACGACTCCACCTCTACACGGAATAGGCGCCGCTGCCGTGCTCGCCATCTTCATCGTGACGGCGTTGTCCGTGATTTTCAGCTTCTTGTGCAGCCTGATGGAGGCGGCATTCTACTCGATCACGCCCAGCAAGATCGAGGAGATGCGCTCGGGTGGCGACGTGCGCGGCATACGGCTCGCCCGGTTGCGTTTGAACGTGGACGAGCCCATCGCCGCGATTCTCTCGCTCAACACGATCGCGAACACGCTTGGCGCGACGTTGGGTGGCTCCCTCGTGGGGCGCTACTACGCGGAGAACGGCAGCATTGCCTCGGCGGTCTACGGCCTCATCTTCACGGTGCTCGTGCTCTACATCAGCGAAATCGTCCCGAAGACGCTGGGCGTGACGTATGCCGACCGCCTCGCGCCCGCGTTTTCCGCGCCGCTGCTGTTGCTGATTCGCCTGATGAAGCCGTTTGTTGTCAGCAGCCAGGTACTGACGCAAACGATTCGCAAGGGCGGGCCCGAAAGCGGGGGAGCGCCGAGTGAACGCGAGATTCTGGCCCTCGCCGAAATGGGCGCCCGTGCGGGAACGCTTCTCCCGGACGAAGCCCGTTGGGCCATCAATGCGTTGCGGTTGAATGATGTGATCGCCCGCGACCTGATGACGCCACGCACGGTTGTCTACGTGCTTCCCGTCGAGCTTCCCCTGGCGGAAGTGGCGCAGCGCAGCGAGCACTGGACGTACAGCCGCCTCCCCGTCGTACGCGACAACGATCCCGACCAGGTCGAAGGCATCGTGCATCGCCGCGATGTGTTCGACGAGCTCGTGACGCACGACGACGCGGAGCTCGAAGGACGTACGCTCAAGGACCTCGCGCAGGCAGCGCACTTCGTTCCCGAGACGCTGCCGTGCAACGAGCTGCTGCGCATGTTCCTCGAGAACCGCCAGCAGCTTCTGATCGTGACGAACGAGTTCGGTGGTATGGAAGGCGTGATCTCGCTCGAAGACATTCTGGAATACATCCTCGGCGAAGAGATCGTCGATCCGCACGACAAGCACATCGACATGCAGGAAGTTGCGCGCCGAAAAGCCGAGCGGCGCCAGAAACAGCGGGCTGCCGCGGGGTCGCTTGGCCCCAAGCGTTCCCCGCGCGGGCAGGGCCGCGACCGGCGCGACGCGCAATAGTCCGCCGCGGCACCAGGGAGACGAAAGTCAATGGCCAGGCAAGTTGCAATCATTGGCGCAGGCATCGCGGGAATCGCTGCCGCCTGGGAGATCAGGCGCCACGGGCTGGAGGCGATCCTGTTGGACCGCGCGGAGCAGCCCGGTGGGCAGCTCGCGACGATCCGGGGGGAGGGTTGGAGCGCCGACGTGGGCGCGCCCTTCTTCGATCTTGCCGCCCCGTCGTTGCGCCTCCTGCTGGCGCAGACGGGCCTCACGCCCTCGGCGGTGAGGCTGCACGATGGCGTTGCGCGACTGACGGCGGAGGGCATCGCGCCGAGGCGTGAATTTGGCGGGAACCGCGTTGCGCTGCGCCAGGGGTGGGGGGCGCTGGTGGCCGCTCTGACGCGCGAGACCGCGTTCTGGCCGGGCGTGGCAGTCGATGCCTTTCACTGGAATTCGGTGCGGCGGCGCTTCGAGATGCGCGATGCCGACCGGAAGCGTGCCGTCTTCGACCCGGTCGCCCGCCGTGTGCTGGAGGTGGACGGCGTGATCCTGGCGGTGCCGGGGCCGGAGGCCGCCGCCATTGCCGCGAACACGAGCTTCCTGCTCCCCATCGCCGAGCCACTCTCGCAAGTGACGGCAGAGCCCGTGGTCACCGGCGTGTTCCTGGTACCGGCTTTCGATCCGGGTTTCTGTGTTCTCGAAGGTGCCCCCGAATTGGCATTGCGTTGGCTGACGCTGGAGGAGCGCAAGGTGCCCGGCCGCGTACCTGCGGGGCAGGGTGTAGTCGTGGCCTGCGTGGGCCGGGAACTCTCCAGCAAGCTGGTGCAGCTCTCCGAAAGCGATGCTGCCCCCCTGCTGTGGCGTGCCACAGCCGACATTCTGGGGCTCCCCGCCGCCGAACCCTTGGCGTCGCGCCTGATTGCCGTCGGGCACGGCGAGACGCCGCCGGAACGCCAAGCGGCAATTCCGGAAAGCGGTCTGCCCACTGATCCGGCTGGCATCCCCTTCGGACTTGCAGGAGGATGGACTGCTGGGCCAGACTTGGATGCTGCGGCGGGGTCGGGCCGCCGGGCGGCAGCAGCGGTGCTCGCGCGCCTCTCTTGAGCAGGCGCGTCGGCTGCGGGCGAAAGGGTAAGAACATGGAACAGGCCTACAAGAATCCGCTGCGGGCGGGGCTGATCTCGCGCAAGGTTGCCGAGCCCTGCACCGTCGTGGTGTTCGGCGCGACGGGCGACCTGACGGGGCGCAAGCTCATGCCGGCGCTCTTCAACCTTTCGCGCAACGGCCACCTGCCCCAACGCTTTGCCATCGTCGGGTACGCCCGCCGCGAGAAGAGCGACGCAGAATTCCGCAAGGAAGTCGCCGAGGCATTGCGCGAATTTTCGCGCAACAAGCCGGAAAGCGAAACAGAGGAGAAAGACTTCCTCAGCCGCGTCTTCTATCAGCAGGGGAACTTCGATCCGGCCGGTGACTACGGGCGTTTGCGCGAACGCGTCGAGGAGATCGAGAAAACCGACGGTTTGCCGGGCAACCGCCTCTTCTATCTGGCGACGGCACCCGAGTTCTTCACGACTGTCACCGAGAACCTGAAGAATGCCGGTCTCGTTCATGCCGTCGCGCCCGACAAGCCATGGTCGCGCGTCATCATCGAGAAGCCATTCGGCACCGATCTCGCCTCCGCGCGCGAGCTCAACCGCCACGTGCAGTCGGCCTTCGACGAATCGCAAATCTACCGCATCGACCACTACCTCGGCAAGGAAACGACCCAGAACATCCTGGCGTTTCGCTTTGCCAACGCGATCTTCGAGCCGTTGTGGAGCGCCCGCTACATCGAGCAGGTGCAGATCACCGTTTCCGAGAACCTGGGCATGGAGGGACGCCGCGGCCAGTATTACGACACGGCCGGGGCGTTGCGCGACATGGTGCAGAACCATCTGTTCCAGGTGCTCTGTCTGATTGCGATGGAAGCACCGGCGAGCATGGACGCCGAGTCGATCCGCGACGAGAAGGTGCGCCTGCTGCGCGCCATTCATCCGATGACCGTCGAGGAGGTCGCCGCGAACACGGTTCGCGGGCAGTACGGAGCGGGCTCGGTGAACGGGCGCCCCGTGAAGGCGTACCGCGAGGAAACGGCCGTGGATCCGCAGTCGGTGACGGAGACATTCGTGGCGCTCCGCCTGTTCGTGCGGAACTGGCGCTGGGCCGGCGTGCCGTTTCTCGTGCGCACGGGCAAGCGCCTGCCCAAGAAGGCGTCGGAAGTGGCGGTGATTTTCAAGCAGCCGCCGCATCAGATTTTTGCGGGGAGCGAGTTCCAGGACGTCCGCCAGAACACGCTGGTGATTCGCATCCAGCCCGACGAGGGAATCGCACTTTCCTTCGAGGCAAAGCAGCCCGGCCTGACGATGAAGCTGCAAAACGTGAAGATGGACTTCCGCTACGGCTCCTCCTTCGGCCAGCCAACGCCCGAGGCCTACGAGCGCCTGCTGCTCGACGGTCTGCTCGGCGACGCGACGCTCTTCACCCGCGCCGACGAAGTCGAGCGCGCCTGGCAGATCATCTCCGCCGTTCTCGACAGTTGGAAGCAACTCCCGCCGCCGCCGTTCCCGAACTACGAGTCCGGCACGTGGGGGCCCGCAGAGGCAGACCGTCTCGTCGAGGGACTGCCCAACGGCTGGAGGAGAATCTGATCATGGCTGCAGCTACCGATTCAGCCCTGCCCGGTTTCCCCGTTGAACTTTCTCCCGACGCGATCGACCGCGAACTTGCGTCGATGTGGAAGCAGCGCGGCAGCGAAGGCGGCGACGAATCCCCCGGCGTCACGCGCATTGCCCTGGGCAACATCATCTGGCTGGCCTCGACGCGCCACCGCGACCACGCCCGCCGCGTTTTCGCCAATCTGGTGCAGCATTATCCCAGCCGCCTGATCCTGCTGGAGTACCATGAGGAGTGGGAGAACCCGGAGGTCGAGGCGTTCGTCAACGCCCAGTGTTTCCGCTCGCATGAAATCCGCGGCGAGGTCTGCTGCGAGGAAATCGTCCTGCGCTTCGGCGCTTGCGCTTTCCGCCACATTGCCAATGCGGTGCTCTCGTTGCTGCTGCCCGACGTCCCCACGACGTTCTGCTACATCAGTGCACTGCCGCATCGCTACGTCGAGCTGATCGAGGCGATAGGCGCCATGGCGGATCACACGCTCACCGAGGCGACGCTGCTCGACGATCCGGTGCAGGGCCTGCGTGAAATGGCCGAGGGAACCGCCTGCGCGGGCACGCTCTCATGGTTTCGCTACACGCCAATCCGCGATCAGATTGCGGCCGTCTTTGACGACCGCAATTGCGGCGCCCTGCTTTCCTCGATCAGCGGCGTGCGCATCAAGTGGTGTGGCGGGGGAGGCATCGAGGCGCTGACGTCCGCAAGTCTGCTCGTTGGCTGGATGGCATCGCGCCTGGGATGGAAGCCCGGCGCGGCCAGCTGGCCGTTTCACTTCGAGAGTTCCGCGGGTCCGGTCTCCGTTGAGTTTCTGCGGTGCGAGCCCGAAGAGGAGGAAGGCGAGGCAGTGCTCGCCGAGATCGAGATCCTCTGCGCAACGGGCGACCGTGTGCGGTTGCTGCAATCGGAACGGCGCGGCTTTCTGGAGCGCGTTCTGGATGGACCCTCACAGCTTTGTGAAGGCAAACCGATGTATGTGAAGACGCGGCCGCTCGACGAGGCACAGGCCGTGGTCCTCTCGCTGAACACGACGGCGACGAACCCCGTCTTCCGACATGCGGCCCGCCTCGCGGCGCCGGTACTTGAATCCGCGCTGAAAAGGTTGAACTCATGAGTCGAACACTTGTCTATCCCGGGCCAGGCGATCTCGCCGAAGCGGCGGCGGAATACCTGCTCTCCCAAATCCAGCTGGCCGTTGCCGATCGCGGCGCGTTTCATCTCGCGCTCTCCGGTGGCAGCACCCCAAAAGTCGTTTACGAGCAACTCGTCCGCACTGGCCGATTCACCCCGGAGCTTGTTGCCTGCACGCATCTCTACTGGGGCGATGAACGCTCCGTCCCCAACGACGACGAGCAGTCGAACGTGCGCATGGCGCACGAGAGTCTGATCGATCCCCTGGGTTTTCCGCGCGGAAACGTGCATCCGGTGAATGGCGGCGCCAGCGATCTCAGGAGCGAAGCAAAACGCTACGAGGAACTGCTGCTCCACAACCTCACCGATGGCGAGGGACGCTGGCCGGGTTTCGATCTCGTGCTGCTGGGCATGGGGGCCGATGGGCACACGGCGTCACTGTTTCCCGGCACCGCCGCGCTCCAGACGACGAATCGGTTCTTCGTGGAGAACGAGGTGCCACAGCTCGACACGTGGCGCCTGACACTGACTTACTCCGCGATTAACAACAGCCGCCATGTGCTGATCCTCGTGACAGGGAAATCAAAGGCACCTGTCATCAAGGCCATGCGAGAGGGCGACGATGGATTTCCCATTTGCGGCGTTCGCGATGGCGAGAATGAAGTCATGTGGATGATCGACGAGGCGGCAAACCGTCTGTAAGAGAAGGCAAATCATTTCCAACGAAGAAGGCGGCACAATCATGACGGGCACTCAGAAATTCGGTGTGGTGGGACTTGCAGTGATGGGCGAGAACATCGCCCTGAACATCGAGCGCAACGGGTTCCCCATTGCCGTCTACAACCGGACGACGAGCGTGACCGATGCGTTCCTCTCGGGCCGCGCGGCGGGCAGGAACGTCGTGGGAGCCAGGACTCTCGAAGAGCTCGTCGCCGCGCTCGAACGCCCGCGCCGCATTCTCGTGATGGTCAAGGCCGGTGCTCCCGTCGATGCCGTCGTCAGCCAGCTCGCCCCGATGCTCGACGAGGGCGACATCATCATCGACGGCGGCAACAGCCTGTACCGCGACACCGAGCGCCGCGTGAAGGAGTCCGAGGGCAAACCCTACGTCTTCTTCGGCATGGGCGTCAGCGGCGGCGAGGAAGGCGCCCTCTGGGGGCCCAGCCTGATGCCGGGCGGCGACACGAAAGCCTACGAGGACCTGCGCCCCATTCTCGAAGCCATCGCCGCAAAGACCGACAGCGGCCCCTGCGTGACGTATTGCGGACGCGGCAGCGCCGGGCACTTCGTCAAGATGGTCCACAACGGCATTGAGTACGGCGACATGCAACTGATCGCCGAGGCTTACGATCTTCTCCGCCATGCCGGTGGCGTCTCCAACGGCGCGGACATGCACCGCATCTTCGAGGAATGGAATGCCGGCGAGTTGCAGTCGTTCCTGATCGAGATCACCCGCGACATCGTCAACCACAAGGACCCGGAAGGCGACGGACTGCTGATCGACAAAATCGTCGATTCCGCCGGGCAGAAGGGCACTGGCAAGTGGACGACGATCGCCGCGATGGAGTACGGCGTGCCGATCCCCACGATCACGGCCGCCGTAGATGCGCGTCTCGTTTCCGCGCTCAGGCCCGAGCGCATCGCCGCCGCCAAGAAGCTCACCGGTGCCGCGCCCACGCCGCTCTCGCCCGGCGAGCGCAAGGCTTTCGTCGATGACGTCCGCCAGGCGCTCTACGCCTCGAAAATCTGCTCGTATGCCCAGGGACTTGCGCTGCTCAAGGCGGCCTCGGTTGAACATGACTACGGCATCGAGATCGGCAGCATCGCCCGCATCTGGAAGGGTGGATGCATCATCCGCGCGGTCTTCCTCGACGCCATCACGCAGGCCTACCGCCGCAATCCCGAGCTCGCCAATCTGCTGATGGACGACGAGTTCGCCAGCGCCATCGGCCAGCGTGACGCGGCATGGCGGCGTGTCGTGCGCACGGCAGCACAGATGGGCATCGCGACGCCCGCGTTCAGTGCCTCGCTTGCCTACTACGACGCCTACCGCCGCGCGCGCGGACCCGCGTATCTCATTCAGGCACAGCGCGACTACTTCGGCGCGCACACCTTCCAGCGCACCGACAAGGAAGGCACCTTTCACGAGAAGTGGGCTGAATGACGGGGATTCCGGACTTCTCGGTCGTCGTCGCCAACTGGGAGGGCGAACGCTGGCTCGCGCGGACGTTGTCGGCGCTCCAGCTCTCCGCCCGCCGAACGGGGCTGGCAGGCGAGATTCTCGTTGTCGATGACGCGAGCACCGATCGCTCCGCGGACGTCGTGCGGCGTGGCTTTCCGAAAGTGCGTCTGCTCGTCAACGAGCGTAACGAAGGCTTCGGCGAATCGACAATGCGCGGCGTGCGTGCCGCGCGCGGCCGCGTCGTGGTGCTGTGCAACAACGACCTCGTTCCCAAGGAAGAGTTCCTGCCGAATCTCCTGCGCTGGTTCGACGGGGATGCCGCGCGTCTGCCCGGCAACGTCGTGATTCCGCGCGACCGTCTGTTTGGCGTCAGCGCGCGGACTCTTTCGTGGTTCGACGGCACGCCGAATCAACTCTGCATGGGCGCCGTGTGGCAGGGCGGCCGGCTCACACCCGCGTGGACGGATCCGCGCCGCGCCTCTCCGGCGCTCTTTGTTCAGGCAGGTGCGGCGGCCTACGACCGTGCCGCGTTGCTGCGTCTCGGCGGCCTCTCGTCCCTGTTCGCGCCGGGCTACTGGGAGGACTACGACCTCTCTTACCGCGCGGCGAAGGCGGGTTACGCGTCGATCTACGATCCCGAGGCACTCGCGCTGCATCATGGCGGCGGGTCGATGACCAAGCGTTTCGGCGAGCAGCGCGTGGCGCGTCTCAAGGCCCGCAACCACCTGCTGTTCGAGTGGATGAACCTGAGCGAGCCGCGTCTCGTTGCGACCTACTGTCTGCGTCTGGCGTTTTCCGTGGCGCGGGAATGGGCAACGGGCCGGCATCCGGCGTTGACGCTGGCAGTGCTCGACGCCCTGGGGCAGCTGCGGCCCGCGCTGGCCGAGCGTTCGCGGCGGCGGCGCACCATTGGGGACGGAGTCCTGCTCGCCCGCTACGGCGCGGGCACACCGTCCTACTGATCCGCCGTCCGTTCGGCTTCGGCTTCCAGCCGGTAGGGATCGGGCAACAGGGGCTCGTAGCCGGGATGGCGTTCGATCAGGCGGTCGCGGACGAGGGCCGCGCCCTCAATGTCGCCCGAAGCGATAAGCTCCTTGAAGGCGATCAGCTGCAAGTTGAGCACTTCCGGCCGCACCTCCGCCATCGTGGCGGCCAGGCGCGCACGGAACGCACCGGGCATCCGGAGCACGTCCTTGCGCGTGGCCATGTCGATCTCCAGGCAGATCGGCGTGGCGGGAAAGCGATACATCAGGTACTCGAAGTCCTGGGGGATCTCGTCCATCGCGAGCAGTCGCGCGTTGGTGGCCAGGCGCTGGATGCGGAGCGCGGGAACGTCGGGCCATTGCTCGATGGCCCGGCTCAGCGTTTCGACGGCATCCTCGGCGGACTGCAACTGCGCGAGCAACGCCAGCGCCGGCGGATAATCCGGGTGTTCCGCGAGGTACTTGCGAACCTCCGCTTCCAGGCGCCGGTTGGGGTACTCCTCATCATACGGAATCCGCACTTCGCCAAAGAGTGCGGCGGGGGGCTCGCCTGCCTTCGTGACGCTGTACTTGCCGTCCAGCGGCAACGCCTCCAGCAAGTCGATCAGCCCTGTTCGCCCCACGTCGGGCATCGTGATTTCCTGCCCGGGTTTGAACTGACCAAGGCTCGTCGCCATCTCGATCGCGGCGTTCAGTTCGCCGAGCAACTCCTGCGTTTTCTCCGCAGCCTTCATGGGGCCGGATTCGCGCATGCGAATGGCAAAGCGCCGCGTTTCGATTTCGCGCCGCATTATTTCCGGCAACTCGGGATCCTTCTCCAGTTCTCCCCATGCACGGTAGAGAAGCGGTGACCCTTCGTTCACCCGGCTGCGGTAAACCTGCGCGGCCTGAAGCTGCTTCATCGCCCCGAACACGATGTCGTAGGCATCGCCCCGCGTGCAGAGAAAACGCTGTGTTTTCGGAGAGAAAACGTACTCCATTCCTTCGGGCGCCTCGAACGGCGTTTCCGTATAGCCGCCTGCCAGCAGGCGCGCCTGGGTGACATCCGTCACGGCCGGATTTTCCGCCAGGAACTGGCGCGCCGCGCGGGTCAGCGCCACCAGGTCCTTGCGGACGCGGGCTGCCTCGTCGGTGGAAGCGGCGGGGGGCGGCTCCTCGACGTAGAGCCCGGCCACGCCCCAGCACTGCTCGTAGCGCAGAATCCACTCTGCAGGCAGGCGCTCCGCTTTCTCGCTCTCCTGTGCGAAGAGGGGAGGGGGGGAGATCGCGGCAGCGGCGGCCAGCAGCAGGAGAAGGAGAACCGGAAGTGTCGGGCGTGAAAGCATCGTCAGAACCTCGCCGTCACTTTCATGAAGTCGGATTCGGCGGGAAAGCGGAAAGCACAGGGCCACGGCCTTGACCTTCCTTCCCTCCGCGTCCGACAGTTCCCGTCTCGATCCTCTTCAACGGATGTCCGGCCATGCTGCACTCGCTCCAGGGTAAACTGCTCGAAGCAGACGAAGACCACGCCGTCGTGGACGTGGGCGGGCTGCGTTTCCGCGTTGAAATCCCGGGGAGCACGGCGGCTCAACTGCCAAAGCCCGGCGAGCCGGTCGAGTTGTTGACGAATCTGGCGTTCAACGCCAACGACGGCACGTTCAGCCTCTTCGGATTCCGCACGTCCATGGAGCGCGACTGCTTCGACGTGCTGCTCGGCATGTCGGGAATTGGCCCGCGCAAGGCGCTGATGATGCTCTCGCAGATCGAGATCGGCGCCTTTGCCCGCGCCATTGTCGCCGGTGACCTCGCCTATGTTTCGAGCATCAAGGGCGTGGGCAAGAAAACGGCCGAGCGCCTGCTCGTTGAACTGCGCGAGAAAATGGCGGTCTTCGTGGGCACCTCGCCCGCAGAGGCAGCATTTGTCCCCCTTGCCGGGCGCGAGAACATCACCGACGCGATCAAGGCGCTCATGGCTCTCGGAACGCGCCCCGCCGTGGCGGAAAAGGCAGTCCGTTCAGCCGTCGAGGCCCTCGGCGAAGAGGCCAGCACGGAAGATCTGGTGCGCGAAGGCCTGAAGAGGCGCTGAAGTCCCAGGCCGTCCCAATGAAAAGGGCACCGCTGGAAAGCCAACGGTGCCCTTTGCTTGTTTACGGATTCGTGTCCCTTAGAACGGGAGGATGCTCGTGATCATGTCCATCAGGCCGCCGACGCCGGAGGCTTCCTTGGCAGGGGTGCGCAGCACGGTCTCTTCGTTTTCAAAGAGGGCATCCACGTAGCTTTGCACGTCCACCGTCGTGGCATCCGTCATCACAACGGGGTAGCCGGTGACGGTGTAGTCGATGTCATAGTAGAAGGGGGGGATGCCGGTGCGATCGGCGGTGATGCGGGAAATGTACAGGCCGTCGGCGCCAGAGGCGTCAATGGCGCGCCCTGCGGCAACCGAGGCAAGACCCTTGAGCTGGCGCTGGCCAACGCTGTCCCAAATCAGAGCCTGCTCTCCCTGCACGGAATCGCCCGCGATCGGAAAGCCAAGCACGTAGGTCTTCGTCGCGAAGCCGGACTGCTTGTCGGTCATCAGGGTATTGCTGGTCACGATGGGAGCGTGCAGCACCTGGATCCCATCGGGGGCAAGCTGCTGGTTTGCGGTCGCATAGTCAGCCTGCTTGATTCCGCATCCGCTCGCCATCAACACAACTCCCAAACATGCTGCGAGTCCGATCAATTTTCTCATGTTTTCCTTCTCCTTGTGAAGAGGTAACGATAGTCGCACATCACTTAAGAGGAAGGAAACGCACTTGGCCGCAACGCGGGCAAGTGAAAATGGATTGTCAGGAAACCACGGGGGTTAAGGGCGCCATCCTGTTTATGAAGTTTGATAACAGCTGGGCAGGCGAATTTGTTTATGAGGATTCTTGACCCTCTGTCTCTTTTTCAGCCGTTTCGGGTTCGAGCTTCGTGAAGAGCGCCTGTGGCTTGCGCAGGTGCTGCCCCAGCGGAAGGGTCACGGCTTCCCACTGCCCGATGGCGCCATTATGGTCGTAGCGGAGCACCAGATGCTCGCCGCGCGCGTCCGTGATGCGTTCGACAAACTGGCTGCCAAACAGCAGCCCATCGAATCCCAGCATCTCCCAGACGCTCTGGGCCGCGTGCGGCAGAATGGGCGCCCACATCGTGTTGAGCCAGGTGATGCTCTGCAGAGCGGTGCGAACCACGGTGGCTGCCGCTTCCGGGTCCGTCTTGATCAGGGCGAAGGGAGCCTTCTCCGTGATGTACTGGTTCACGAGATGAGTGAGGCGGCTGACTTCGATGAGGGCCGCCTTGAAGTGGCATCCTTCGTAGAGCGAGGCCACCTTGTCGAAGCCATTCCTGATTTCGTTGAGCAGGTGGCGGTCCATGTCGTCCGGTGATTTGCCTTCGGGCACTTCGGCGTTGAAGCGCTTGTAGGCAAACGGCACCATGCGGTTGACCAGATTGCCCCAGTTGGCAATCAGCTCGTTGTTCACGCGCTCGACGAAATCGTCCCAGGTGAAATTGACGTCGTTGCCTTCGGGCGCCATGGCCGTCAGGGCGTAGCGCCAGGCGTCGGGCTGGTAGCGTTCGAGCACGCTGCGGATGCTGATCATGGTGCCGCGGCTCTTGCTGAACTTGCGGCCCTTCATGTTCAGGTACTCGTTGGCGGGGACGTCGTAGGGCAGGTTGAGTCCGCCGTAGCCAATCAGCATGGCCGGCCAGATGATCGAGTGGAACGGCGTGTTGTCCTTGCCGATGAAGTAGTATGCACGCGCATCGGGGTTCTCCGTGGAGTCCCACCACTGGCGCCATGCGTCGGGCTGGCCCGTGATGGCCGCCCATTCCTTCGACGCCGACAGGTAGCCGATCACGGCGTCGTACCAGACGTAGATGCGTTTGCCCTCGTAGCCTTCGAGGGGAATCGTGATGCCCCACGTCATGTCGCGCGTGATGGCGCGGCCGCGCAGTTCGCGTTTTTCAAGCTGGGTGACCGTAAAGTTGTGGACGCTGCTCCGCCAGTGTTCCTTGCCGGTGGCCATCCATTCGATCAGCGGCTCGTTGAGCTTGCCGAGGTCGAGGTAAAAGTGCTCGGTGTCGCGGATCTGCAAGTCGGTGTTGCCGGTGATTTTCGAGCGCGGGTTCTTCAGCTCCGTCTGGTTGTAGATGGCGCCGCAGGTGTCGCACTGGTCGCCGCGCGCGCCTTCCGCGCCGCAGTTCGGGCAGATGCCTTCGACGTAGCGGTCGGGGAGAAAGCGGTCGGCCTGCTGGTCGTAGAGCTGCGCCTCGGTGTCCTTGTAGATCAGCCCCTTCTCCATGTGGCGCAGGAAGAGGTCGTGGGTGACTTCCCAGTGGTTCTGCGTTTCCGTGTGGGTGAAGAGGTCGAACGTGAGGCCGAGCTTGAGGTAGGTTTCAATGAAGAGGGGGTGGTAGCGCTCGATGACGTCGAGCGGCGTGATGCCTTCCTCGTCGGCCTTGACGGTGACGGGGGTGCCATGGGTGTCCGAGCCGCTGACCATGAGGACATCGTTGCCGCGCATCCGTTGGAAACGGGCGAAAATATCGGGGGGGAGGTATGCGCCGGCGATGTGGCCGATGTGTTGTTCGCCATTGGCATAGGGCCAGGCGACGCCGATGAGGATTTTTCGGCGGGTGTCGGTCATGGCAGAGGAGTCCTTTCCCGGTGGGTCCCGTCTGGGACGGCTGGCTCAGGGCGTGTTGTGTGTCCTGTCGCGCCCCCGGGACGCAAGTCCAGGGATTGCAGAGAAGAGCATCCGAAGTGAATCGCTTTCGGTGGAGAGCGAAAACGGCTTGGCCGGGGAGCGGTGCTGGGGCAGGGATCAGACATCCCAGCGCGAGGCCACGCCCATGTGGGTGTTTGAACACGTCGTCCAGTTCCTGACCGTTGATTTGTGGCGTCTTAAGGTGGAGGACCTGGCTCCCCGCAAGGCCATGTTCGTCAAGATGCTCCGGGTCCTCGGTGTTTCCGTGCGTGATTTCCGGGGCGACAAGGTCACCCTGCGCGCGTCGGCGCTGACGTTCTACACGCTGATGTCGATCGTTCCGATCCTCGCCATGACCTTTGGCATCGCCAAGGGTTTCGGCTTTGAGGAGAAGCTCTCGAGCCAGCTTCGCGAGGCGCTTCCCAACCAGCAGGACGTCGTCGAGAACCTGATCATGTTCTCCAATCAGCTCCTCGCCCAGACGCGCGGCGGCCTCATCGCCGGCATCGGCTTGATCGTCCTGATCTGGACGGTCGTCAAGATGCTCGGCAACATCGAGGAGTCCTTCAACGCCATTTGGGGAATTCACAAGGGGCGGCCGCTGCTGCGCAAGTTCAGCGACTACCTCTCCTTCCTCTTCGTTTCGCCAATCCTGTTCTTTGCCTCGAGCAGCGTCACCGTCTTCGTGAGTGCCCAGCTTGAGAATCTGATCGAGCGATTCGGCATCGCAGGTGCCGTCGCCGCGGCGCTGACCTCCGGAATGCGCCTGCTCTCGCTAGTTATTCTCTGGGCGCTGTTTTCCTTTACCTACGTCTTCATGCCGAACACGAAGGTTCGCCTGAAGTCCGCAGTTGCAGCGGGCATTTTTGCCGGGACGCTCTTCTTCCTGCTCCAGTTGGTCTATGTGCGCTTCCAGATCGGCGTTGGACGCGCCAACGCCATCTACGGCAGCTTCGCGGCACTGCCCCTGTTCCTGACCTGGCTTCAGCTCAGCTGGATCGTCGTGCTCTTCGGGGCCGAGGTGGCCTGGGCGCATCAGCATCTCGATCGCTTCGAGTGGGGGCAGGAGAGCAAGAGCGCCGCGCGGGTGCTGCGCCGCAAGGTGGAGCTGGGCATGATGCGCATGGCCGTCCGCCGCTTTTGCGAGGCGGAACCGCCCCCCACCTATGACGATTTTCGTGAGGCAATCGATGCGCCCCGCGTGCTTCTGCAGAACTGCGTGGAGGAGCTGAAGGATGCACGTTTGCTTTCCGAGACCCTGCTCGATGAGAAGGGCATGGTGGGCTTCCAGCCTGCCGCCGATGTCAGCGACCTCACCGTTGCCGACGTCCTGACGCGGCTGGATTCGATCGGCGACACGGAAGTTCCCATCTCCGGAACCGACGAGATGGTTCAGGCCTACGCGAAGGTTGACGAGATGCGCAAGGAGCTGCGCGCGCTCGATTGCAACCGCCTGCTCAAGGAACTCTGATGCGTCCACCGATCTCCTGGTTGCTCGCCATTCTCCTCGCCTTGAGTGGGGGGTGCTCGGACGGTGGCGACCGGCGCGAGCGGCTCGTCTCGGAATCCCGCGACGCGGTGGCCCGGTTCGATGCGCCTGTGTTGAGCGTCGACGAACTCCGCCGCATGGAGCAGCAGGACGACGGGATTCTCCTCGTCGATACGCGCGCGGATGCCGAGTTCGCCGTCAGCCATCTTCCCGGTGCGATTCACTGGGACCCCTACGAGAATCCCGAGGCTGTACCTGAAGAAGTTGCCGATGCCCTTCGCGCGGGCAGGCCGGCGGTCTTCTATTGCAGCATCGGCTATCGTTCGGGCCATGGCGCCGATCTCGCGCGCGAAGCGTTGCGTGCGCGCGGCACCGATGTTCCCGCAACGGCGTGCCTGAATCTGGAGGGCGGCATCTTCGAGTGGGCCGAGCAGGGCGGCGCGCTTGAAGGCGGCACGCTCGTGCATCCTTACGACGCCCGTTGGGGCAGGCTGCTCCGTCCCGATTTGCGTGCGCCGATCGATTGAGGGCGCCCCGCTCCCGTACAAAGGAAACGGCGCCGGGAGAGAAGGAGTTCTCCCGGCGCCGGTTTGTCTTCTTCGTTGAACCGGGTTTGGCGTTACACGCCGGTGTTCACTTTCTCGTTTTCGCCCGATTCGCGTTGCGCGGCGATCAGCTCCTGCACGTGCAGGCTGTTCAGCGCATTGATGTACGCCTTGATGGCGGCGAGCACGACGTCGGTGCTCGTGCCGCGTCCCTTCACGGTGCGGCCGCCCTTGCGCTGGATGCGCACCATCACGCGGCCGAGTGCGTCCTCGCCCTCGGTGACGGCGTCGAGTTCGAAGTCGACCAGGTGCAGGTACTCGCCGACGATTTCATCCACCGCCTTGAAGGCGGCATCCACGGGGCCGTCGCCCTCTGCCTTTGCCTGGCGCTTTTCGCCGTTGAAGCTCATCACGACTTCCGCCGTCGGCTTGACATCGGAGCCGGATACGACGTGGAACGACTCGAGCTGCCACGCCTGCGCGGCGCCCTTGTACATCACCTCGTCGACGAGAGCGATCAGGTCGTCTTCGTAGACTTCCTTCTTCTTGTCGCAGATTTCCTTGAAGCGCGCGAAGGCCTTCTCGATTTCCTCGGCCGTCAACGCATAGCCCAGCGCCTGCACCCGCGTCGTGAAGGCATGGCGCCCCGAGTGCTTGCCCATCACGAGCCCTTCGCCCGTCCAGCCGACGGACTCCGGCGTCATGATCTCGTAGGTCTGCGCGTGCTTCAGCATTCCATCCTGGTGGATGCCCGACTCGTGGGCGAACGCATTGGCACCCACGATGGCCTTGTTCGCCTGCACGCGCTGGCCCGTCATGTCGCTGACCAGCCGCGACGTCCGGTAGATTTCCTCGGACTTGATGCGCGTCTGGAGATTCCAGTAGTCGTGCCGCGTGACAAAGTTCATCGCGATCTCTTCCAGCGACGCGTTGCCCGCGCGCTCGCCGATGCCGTTGATCGTGCACTCGACCTGGCGCGCGCCCGCCTTCACCGCGGCCAGCGAATTCGCCACCGCAAGCCCCAGATCGTCGTGGCAATGCACCGAGATGATCGCGTTGCGCGCGGCGGGCACCTTCTCGAAGATGTAGGCGATGCGCGCGGCGTACTGCTCGGGCTGGCAATAGCCCACCGTGTCCGGGATGTTCACCGTGCCCGCGCCCGCCTCGATCACGGCGGCAACGATTTCGCACATAAAGTCCCAGTCCGTGCGCCCCGCGTCCTCCAGCGAGAACTCCACGTCCTCGACGAACGTGCGCGCATACGCCGTCATGTCGACGGCCATCTTGAGCACCTCCGCCGGCTGCTTGCGCAGCTTGTACTCCATGTGGATCGGCGACGTGGCCAGAAACGTGTGGATGCGCGGCTTGCTTGCCTGGGCAACGGCCTCTGCGCAGCACTTGATGTCGCCCTCGCGGGCACGCGCCAGACCCGCGATGATCGGTGCGTCGGCCAGCGTGCCGACCTCGGCCGCGATGCGCTGGACGGATTCGAAATCGCCGGGCGAACTGATCGGAAAGCCCGCCTCGATCACGTCCACCCGAAGGCGGGCCAACTGGCGGGCCACCTCGATCTTTTCGCGCAGGTTCATGCTGCAGCCCGGCGATTGCTCGCCGTCGCGCAGCGTCGTATCAAAGATGATCACACGGTCGTTTGATGCTGTCATGGTCTTCTCACCTTTATAGGGGCAAAGGAGCGTCGCTTTCGCGTTTGGCGCTCCCTGCGGGTCGATGGGTCGTTGTGGTCAGGCAATGGGTGGTGGGGGATTGAGGCCGTGACTGCCCCGCGCAGTGGCAGGTCACGGCCGGCGAAGTCGCAGTCCGGGGAGGAGGAGAATGTTGGCAAATGCGGCCGACTTCATGATCGCCATTCCCAAAACAAAATGCCCCCGGCAGCCTCGATGGGCCTGCCGGGGGCGCAACTTGCGGTGCGCGGTACCACCCCGTCTTTGCCGCTGTTCCCTTGTGGGGGAGAGGCGGCGCTTCATTCGCTCCCGTCACGGGGGAGAACCCGGCTGGAACTACTGATCCTTGCGGACGTTCGCGCCAGCGGCTCGGAGGCCAGTTCGGAGGCCGGGGGCAGGGACCTTTCAGCCAGGAGTCCCCTCTCTGCTGCTCTGCCCGGTGACTCTTACTCTTCCTCGTCGTTGCCTTTGTGCCGCCGGGGTTCATTGAATCCCCGGCAATGTTGCCTAAAGACGTGGTCGGGCTGGACGGCCCATGTCAAGAGAGGAATTGTGCGCGGAGGTTGAGGAACGAAAAGGGCGGGGGGGGTCATCCCCCCCTGTCCCTTTTTGCCATTCGCCGCCAATATACGACAACGAATGTCGTGAATTGGAGAGGATTGGCAAGTCCCGCCATTCGATTCGCTTGACATTTGGCTTCCGAATACACGACACAATGTCGTGTAAAGGAGAGGAATGGCCAGTGAGACCCGTCGAGTTCTTCCAAACACACCCCGTTTTTCGGCATGAGGAGTTCGTCGCGGCCTGCTACCCGGCGGCTCCGCGGACCAGTCGCGCCGCGGAAAGGGCACTGGCCCATCACCAATCCACCGGACGATTGAGCAGAATCCGCCGCGGACTCTTTGCCGTCAATGCTCCGGGCTTCGCCATCAGCTCTTTCCAGATCGCGTCCAGGCTGGCACCCGACGCCATCATCGCCTACCACAGCGCGCTCGAATACCTGGGGGCGGCCTACAGCCTTTGGAGCGAACGGTTTGTCCTGGCGGGCACGAAAACGAAGGGATTTCGTCACGAGGGGGTTCTCTATCGGCCGGTCAGTTTTCCGGTGGCGCTCGACACGCCCGGGAGACAGGCGTTCGGCGTGGAAACCCGGGAAGATGGGGGCATCGCTGTCCGGGTCACGGGGCTCGAACGGACGCTTGTGGACCTTCTCGATCGGCCGGAGTACTCCGGTGGCTGGGAGGAGCTTTGGCGTTCCTTCGAGAATGCCGGGTTCCTGGATACCAGGGTGATCGTCCAGCACACACGGCACCTGGCGAATCGGACCACCGCCGCGCGCGTTGGATGGTTTCTCGAACAGCACCGCGAGCAGTGGCTGGTGCCGGAATCCGTTCTGGCAGAGTTGGAAACGATGGTCCCCGCCTCGCCGGTTTATCTGCTGCGATCACGCCGAGAGAGCGGCAAGCTGCATCCACGTTGGAACCTGATCGTGCCCCAGCGAGTGAGCGGGCACGACTGGGCGGAGGTCTCGTGATGTTCACACGCGACAAGATCGGCAGGATTGCGGATGAGTCAGGCTTCCCGCCCGAATACGTCGAGAAAGTGCTTTGGCTGATGGAGCTGCTGGAGGGGCTGACTCGACATCCCTTTCTTGAAGGAAAGCTCGCCCTCAAGGGGGGAAGCGCGCTCAACCTGTTCTTCTACCCACTTCCACGGCTCTCCGTGGATATTGACCTGAACTACATCGGCAGCGCCGATCGCGCGACCATGCTACGGGAGAAACCCAGCATCGAGAAGGCGATCGAGGGTGTGTGCCAACGCCTCGGTCTTGCCGTGCGCCGCAAACCCGAGGAACATTCAGGCGGCAAGTGGTCGCTCCGTCATCCCTCGGTGCTGACGCCGGGTGGGAATCTCGATCTCGACCTCAACCACCTGCTGCGCATTCCCATTTGGCCTGTCGGGCGGCTCAGCTCCGTTACGCTCGGCGATCGTCGTTGCGTGGACGTTCCCGTCCTCGACCTGCACGACCTCGCGGCCGGAAAGCTCGCCGCCTTGTTCGCCCGAAGCGCACCACGCGATGCCTTCGATGCGGTGAACCTCCTGGAGGATCCACGAATCGACCGGCAGAAACTCCGCCTGGGCTTCGTTCTGTATGGAGCGATGAGCCGTCGGGATTGGCGGGAGGTCGGTACGCGGGACATTGTCTTCCCCGAGGAACAATACAGAAACGAAGTCTCGGTGCTGCTGGGGGACAACAAAGTGGCGTATGTCTCCGCCGCGGATCTTGCAAGCCAGTGTCGGCTCCTTGTCGAGGCCAGCCTCCTGCCTTTGAACGAAAAGGAAGTGGAGTTTCTGCGCCTGATCAATGAGGAGGGCGTCATCCTTCCGAGCCTTTTGACATCCGATGAAGGACTGTGTTCACTGATCCCTTCACACCCCGCTCTCCAATGGAAGACCCAAAACGTCAGAAAACACCGAGGCCTGCCTGAGTTCGGGCAATAGCGGAAATGGCTGTCCTTTGAGGCAGCCCCGCCTCACACAAGCTCTTTCGCCCCCGTCCTCCCCTTGCCTTGCGGCGTGTTCCGCGTGACACTCGCGCCATGATGAATGGCCTTCGGAAACTCTTCGGCAGCAAGCCCTCGGGGCAGGGAGTTCCCGAGGAGCTTCCCGGCGCGGCCATGGTGCGCGAGCAGATCGCTTCGCGTGGCATCACCGACGAGCGTGTGCTCTCCATCATGGCACGGCTCGACCGTCGTCTCTTCGTCGCCGGGCAGTACCGCGAGTCCGCCTTCAATGACGCCCCGCTCCCCACTCATGGCGGCCAGACGATCAGCCAGCCGTATATCGTGGCGGCGATGACGGAGTACCTCGAAGCCGCCGCGCATCACCGCGTTCTCGAAATCGGCACGGGCACGGGATACCAGACGGCCATCCTCGCCGAACTCGTCCGCGAGGTGATCACGGTCGAGCGCGACCCCGTGCTCGCCCGCGAGTCCGCCGAGCGCCTGCGCCAGCTCGGTTACTCCAACGTGCGGTGCGTGGCGGGCGACGGCTTTCACGGTTGGCCGGGCGACGCGCCCTACGACCGCATTCTGCTGACGGCGGCTCCCGTGCGCGTGTCGCCGCGCCTGCTCGACCAGTTGGCGCCGGATGGAATCGCCGTTGCCCCCGAGGGCGCCGTCTTGTCCGACAGTTCCCACGACGCCTGCCAGAAGCTGCGCCGCTGGCGGCGCACCGCGCAGGGCCTGAGCGTCGAGGACCTGATCAACGTGCGCTTCGTCCCGCTCGTCGAAGGCTCGGAGGACTGACCGCTGGACCCCGCCAACAACGCCATCGAGTTCGACAGCGTCACCAAACGCTATCACATCCTCCAGCGTGCCACGCCCCGCCTTGGCGCGTGGGTCGTCAACAAGCTCTTCGAGCACCTGCGCCGCGAGCCGTTCCTGGCACTCTCCGACGTGTCCTTCTCCGTCCCCAAGGGACAGATGATCGGGTTTCTCGGCACGAACGGCGCCGGGAAATCCACGGCACTCAAACTGATCGCGGGCATCAGCCAGCCCACGAGTGGCAGCGTGCGCGTGCGCGGCCGCATCGCCTCGCTTCTCGAACTCGGAGTGGGATTCCATCCCGACCTCACGGGGATGGAGAACATCTTCTACAGCGGCGCGATCATGGGGTTGCGCCGCAGCGAAATCCTCGAACGCCTCGAAGCCATCATCGACTTCTCGGGGATGCGCAAGTTTCTCCACGAGCCCGTGAAGCACTACTCCTCGGGCATGTACGCGCGCCTGGCGTGCAGCGTCGCACTGCACCTCGACCCCGACATCATCCTGATCGACGAGATTCTTGCCGTCGGCGACGCCGAGTTCCAGCAGCAGGGCATGCGGCGCATCATCGAGCTGCATGATCGTGGCATCACGATCGCTCTGGTCAGCCACGCAATTGTCGCCGCACGCGACATGTGCGACCGCCTGATTTGGTTGGACCACGGGGCGATTCGTGCCGACGGGCCGCCACGGGAAGTCGTCTCGGAATATCTGCACCACATTCATCGACTGGCTATGCCCACCAGCCACTTCCTCCACCACGAGCGCCCCGTCGTTCACGGCACCGACATGCACGCCGCGAGCGGCAATGGGGAACCGTGGACGCAGGAGAACGCGCCGCGTCTTGCGTCGGTGCGGATCGAGTCGCCGGACGGCGAACCACTCGACGACGTGGAGACCGGCAGTCCGGTGCGTTTCGTTTTTCGCGTGGAAAGCGGCGGGGCGATTCCTGCGCCATTCGTGTTGTCGCTGTGCGTGCGCTGGCCCGACGGGCACGAGCTGTTCTGCGATACAACGCCGCCAATCCAGCCCGGTGAGTCAGGCGCGCCAATAATCTACGAAGTTGCCGCGTGGCCCTACCTGCGGGGCGACATGTTGCTCAGTGCTGCCCTGCTCCCTGCGTCCGGCGGGGGAGGGCTCGTGCTCGACCGCGCCGAGAACGTCATCGCGTTCCGCACGCAAACAGCGCCCGTGCATTACATCGAGCAAGCAGTGCTGGCGCCGCCAACAGTGTGGAGCGTGGAAACCAGGGACGGAGAGCGTGGGTAGCTCTCGATTCCGTGGCATCCCCTTCGGGGCGCAGTTCTTTTTACACGGAGCCCGGCATCGCCTTTCGGGACGATGCCGGGCTATTCATCTGCCACCCCTTGGCGGGGTGAAGCACGATGGGGGTCCAAACTGCAAACCGGCAAAACACAGCGGGACTTCAAGCCGGGAGTTGCGGTTGGAACTGAGAGCTGGCAACTGAGAGCAGTCATCCGGAGCCTGCCAACTCTCTTCTCCCTCCATCTTCCTAACTCTTCTTGCGGTGTTTCTTCGACGCCTCGATGTGCGCCTTCGTTTCCGCGGCCTGCGCGGGGTCAATGGGTTCCGCGCCCCCGTGAAACTCGGTGTGGTACACGTCGTCGAGCAGCATGGCGAGAAGCTGTTCCGAGTCCGCGCTTTCCACGAGTTCGCGGGCGAGGGAGCGGAAGCGCTGCAAGCGTTCGATCTCGAGCGTGTTGCGCTGGCGGAAGCGCGCTTCCAGCAACGCGGCGGTGCGCTGCGAAACGATGGCCTCCACCTCTTCCTCGGTGGGGACGGTGCGCTCCTCGAAGTTGATCTTGAAGAGCTTGCGAATCTGCCCGAGGGCGGCTTCCTCGATGCCCGAGGTGAGCGTGATGGCCACGCCGCCCGCACCCGCCCGGCCCGTTCGGCCCGCGCGGTGGACGTAGGATTCATGGTCGTCGGGTGGCTCGTACTGAATGACGTGCGAGAGGTTCGAGATGTCGATGCCGCGCGCGGCGACGTCGGTTGCCACCAGGTACTTGACCTTCCGGGCGTGAACGCGTTCGAGAACCTTCTCGCGCTGCGATTGCGTCAGGTCCGACGTGATGCGGTCGGCATTGTAGCCGAAGCGCTGGAGCACCGTCGTCACGTAATCGACGCGCGCCTTTCTGTTGCAGAAAATGATCGCGGATTCCGGATTCTCGACTTCGAGAATGCGAATCAGGCAGCGGTCCTTTTCCATGGCGGGAACGTTGTAGAAGGCGTGCTCCACCTCCGCGACGTGCACGGAATCGTGACTCAGGCTGAGGAACTCGGGCTCGTACATGAACTGACGGGCCAGCGAGATCACGCCCGACGGGTACGTCGCCGAGAACATGTACGCATTGACTTCATGCTTGGGGAGAAAGCCACGGATGCGCTTCA
Source organism: Candidatus Sumerlaeota bacterium (assembly GCA_030156535.1). Classification (GTDB taxonomy): domain Bacteria; phylum Sumerlaeota; class Sumerlaeia; order SLMS01; family JAHLLQ01; genus JAHCAW01. Next base: position 87,381 of record JASGMJ010000014.1, read on the forward strand.
TGTCGGGATAGAAGCCCATCGACATCATGCGGTCGGCCTCGTCGAAGACCAGCATGTCCAGGCGGTCGAGTGTCAGCGAGCGGCGCATCAGGTGGTCCAGGATGCGGCCGGGCGTGCCGACGACGATGTGCGCGCCTTTTTTGAAAGCCTCGTTCTGTGGTTCGTAGGAAACGCCGCCATAGACGGCGACGGCGTTGATCTTCGATCCGGCCGTCAGCTTTGCGGCCTCCTCGTGCACCTGGTTGGCCAGTTCGCGCGTGGGCACCAGCACCATTGCCTGGCAGGCGGCGATCTTGGGATTCACGCGTTCGATCATCGGCAGCAGGAAGGCCCCCGTCTTGCCGCTGCCCGTGCGCGACTGCACCATCACGTCGCGTTCTTCGCGGAAGTACGGGAACGAGCGCGCCTGCACGGGCATCAGGTCGGTCCAGCCCATGCGGATGGCTGCGGCTTTCATGGCTTCCGACAGATCGTCGAATTCCACGGCGGGCAGCGGTTCGATGCCCTGCTGTGTGTTTGCGTTGCTGTTCGTCATCGTGCTCCTTGGTCTTTCGTTTTTTCTGGGGGTGGTTAGCGTGGGCCGAGTTCAATGCCCACGAGAACGGGATCGTGATCGGAGGCGCGCCATGCCCCGGGGGCGTAGAGATTGGCGGGGCGGTCCTCCTCGTTGTAGTCGAGCACGCGCGGCTCGTCCGCGTTGATGTGCCATTCGGCGGCGCCCGTCACGCATTTGGCCAGGCTCGGGCTTGCAAGCGCGTGATCGAGGTATCCGGCTTCGCCCTTGTAGATGTAAGAGTACGGGACGCCTTCGTTGTGGGCGGCGAGGACGTCAACGTAGCCCGCCTCGCGGATCGTGCGCACCGGGTCTTCCATCGCGTAGGCGTTGAGATCGCCGATGATGAGAAAGTCGTCATCCTGCACGCCCGTCGGGTGGGAAGCCAGCCAGCGGACCAACGTCCTGGCGGACTCGGTGCGCTCCTGGTTCCAGCAGCCCTGGCCGTCGGACTGGTCGGCGTTTGCGCCGCTGGCCGAGCCGCATCCCTTCGACTTGAAGTGATTCACGGCCACGGTCAGTTTCTCGCCGGTGGCGATTTGCTCGAACGTCTGCGCCAGGGGGGGGCGGCGCCCCGTGAAGGGGGGCTCGTTGCACGCCGCTGCCGTTCCGGCGGGGCGCACGGTCTTTGTGTTGTAGATCAACGCCACGCGGATCGCGTCGGTGCCCAGGTTCTGGTCCGTCGTCACGGCGGCGTACTGCACGCCCTCGGGGGCCGCATCGTTCAGGCCGCGCACCAGCATCATCAGCGAGCTTTCCTCGCCAAAGCCGTCGTTCTCCACTTCCATCAGGCCCACGATGTCGGCCTGCAACCCCAGCAGGGCCGCAACGGCCTTGGCGTGTTGGCGGCGGAACTCCGTTGGCGTCGTTGCGCCGCGTTCCGTCGGGAAGCCGCCTCCCTTGCCATCACCATTGAAGTAGTTCAGCAAATTGGCGCTTGCCACGCGCAGCGACCCTCCCACCGGCGGCGGCGCCGCGGGGCGGGGATTCCCCGGCTGGAAAGCGACCGGAGCCACGGGGTAGAGCCGGTACTCGTCGAACGAGTACGTCATCACGGCCATCAGGTCGGTGACAGTGTCGCCCGCGCGCAACGTGCCTCCCGCCGGGAGAAAGGGGATCGGCGAGGGATTGCGGCGGTTGCTGCCGTCATCGAGAATGATCCGGCGGGCGTTGTTTGCCGCCGCCTGCTTTCTCGCAGCCTCGCCCGGCATCGCCACATTCGTGGGATTCCAGAGACGCCCGCCCGCGGCCAGCGTCACCGAGCCATACCTGCCGAGGTCGTAGGTCTCGACCACCGTCATCGGTTCCTCGAAACGCACGAGCATCCCTTCGTAGCGTTCCAGCATCGAGGGCGTGGCGACGGGGAGCACCACGGGCACGGCCATCGGACGCTCTGATCCGAGAACCTCCACCGAGGTCAGGAACGACAACTGGGTGAGGCCCTTGAACTCCGTCACTTTTCCGGAGACGCGCACGACATTGCCCGGTTTGACTTGGGCGATTCCCTCTTTGTCGTAGATGAAAAGGCCTTCCGAGGTTGCGGGGTCGTTGTCCCAATCAGCCTGCTCCTCCTGTACAAAGAAGCCGCTGATGGAATCGCCATACGTTCCAAGGACGATGCCCTGGATCGTGGCCTGCTTGTCGACCATTGGGCTGGCTTCGCCGCTCCCCTGAATGTCGTGAATGGGGGTGATGGCGGCGCAGGCGGCCAGAGGCAGTGCGGTAAGGAATGAGAGAAAGGCCAAATACCGGGGGCGAAGCAGGGTCATGGGGATTCTCCGTGACGGGGTGCGTGCGGGGGGATGGTTCACAGTCCCCCCGTGGGGCTCTTCCCGAATCAATAGGAATCCCTAGCGTCCGCCCGACGGCGGCGTCTATGCCGATTTCCCGCTGTCAGCGCTCCTCGCCCTCCTGCAGGGCTCTCAACTGACGGCCGCGGCCCTGGCCCTGGCCTCTCCCGTCCATTCCGTGTTCGGGGGGAGGAGGGGGGAGGCGGAGTTCCGCACCGCGGCGCTCGCCTCCGCCAGCCATCTGCCCGGAAACAGGGAAGAGGAACGGCACGGCGAGGATGGCCAGAATCACGACGGTTGCCGCCACGAAAGCCGTCAACCGCGCCTTTTGCCGCTCGGGCTGCTTTCCCTTTGCCATCGCCCACACCCAGCGCCGGTGCACCAGCACGTGCAACGCCATCAAGCCCACCAGCCCCATCGACAGCCAGAAGTGGATGCCGCCCCACTCGTGCCGGGTCTGTCCCAGTAACGCCGCGCCTCCGCTGCCGTGCGGCAGCACGAATTTCAGCATCAGTCCCGTCGACAGAACGAGAACGAAAAGGAACAGGATCGTACCATCAAGAACGAAATGGAACGTCGCAGAGCGCTTTTTCATGGCTTTGCCCTCCCAGGCGGGATTCATCCTCCTGACTTGCAAGCAACGGACCGACTCAGGCGCCGCCTAGCTTCAGGGCCCTGTCCAGCACCGCGTAGAACGCCTCGTCTTCCTCCATCCACGGAAAGTGCCCGCACTCCGGGATGCGATGAACTTCCAGATTCGGGAGCAGCTCCCTGTACCCGTCCGGAACCCATCCGGGGATCGGGTCCTCCTCCCCCCAGATCACCGTGGCGGGGCACTTCAGGCGCCGCAGCCCCTCCTCCCAACTCGGCTCCGCGTACCAACCCTCCAACTGTTCGATGATGGACTTGTGCAAATGCGGTTCGAGGAAGGCCAGCCCCGGTTTGCCCGCGCGATGCTTCTCTGAGAAGTATCCCGTCACCGCGATGTTTGCGCGGCGCAGGAGATACTGTGCGGCGTCCTCGCGCGAGTGGGCCATCTGCGCCTGCACCTTCAGGTGGTCGTACTCTTCGCGCACATCGGGTGCCAGACGGCGGCGGATTTCGGCGTTGAATTCCGCCCGCCAACCGGTGCGCGCGCCGATCGGGCTGACGAGGATCAGGCGCTCGATGTACTCGGGGTGTTGCGACGCGTAAATCGCCGCCAGCAACCCGCCCCACGAGTGCCCCAGCACCCCGACGCGCTCGGCGCCCAGATGAAGGCGCACGGCTTCCACGTCTTCCGCGAACGCCTGGATGACGAAAGGGCCTTCGCTGGGCGAGCCCATGCTGCCGCGCTGAATGAAGCTCACGGCCTTCCACCCCGCGTTGGCCAACGGCTTCGCGAAGAACTTGAAGAGATAATCCGTCCCGCCCGGCCCGCCGTGCAGCAGGAGCATCGGCGTGCCCTCCGCGTGCGCCTCGCGGACGCGCAAAGATGCGCCAAAACTGGGGACGGAGTACGTTGTGCTTCTCAAGAGATTCCCTTTCGATTCGATGAGTTTGATTTGTGCCAAATCGTGCGATTCGTGATGTTCTCTCTTCGCTTCAGTTCGATCCGCCAACGAGGTCCTGCAGCAACGCGCGCGTCGCGGGGCGCGCCTGCGGACCACTGGCCAGCGTGGGCCCGACGCACGCCGGGCAGCCGCTCTCGCAACGGCAATGCGTTGCCGCCTCCAGGCACGCGCGCAGAATGCGCTCCTCCATCGCAAACAGCCTGCGTGCCAATCCGATGCCGCCTGCGAACCGATCCCACACATAGATCGTCGGGCGTTGGTCGTGCGGCGCGCGCAGCATCGCCGCCACGCCGATGTCGCGCGGATCGCACATCACATGAATGGGCACCGTGTTGCGCAGCAGATTCGCCAGTCCCTGCAAGGCCGATGAGAGATCAAAGCCCCGCTGCTTGAACTCCGCCCGCAATTCCTGGCGGAACGTCAGCCACATCGCCTCCGTCTGGATTTCAAGCTGCGGCACGGAGACTTCGCCATAGCCGATGGACTCGTGCGTTTCGAACTTCACCTTTTTGAACTTTGCGACCACGGTGGCCACCGAGACATCGCCAAAGCGCCGCGCCTCCAGCACGCCGTTCGCCTTTGCGGGCACGAGTTCCTGATCCGTGGAGAGCACCTGGATGTTAGAACTCGCCTCGGCGTCCGTGTAGTAATCCACGCGCTTCTGGCGGACATAGGCCGTGCGCCGGTCCCACTCCAGCCGCTCGACGTAGTATGTCACGGCGTTGTGAATGTAGATCGCGTGGTCGTGCAGCAGAAACGGCGCCGCGTTGTAGTCCACTTCTCCGAGGACCCTGTTGTTGTTGCCCGTGTCGAGCACGATGAAGTTCTGGTTCACGCCGGTGCGCAGACTCACGTTCTCGGCGGGGTAGACGTCCGAGGAGTAGTGCCAGCGTCCGGCACTGTGGCGCACCACGCGTTCGTCTTCGAGCACCTGGAGCACCGGCGTGGGGTCTGTCCCGCCAAAGCGTTCCTCGCGCTCGAACGGAATCTCGAAGGCCGCGCACTTCAGGTGCGACGCCAGGATCGACAGGTTGTCCGGGTTCACGATCCCCTGTTCCGGCGAGCCCAGGAAGAAGTACTCGGGATTCGCCATCAGGAACTGGTCGATGGGCGAGTTGCTCCCCACGTAAACGGCCAGCGACGCGGACGCCTTGCGCCCCGCGCGCCCGGCCTGCTGCCACGCACTCGCAATCGTGCCCGGATAGCCCGCCATGATCGACACGTCCAGCCCGCCGATGTCGACGCCCAGTTCCAGCGCGTTCGTCGAGACCACGCCGAGCAGATGCCCGCTCTTGATCCCCTGTTCGATGCGGCGGCGTTCCGTCGGCAGGTAGCCCGAGCGGTAGCCCGCGATGCGGTCCGGGTCGCGGTGCAGCCGCGTCATGAACCGTTTCAGGTACGTCGTCATGACTTCGATCTGCACGCGCGAGGAACCGAAGATGATTGTCTGGCGGCCGCGCGCAATGAAACGCGATGCGAGCTTCGTTGCCTCGATGCGTACCGACTTGCGAACGTTGAGCTCCTTGTTCACCACCGGCGGGTTGTAGAACACGAACGTGCGCTCGCCGCGCGGCGCGCCGCTTTCCCCGATCAATTCAAAGTCCCGCCCGGTCAACTCGTGGGCGAGCTCCGAGGGATTCGCGATCGTTGCCGAGCAGCACAGGAACGTGGGCTTTGCGCCGTAGAAATCGCACAGGCGGTTGAAGCGCCGCATCACGTTGGCCAGGTGGCTGCCGAACACCCCGCGGTACTGATGCAATTCGTCGATCACGACGTAGCGCAGGTTCTCGAACAACTTGATCCACCCCGTGTGGTGGGGGAGAATGCCGCAGTGCAGCATGTCGGGGTTCGTCACGATGATGTGCCCGGCATCGCGCAGCGCCCGGCGCGTTGCGGGCGGCGTGTCGCCGTCGTAGGTGTAGACGCGGATGTCGCGGCCGCACTCCGACGTCAGGCCGTGCAGTTCGTTGTACTGGTCGTGGCTCAATGCCTTCGTGGGAAACAGGTAGAGCGCGCGGCTGTTCTGGTCCGTCAGGAGTCCCTGCACCACGGGCACGTTGTAGCACAGCGTCTTGCCCGAGGCCGTCGGCGTCACCACCACCACGTTGCGCCCTGCCAGTGCCGCGTCCATTGCCGCGGCCTGATGCGTGAAAGGGCGCTCGATGCCGCGCTTGAGCAGAGCCGCCTTCAATTCCGGCGCGAGCGCGCGCGGCCACTCTGCGTGGCGCGCCTCCTGGGCGGGCAGACGTTCGACGTGGACAATGTTGCGGGCGAGTGCGGGGTGGCTGAGGAACTCGTCGATCAGTGGCTCAAGCGGGCGTTCGGAGCGGGGGCGGGTATCGGGCACGGTCACGGGGGAACCCCTTTGGCAATTCTACGCCCAGCCTTAGCGTGCGGTGCGGCACCATCTCAAGAGCGAAGTTTTTGCGTAACGGCAAGGATCAGCAGGGCTTCGTCTCTTCGGCGAGAACGCATGCGGGCGGCAGCCCCTCCACTGCCAGCGCCTGGTTGGAGTACCGCCAGTCCGCCGACACGTCGATCCATTCCCAGCCCGCCGGTGGCTGGGGGGGCGGGCCGTGTTCCTCGACTTCCACCTCGGCCAGCACCAGGCCCGCGTGCCTCCCCGCGAAGACATCCACTTCGAGATTGCCGGGCAGGTAGTACCGCCGCTTCTCGATGCGGTGGTCCGTCAGTTCCGTCATCTTGCGCGCGTCTTCCACGGGGATCGCATATTCGTACTCGTGGCGTGCCACGGGGCCGCCCCCCTCCGGCACCGTGCCGACGCTCTTCACGGTGATCCGGCCTTCCTCGCCAACCACGCGCACGCGCACCGTGGGCGAGCCGGTGGTCAGGTAGGTTTGAAGCATGCCGACGGATTGGCATCCGGCCGGGATGCCGGGATACTTCGTCACCAGGAACCGCCATTCGATTTCGAGCGCCATTGCGTCACCGCCGTTTCGATTTGTTTCCCACTTCGGCGCGCAGTTGCGCGTAGCGTGCCTGCACGGTGATGTGCAGCGGGGCGCGCTCGATTGCCAGTTGTTCCAGAAACGCCAGCGCCTCCGCACGCTTGCCCTGCCGGAGTTTCAGGCGCACAAGCCACAGCGCGATCTCGGGCGACCACGGAAGGCGCTCGTGGGCATTGAGTGCGACGGCCTCCGCCTGCTGGGGCGTCAGTGTCTTCGCGGCCCAGCGAACCTCCTCGATGCGCGCGTACTCATCGTGGGGCGCGGCGGCCACCCACTGCTCGACCACCGGCTGGAGCTTTCGCCTCGGGTCGGCGTACTGGGCGATTTCGGGAGAGCGGTCGCGGATGGCCCACGCACGGTCCTTCAGCGGCACCGTCCACCCCGGCAGAAACGATGCCGCGTCGATGTCGTACCCCGCCGCCTGGCGCGAGTAGTGCCATTGCGCGGCGGGAAACAGCACGGCCATTGCCAGTGCGGGAATCAGCCCGCCTGCCCACCCCATCCACGCATGTCCCGGGACGAGATCGGGGTTCTCCATTTCCGCATCCGGCGGCCTCGGGCAACCGAGCACGCCCGGCCACAGGAACAGCAGGAGCACCAATGCGGGGAGCGGCGTCGCCCGCATCGCCAGCACTCCCGCGATCCAGAGCCCTGCTGCTCCCAGCAGGACAAAGCGCGCGCGGTCCCAGGGTTGCGCCGTGATCGTCCGTCCGAACGTGCCCAGCGCCAGCAGGACCAGCAGCGCGCAGAACGGCATCCCCATTTCGCCCACGAGGCGGAATGCCCCGTTCGCGGCCAGGGGAGCTTCGGCGGGCGGACGCAGTGCGTACTCCGCGAAGGCGCGTTCCACACCGCCGGAGCCCCATCCGCTCAGGGGCTTTGCCTTCAGCATGACGAGCGCCGCGCGTTGGTCCGCCTTCAGAATCGGCGGGGGAGCCGCGCGCATCTCCGCCACCGTCAGCGCCCCCAGCAGCAGGACGAACCAGGCGAGTCCGCCCAGCAGCGCGCGTTCCTCGCCCAGATGATCCTTCAGGCGTCGATAAATCAGCGTCACGCCCAGGCACCACGCGATTGCCGCCCCCCACCACGCCAGCTCGCCCCCCATGAACTCCGGTTCGCCCCATCGCAGCACCGTGCGCAGCACGCCGGCTCCCACGAACGTCAGCATCAACAGATCGGGGTCCTGTTGGCGAAAGCGCCACCCCAGCACCACCAGCGCCGCCGCGCATCCCCACAACGGCAGCGACAGCACGGCGGCTTCGCGCTCGGGCACGAACCCCGCCGCACCGGCCAGCGGCCATGCGAGCAGCACGGCGAACAGCGCCAGCAGGCCCACGCGCGCCAGCGTTCGTTCCTCGAACTGCCGGGGTGGCCCCGCGACGAACAACGCGAGCGCGATGAACGCCGCGGGAATCCCTCCGGGCTGATTGATCGCAAGGGGCGAAACGTCCAGCAGCGCCATTCCCATCGCCGCCAATCCCGCACCGGCCGCCGCGCGCCAGAACGCCGGGGTCTTGCCCAGAAACGCTCCCGTGCCGCCGCGCTGGTCCTGCTGCGGCGAGCCGGGGGCCTTTCCACGCGGGATGGAGTCGTCCGTCATGCCAGCGTCTCCGTCAGTTTCCGCGATCGCGCATGTCCAGATACTCCTGCACGCGGCCGAGCGCCTCGCCGAGCAACTCGACCTGCTGGCGGAAGCGATGCCGGTCTCCCGCGCGGTGGTAGTCGGCAAGATTCTCGGCGACCACCTCCACTTGCAGCGCGGCGTTGCGGTAGCCCGGCCGCATCAGGTCCGGCAGTTCTCCCTGCCGCAGCACCAGCGCGCGCCCGAGTTCGCCCAGCTCCCGCGCGACAACTCCCGCGTCGGGTTTCAGCGAGCCGCGATTCTCTTCGCGCAGCCAGCGCCATCGGCGCCGCGTTTCCGAGGCGATCTCCCGCGCGTTCATCAGCGTCAGCGTGCCCCTCATGCTCTCGTCGCCGTAGCGCAACTCCCCCCAATCGGGGGGCAGAGCCATCGTGCGGGGATCGGGGAGCCCGGTGTTGTGAATGTCCGTCAGCACCGACAATTCCTCGATGCGCAGTAGTGTTTCCTCCAGCAGGCGCGCACTCGTGCTCAATTCCATCAGCGTGCCCACCGAGACGTCGCGCTCGAAGTTGTCGAGCAGGCGTTCCGTTCGGGTGAGTGCGGCTTTGATTTCCTGCCACTCGTCGTCCGGCGCAATGGCACCGGCGATTCGTCCGTACAGCGCCAAGTCCTCGCGCAGGCGGTCGATGGTGGTGCGGAACGCCTCGTACTCGTCGGTGCGGATCGCGCTGCGCAAATCGGCCGTGTGCGTCTGGAGGCGGAAGCGGATCATCGTCCAGGCCGTGCTCGTTGGCTCGTCGCCCACGAGCACTTCCGTGTCCTGCTGGGCCGCCACGGGAACGGACGCCCCGAGCAGAAGGAGCAGCAGGATGAAGTGGAATAAGCGGCTCATTGAGAAGGCTCCCTCAACATCCTGATCAGGTCCTCGTTTGCCTCAATGGACTCCGTCCCCAATTTGAACCGGTCTGCCGCGCGGGCCCGTTTCAGAAGCTCTTCCGCCTCGTCCAGGCGTCCGTCGTTGATATTTCCCTGCGCTGCGGCAATCAGCACGTCCACATTGTCCGGGCCGAGCTCCACTGCCTTCGCGTACAGCCGCATGGCCAGGTCGGCGTAGCCTCCGGACTCCAGGGCACGTGCCGCACGCGTCAGGTTCTCCGGCACCTCGGGATGCGAACTCGCACGATTGATCGAGGCGGCGAGTTCGACTCCGAAAACGTCGTTCTGAATCGCCCACGATTCGGCCACACGATTCATCACGTCGTTCTCCGGGTGCTCCAGGACCACACGCTCCATCAGGGCCGCAGTGGGTTCTTCCTCATTTGTCGCGCCGCACTCCACAGCCGCGCGATTGACCAGCGTGGGCAGCGTTTCGGGTCCGAAGTTCTCGGCCAGCGTGATGCGCATCCACGTTCCGCGCAGCAACTCCTCCGCCGTTGCGCGCAGCGGCATTCTCCCGGCAAGGCGCTCGCGCGCCACGTAGAACGGCGCATGCAGTGTCCGCATGAATTCACGTTCCGTGTCCGTCGCCTGCGTCATGCTGTAACTCATTTCCTCCCGTGCGGTCTCCAGCATCCAGTCCGCGTTTGCTTCATTGGCGAGCACCGATCCGTACATCGCTGCGATGGCGGCGACCGTTGCCGGTTCCTCTGGGATCAGGCCATCCGCCTCGTCGAGATACGCGTCGAGCATTCCCAGAGCCCGGCCGTCATCTGGCAAATCAATGCCTGCGTGGTGTGCGAGTCCCCTGTATAGTGCGGCCTTCATCGTTTCCAGCAGCGCGGGAGTGGGCGGAGTGTACAGCCCTGCCTCATCGGGCGGTGCCTTGTCCACAGTCGCCAGTGCCAGCCTCAGGTCCTCCACCAGGGCCTTCGCTCCCGTCACGAACTCCTCGCGCGCTTCCAGCGCGTCACTCAGGTCGCGGGCCAGCAGGTCCTCGGTTCGCGCTCTCAGCACCACGCCTTTTCCGTCGCGTATGACGAGCATGGCGATCCACTCGCCCGAGGGGGAAAGTGCTGCGTCCAGAGTCGGCTCGGCGGTTAGCGCGCGCTCCGCCGTCGCATCATGCAGATCGGAAAGAAACACGCGCGCGGACGGCCCCAGCAGCACGCCGCCCTCTGCCCCTCGGATGCGCCGGGTTGCACGGATGAAGAGCAGCCTGCCCTGCCGGTCCACAGAGGGGTTCAGGTCCACGTCCTCGCCCGGCCGCGTGATGCGGATGCGCCATCCGCCGGGTTCTTCCTTCACCAGCGAATCCACGCCCACGGACTGCAGTTGCGGGTCGATTTGCCAGATTGGCGCCGGGTCGGGAAAAAGCACGTGGCTCTCGATCTGGTGGCCCCACACAATGCCCGCCAGCGGCAGCGTTCCGAGCGATGAAACGAACGACGGCGAATGCAGCAACTCGCGCGGCTTTCCGCTCTCGCGTCCCACTTCCCAGGTCTTCCAGTAAATCCGCACGTCCTCCGAAGCGTCGAATTGCACGTAGTCCCGCAGCAGCCAAAAGTCATCGCCCTGCGGTGCGTAAACAAGGTAGCCTGTCAGTTCCGTGCGCGTGCTGCCGTCCCAGGCCACTTTGCCGTCCGGCCACGCAATGGCCTTCTTCAGGCCGGGTCCGCTCGCCAGCAACTCCGTCCCTGCCGCATTCCATTGGAGTGTGCTCGCCGTTCCCTCTGCCAGCGTCCGGGTTGCTTCGCCGCGCGGAGAGGCAACGACCCGTTCGGATTCCGCCATCACGACGGTGCCTTCGTCATCCACGAGCAGGGCCGCCGGCAGGACGTCGAAGGAGTGGGAGGCCACGATCTCGCCCGGCGTTGCTTCGTGCATTTTGGGATTCAGCGTGATTGCCGCGCGGGCGAAGGTGATGTCGCGCTTGCGGGGGAGACGCGCAGCGACGCGGTCGCCGTTCTCCAGCGTGATGGTCGTTTTTTCCGTTCGTTGATCGGCCAGTTCGAGAATCGCATCCACGCGCAGGGCGAGTGTTTCCTCCAGCGCATCCTGGCCGTCCGGGCTCGTGCCCGATGGGGATTCTTGCGCACTCTCCCCGCACGCCGTGACGAGAAAGACCGCCAGCAGCAGGTACAGCATACACGTGCTGATTGCTCTGCGTTCAGGCACGTGGGGCCTCCACAAGGAGCGAGTAACGCTGGGTGCTCGACTCGTCGATTCCTTCGGCCGGCTCCACCCGCGTCGTTGTCTGTTGCAGCAGCAGGCGCACGGGGAGCGCCTCGCGCGTCAGGCGCATGCGGTAGCGCGTCGTCATCGTATAGCACGTGGCGCCCAGGCGCTCTTCGCTTTTTTCGATCTTCAGTTGGATGCCGGGGGCTGCGTCGAGAAAGTGCGACGCGATTTGTGGCGTGCAGAGTTCGCCGGAGGCAGCGAGGACGCCGCGCAGAATCTCGCCTTCCGTGTGCGTGTCCTCGTCCTCATAGCGGTCGCGCAGAACGAACTCGCCCTCCCAGCCGGAAGGCCCGGCCGCGACGGCTTCGCGTTGGGGATAACGATTCTCCCAGTCCGCCATCGGAATCTCGGGCATCGTCAGAATGGTTCCCCGTCCTCTTCGTCCTCGTCGTCGAAAAAATCCTCAAGTTCCTCGTACTCTTCGTCGTCGAGTTCGCGCAGGGTCCCATGCGCGCCGCGCATCCGGTCGGCGGGAATTCCCGAATCGAGGAAACCGACCCCGTCGGCTCCGAGGATGGCCTCGATTCCCTCTGCCAGAAACGTCTCCGGCGGCTCGCCGCGCCGCTTGCCCATTTTGATCGCATAACGCAGAATGTTCACGCCGTCTCGGCTGCTGAAGGGCAGGTTCACCCCGTGCGCCTTTTGGAGGAAATCCGCGACGTATTCCAGCACGGTTTCCTCGGCGAACGGTACGTTGAAGCGCAGAATCTCCAGTTCCTCCGCGCGGTTCGGGAACGTCACTTCGATTTGCGGCTGAAGGCGCGACTGGATGTATTCCGGAATCTCGTAGGTCGAGGCGTCGTCGTTCATTGTGACGCAGATGCGGAAGTCCGCGTGCGCCTTCACCTTCAGGCCCGCGACCACCGACTCCACATAACGGCGCATGTCGAGCAACGGCGCGAGCGACGCCCATGACTTCTCGCTCATGCGGTTGCCTTCGTCCAGGATGCAGATGCCGCCGCGCACCATGGCCGTCACCAGTGGCGACGCATGATAGGCGATCTGCCCCGCGCCCGCAATGACCGGCGTCACCAGCAGGTCCTCCGGGCGCGTGTCCATCGTGCACTGGACGATGTAGACTTCCTGCCCCAATTCCTTTGCAACGCTGTAGGCCAGCGTCGTTTTCCCCACGCCCGGCTTGCCGATCAGGCGCGGGTTCAGCGGAATATCGCGCTCCTCCACGACCATCCAGGCCGCGATCAGTTGCTCGCGCACGCGTTCGCTTCCGATCCAGCGCGCCGGCACATCGTCCGGGTGCGCCAGATGGAGTTCGATTCCTTCGATCTGTGCGGTTTGCGACATTCCTGACATCCTGTTCCGGCAGCAATAGCATTTAGTTGCGGAATAACAATCCAGCCACCCCGCTGGTCAACCGATGTCCTCGGTGGCTCCGGCGGGGACGAACCCCTTCTTCTCCGTCAGCCGCAGCAACGCGGGCAGCAGCAGCAGCGACGCGAACAGGGTGAACGACACACCGATGATCGAGAACAACCCGAGTTCCCGGATGCCCCGGAAATTCGCCAGCGCCAGCGAGCCGAACCCGAACATCGTGGTCAGGGCCGTAATAATCACGGCCCGTCCCGTCCGCGTGATGGTCAGCATCATGTCCCGCTTGTCGTCCTCGTAGTAGCGCTGGAGCAGGTGAATCCCCGAGTCCACGCCGATGCCGATAATCATCGGCAGCGAAATGATGTTCAGGTAGTGCAGCTCCATTCCCAGCAAATAGACAACGCCGAGCATCGCCATCAGTGCCATCACCACCGGGAAAACCGCGAGCATCGCTCGCCACAAATTCTCGAAGTAGATGATGAGATACACAAACACGGCCAGCAGCACGAGCAGCACTGTTTTCGCGAGGTCGCGGATGATGATGCGCCGCAGCTCCTCCTGAATCACGACGCTGCCCGTTACGATGGGGGGCGGCTCCATGCCGCTGCCGATGCTGTCGAGAAACGCCGGGGGAATTTCGCTCTGCCAATTGATGTCCGAATCCGTTGGCGGATAAATCTTTGTGACGATGCGGCACTCCGTCTCCGATGGCTGGTAGATGTAGGACTTCGCGATGCGGTTCAGCTTTCGCGTGTCCGCATCCGGGACATTCGGATCGTGCCGGTCGAGGTCGATGGGCACGCCGTCGCTCGCCAGTGCCTGCACCGCCGCATCCTGATACGTTTGCAGCGTCCCGATGAACTCGTCGAACACCCACGGTGCAATGTTGTATTCCCCCCCGATGCGGACAAGCTGCGAGCGGATGTCCCTCACATTCAGACGCGCCATGCGGTCGAGCTGGCTCTTCTGCGACTCTGCGGAAGGTACGTAATAGCGCAGCGAATCCACGGCGACCAGATCGTATCCCGACAACTCCGCCGCATAGATGTTGCGGAACAGAAGGTCGTTTGCCTCCAGCGCTTCCTGCCGGCTCTGCGCTTCCACGATCACGACGATCTGGTTGCTTGGCACCTGGAAGTGATCCACGATCCGGTCGCGCAACGCCACGTAGTCCTCGCTTGGCTGCTTCAACGTGCGGAAGTCGTCCTCGAAGACCACATTGCACCCCTGGGATCCCAGGTAGCCGCACACCACCAGGCCCGTCAGGAGCGTGGCGCGCGGATAGTGGCTGATCGTGAAGTGAAAGCGCCGCAGCCCGAACGCCGACATGGGGCGCCGCGTGAACTCGCCCACGGGGCCGCGACCGAAGAACACCAGCATCGGCGGCAGCACCATCAGCACCGCGCCCAGGCAGCACAAAACGCCAAGGCCGGCGACAAGTCCCAGCTCGCGAAAGCCCACGAAGCTCGTCATCATCATTCCGAAGAACGCGATCGCCGTCGTCAGCGCACCCGCAATGATGCCCGGCCCCGTCTCCACCACGGCCTGCCGCAATGCCTCGCGGTTCTCCCGACCCAGGCGCACTTCCTCCAGATAACGGTTGTACAGGTGGACCGAGAAGTCGATCCCCAGTCCGATCAGAATCGCGGAGAACACGATCGTCACCTGTGTCAGACGGCCGACGAACAGGCTCGTCAGTCCGAGTGTCCACACGACGCCGATTACCAGCGGAATCGCGACGAACAGCAGAGCCTCGGGGCGCCGGAAGGCGAAGAAGAAGAGCGAAATCACCGCGATGAACGAGGCGATCGACGTGCGGAAGAAGTCCTCTTTCACCAATTCAGTGTCGGCAATCGTCTCCCAGTGCGCGCCGAAAAACGAGATGGCCACAGTCTGGGTGTCCGGATCGTCGGGTTCGCCGAACTCGGGGTTGCGCAGGAAGAAACCGCGCTTCGTTTCTTCGAGAAACGTCTTCAGATTCTGGGCGAAGCGCAGGTCCGTCGCGGGCTCTACCGGCCAGGCGAGCAACAGCAGCATCTCGCCGTCCTGCGACATGAAGTACTGGTCGCGCAGGTTCGAGCGCAGCTTCAACGGCCCGCTCTTGATTTTCACGCGCTCGGCCAGAACCCGGTAAATGTTCAGCGGGTCTTGCAGCAGGCGTTCGCGCTGCTGCTCATTCAGCGAAGGCACCGCATTGAGTTTCGACCGCAGATCGCTCAGTTGCCGCTGGATGTTCTCCTCACTCAGGCACTGTTCGATGACTTCCCAGTCCGCGCGTGTCAGCAGGCTGATGACTCGTGACTTGCCGGCTGGCGTGCCCAGATCCAGCGACTCCGGCGTGATTCCCTTGGTGATGTCGCGGATGAAGCGCGGGTCGTCCAGATAGTCCGCCAGCATGTCGGCGGTCTTCTTCAGTTCGTCTTCGTGCCCCGGTGGCGCTTCGACGACGACGAGCATGAAATCGAAGTTGTGCCCGAAGTCGTTGAGGGCTGCGCGGTGATTCTTCGCTGCTTCCGAATCCTCCGGGAGCAGCTCGCTGACATCCATCTCGATGGCCAGGCGCGTCTGGATTGCCCAGATCGACACCAGTGTCATGACAGCGGCAACGGCCAGGCACAGCACGGGGTGCACGGAAACGAACGTCGAAAATCGGCGAACCGAGAACTGTGTCATCGTCTCTCTAAGGGCCGCGGGCTTTCCGCCTTTGGCGTTGTCGTGGCACGAAACTCCTTCCG
This sequence comes from Candidatus Sumerlaeota bacterium, assembly GCA_030156535.1. GTDB lineage: Bacteria > Sumerlaeota > Sumerlaeia > SLMS01 > JAHLLQ01 > JAHCAW01. The sequence continues at coordinate 103,069 of JASGMJ010000014.1, forward strand.
CCCCACGCTGCCCATCACGCTACCCCCTCCGATTCCCACGCCGCAACCAGCTTGGTGCTCAGTTTTCCGGTTCCTCAGCCTCCGGCTGAACGGGGGCGTCGCGTTCCATCAGCGCCGCCAGCGGGAAGACCTTCGTCCCCCGGGGCAGGTAGCACACGTTCTCCGGCTTTACGTCCGAGTTCGGTTTGTAGCCATTGGCCTTGTAGCGCACGTTCATCGCGTCCTGCTGCACGTACAGGTTCATCCGCGTGGGCAGCGGCTCGAATTCCTCGGTCAGCTCGAAGCCGTCGTAGACGGCCTGCAATTCAACCGCGCCTCCGGGCCCCCGCAGCACCGCCTCGCGCACCAGTCCGTCGTCCCGCCGGATGCGCCATGTCATTTTGCGCCCGGCCTCGAACTCCGTCGTCAGGTACAACTCCTTGCGCCCCGCCAGCACCTCCCACTCGCGCTTCTCCTCAAGGCGGCGCCGCAAATCCCGGTGCACCAGAATCCCCGCCGTCATGTCCGCCAGCGACATGGAACCCAAAATCCCGCCCTGGCGCCGCAACTCCGCCAGTGTTCCCTCGTAGAGCTCGCGTTCCTTGTTCAGATGCACCCAGGCATTGTCGCCGCACACAATGACCTCGAAGAGCGTTCCCGTGACGAAGCGGCCGCCGCGCAGGCGGATGGAATCGGGCTCGTCGTAGATCACCGTCGCGTCAAACCAGACGGTTCCGTCCACACCTTGCTGGCGGATGGCAACCCGGCCCGAACTCCAAAACACACCGTGTTCCGGCGTGCGGGCTTTCAGAACGCCGTACAACTCGGCCAGACTTCCCTCCGCCAGCACCATCCGCTCGTCCGAGGGGTAGGGGCTTCGGAAATTCCCATCCTTTCCCGCACACGCGGTGGAAATGACGGCCACGGCCAGGAAGAGCAGCATTCGGGTCAATAGTTGGCGCACGGCGGAAACTCCCCCTGACATGAGCTAAATCCATGATTTCAACCGAGTTGGCAGCCCGCAGAGGGCGAGTGTCAAGGCGCGATGGCAGGAGCGGCGGGTGATTGTCGAAGGTCGCACGGTACTGCCTTGAAGAGGCGGGATCAGAAAACCCAGGCCAGGGGATTCGGTCCGCTGGGGCCATTGCACCCGAACGAATCCTTGCTCAAGACGGCCTGCTTCCCCTGGATAGTGGCTGGCACCTTTTGGAAACCGTGAGCACGAGGAAGGCAGTGCGCGCTGACCCCGACCCCCGAAGAACGCCTCCGCCGTTGGCCCCTTCCAATTGACAGTGTTTTCGCGCGGGTGCTTTCGCTCTTGCGGAGAAGGAAGCACTCCTTCTCACAGCCCGCCCCGGGGACCGCGTCTCTTGCCTGCGATCCGCACCATTTGGCATGGCCTGCTGCCGCTGTTGCTTGCGGCCGCTTTCGCCGTGCCCGCCGCCGCCCAGGGATTCTACTACCGCGTTCAGAAAGGCGACACCATTGACACCGTGGCACGCCGTTTTCGCATCACCGCCTACGACATTGCACGCGAGAATCGCATCAGGGTGAACGACCGTCTGGTGGCGGGCAGTCAAATCTGGGTCCCCGGTTCCCCGGCTCCCCGCGTGCCGTCCTCCTCTTCGTCTTCCTCTCATTCCCGCTCCGTGCAGGTTTCCTCGCGCTCTGCGCCTGTCGCCGCGCCTTCCCAGTCGGCGACGCTTCCGCCGGGCTCCGTTCTTACTGTCCGGCCGGGCGACAGTCTTTGGAAACTGGCCGAAGAGCACGGCACCACCGTCGCCGCGCTGGCTGCTGCCAATGGGCTTTCCACGCGTGCTGGCCTTCAGGTCGGGCAGAAGCTCAGGCTGCCCGGCGGCGGAGAAGCCTCGGCGGTCGAATCGCCATTCGAGGCGATTTCGCCCCCGCCCCGTCCGGCGCCCGTTTCCACTCCTGCTCCACGCACGACGTCCTCTTCTTCGCAAAAGTCCTCGTCCTCCACCAGTACGAGCAAGGTCAGCGCGCGTGGCTACTCCTGGCCCGTGGAGGGAACCATCCTGCGCCGTTTCGAGAACGGTCTGACATCCAAGCACGTTGGCCTCGACATCGCCGTGCCCGAGGGCACGCCCGTGCGCGCGGCGCGCGATGGTGTCGTCATCTACGCCGGCGACTCCATCTCGGCCTACGGCCAGATGGTGATCATCAAGCACGACAACCAGTACGCCACCTGCTGTGCGTTCAACCGGCGGATTCTTGTGAAAGTGAATGACCGCGTGAAACGCGGCCAGATCATCGCCGAGTCAGGCGAGGGCCGAAAGGGAGCAGAAGCCTACGTGCACTTCCAGTTGCGCCGCAATGGCGAGGCCATCGACCCCGCCCCCTTCCTTCCTTGAACGAGCCTTAGGTCCGCGCCGACGACGACGAGGGGCACTCCTCGCACACGCCGTACAGCACGATGTCCTGCCCTTCGAGTACAAAGCCCTTGGGCACCAGCGACTGAACCTGACGCGGGCTTCCCTTGATGCTGAAAAGCTGGTCGCACTTGCGGCAGTAGAAATGGTGGTGCAGCCCCTTGGCCCGCATCTCATAGCGCGGCGGATGCCCGGGCACCTCGATGCGCTGAAGTTCGCCGGCCTCCAGCATGGTTTTCACCATGCGGTACACTGTTGCGATGCCCAGCGAAGGCACCTCCTTGCGGGCTTCTTCCCACACGTCCTGAGGTGTCATTGGACGCCCCGCCTGTTCAAATACCTGGCGGATCGCGTGCTTCTGAATGGTTTTACGACTTCCCTGCATAATCCTACCCTATTCAACACGGAGTGCGTGCCCACGCATTCCGCTCCAGACTCCATCTCCCGCAGGCAGTACCTACATGCGGGATGCGTGATACAAGGATGAAAGAGCCTCACCGGGCCGCGTGACAAGAGCTAAGATTTTGCTGCTGCCAGCGGTTTGGCTGATTTCAACCGCTCTTTCATCCACTCATCCCTGACCTGCAGGAGCTGGGCCGCGATACTCACGGCAATCTCGGCGGGGTGATTTGTGCCGAGCGGCAGGCCCACCGGGCAGTGGAAGCTCCTGACCTGCTCCTCGGGAATCCCGGCGTCGAGCAACTCGCGCCGAAGCACGGCCGCCTTGGACTTGCTGCCGATCACCCCCAGATACGGGAACACGCGCCCCGAGCGGAAGATCTCTTCCAGAATCGGCCGGTCCAACTTGTGTCCCATTGTCATCGAAAGGACGAAGGTGTTGGCAGGCAATTCCGCGACGCGCGAAGCCATGTTGGCTTCCTCGACCCGGCGCAGCGTCGCGGCCTGCGGCAGACGGTCGAGCCATTCGGCCCGGGAGTCGAACACCGTGATCCGGCAGGGGAGCGTCAGCAGCAGCCGCGTCAGCGCCTGGCAGACGTGCCCCGCGCCGAAGACCGCCACGTTCCACTCCGCATGATTGTACGCCTCGAAGAACAGCCGCACCACCCCTCCGCACGTCATGCCGACGTCGCGCTGCAAGTTCCAGTCGGCGAAGCGCGTGGGCGCGGCCTCCGGATCGTCCAGCATCGCCTGGGCCTCGACGATCGCTTTGGCCTCAACGCGCCCGCCGCCCACCGTGCCCGAATGCAGCCCGGACTCCAGCACCAGCATCCGGCTGCCGGGGTCCTGCGGCGTACTCCCCACAGCATCCACCATCGTCACGCAGACAAAGGGAACGCCCTGTTCCAAAAGATTCGTGAAGTTTTCCAGAAAACTCGCGTTTGTCGCCATCGGTTCCAACTCCTGTCGAGCGTGGGCACATTGCCGCACGGCGCATGCGGCCGCAAGAGAAGGTGCGGCTACCGCACTCCCGGTGGTCTCCCGTCAAACAGATAGAAGTCCGGATTTTCCGAGCCCGGCGGCCAGACGAGCAACGGCTCGCGGTTGGCCGCGAACCACCATTCCGTGCGGCTCCAGAACCCCTTGCGGTTTTGCATCAGGTGCGCATCGTAGGGAGGCTCGCCATTGAACTGAATGCCCGCGGGAATGTGCCCCCACTCCTGCTGGATGTCGAACACCACGCCGTCGAGCGCCAGCGTCTTGATCCGCAGCTCCTCCGTCCCCAGAAAGGCGGTGATGTCGTCGAAGACCTTCGGCGTGGCGCGCTCCGTCCAGTACGTCGTCTCGAACGGGAACTCCGTCCCTGATTTCGCGGCGAGCCGCACGGGGAGATTGTAGAACCCCAGTCCCGGCCGTGCGCCGGGCAGGAACCCCTCGGCCAGCAGCAACGCCACTCCCGCGCAGACGGCCATGGTGCGGCTCGACGGTTTCGGCGCCAGCAGCGCTTCCTTCCACCGGACGGGCAGGGCCTCGGGCATCCGAGCCGCCAGCAGCGTCAACGGCACGAAGGCCGGAAAAAACAGGCGCACGCCATCGTAGCGCGGCGACGACGGGAGCATTGCCGCGGCGAACGGCCCGGCCGCCAGCAACAGCAGCAGGAGGTCGAACTCCCCGAGCCGTTTCTCGCGCCACGCCACGCGCGCCACCCCCGCCACTCCCGCCAGGGCCAGAAGGCTCCACGCCACGGGACTCGCCACGAGCGTCATCACCAGCGGATAATGCCACGGCACCGGCTCGCCGTTACCCGGGGGCAGCACCCACTTCTCACCCAGATACCAAACGCCATAGTGCGCGTGCTCGCGGATGAACTGCCAGTATTCCCACAGCCGCGCGCCCGTCTCGTCCCACATCCACGGCCAGATTGCCAACGCCAGCAAGGGCCCGAGCGCCGCCACGAGCAGCGCCGTGAGCGCGTCGCGCTTCCAGCAATGCCCACTGCTTCGCCCCATCCACGGGCGCAGCAGCAACCACGCCACCAGTGCCACCACGAGGATCAGGCCGTTCACCTTTGCCGCCAATGCAAGCCCGCCCACGGCTGCCAGCGCGAGCCTTCGCCCCCATTTTTCAAGGTCGCCAGCCGCCACCCACAGAGCCAGCACCGTCAGGAACGCCATCACCGTTTCCGAAGCAGCGAAGTGCGCATGCCCCAGAAGACGGGGATGCAGCGCGTACCCCGCCGCCACCACACAGGACCACGGATGTCCCACGCGCCGGCGGGCGAGCACATACAGCATCAGCACCGTTGCCGCGAACAAGGCCGCCGGCACAGTGCGCATCGCCAGCAGCGCATGCCCGCGCGGCGCCAGTCCCAGCGTCAATGCCCCCAGCCACTTCACCAGGGGCGGGAACTCATGCACCGATTCCCATCCCGCGCGGATGCCTTCGCCCGACAACGCCTCGCCGGGCGAGAGCAGTAGCGTCCGCGCCCACGAAGCCACGTCGCGATAGGCTGGATAATAAAGTCCCTCGTCCCAGCACATGCCCAGTTGCGTGCCCGTTGCCAGAACGTAGGCGAACAGGGCCAGTGCCGTCAGGGCGATGGTCGTTCGGGCGGCTCGTGCCGCAATGCGCGCTTGCAAGTCTTCCACGGCGCCAGACGCTCCGTGCGGCAGGCCGTGCCGCGGCAGGACGGTCACTTCTTGCGCGGCGCCGCGGCCTTCTTTGCCGGAGCCGATGCGGCTGCTTCGCGCACCGCATACTCATAGCCGCGCAGCCCCATTCCGCAAATCACGCCACGGGCGATACCACTGATAAAGCTGTGGCGGCGAAACTCCTCGCGCGTGTGGATATTGGAAATGTGGACCTCGTAAACTGGCAGTCCGATCCCCACGAGCGCATCCCGCAACACCACCGACGTGTGCGTCAGTCCGCCGGGATTGATGACCACCGCGTCGGCTTTGCGCGGCAGGCCATGCAGATAGTCAATCAGCGCGCCCTCGTGATTGCTTTGAAAGCACTCCACCCGCACGCCCAGCTCCGCCCCGAGATCATTCAGATGCCGCTCCAGATCGTGCAGCGTGTCCTTGCCATAGACTTCCGGTTCCCGTGTTCCGAGCAAGTTCAGATTCGGTCCGTTGATCACAGCGATGCGCATGGGGAGCCTCCTGTCTGAGGGGTAACTTCCCTGCCGCGCGGCACGGGAGTCAGCAGGAATCCGTGGGCGAATACGTCTCAGCCCGCGGAAGACTGAACCGCAACGCCCAAGAATGTTGAGTGAAGTCTTTCAAATTTTCCCCCGGCCAGGCGAACAAGGAACTGCCCTCCGTACTTGCCCGGCATGAACCCGGTCGATCGCCCCGGCAAGACGCTCAGATGGTTCATCGGACGCAGGAGCCCAACAAGCAAACCTGCCGCATCCGGCCGGAAACTGTGAGAAGCGCTCCAAGCCGGTTAGCTCTGCTGCAGCATCTCGAGTACCCGATCCTTCGGCACTGCTTCCTGTGTGCGATTCAGCAGGTCCTTGACGACAACTTCGCCGCGCTCGCCTTCCTCGCCGCCCACGATCAGCGCGAAACGCACCCCGCTCTTCACCGCCGCCTGCAACTGCTTCGAGACGCCGCGCGAGCGGTAGGGGAAGTCCGTCTCGACGCCCGTTTCACGCAGGCGTGCGGCCAGCGCGAACGCCTCCAGCTTCGCGCCTTCGTCGAAGTACAGCACCGCGGCGTGTGCCGAACGCGGCTTGGCCAGTCGAATGTTCTGGCTTTCGAGCGCGAGAATCACGCGCTCGATCCCCGAGCCAAACCCCACCGCCGCCGTCGATGGACCGCCGATTTGCTCCACCAAACCGTCGTACCGTCCGCCGCCGCCAATCACCTTGATTGCGCCGTCGAGCGAGTCGCACGTCACCTCGAACGCCGTCTTCGTATAGTAATCGAGTCCGCGCACCAGACGCGGATTGATGACGAACGGAATCCCCAGGGCCCCAAGCGCCGCCTTCACCCCGTCGAAATGCTCGCGGCATTCCTCGTCCAGGTGGTCGATCATGACGGGCGCCCCGGCAACGATTTCCTGATCGCGGGGGTCCTTGGAGTCGAGCACCCGCATCGGGTTCACGTCCACGCGCCGCTGCGAATCCTCCGACAGCTGCCCCATGTGCTCGCGCAGATAGGCCACGAGGATGTCGCGGTAGGCCGGGCGGCACGCGGGCGAGCCCACGCTGTTGATGTGCACGGTCAGTTGCCCGAGCCCGAGACGGCGGAAGAAGCCGTAGAGAACGGCGATCACTTCGGCGTCGGCCGACGGGTCGGTCTCCTTGAAGACTTCGAGGCCAAGCTGGGTGTGCTGGCGATAGCGCCCACGCTGGGGGCGTTCGGCGCGGAACATGGGCGCCGTGTAGTAGAATTTCAGCCCCGTGCCGCTGGCCGCGAGGCCGTGCTGCACCAACGCCCGGCACACCGACGCGGATCCCTCGGGGCGCAGCGACAGCGAACGTCCGCCCGCGTCTTCGAACGTGTACATTTCCTTCGACACGATGTCGCTCGTCTCGCCGGCGGTGCGGCGAAACAGGCCGGTGGACTCGACAACCGGGGTCTCGATGTAACGATAGCCGTGGAGCTCCGCCCATTGCGCGTAGCGGCGCTTAATTTCCACCCACGTGGCAGAATCGTAAACGGGATTGGAAAATCCGGTGGGCAGAACGTCGTCCATGCCCCGGACCGTTTGGAGGGTCTCCTGCTTGGCCATCGCGAAACCATTTCGAGCGTGCGGAATTGGCCCGCCTGAGCGGGGGCGCGCAGGGTGGAGGAACGCGCCGCGAGCGGTCCAGCCGAATCTGGTGTCTAGGGCTGGCTGTGGGGTGCCATGCGCTCGCTCCGCTTGAAGCGCTCGATGCGCTGCTCCAGCGACGCATCCGCGTCCGCCGCGTACGTTTCCCCGTCCCAGGGGAAAGCTTCGTAGACATCGAGCGAATGATTCTGGGTGGCCACAAAAACGTGGCGGCCGTCGTGCGTGAAGGCTGCGGCCAGCGGTGCGTTGTCGCTCTCGTATTCTTCAAGCAGGATCGTCTCGCGCCCTGTTGCAACGTCCCACACGCGCACGTCGAGCCGGTTGGCGAAACTGACAAGCCGCTCGCCATCGGGGCTGAAGGAAATGCCGAGGATGCTGTTCTTGTGTCCGGGCAGTTCCTTCTCGATCGTGCCTGTCGCCACGTCCCATAATGTAATGGAGCGGGATCCGCCACCACCGGCAAGCAGGGCGCCATCGGAGCTGAAAGCGACGGTGAGAAGCGAGCCGCGTATCCTCTCGAATTCGCGCGCGGGGCTCTCCGCCGCAAAGTCCCACACGAAGCAGCGGCCGCTCAGGAACGCCATGGCCAGGCGCCGGCCATCCGGCGAAAAGACCATGAAGTTCAGGTTCTCCGCCGTGGGTTTCTCGGGATCTTCGGATGGAGGGACAAAACGGGCAACTTCCTCGCCCGACGCCACGTCGTACACGACTATGGGTGCCTCTGCCTCGCCCAGTGCCACATACCGCCCGTCAGGCGAGATTCGGCCGTCGTAGTATTGTCCGGCGGGGTACTCGTTCAGAACGCCGCCGTCCGCCACGCGCACCAAACGCGCCGCTTGCTTCTCGTAGTCGTAGCTCAACCGCAGCCGGCCATTGGCGCTGAAGTCCTCGTAGCGCCCCACGATGCCGAACTCATGCCCCAGCGTCTTCACCGCTGTGATTCCTGAGTCCACGTTCCAGGAGGCATCCCGCACCGCCCAAACGCGGTCGCGGTCCAGCGGCACACCGTAAACCCGTGCGCGGCTGACGAGCCCGGCAATTGTTTCGGGCGAAGGATCGGGGTCCAGTTCCTCGCGGCGGAGAATACGATCCACCGAAGTGATGCGCACCGACTCATAGGAGGTATAGGCGACGGATTCGCCATCGGGGCTGAACGCCACCTTGATGATCGGGTTCTCGGATTCAATGGAGGCAAGAAGGGCGCTCGACTCGAAATCCCACAAGCGACAGGTGCCTGCATTGTCCGACGTGGCCACGATCGTTCCATCGGGGCTAATCGCGATGTCGTGCAGGTAGGCATCGGGATTCAATGCCATGCGGAGCAACTCGCCGCTCCCCGCGTCGAAGACGCGCCAATTGCGATCGGCGCACGCCGTCAGAAGATACCGGCCATCGGGACTGAAAACGCCGGCGAGCACGTTTTCGGGATGCTCCAGCGTCAGCAGCTTCTTCCCTGTCGTCACGTCCCATGTCACAGCCGTGTGGTCGAGCGAGGACGTTAGGAGGCGCGTGCCGTCGGGGCTGAACGAGATATCGTACACGCCGTCACCAAAACCGTCAAAAATGCGTATCTTCTTGCCCGTTGCGGTTTCGACCAGGGGAACACGTTTGAGATCCCCGCAGTAGGCGAACAGTTTGCCGTCGGAACTGAAGGTGCACGCACGCAGCAGGGTTCCCTCCGAGTAGTGGCGTATTTCCCGTCCCGTTTCCGCGTCCAGCAGGTACGCCTTTCCGTCGAAGGAGGTGACGCCCAGCATCCGGCCATCGGGGCTGGCTGCCACGTTCCAGTTTATGTGGGTTGACGGCTCGATGGTGCGCAGCAGTTCACCGGTATTCAGTGAGTAGAACCGCACAACTTTGCGTCCCCCCACGATGATTTCCTGCCCGCCGGGCATCCAGGCGGCATGAAAGTTGGGGGAATCGTTCCAACGCACGTCGGAGGAAAAGAAACGTGCGGCGAGATGCCCCCATTCCCAATTGCGGAAAGTGGAGGGGGCTCGATCAAACAAATATTCACGCGCCTTGTCGAGGTCGCCCTTGTCGAGGGCGTTGTCGGCAATGATGATGGCGGAGAGGTACTGCTCGCGCTGCGTTTCGTTCAACGCGGCTGCCGTGTTCTCACGCGCTTCTTCCGCCGCCTGGCGAGCGGAGTCCGCACGGTCACGCTGGAGCGCCAGCTTCTCGTTCAACGAACGCTGGACGATGGTGTACCTGATTGTTCCAGCCAAAACAACCAGTGCAAGGATTGCGATGCCGGCGAAGGCCAGGCGGCGTTGCCCGTCGCGCCGGGTAATGGCGCGTTCGACGGCGTCCACTTGCGCTTCCAGCGAGGCGCGCGTTGCCGCATCGGTCAGGCGCCCGGCGTTCGAGCGTGCCAGCACCAGATCGCCGTTGTCCAGCGCGCGCTCGGCGTAATGCCTCAGCGTCTCCTGGTGTAACGCTTCGGCCTCTTCACTCGCCGGATTCAGAACACGCGCCCGCTCCAAATCCGCCAGCAAGGCGTTGAAGTTGGGATACGTCAGCTCGGATTGGCCCAGCTTGCCCCGGTGCTTCTCGACGATTGCCGCCGCTTCCTTCTTGCGGGTCTGCCCGGTGAGAAATCCGGAGAGATCAGCCAGAAATTCTTCCGCGCTGCCATGGCGTTTCTCTGGATCGGCCGCCATCGCGCGCAGGCACACTTCCTCCAGTTCGCGCGGCACCAGGCGTTCCTTTGCCGCCTTGCTCGGCGGCACCAACTCCCCCTCCTTCGCTTTCGCGAAGGAAATCTGCGAGTCGTTCGACGAATGCGGCGGAGCTCCCGCCAGCAAATGATACAACGTTGCCCCGAGAAGATAGACGTCTGTCCACGGTCCCAGACGCTCGGTTGTCGAGAGCGTCTGCTCCGGCGCCATGTAGGCCGGCGTGCCCGCGGGGTTCGACAACTCCTGAAGACGTTGGCCCGTATGCACCGGATGCTGGCTGTCGATCATGTGATCGGCCGTCTCGATGATATACGCCAACCCCCAGTCCATCAGGTAGATCTCGCCGAAACGCCCCAGCATTACCTGCGATGGCTTGATGTCGCGATGGATCACGCCGCGCGAATGCGCAAACGCCACGGCCTGCGTCACCGACACGAGAATACCCACATGCTTCTGCAGGAACTCGTCGACCGGCAACTTGCCGAAGTCGCGCCCCAGCAGCGAGGACCACGAATCGCCCTCGACCAGCTTCATGCCCAGCGCGTCGCGCCCCTCCTGGTCCACCCCCAGAGCGTATACCGGCACGATGAACGGATGGTCGAGCAGCGCCGTCGTATACGCCTCGCGCAGGAACAGCGTGTTGCGAAAGTCGCGGGCACCGGAGGAAAACGGCCCTTTCTCGTCCTCCAGCTTCAGGCGCTTGACGGCGATCAGGCGGCTGAGCGACCCCTGCTCCGCCTGCCAGATTTCCCCGAAACCTCCCTCGCCGATTCGCTTCTCCAGGTGAAAGACCTCGCGTCCATCCTGGGGCATGCCGATGCGCGGACGCAGGAATTCCTCTCCGGCAAACTGCCGGATCGCCTGCGAAATTTCATCAGAGCGAAAGGATTGCAGGCGATGCACGGACAGCGTCGGATCGTCGGGAAGCGGGAAACTCCGATCCCCTTCCCATCCGCCCCGCTGCGCTGGTGCCTTGTCGTCCGTCACCTTACCCCCTTCCATTTCATGGAAGCATCACAACATGTTCACCAATGTTCCCTCGCGAGCAAGCCGAATTGCCCCCCCCTAAGACCGCACGCTCTGCGCATCGGAAATCAGGCACACACCTCCAAATTTGTTCAGAATGGGACGGACAGCGGCGGCAATGCGCTCGGCAACATCCTGCGTGCAGGCCACCAGCACATACACATTCTCGAACACGTCGGTCAGTTCATCGGCTCCGCGATGCCCGCGGTTACCAAAGCCCTCCGCGTGACGCAAGACAGTATACCCCGGCGCTCCGGCGCGCTCCAACGCCGCCAGCAACGCCGCACGCTCCACGGCAACCGTCACGATCTCCACGCGCTTCACGGACTCCATGGCATCACCCCCACAGCCGCGAGATCACGGCGAAGCAAATCGGAATGCCCACCAGCACGTTGAACGGAAACGTCAGTGCCAAAGCCATCGTCACATAGTAGCTCGGGTTCGCTTTCGGAACCGCCAGCCGCATCGCCGCGGGCACCGCAATGTACGACGCGCTCGCACACAACACGGTAAACATCAACGCATCCCCGCGGTCCAGCCCCATCAAACGGCTCAGCCCGATTGCCAGCGCCGCATTCACCAACGGCACCCCCACCGAAAACCCCGCAAGGAAAAGCCCCGCCTTGCGAATCACTCCAAGGCGCCGCGCCGCCACGATTCCCATGTCCAGCAGGAAGAGACACAACACGCCCTTGAACAAACCGTCGGTCAGCGGGCTGACCGCCTCCCACCCCTTCTCCCCCGTCGCCGCACCAATCAACAAACTGCCCGTCAGCAGGAAGACCGACCCGTTAAAAAACGAATCGCGCAGCAGCGCCGGCCAGTCGGTCTTTTCCGCCGCACTCCTCTCGCGCCGCGCCATGCGGTACAGTAGCACACCCACCACAATCGCCGGCGACTCCATCAGCGCCATCGCTGCCACCAGATAGCCACTGTACCCGATCCCCGTCGCATTCAGAAACGCGCCCGCCGTGATAAACGTCACCGCGCTGATCGAGCCATACGTCGCCGCAATCGCCGCCGCGTTGTCCACACCCACGCGCCCGCGCAGCAGAAAGAAACTGTAGACCGGCACGACCAACGCCATCATGACCGCCGCGCCCAACACCATCGCGATTCGCGGGGTCACTCCGCTGTGGCTCAGCTCCACCCCTCCCTTGAACCCGATCGCGAACAACAAATACAGCGACAGGATTTTCGGAAACGGTTGGGGAAGCTCCAAGTCCGACTTCACCAGCACCGCAGCCATCCCAAGAATGAAAAAAAGCAGCGGCGGGTTCAGCAGATTATCGGCCAGAAAGGACATGCGGCTCGCAGATGACGGGATTCAGCTTCCTCGTATCAGACGCTTTGAGAAAAGCAAGGCATGGGCCAAGGAAAGAATGTGGAGGCAATGCATTGGGGAAGAGCGCCCTGGGTTCTCAGGTCTCTGGTCCTGCCGTCTCCCATGCGCTCTGCAGATTCTGTCGCCTGTTTGCAATCACTCGCTCACTCACATCCCCACAGGGATGGCAGTTGAACGGACCAAGTTCATTCCGCAGCGAAGCGGGGCAAGGCACCAAACGGACTTCGCCCCCCCCCCGGGG
>JASGMJ010000055.1 GCA_030156535.1 Candidatus Sumerlaeota bacterium
GGACCAGCGCCGCTCGCGGCCAAGCACCACGTAGACCCGGCCCCGATTGACAAGACGAGTTCCAAAGGGCGGCCAGGCCACGGGGACGCTCGTGCACCTACCAGTCATGGAAACGGCAAAGTCCTCGAAGCCGTCGCCGTTGACGTCGCCGATGCCTGTCAACGCGCGTCCCAATTGCTGGGAGAGGCCCGTTTCGGTGATCACCCCAAGGGCGTTCATCCGTACGCCGTTTGTCCCATCCAGACCGTCCACCCGGAAGGGGTGGGTCAACTGCGCTGGAGCCACGCCACTGGCGAACACCACCGCCGCCGCCAGTCCCGCCGCCCGCGCCACTCCAAAAACACCGCGTTTCGTTTTCATCGAGAGCCTCCCCCGGCTTGTGCACCCCACGCACTGTACACAGCATAGGACATCGCGGCGTGGATGTCAGGGGGAAATGCGATTGCCTCCGGGCGCGCCACGAAACCCACGATTCGCGCGCATCCCATCCTGTCCGTTTGAATAGCACCGCTGTGCCCGCAGTAATGGTTGTGCTGCGGCGCGATTGAGGGCAATGTGACGGGCGAGGAAAGGATCGGGGCCATGCATTCGATTCATTCGGCAATGGACATGACGAAGACTGCGCCCCTTCCGCTTCCCCATGCGGTGGCGGAGTGGAAGGAACTCTACCGCCATCGTTCCTACATGATGGCGCGTCTGACGATGCAGAAGGCCACGGAAGCGTACCCGGATGTGCCGGAGGCGTGGTTCCTGCTCGGCCTGACGGAGCTGGCGGTGCGCGATCCGCGCCGCGCGCAGGAGGCGTTTGAGCGGGTGCAGGAGACGCTGAAGCATCGCGGCCTCTCGCTCGGCCCCGAGTTCGCCCCGATGCCCGCGCTGATTCCCCGGATCCTCGATGCCATCGAGCGGCGCATCCTCGTCTCCGGTCCGCTCGAATGGGACGAGTGGCTGCGCAATCCCGGCCTCATCGATTCCACGAAGACGAACCTGGAGAAGATTTCCGCGATTCCGCTCGGGCGTTCGGCGCCCCTGATTCCGATCAGCACGGCCGCCATCGGAACCTACAAGCGCAAGGGTGCCCTCGGCGATTCCCTCCCCGATATTCAGATCACCGTCGATTCGATGCGCGATTTGATGGGCAAGGATGTCGACCTCCACATCCACCCCGAGCACATCAGCCTGATCGATTCCTCGATCCAGATCCGCACGATCCAGCCCATCGAACCGCTGTCCGTCACGGCCCCGTCCGCGCCCACGCGTCAGGTTCCCCCGCGCGAGGCCTTTGCTCCCTCGCGCACCCAGCAGCAGCCACCCCCCCGGCAACAACCCCAGCAGCAGAGCTTTCCCTACCAGCCCGCGTCCCAAACCACGCAGCACCCCGTCGCCGAACCTGCGCCGGAGAAGCGCCAGGAGTCCATGAAGACGCTGGCGACGGCACTCGGCGGCGTGGCCGCCGGGCTGGCCGCGGCAACGGCCACCGCACACAAGCAGCCGCAAACCCCGGAAAAGCAGGAGAACCCCTGGCTGGCGTGGGAGCACAAGGTCGAGGACCTGATCCGCAAGGGTGAAAGCAACGAGGCGCTGGGCTACATTACGGAGGCCTTGAAGCGCTATCCGCAAAGCTCGCGGCTCCACGAGATCCACGCCGAGGCCCTCCAGGAGTTCGGGCACCGCCAGGAGGCGCTGCGTGCGTGGATGGAAACCTACAAGCAGGCCCAGACCGCCGGAGCGGACGAGCGCGCCAACCGCGCCTACCGCGAGGCCTACGAACTCGCCAAGGAAAACGGCGACCTGCTGCTCGACCTCGCCGGGCTGGCCGCATCTCTCGGCGCCGCCGGCATGGCCGTCACCATGGGCAAGATGGCCGCCGATCTCTATCGCCGCCGCAACGACCGCCCCAAGCTCGCCGCCGCCCTGCGCCAACTCATCTCGTGGCAACCGGCTGACACGGCCCTCCAGAACGAACTCCGCCGTCTCGAAGGCGACGACCGCCCGGGCGGCACCGCCGCCACCCGCATGGGCGAGAACTCGCAGACGGCCCGCAATCTCGACGCGTGGGGCGACAAGATGCAGGAGGCCGCCCCCGAGCCCGCCGCCGCGACCGCCACAGTCGGCACGGAAACGACCTACGGCACCGTCTCGCCACCCAAGCGCGTCGGCCACGGCGACACGGTGCTCGTGGACGAATCCGGATACGAGCGCACGCGCCCCCCGGCGGCTCCCCGCGTCAGCAGCCACCCGGAGCCCACGATGGCTGATCTCAAGCAGCGCGCGCTCAATGCCACGATTGCCGGGCGAAACGACAGGGCGAGCGGGCGCGAGGACGGCTCGCTGGGCGTTGCCGTTCTTATCGGCGCCATTATCATCCTGTTCATTTCCATCGCCGCCGGTTCGGTGATTCCCGCGATCATCGGGTTTGTCGTCTCGCATGGAGTCGCACAGCAGTACGAGAATGCGGCGGATGCCACGTCAACGGCACAGCTGAACTTTATCAAGATCGCCAAAGTTGTGTGCGGAATCGCTTTCTTCCTGGGATTGATCCTTTAGAGTTTTTTCGGAGAACCTTGGCCCTCCCCAGGGGGAAGCAGAAACGGTTCGTCTTGAGCGGGGAATCGTTTGGCCCGCAATGGCCCCAAAGGGGCCAAATCCCATAGCTCAGGGAAAACGCCACTTCCTTTACAACTCAAGGCTGGGGCATCATCGGGACGTGCATTCGGTTACGAATTGCCGGGGAATGCCCTGGCCGCAGCCAGCCACCCGCTTGTTGCCATTGACGATGCGGCGGAACGGCGGAAATCAGAAGGGGCACTGTCCCGCAACAGCCGGGGGGCTTTGCTGACGAATCCACGAACGGCAGGGAGCAGACACATGACTCGGATTGGGGTGGGACAGCGGATGAGCGCGTTGGCAGTGACAGCAGCCCTGACGGCATCAACGGCATGCGCGCAGGACAACGCCCCGGTGCCGGGGCCGATGGACGCCACACATGCCGGCGGCAACGTCGTGGTCGAACCGCTCACCGTGCGGCCCGGCACACTCGCGGCCTTCACGGGTGGAACGGTGACGCTGGAGGAGCTCGACGCGTATCTGCGCAACAAGGCGCGGGTGGACCCGGCAACGTTCGATTTTTCCACCGAGAAGGCACAGAGGTTCGTGCAGGACGTCGTGCGCCGGATCGCGTTCGAGCGCATTCTGCTCCAGCAGGCGACTCTGCGCCAGATCGACGCCGACCCCCGAGTGAAAAGAAGCATGAAGGCGGCCGAGCACGACGTGCTGCTGAAAGCCGCGTGGGACGCCTTGATCGCCGAACCCGCGCAGGTCTCCGACGAGGAGATGCTGGAGTATCTTGAAGAGCGCGCCGCCGAGCAAACGCTCCCCGAAACGGCCACCTTCCGTTTCATGATGTTCGAAGCCCCCAAGAGCGGCGGAGCCGAAGCGCGCGCCGAGGCTCTGAAGAGGGCAAGGGAAGCCCAAGAGGCCCTGGAGGCGGGCGAGGAGTTCACCGACGTCGCCGCACGCCTAGCAACGCCTCCCGTCGATGGAGTGCCGGGGAAACTCTACGGCCCGGTGGCTTTCGAGGGACGCATGTCCAAGCCCATTTCCGAAGCGCTGCGCACGACGCCTCCGGGAGAAGCGAGCGACATCATCGACACGACCGCTGGCTTCGTCATTGTTGCCGTCGTCGATTACCAGCCCGAGCATCACCCCGCCCCCGATTCGCTCAGAGCGACCCTGGGACGCGAGTACGCCCTGCGGGCCATGGAGAATCGCCGCGTTGCCGTGCTGAACGAACTCAAGGAAACGCACCCCTGGGAATTCCACCGCCCCACGGCGGATTCGCCGGACGACATGGTCGTGGCAAGAGTGGCGGACCGCCCCGGCTTCATGCAGGATGACATCCAGGCTTTCGTCCGAATGGGCTCCCCCGCCGAAGTTGAAAGCTACTATATTGAAAATGAAACGACCGGTCTGCCGCGCATCATCGAGGAAGAACTGCTGATCGCGCGCTTCGCCGAGGAACACGACATTGCCGCGCCTGAAATTCAGGAGGCCATCGCAGAGGCCCAGCGCCGCGAGCGGATAATCTGGATGACAACCCTGCTGAGGCCGCAAACGTCCGAACCGGTCCCCACGGAAGAACAACTCCAAGCCTACTACGAAAAAAACGCCGCGGAGTTCCGGCGCCCGCTCGTCGATGCACAGATGCTGGAAGTCTCCTTTGCCACGCTGGCAACCCACACGGGGAGCACGGACAAGCTGGCGTTCTATCGCTGGGCTGAGGAAGCCGCCCGCAAGGCCGGGGAAGGCGCTTCGTTCGAGTCACTGACGTCGGAGATGGAAGCGTGGGGACAATCGGGCGACCAGGTGACCGAGTTCACCGCCGAAGTGCCGGCCCGCCTCCCCTACTGGGTGCGCGACAGCGCCATGAGCATCGAGCCGGGCTCCGTGACCAAACCGATCATGAAGACCGAAACGCTCGTCCTGCTCAAAGTCCTCAAACGCGAGGAAGGCCTGCCGCCCCTCGACGCCATCAGGTGGGAAGTCCAGCGGGCCTGGGTCGCCACACAGGAGAAGCCCCGCCCCTTGCAGGAAGAGTTGCTCGAAACGATGAACTTCACTCAACTGGCCGACCCGGGCCAACTGGCCTGGGACGAGAATGGCACTCTGATCCTGAAGAGCGGCGAGGACGCGGAAGACTGAAAGCAACCGGGGTGCA
Source organism: Candidatus Sumerlaeota bacterium (assembly GCA_030156535.1). Classification (GTDB taxonomy): domain Bacteria; phylum Sumerlaeota; class Sumerlaeia; order SLMS01; family JAHLLQ01; genus JAHCAW01. The sequence goes on from JASGMJ010000055.1 coordinate 4,718, forward strand.
CCAGCCGTGCCTCCCGTGAAGACCAACTTCGAGATTCAGGGGATACGTGCTCCATGAAACTGCGCTTGGTGTTGGTGCTGGGACTTGCGATGACGATGGGGGGGTGCGTGGCGAAGGGGCGCCCGAAGACGGACGGCGGCGAGGGCATCGTGGCACGCAACGGCGCGCCGGACATGACGGGGATGCTGCGCGTCGCCTGGCGCCTCCAGAGCCAGGAAAACGTCTACGGCTTCAACATCTACCGAGGCGAATCGGAGGAAGGCCCCTGGGAACTCGTCAACCCCCAGCCCGTGCCCGGACACGACACGACGTCGCAGCCCCAGTCCTACCACTACTTCGATGAAGGTCTGGAGATCGGCAGGACGTACTGCTACTATGTGGAAGAGATTACTTTCTCCGGTACGACGGACAAGATCACGCCAGTGATGTGCGGCACCGCAAAGCACCGCCAGTACTACGTGGAGAAAGGATATCTGGAAGCAGGGAAGTAGAATCATTTTGTTGTTTGCGACTCGCGGTTGGCGGTTCGAGTGGCGGACTCCTGTTTCCGAACCCTGAACCCCGCAAGACAACCAACACCTTCAAGGCACATTCCTGAAGGATTCATTGCGACCAAAGAAGGAAGCCCCCCATGAGCGACGGAATTTTTCTGGATGCGCGCAAACGCCTCGATGCGGCGTTACAGCACGTGCGTCTCTCGCCTGACACGGTGGAGCGTCTCCACTATCCCAAGTCCGTCCTCAAGGTCTCCGTCCCCGTGCGGATGGACAACGGGGCACTCAAGATCTTCCCCGGCTATCGCGTGCGTTATGATGACACGCGTGGGCCCGCCAAAGGGGGCATTCGCTACCATCCAAACGTCTCGCCCGACGAGGTCACCTCCCTCGCCTTCTGGATGACGTTCAAGTGCGCCGTGCTCAACCTCCCCTTTGGTGGCGGCAAGGGGGGCATCACCGTCAATCCCAAGGCACTTTCGCGCACCGAACTCGAACGCCTCAGCCGTGGCTACATCGACGCCGTCGCCGACTTCATTGGCCCGGACATCGACATTCCCGCCCCCGACGTCTATACGAACCAGATGATCATGGGCTGGATGATGGATCAGTACAGCATCATCAAGCGCAGGATCACGCCGGCCGTCATCACGGGCAAACCGCTCAGCATGGGCGGCAGCCTGGGCCGCGAGACGGCAACCGCCAAGGGCGCCTATCACGCCATTCGCGTCATGATGAAACGGAAGAACCGCGACCTGAAGGATTTGCGCGTCGCCATCCAGGGCTTTGGCAACGCGGGCGCCGAACTCGCCGAAATGCTGTTCAACGACGGCTGCACCATCGTGGCCGTCAGCGACTCGCGCGGCGGAATCTTCAAGCAGGACGGCCTGCACATTCCAACCGTCCGCCAGCGGAAGAAGGCCACGCAGAAGCTCGAAGCCCTCTATGCCGACGGCTCCGTTCTCGAATCACAGGACCACGACAGGATCACCAACGAAGAGCTTCTCGAACTCGACGTCGATCTGCTGATTCCCGCGGCACTCGAAGGCGTCATCACCGAGCACAACGCCGGGCGCATCAAGGCCCGCACGATCATCGAAGTCGCAAACGGCCCCACGACCGGCGCCGCCGAAGCCATCCTCGCGGAGAAGGGAATCGACGTCCTCCCCGACATTCTCGCGAACGCGGGCGGCGTCACTGTCAGCTACTTCGAATGGGTCCAGAACCGCCAGGGCATGTACTGGACCGAAGAGGAAGTCGCCCAGCGACTCGAACAACGCATGGTCACGGAGACTGAATGCGTGCTGGCGTTGGCTGAAGAGAAGGGCGTGACTCTGCGCCTCGCCGCCTACATCCACGCCCTGCATCGCCTTGAAGACGCCAGCGCATCACGGGGTACGGAAGATTACTTCCGGCGGCGCGCCTGAGAGGGCGTCCCGCTGAAACCTTCAGAGCGTCCCGGCGGGGGCGAAAAGGGGAGAAGTGAAATGAGGAATCCCAGTCGTGGAAGTTTGGGTGTCGCGATCGTCGTCCTGGCACTTGTGCTGGTGCTCTCCCTCGCGATGCTGACAGTCGCTCTCATCCGCAGCGAAAGGAGCGAAGAGAGCGGAGGCGGCACAGAAGAACTGACGGAACTTCTTGAGGAAGTTGAGTTGGGGATGACCACGGAGAACGTTCGGACGATTCTGGGCGAGCCACGCGACATCAGTACCGTCGGCATTCCCCGCAACTGCCCCAAGGCCGTCGCGCAAGGTCTGAAACCCGGACAGGTCAAAGCCTGGACCTACTGGGAAGGAGAAACACCCGATGACTACTTCTCCGTGATCATGGTGCGCGACGAAGTCTTTGAAATCTTGCGCCCCTGAAAAGGGGCAGCCAAAGTCATTCGCTGAAGGGAAACACTTATCGTGGATTTTTTGACTCCGGGACTTCTCGTTGTCATCTTGATTCTGCTCTTGGTGCAGTTTGTCCGAACGGGCCGCGCAAAGCCGGGCGAGGACGTCGCCGCGCTGCTCGCCGAGCACCAGAAGCTCCTGCGCGACGAACTCGACCGGCTGCAAAACCAGTTGGACAAGGCCATCCGCGAGTCGGCCGCCGAGCATCAGCGCGAACTCCAGAAGCAGAACATCGATGCCGTGAAACGCGAGGCCGAGACGAAGCAGCAAACCCTCGCGCTCATCGCCGACAAGTCAAAGGAACTCCAGAACGAGGTCACCGCCGTCCTCGCCCAGGGACGCAAGAGCCAGGATGAACGCCTCGACATCTTCGGGAACGCGCTCAACGAATTCCGCCAGACCGTCACCAAGGAATCCGCCGCGCAGAAGGAAGCGCTCACCGATTCCCTCACCAACCTGCAAGGGCGACTCACCGCACAGTTGCAGGAACGCCTCGACCGCGTTGACCAGTTGCTCAAGGAAATCAACGCCGCCCTCACCAAGGGCATGGGCGAGCAGAAACTGCAGCTGACCCAGATGGGCAACACCATCGAGGGAACGCAGAAGAAGGGGCTCGCCGATCTTCAGACTTCCCTCGCGGCGCTCAAGACCGACGTCGAGAAACAGAACGCCGAGTTCTTCAACGGAATGCGCGAAAAGATCGGCGCTCAACTCGAAAGCCTGCGCACCAGCAACGAGGCGAAGCTCGAACTCATTCGCGGCACCGTGGACGAGAAGCTCCAAACGACGCTGGAGAAAAAACTCGGCGAATCCTTCCGCACGGTTTCAACCCAGCTCGAAAGCGTGCAGAAGGGTCTGGGCGAAATGCAGGCGCTCGCCAACGGCGTCGGCGATCTCAAACGCGTCCTGAGCAACGTCAAGACACGCGGCACCTTTGGCGAAACGCAACTCGCCGCCCTGCTCGAACAGGTCCTGCATCCCAGCCAGTACGAAACGAATGCCGTTGTCGTTCCGAACGCGAACGAGCGCGTGGAGTTCGCCATCCGCCTGCCCGGCAACGACGCCAACTCGCCCGTCTATCTCGCCATCGACGCGAAGTTCCCCACCGAGGACTACGAGCGCCTGCAGATGGCACTCGAAGCAGCCGACAAGCCGGCGATCGACAGCGCACGCGCCGCGCTCAAGACACGCCTGCTCAACCAGGCCGCCACGATTCGCGAGAAGTACGTCCGCCCGCCCCACACAACGGACTTCGCGCTGCTCTACCTGCCAACCGAAGGCCTTTACGCCGAGGCTCTGCGCATCGACGGCCTGCTCGACACGATGCAGCGCGCCCACCGCGTCATCCCCGTCGGCCCCACGACGTTGTACGCCATCCTCAACAGCTTGCAGATGGGCTTCCGCACGCTCGCCATTCAGGAACGCAGCAGCGAAGTGTGGTCGATTCTCTCGGCCGTGAAAACGAACTTCGAGAAGTTTGGCATGAGTCTGAAAGCCGTCTCAAAGAAGCTGCATGAAGCGTCGAACAAGGTCGATGCCGCCGAAGTGGCAAGCCGCCGCATCACGCGCTCGCTCAAGGGCGTGGAAGTCATGGACACCGACAAGGCCGCCACGCTGATCCCCCTCTTCGACACCGATGGGGAAGATGAGGAAGACGAGGACGAGGAAAAGTAAGCAGCAACCCGGGTGTCAGGTTCATCTCCCGGACCCGCGGGATGGTCCGGGAGACGTTTTCACTTTTCAGTTCTCGGTTCTCAGTTCTCACTCTTTAGTTCCGCCCTATCCCGGCGTCCTGCCCTCCATTTTGCGTTTTGCCTCTGGCCCAGCCTCATCAACCCGCACCCCGAAGGTGGTGCGATCCAAACTCAACGGCTTTCCTGAATCGACCCATGGGATCGCGCCGCTTTCAGGGCGCGGTCATTGGTGCTGGCCGAACCCAGGGCGGCGCGCCTGCGGCGCTTGCCCTGGGCTCGAGGATTCGGCCCCGTTGGGGCCATTGCGGGCGGAACGAATTTGGTATCGAGGCTCGCCGAGCCGGTGGGATTCGTTGGGGCCATTGCGGGCCGTGACGAATCCTTGCTCAAGACGAGCTCCTTCCCATCGAAAACAACCGCGCCTCTTCCGAAAATCCTCTATGGATCCTCGGGCATCACGAAAGAGAGCCCCGCAGGGAACGCGGCCGATGGCATTCCCCGATGCATCGTGGCCGGACGCACGCTTCGGAGAGACGTCAGCCTTGAAGATTGCAGAGCGTGTGCGATTGCCGAAGGAGCGTGGTACGCCTCGAAGAGGCGAGATCACCCAGCCCAGGGCAAGCGCCGCAAGGCGCGCCGCCCTGGGTAGGCGCACCGTTTCAACCCGCACCCCGAAGGTGGTGCGATCCACAACTGAACGCCTCTTCGGAATCGACCCATGGGATCGCGCCGCTTTCAGGGCGCGGTCATTGGTGG
>JASGMJ010000033.1 GCA_030156535.1 Candidatus Sumerlaeota bacterium
AATGCGCTGAAAAATCACTCAACAGCCGCTACAAAACAACGCTCTGACAACTCAGTGCGGAAGAAATGGCTGGGCGGGAGGGTTGGTCAGAGGTTTCTATTGATGAGAGCGTGTCTAGTGCACTTGGGACGAGCCTACGGTACTTTGGAGGGCCCCAGGGCTCATGACGTTGTACCCTTCCCGCCTGCCCCCACCCCTCGTGATCTTGCGCCGCGCTCTTTGGCGGCTGGCTTGCGATCGCAGGTCAAGGCCTCCTCGACGCGGTTGACGGGGTGCGCGGGCGGATGCGCGGGCAGGTCGATGAACGCCTCGCACAATCAGCTCGAAAGCCTTGCACGCGCGGCGATAGAGGGAATCCGTATCGCTATCCTCCAAACCCCTCGCCCTTCTCGCCTTCCGGCAAGTATATAAACTCCGGCGTCCTTCCTTCTGCAAATGGAGGGATTCGAGATCGACGGGCTTTTCTGGAGCGGTTCCAAGGAGGAGTACGAGCGCTGGGTGGCCTACAAGCGCGAGCGTGCAACGGCGTTTGTCCGTGCGGGCTGGTCGGTTTCCTGGTATCCCGACGCGACCAACTCCATAGACGTGTTCTCTCCGCCCCGTCCGCATTCCGGCCTTCCCGGGTACGCCGCGAGGAGCACCCCTTTTGCCCCTCCCGGTGCCGGAATCTGCTTTCGCCGCGTTTGGCGATGTGGGAGGCTTCCCCGATTCGCGTGGGACGCACGCGGCGCGCCAGGCAGTTGTGGCGAGCGTTCCCATCCCCCCTCATTGATTCCCGGAGGCCGCCATGTCACACCGCTCCTTCATCCTTGGACTCGCCGGGGGCAGCGGCTCGGGCAAGACCACCATCGCCCGCAATCTCGTCGGCAATATCACCGACCGCGCCGTCCCCATCATCAGCCAGGACAATTACTACCGCGACCTCAGTCATCTGCCGCTCGAAGAACGTCACGCCGTGAACTTCGACCATCCCGACTCCATCGACGTCGAACTGTTGGTCGAACACATCAGCCGCCTGCGCCGTGGCGAAGCCGTGGACATTCCCGTCTACGATTTCGCCACGCACACCCGCCTCGACAAAACGGTGCGCTACGAGTCCTCGCCCGTCATCGTTCTCGAAGGGATTTTCATCCTGGTGGACCAGCGCCTGCGCGATGTGCTCGACGTGCGCATCTACGTCGACATCGACGCCGACGTTCGCTTTATCCGCCGTTTGCAGCGCGACGTGAGCGAGCGCGGCCGCAGCCTGACCTCCGTCATCCACCAGTACGAGCAGCAGGTGCGCCCCATGCACCTGCAGTTCATCGAGCCCAGCAAGCGCTATGCGGACATCATCATTCCGCTCGGCGGGCACAACGCCATCGCCATCGACATGGTGGCGGCGAAGTTGCGCACGATCATGGCGGAGCAGTTATAGGGGGGGCACCACGGGGACACGGAGAAAAGAGAACCACGAATCGCACGAATCGGCACGAAGAAGGAAGAGCGCGGAGCGAAGACGGTATCCGTTGTCAGTCACGGCAGAGAGTCCCGAATGGGACGACTGAACCGTTGATGACAAAGCGACTGCGATTCCTGTCGGTGTTCTTGAAATCGTCTCCCCTCGCGTCAGGTCGCGTCAGGACTTGCGTGAATCGCTCTGCACCGCTTTCTTCTTCGCCTTCGCGGGTGCTTCGGCGGGTTTGGGAGAGGGGGTGTTGATGCGGTGCTGTTCGCCTTCTTCGTCGAACTCCGCGGCGGGGAGATGGCGCATCTGGCGCAGCAGCGTGATCAGCTTGCCGCGCATTTCATGGCGATGCACCACGAGGTCGATGAACCCGTGCTGCTGGACGAATTCGGCGGTCTGGAAATTGTCGGGCAACGTCTGGCGAATGGTCTGCTCGATGACGCGGCGTCCGGCAAAGCCCACGTAGGCGCCGGGCTCGCTGATGACCAGGTCGCCGAGCGAGGCGAAGCTGGCCATGACGCCCGCCGTCGAGGGGTCCGCCAGGATCGAGAGGAACGGCACGCGGTTTTCCTGAAGCAGCTTGCACATGATCGACGTCTTGGCGAGCTGCATCAGCGACAGGATGCCTTCCTGCATGCGGGCGCCACCCGTCGAGGAAATCGTGATGCACACGCGTTCCTCGTGGATGGCCATTTCCATGACGCGGGCGACCTTCTCGCCGACGACGCAGCCCATCGAGCCGCCCATGAAGGGGAAGTCCATTGCGGCGATGGCGACGGGCACTTCGCCGATCGTGCCACGCCCCGTGACGATGGCGTCGTTCTGGCCGGTTTTCTTGCGGGTCGCCTCCACGCGTTCGGGGTACGGCTTGCTGTCCACAAACTTCAACGGGTCGCCGGAAACGAGGTCCGCGTCGGTTTCCTCGAACGACCCCTCGTCGAGCAGGAGGTCGAGGCGCTCAAGCGCGTCGAGGCGTTCGTGGCGATTGCACTTCGGGCACACCTTCCAGTTCGCGACGAAGTCCTTTGTGCGCGTGATCGCGCCGCAGGTGTCGCACTTGTTCCAAAGGTCCTTGCCAATGCGTTCGCGCTGCGTGGGCGGCTGGATGGTGATGAACTGGGGAGTGGGGCGGCGGAACCAGCGCATAGGGGCTTCCTTCTTGAAACTCTGCTCAGGGCATCCAGAGGTAGTTGAACGGCTCGGTGACGGGTTCAGCGAGGCTTCTGGCGTCGAAGTTGACGATGTTGACCTGCGAGGCCGCGGGCTTTTCGTTCGCGCGGCTTCCGGGCATCGAGGCGGCGTAGAGCGACTCGGTCGTCTGTGCCGCACTGCGCGAGACGATCACCACCGACGCGCCCGCCAGGTCGAAGTCGTTTTCGACGGCCTCGACGACCTCGTCGAGATACGCGATGCCGTCGATCAGCCCGGCGTCAACAGCCTGTTGGGCGGTGTAGACGCGCCCGTCGGCCAGCGCCACGATTTCCTCGCGCTCCAGATTCGTGCGGTTTGCCGCGATGACATCCACGAACTTGCCGTAGAAATCGTCGATCATCGCCTGATAGATCGCGCGCGACTCGTCATCCATGTCGCGATAGAACGCGCCGCCGTCCTTCTGGGCGCCGGACTTGATGGCGTTCATTTTCAGTCCGACCATCTTCATCAGGCCGGTGGCCTCGGGGAAGACGCCGATGACGCCGATCGAGCCGGTGATCGACGTCGGCGCGGCGTAAATTTTATCCGATGCCATGCTGACATAGTAGCCGCCGGACGCGGCCACCGTCTGCATCGAGACGTAGACGGGGAGGTCGGTTTCCGCGCGGAACGCTTCGAGTTCGTGGTACATGATGTCGCTGGCGGTGACGCCGCCGCCGGGGGTGTCAACGCGCAGGATGACGGCCTTGACGCGGCGGTCTTCCCGGACGGCGGCGAGCTTCTTGGCCAGATCGACCACGCTGCTGTCGGCGGAGAAGAACCCGTCGCCCGAGCCGCCGGAATTCAGCACGCCGGAGACCTCGATGATGGCGATCTTCTTCGGCATGATGCCGCTGCCGTCGCGGTATACGACTTGCCTCACCTCGGCACCGCCGGGCAGACTGATCGGGATGATGATACAGCCCTGCAAAAGGCTGGCAAAGAGCAGGGCAAAAGCGAAAAACGCGAAATGGCGCACGGTGGAGACTCCTTGGGAGGGCCTTGCGGATCCTGACTGGCACCGCGCCTCCGATTCTCCTCGAAGCCCACCACGGAGCCCCCCGGGGATGCAACTAAAGGTCTTCAAGTACGAAGCAGCAGGCAACGATTTCGCCGCCCTCTGGGACCCGCACGCGAATCTGCCCGATGGCGCGCCCATGGAGCAACTCGCCCGCGCGCTGTGCGACCGGCGCCGCGGCATCGGTGCCGACGGCATTCTGGTGCTGCGCCCCGCCGACGTTCCCGGCGCAGACTTTCGCATGGTTTATCATAACGCGGACGGCTCGCGGGGCGAAATGTGCGGCAATGGCGCCCGCAGCATCGCCCGCTTTGCCCGCCTGATGGGCATGGCGCGCGACGAGATGGCCTTCGAGACCGACGCCGGGCCCTACCGCGCGTCGCTCATCCCCGGCGGCGCCGCGGTGGCGTTTCCGCCCGTGCCCGGCCTGCCCGGCGCCCGCCCGGCCGAGGCCAATGGCCGCGCCTGGCAGATCGACTTCCTGCGCGTCGGCGTCCCCCACGCCGTCGTCTGGGTGGAGGACCTCGCCTCCCTGGACGTTGCCGCCAACGGCCACGCCCTGCGCCATCATGCGGCCTTTGCCCCCGCCGGAACGAACGTCAACTTCGCCACCCCCGACCCGGACGATCCCACCCTCGTCCGCATCCGCACCTACGAGCGCGGCGTCGAGGCCGAAACGCTGGCCTGCGGCACCGGTTCGACGGCCACGGCGCTGTGCCGCGCGCGGCGCCTGGGGCTCTCGGGCGCCCAGACGATGCGGATCGTCCCGACCAGTGGCGAGACGCTGACCATTGGCTTCCGTCTCACGGCGGACGGTGCGGAGGATGTGACGCTGAGCGGCCCGGCCCGCCTGGTGTTCTCCACGGTGCTGGAGTGGGACCCGGCCACCGGCGCGCTGCTGCCGTTCGACGCGGCACTGGGCAGGAAACTCTGAGCGCTTTGTAACCAACCGTTCACGCGTCCTTTCGGAAATCTCTTCCCGGGGGGATAACGGCTGCCGTCCTCTCGACGCTCTTCCTTCTTCGTGCGGATTCGTGGCCCATCACGCCCGGTTTGTGTGAACCGCTCTATAAAACAGCCCCGATATCGCTGCTAAAATTTGATACCCAAGGCTCCCCTCCCGTGCCGTTTGGCGTGGACATGCCCGCCTGTCCGTCTTTTGGTGAAGTGCCGTCAATGGATGGCCGGAATAAACCGGCCACCTGTTCCAGCCCGACGTTTGAGGGGAAAACAATGAATCGCACTATCGCGTTCAGGGGGATTATTACCGTGCTTCTTTCCATCCTGCTTGCATCGTCGTCCCAAGGCCAGGGAGACGGCGGCGCCGCCTCCGCCTCCACGCTCATCATCAACTATCATCGCTTTGATGGCGACTATCAGGGCGCCGGGCTTTGGACCTGGGACGGGCGCGAGCAACGCAATCCCGCCAATCAGGAAGTCCTTCCCGCTGCCGAGACCGACTACGGCGTGCGCTTTGAAATCGACCCCGCGGCCTATGGCAACGACGACGCCCGCGGCGAGCGCATCGGCTTCATCCCACGCCTGCGCCACTCCTGGGATTACAAGGACGGCAGCGACCGCTACTGGACGCCGGACATGGGGAACGAAATCTGGCTCATCGGCAACGATCCGCAGATCTACACCACGCGCCCGGACACCAGCCCCCATCTCGCCAAGGCCACCCTGGATGGCCGCCGCCTCGTGACGCTTGTCCTCACTCATCCCGCCGAGGCCGCATCGGCCAAGGCCTCCCTTGTCACCCTCGCCACCGAGTCCGGCCAGGCCGTTCCCGTGGCCGAGGCCGCACTTGTTGCCGCGACGCCGAACCTGCTGGAAGTCACCACGGCGCAGGACCTCGATCCCGCCGAATCCTACACCGCCACACTCGAAGGGCTCGGCACCGCCGCCGTCGTTCTTGGCAGAATCCTCGACGACCGCGATCTCTTCTATGCCGACATGCCTCTCGGAGCGCTCTACACGCCCGAGCGCACGACGTTCCGCCTCTTTGCCCCCAACGCCACGGCGGCGCACGTGATCCTCTACGACAACGCCACGGGCAACGAGGGGCGCGCCGAACTCGCCCTGCAGCCCATCGGCCACAATATCTGGGAAGCCGGCGTGGACGAGGACCTCCAGGGGCGCCACTACATGTTCCGCACGGACACGCGTCTGTTCGGACGCGGCAGGGAAGCCTGGGATCCCTATGCCGTGAACACCACGGGCAACGACGGGCACCCACGGATCACCGATCTGCGCGCCACCGACCCCGAGGGCTTCCGCCCCATCCAGCGCCCCCAGTGGGGGAACTCGCTCGCCGACGCCATCATCTACGAAATGCACGTGCGCGACTTCACCGTCGATGCCTCCTCGGGCGCGGTGAATCGCGGCAAGTACCTCGGCTTCACCGAGACCAACACCCACCTGCCCGGTCATCCCGAAATTGCGACGGGCATCGCGCACCTCAAGGAACTCGGCGTCACCCACCTCCAGCTCATGCCCCCCTTCGATGCCCACAACGACGAATCGAAGTTCGGGTACAACTGGGGCTACATGACGGCGGCGTTCTTCTCGCCCGAGGGCATCTACTCCACGGACATCCGCACGGATGCGCGCGTGCGCGAACTCAAGCAACTCGTCAAGGCGCTGCACGATGCGGGCATCGCGGTGATCTTCGACGTCGTCTACAACCACACCAGCCCCGGCAATCCGTTCGAGGAACTCGCGCCGGGCTACTACCACCGAATGAAGGAAGACGGCTCGTTCTGGAACGGCTCGGGCACGGGCAACGAGTTCCGCAGCGAGGCCCCGATGGCGCGCAAGTTCATCGTCGATTCCTGCAAGTTCTGGGTCGAAGAGTACGGCGTCGATGGATTCCGCTTCGACCTCATGGGCCTCGTTGATCTGGAGACCATGAAGGAAATCCAGAGGGAAGTGAAGGCGCTCTATCCCAATGCCCTCGTCTACGGCGAGCCCTGGACGGGCGGGCAGGCGGGCATTGCCCAGATCACCGACAAGAACCGGATCAAGGGCACCGGCATCGGGGCGTTCAACGACGCCCTGCGTGACGCCATCAAGGGCTCCACGCGCGGCACCGATGGCGGCTATGTGCAGAACGGCAGCCGGCGCGACGACGTGAAGCGCGGCATCGCCGGCAGCATGGAACTGTGGACCTCCGATCCCCTGCAGGCGCTCAACTACGTCAGCGCCCACGACGACATGACGCTGTGGGACAAGCTGGCCCACTCCGCCCCCACGGCAACGCCCGCCGAGCGTGCCCGGATGCAACGCCTGGCCCACGCCATCTGTGCGGTCTCCCAGGGCGGCTGGTTCCTGCACGGCGGTGCTGAAATGATGCGCACCAAGGACATGGTCGAGAACAGCTACAACGCCGACGATTCCATCAACTCCATCGACTGGAACTGGAAGCGGGAGCACCGCGAAACCGTTGAGTACGTCAAGGGGCTGATCGCCCTGCGCAAGGCGCATCCGGCCTTCCGCCTGGAGACGGCGGGGGAGGTCCGCGCCCGCCTGGCGTTCCACGACGCGGCGCTGCCCGACCCGCGCTGCATTGTCTTCACGATCAATGGCGAAGGGCTTGCGGGCGAGTCGTGGAACCGCCTCGCCGTCCTCGTCAATCCGACGGAGGAGGACCTGACGTTCCCGCTTCCCTTCGGGGAGATGGAGGGCGAGGTCTCGCTGTACGTCCACGATACGGCGGCGAGTGTCTCGCCGCTGGCCACAGCCAAGGCGATGGAACTGCGCGTCCCCGCCCGCAGCCTCTCGGTCATCGCTCCGGGTAAGTGAGCCGCCAAAGCTGCTTGCGCTCCCCACCGCGAAGTGTGTCATTCGGCCTCGGCAGTGGCTGAAATCCGCCATTGTGGCGAGAGACTTGCGTTGCGCTTTCGCCAAACATCCGCCTCTGCGGGCGGCGATGGGACGATTTCATGGCAAAGCTCCTGATTGCGGAAGACGAAGAACGGATGCGCCGCCTGCTGGGGATGCTGCTCAGCAACTCCGGCCATGAGCTCGATCTCGCCGCCGACGGCCGCGAGGCCATCCAAAAGTACCGCGACAATTCGCCCGACCTGTTGATCACCGACCTGCGGATGCCCGGCATGGGGGGGCTGGACCTGATCCAGGAAATCCGCGCCAACGATCCCGATCTGCCGATCATCGTCATCACGGCCTTTGGCAGCATCGAGTCCGCCGTCGAGGCCATGCAGGCCGGAGCGACGGACTACATCACCAAGCCCTTCGAGGAAGCGCGCATCAAGATCGCCATCGAGAAGAACCTGGCGACGCGCAACATCCTCGTCGAGAACCGCGTGCTGCGCTCGGAACTGCGCAATCGCTTCGCCTTCGAGAACATCGTCGCCGAGGATCATCGCACGCTGGCTGTTCTCGACCTCTCGCGCCAGGTGGCCGCGACGAACACGACGGTTATCATCTACGGCGAGTCGGGGGCCGGGAAGGAACTCGTGACGCGCGCCATTCACGAGTCCTCGCCGCGCAGCCGGGGGCCGTTCGTGGCGCTCAACTGCGCCGCCATTCCCGACACGCTGCTGGAGAGCGAACTGTTCGGCCACGAGCGCGGATCGTTTACCGGCGCAACGGAGGCGAAGAAGGGGCGCTTTGAGATGGCCCACGGGGGGACGCTTTTCCTCGACGAAATCGGAGAGATGGCCCTCCCGTTGCAGGCCAAGGTGTTGCGCGCGCTGGAATCCCAGACGTTCGAGCGCGTCGGCGGCACCCGCACGATCCAGACGGACGTGCGCTTCATCGCCGCCACCAACAAGAACCTGCGCCAGCGCGTTGCCGAAGGCAAATTCCGCGACGATCTCTTCTATCGCCTCAACGTCTTTCCCGTCGTGATTCCGCCGCTGCGCGAACGCGTCGACGATATCATTCCCCTCACCGAGCACTTTCTCCAGCGCTTTGCCCGCGAAATGGGGAAGAAGCCGCCGCGCATTTCCCCCGAGGCCGAGGACGCCCTCCTCGCGCATCCGTGGTACGGCAACGTCCGCGAACTGCAAAACGTCGTGGAGCGGGCGATGATCCTGATTCGCGGCGACGTGTTGACGCCCGAGCTGCTGCACGTTGATGCGCTCGACGGCCTGGACTCCATGGCGGCCGCAACCCGCGAGTACGAAAAGAACGGTCCCTCGCTCGGCCCCGCGCGCAATGGCCGCCCCACGCCGCCGGTGCCTGCCGAGCCCGCCCCCGCACGCGGCAGGAAGGGGAAGAAGGCCGCCGCTCCCGCACCCGCCGAGCCCCAGCGCCTTTCGCGCTGGCACCCGTTCCGCATCCCCGAGGTTGGCTTTGATCTCGAAGGGCACGAACGGACTCTGATCGAGCAGGCGCTCGAACGCACCAAGGGCAACAAGACGGCTTCAGCCAAGTTGCTCGGTCTCAGCCGCGCCACGTTGCGCTATCGTCTCGAAAAGTACGGCATCGCCGTGAAGAAGGACGCAGAGGACGACGAGGGAAACGAGTAGGGCGTTTCCCCTCTTCCCGATTTGGGGGAGAACCCTACCGCGTGCGGTAAAGCAACCACACGCCCTCCTGCGCCACCAGGTCGGCGGCACGCCGTTCGGTCTGCTCCTCCAGCAGGCGCTCCAGCGAATCGGGCGCGTCGATCAGCGCCCGCCTGCTGAGCAGAATCCAGTCCGCGTCCTCCTCCGGCCGAGCGAACGGCTCCAGAGCGGCCAACCCGTTGTAGGCATCGTGCGTCTGCCACGCCCGGGCGGGCATCGTGTACATCAGAATTTCGGCTTCATAGTGCGGCAGCGCCGTGGCCAGCACCGCGTCCTCCGGCACGTTGCTCTGCTCCAGGAACGCGCTCACGCGCGGCGGCGCGACGAGCGTCAAGCTGAAGCCCACGCCCCCCGATGCAAGGTGCTGTTGCCCCATCAGCAGTGCCAACCCCAGCGCCAGCAGAGACGGCAGTGTCCACCAGCGACGCCCTCCGCGAGCCTGCGCCCAAACCCAGCCTGCCACCATCGCCGCCGCAAGCAGCGTGAACCCGAACCAGTGCAGCCAACGCGCAAGCTGATTGTAATCGTGCGTGAACCACTTCAGGTAGTTGTTCACTCGCGGATGCCCCAGCTTCCACGCGGCCAGCAGCACGAGGCTGGTCACAGCGGCCGTGATCAGCCAGCCGCGGCTGGGGCGGCTTTCGTTCGCTTCCGGAAAACGAGCGAATACCCCCAGCACCCCCAGCACGGGAAGCACCAGGTCCACCGTCTGGCGGGGATTGATGTAGGCACCTCGAATCCACAGAACCAAGTAGGGAGAAGCCGCAGCCAGCACCCACGTCCACGCCAGCACCAACGGCACACGAAACGGCCGCCACGCAGCCAGCCACAGCGAGCCGAACACCAACACAATTCCCGTGCTCGCCGTCAGCACATAGAACGTCATTACGCCCTGCCACGGACTCGGCTTGTACAGGGCCATGTGCGACACGGCCTGCTTCAACGGAAAAACAGGGACGGAGAGGCGCCACGCCATCAGGCCGATCGCCGCCGCGTAGGCCACGCCCACCACCACGGCGGGGGAGAGCCAGACGCGCGGCGAAACAAGCGCCTTTGCCACACCGCCCGTCCGCTCCTCCAACGCGCGGCGCAGAAAATCGTACAACAGGAACGAGCCCACCAGCGTGAACGTCGTCGTCCGTGCGCCATACGCGAGAACGAAACAAGAAAACGCCGCCGCTGCCTTCAGTGCTCCCCGCTTCCATTCCGCGCCGCGCAACTCCTCCGTTGCCGTGGCGCGCATCAATGCAAAGCCGCACGCACAAATCCCCAGCATCAGAATCTCGCCCATAGCCCGGCCATTGACATACGCGACGGCAGGCGTCGCCAAGCCCAGCACGGCGATCAGCGCCGCGCTCTCCGGCGAATGCTCCTCCGCGCGCATCCAAGCAAAGAGTCCGCAGGCCAGCAGCACGCCGAATCCCGCGTAGACGCCCTTGATGAAAAAGTATGATCCCATCCCCGGGCCGGTGAGCACCGCCAGTTCACGGGTCAGCGCCGAAGCCAGCGGCTTCATCCCGATCCAGTCCGCGGGCACCGGCAGATCCCGCAACCCCCAGCAGATGTAAATCGCCTCGTCGATGTCAACCAACTGACCACGGGGTGTCAGGGAAACGGCGGCAACCGCGAAAAGCGCAAAGAGACACGCAGCGCCCAGGGCAAGACGGGCTCGATGCCCGCCAAAAAGGCAGCGTTGTCCCGCGTCGCTCGCTTCTTCAGACACCAACATGGCCTCTCTCTTTCGAGGGCCAATAGCCAACAAAGAAGCTGGGGGAGCGCAACCCCTACCCTCGCCCCTACGCCGCGATCGGCGGCATCTCGGGATCGGGCCCGGGCGTGTGCCAGTCTTCCGGCTTGAGGAGTGCCAGGCCGTGCGCCAGACGGGCCTTGTCGCACTGCTCGCTCGGTGTGACGCCGTCCCAGTAGGACGGCATGATGTCGCGGCAGACCTGGGGGCGGCGGGGGTGAATCGAGCACGCGACCCGCTCCCCAACCCTGCCGTCGAGCGCGATGCACCGTGGAGTCCCGTACTTCGTTCCCCGCATCACGGCGCGAAACGGCGTCAGGCGCTCGGTCAGCTCCGACGGCACTCCTCCAGGCACGGCGTCATCGCACTCGCCCCAATAGAAGGAGACGCGAAAGAAGGCGCAGCACGCGCCGCACGTCAGACAGGGATTGTAGCCCAAGGGAGTCCCCGCCTCTCTGGTGGAATGCTCCGTCCCCAAACATCGCGAACGGAGGCATGACGGAGCGGCATTGTCCGGTCGTGATGCAAGGCCAATCGCAGCGCGGCCCCCCTCCACGAATCGCAACGGGACATTGCGGAGAACGGAAGCGCGCGCCTCCCCGCGATCTTCCCTTGCCACTCCCCCCGGCCCTTCCCATCCTCTGCCCGACGCTAGGCGTACCCAACTCTTGTACCGGCAAGGCTCGACCATCCCATGAGCACCGGCGTCATCCGCCCGTTCCACCACCTGCGCCCCCGTTTTCTCACGGGGCTCCTACTGTCATTTACGGGCTTCCTGCTCCCGGGTGCCCAGGCTCAGGAGGTCAACGTCTCCGACGGCCTCGCTGCTGCCCCCACCACGGCCACCAGTTCCCTGCCCCGTCTCGGCGGCTCCGATGGCGCCATCGCCATCCAGGGCGAGCGCGGCTTCTACACGGAAAACGACGTCGCGCACGGCGTCGGCCGCACCACCGTGACGTTCGACGACATGACGATTTCCGCCGACGTCCTCTCCATCGACATGATTACCCAGCAGCTCGATGCCGAGGGCAACGTCGTCTTCACCACCAAGGACGACGAAGTCCGCGCCAGTGCCGGGCACTATGATTTCCGCCGTATGGAAGGCGTCGCCTACGACGCCGAAGGCGTCACCGGCACCCTGCACTTCCGCACCGAATGGGACGAGGAAAAGAACGGCCCGTCCTTCCGCCGCATCAGCGAGGACGAGGCGCTCTTCCGAGGCGCCAGCTACACCACCAGCGGCTTCCCTGTTCCCACCTGGAGAATCGAAGCGCGCGAGATCATTCTCGTCCCCGGCGAGCGGGTCTTCATGCGCGGCGCGACTCTCTTCGTGCGCGACACGCCGATCTTCTATCTTCCCGTTTACTCGCGCTCCCTCCAGGGATCGAGCCCGTGGTCCTTCGAGATCGGCTCGGCGCCCGACTACGGCACCTACGCCAGCGTTCGCTATCGCTTCCATCACGAAAGCAAGGTGCCCGACTACAACGATCCGGCCAAGTACATCACGCGCAGCACGGGCCGCCTTGGCCTGCGCACGGATTTCTTCACGGGCGGCGCCATCGGCGTCGGCATTGACTACAAGTACAAGTTTGACTTCGAGAAGCACATCGGCAGCCTTGAGCTATACGGCGTGCGCGAAAACGTCCGCGAAATCGAGGACGAGTCCGACGGCGGCCAGCGCTACCTCTATCGCCACCGCCACAACAGCCTCTTTGGCAAGACGATGTTCCAACTCAGCACCAGTTGGATGAGCGATCCCGAAGTCGAGTACGACTTCTTTGATCCGTTCCTCGACGAAGCCCGCGGCCGCCGCCCCGAGCGCCGCGCCCGCGCAGCCCTCACCTATCTTGAGGAAGATTGGGTCGCCCGCATCTCCGGCGAGATCAAGGACCGCGTCACCCTCTCGCGCTATGGCGATCCCACCGAGATTCAGGACGACGATCTCAATTACGCCACCGACCCCAACCTCGCCAGAACCGGCGACGATTCCGATGGCATCGACAGCGACCGCTATGGCCGCGTCACTGAACGATTCGACGGCCGCGTTGCCACCCGCATGTTGCCCTTCTTCGGCGACTCGCTCTTCTGGGATGCGGAGTTCAACGCCTTCCGCGCCCTCGATGCCGGATTCAACGAACTCAGTGACGACGACGACGCCTTGCTCACCGGCGTCGATTACTACAACTCGCTGACCCACCGCATGAAGCTCGACCGTCAGGGGCGCTTCACCTGGCTCAACACTGTTGGCATCGGCGCGGGGTTCTATCGCCGCAACACCGACGACCTCGTTTCCGACAGCATCAGGATCCCCGGCGGCATCGGCGCCGTGCCCGTTGATGGCCAGCGCTATATCGACAGGGAGACCATCGCCCTCGGCGCCGGATCGCGCCAACTCTCCTACGACGACGTCCGCCCCTACTACCTGTGGGCCGACTACGTCAGCCGTCTCAACGCCCGCTTCACTGAAAACCTCTCCGGCTATCTGAAGTACACGAACCGCATCGGGACATCGCGCAGCGCCGGTGCCTTCTACGAGGAAGCCGGCCGTCTCGAAGCCTTCGAGGACATCTACGACTTCCCGGTCGAGAAGCACTGGATCGAGGCGTTCCTCAACTACTCGCCCCTGTACCCCAAGATCGAGACCTACCTCGCCGCAGGCTACAACCTGCAGTCGCGCAGCGACATCTTCGCGAACGAGAAGCAGTGGTACGCCGGTGTGGGCACGGACTACGAAAGCGACTCCGGCGAAGTCCGCCTCGGGGCCTCCTCGACGCTCTCCAGCTATCAGGCCCGCGACCGTGGTGACCCCAACGAGTTTGACTTCGAGGAGCTCTCCGGCCGCCTCTATGCCGAGTACCTGCCCCGCCACGGACGCTACTGGGCGTCGCTGACCATCGACGGCAGCATCCCGCTGAGCGACGACCCCGTCGCCGAGGCCAACCGCAAGCAGGCACGCTTCACCGAGAACCGTTCCGACGTCAGCATCCGCCCCGTCATCGGCAGGCAGTTCGGGCCCAAGTACGACGTCGAGCTCATGGCCGATTACAACACGCGCATCTCCGGGCTCAAGGAAGCCGGCGTGCTCATCGTGCGCGACATCTACGACGCCGACCTCTCCCTGTTCCTCGGCGCGCGCAGCACCACGTCCGATTCCGAAGACGACAATGACAATACCAATGAGGACCGCCCAGAGTCCAATCTCGAGCCCTACTTCCGCTTCGGCCTGACGTTCAAAGTGCCGGAGGAATCCCAGGGCTTGAGCGCCGTTTCGCTCAAGACAATGCGCGACCGCCGCCGGGCAGCCAGCTTCGTCGAATAGGCCGAAGGGGCGTTCTCCGCGTCCCCGCTCCCGGAGTTCCCCCGTTGTCTCCCAACTCCCTGCCTGCCTCCGCCCCCGTCCGTCTTCTCGATCAGACGGGCTTCGTCTTCTACATGCTGCTCGCGTGTCTCGTCCCTCTCTTCTTCATCCCGCCCAGCCTGGCCGTCCTCGACACCGTTGCCTCCGAAATCGTCTTCTTCAAGGGCGTTGCCGCGCGCGCCCTGTGCATCGGCATCTTCATCCTGGGGGCCTTGCGGTTGTTGCAGGACGGTGGGCGCGCGTATGGCCGCGCCGTTGCACTGCCCCTCGCGCTGCTCGGCGGTTTCGTCGGCGTCTCGGCTGGCTCGGCACTCCTGAGCGATGATCCCGGCTTCAGCTTCGGGCACATCACCACGGAACTCGCGCTGGCCGTTGCCGTGGGACTCGCGCCGCTCTTTCTGTCGAGCGTCGCGCGCGTGCGCCTGCTGCTCGGTGCTGCTCTTGCCGCTTCTCTGGCTGCTGCCTCCATCGGCCTCATCGCCGTCGCGGGCTTTTCGGGCATCTACACCGTCATGTACGGAGCCGATCCCATCGAGGTCGCCCGCCAGGGATTGCAGGGCACGATGGGACGCGTGGAGGGAAGCCCCCTGCGCGCCGCCATGATGTCAACATTCGGCAATCCCGAATTCTCCGGGACGTTTTTCGCGGGCGGCTTTCTGCTCGCCTTCTGCTGGGTCCTCGACGGTTGGGGAGTGCGCCGTCTGAAGACCCCCGTGGGTTGGGGCATCGGAGTGGTTGTCGCGGCCCTGCTCGGCATTGCCGTGCTGGCCAGCCAGACGCGCGGGGCGCTTCTCGCCATAGCCGCGGGTGTGCTGGTGCGCTGGCTTTCGTCCTTCCGCCTGCGGGGCTGGATCATCGCGGCGGGACTCGCCGCCGTTGTCGGCTCCGGTTTTCTCTTTGGAGTCTGGGGGTCCCTCGGCATGTTCGCGGCTGGAATGCTGGCGGCCGCCGCGTGGCAATTCCGCACCGGCGATCTCGCCGGGAGCTGGCGTGCCATTCCCGTCCGCACCCGCGTGTTGATGCTGCTCGTCCCCGCGGCCTTCGCGGGCCTGCTGCTTCTCGGCCTCGTCTACGATCCGGTTGGGCTGCGGCTGCGCGAACTCCTTGCTCGCGTCGCCTCTTCGACGTCGACCGCCGACTTCTCCGCGCGCCAGCGTCTCATCTTCTACATGATGGCGGGCGATATGTTGCTGCACCATCCGTTGCTGGGCATCGGTCCCGGCTTCTTCCCCGCGCAGTACCACGAAGCGCTCGTGCGTCTCGTCGACGCCGACGCCAGCGGCCTGATGACGTACCTGCAGATCGAACTCGGTTCGTGGGTCGCGCACCAGGCTCACAGCGATTACTTCCAGATCGCTGCCGAGCGCGGGGTTCTGGGCATCGGGTTGTTTCTCGGCCTGATGACGGCGGTGCTGGCGCGGCTCGTCGTGCTCGTCCGCGCGCGCATTCCCGGCACGGCGGAAACCGCCGCCGCCCTCACCGTCGTCCTGTGCGGTTATCTCAGCATCATGATGACCAGTTTCCCGCTTCTCGAAGCCGGACGCCAGGCCACGTTCTTCGTCCTCCTCGCCGCCGCCTTCGGCCTCCTGGCTGCGAAGCCGGAAGCTTCTTCGAGAGCTTTTTCCGATCAATCATAACCGGAAGCACGCCTCGGAGATCCCCCTGATCAATGAAGGAAGTGGGGGATCGTCGAAGGAGTGCGGTACTGCCTCGAAGAGGCAGGATCACACAGCCAGGGCGGCGCGCCTGCGGCGCTTGCCCTGGCTGTGTGATTTGGCCCCGTTGGGGCCATTGCGGGCTGTGGATCATGTATCCAAGAATGCTATAACGCGCGCGCTCGTCCGGCGCCCAAAAAGCAAACAGCCCGGGCAACATCTCGGCGCCCGGGCTGCACTGATTCGTTCGACCGATAAGCGCCCCTAGATCACCATCCCGTCCGGGATCACGGTGTTCTTCGGAATGATCACGACGCCGTCGCGGATTGTGTACAGTTCGTGGTCCTTCTCCTGAAGGCCTTCGCTGTTCAGAATCTTCACGCCGCATCCGATGCGCACGTTCTTGTCGATAATCGCGTGCTTGATCACCGCGCGCTTCCCAATGCCCAGCGGCACGCCGCTCGGATGGGTGCACTTGGGCTCATAGAAGTCGCTGCCCATGATGATGCTGTCCTCGATCACGGCGTGATCGCGCACATGCGAACGAATGCCGATGATCGACGTGCGCAGCGTGGCGCCTTCGAGGATGCAGCCGTCGGCAACGCGGCAGTTTTCCAGATTGCAGTTCAGCGCGTTGACGTTGGGGAGGAAGCGCGGGCGCGTGAAGATCGGCCACTTTGGATTGTTGAACGAGAACGGCGGCGGGCTCTTGAGCAAGTCCATGTGCGCTTCGAAGAACGCCGAGATCGTCCCGATGTCCTCCCAGTAGCCCGGGAAGATAAACCCGTGGCACTTCAGGTTCTTGATCGCGTCGGGGATGATCTGCTTGCCGAAATCCATGTGCTCCGTTTCGCGCAGATAGCGATCCAGTGCCTTGCGCGTGAACACGTACACGCCCATCGAGGCGAGGAACGTGTCGCCCACGTCGAAGCGGTCGCCGAACTTCTTCAGCATCGCCTCCGGCGCCTCGATCCCGTCCATCGCCGCGCCCTTGGGCTTCTCGCGGAATTCCGAGATCACGCCCTTGTCGTCGAGAGCCAGCAGCCCGAAGTGGTGCGCGGCCTTGCGGTGTACCGTGTTGACGGCCACCGTCACGTCCGCGCCCGTCTCGCGATGCTGGCGAATCAGCGGCCGGTAGTCCATGTGGTAGAGCGCGTCGCCGGGGAGCACCAGAAACAGATCGTAGTCCGGCAGATCAAACGTGTGCCACTGCTGGCGCAGCGCATCGGCCGTTCCCTGATACCAGTGCCCGCCCTCGGCGCGTTGCTCCGCTGCCAGGATTTCAACGAACCCGTTCGTGAAAATGTCGAAGTTGTAGGTCGAGCTGACGTGCCGGTTCAGCGAGGAGGACAGATACTGGGTCAGCACGTAGATGTGCCGCAGTTCGCTGTTGATGGCGTTCGAGATGGCCACGTCGATCAGGCGGTACTTGCCAGCCAGAGGGACGGCCGGCTTGGAACGATGCATTGTCAGCGGAAAAAGGCGCGAGCCTGCTCCTCCGCCCAGAATCACCGTCAGCGTGTTCTTCATCGAATCCCCTCGTCTTCTGCCTCGAATTGGTGCGTCTCGGGATGACTCTAGTGGCTTTTTGCCGGTGGAAGCAAGGCGACCTTGCTACATCGTGATTCCCGGCGGCAGCGGCGGCGGGTCGCCCTTTTTCCCTCCCTGAATCCACTGGCGCCGTTGCTGCATGTACTGGCGTTTCAGTTCCAGAATATCGGCGGCGGTCTTCGGGCCCGCATCCTTCTTCTCGTCCCCGGGCGTGTCCGGTTCCTGGCTCTTGTCGCCCCCGCGCGCTGGCAGGGGAGTTGCCGCACGCGCCTCCGCCAGCATCGCCGCCATTGCCGCCTTCACGTCCGAGTGCTCCAGAATCTTGGTGATCGCCATCAGGCGCTTTTTCACCTCCGGGCGGTTCGGCCCGATTTCCCTCAGCAGCTTCACCGTCCCCATGCGTTGTGCCGCGTTCTTGTGCGTCAGCCCGAGGCTGGCCTGCTCCATCAGCATTTCCAGCAGGAAGGCGGGCTTCCCTGGCGCGGCGTATTCGCTCAACGTCGAGATCGCCGCCGAGACCACCATCGGGTCCTTGTCCCCCAGATTCTCGCAGATCGGAGCCACTGCTTCTTCGGGCGTGATCTGGCTCAGCCGCACCAGCGCCTGGATTTTCGCCTGTGCCCTCTTCGCCGCGCCCGTCAGCAGATACGACGCCGTGATGGCCTTGATCAGGTCCTTCACTTCCCTGGGATCGACCATTTCCGCTTTCGGCCGATGCGACGCGGCGTTTTCCCCGATCAGCGGTTCGTTCGCCGCATCCGCCACGGGGGCGGACGCCGCGGGTGCAGGTGCCTCCGGGGCCATCACGTGCTTGGCCAGCAGTTGCATCGACTCCTTCCCAATGCCCTGTACATGGCCCATCTGGACCCGCTTGCGCAGCTCCTGCAGCACGCGCTCTGCTTCGGGGCCGCCGATTTGCGCCAGCGCATGAACCTGCGCCACCACCACCATGTCCTTCGTCAGCGGCTTGCGCACCTGATCCGTCGTGTCCCAATACGTCTCCCGCTGGTAGTCAGTCAGTGTCGATTCATCGAACAACGCCGCCTGAAACAGCATCTTGTTCAGCACTGGCACGGCGCGCGGGTCCTTCATTTCCTGGAGGATTTCGGCTGCCGCGATCAGTGCCCCGCTGTAGCGCGTCGCATGGCGGTCGAGCGCTTCGAGCACGGCCTCCGGGTAGTCCTTGCCAATGCGCGTCAACGCCTTCGCCAGTTCCGCCCGCGCACCGATGGTCGAGGCCTCGCGCTCGCCCCCCTTGTGCATGTCCGTGGACTGATCCTGCACCCACAACGCGTCGGCCAGCTTCTCGATTGCCCACGCGCGCTCCTGCGTACTGAGCACCTTCGGCTTCCCGGCCAGCACTTCCGTGGCGATCATCTGGCCGAGCTTGCGATTGTCCGGCGGCACCGTCGCGATCGTCGTCTCGATGATGTGGCGCCGCACGTTGTCCTCTGTGCGCGGCGAACGCACGATGCGCCCGAGCGCGCCCAGAATCCGCGTGGCTTTGCGTACCGCGCCCGCGTCCAGCGTCTTGCTCGAAACCTTGAACTCGTTCAGCCGCTTGAGCTGCTCAGCAATGCCCGACGCCTTGTTGGAAAACACATCCTTCAGGTTCTCCAGCAGTACGTCCGCCGCTTCCTGGGACGCCAGATTCCCGATGGCCGTTGAGAGTTCCTCGCGCAGGGCGGAGTTCTTGTTCGCCCGCCACAGGCCCACCAGGAACGGCGCGAATGCATCGCTGCGCAACGCTCCCATGAACTCGATCGTACGCTCGCGATAGCGTTCGCCGTCCGCCCCCTTCGCCCACTTCAGATACGCTGTCGTCAGCCGATCCGACTTGCCCGCCTCCATGAACGCCAGCGCCACGGCCTTGCGCGCCCTGAACCCCAGCGCTCCGTAGCTCCGTCCCTCAATTCCCGAGCTCAGCGCCGCCACCCCTGTTTCCTTCGGCACGAAATCCACCAGGATCAACGTCACGTCGATCCACATGTCCTCGGCATTCGCGTCCAGGGGCGCCCGCATCACCGAGCGCAGCATGTCGCTCACGTCGCGCAACTGCTCGGGCGTCGGATCACCCATCTCGTTCTTGCCCGGCATTGCGTTGCCGATTTCCACCTGCACGCCTTTGAGCTGCGACGTCCACTGCGCCTCGATGTTGTCGAAACGCCCGCCCATCATCCGTTCGTGCTGCTTGTCCTTTGCGGACTTTGCCTCGAAGAGCAGCTCGGTGGTCAGCCCAACGGACTCCGGGCTGCGCGCCAGCAACTGCAGCAACTTGTCCGTCTCGCGCGGATGATTCACGCACGTGCCCAGCACGCTGCCAATGTAGCGTGCCCGCCTGCGCGCCTCCTCGTCGAAGTTGTGCGCTGTCCGGGCGATGCCCGTCTCCGCCAGCCCCGCCACGCGGTCGGCGGCCTCCTGGTACTTTTCCTCGCGCACGAGGTCGCGCAGCTCGCGCGCCAGCCGTTCCTCCCGGCAGGCGCGCACCTTGTTGCCCCACTCCTCCGCGATGCGCACCAGGCGCTCCATGCCCTTTTGCAGCACCATGGCAGCTTCGGCTGGCAGCACCGAGCCCGCCCGCTCCGTGAACTCCAGCACGGGGGCCGTGTGGAAATCCCGGTAAACTCCTCCGACGGCCTTCGCGATTTCGATGGCTCTCTCGCGCGGAGACTCGCTCGGCTCGGCCATCCAGCGGCGCGCCACCGTGGCTGCTTTCGTCACGTCGCCTTTGACCAGCGCCTGTTCCAGTGCCGCCTGCATCGCCTGCATCGCTGCCGCATCCCGCCCCCGCCCTGTTTCCCGGGCCGATGCACCGGTAAGGCGTGGGCTTTCAAGTATCAACACCCCAAGAGAAACCTGCTCCCCCCGCTCCCGCAACGGAAAAGCCCGTCCTGCCACACGCCCTGCCTTGACTCCCCCCTCCGGCCTCCCCATGCTTCTCTCCGATCAACCCTTGGGGGCACCCGCATGGAAAAAACCCTCTTCGAGAAAATCATCGACGGCGAGATCCCTGCCCAGAAGGTCTGGGAGGATGAATACTGCATCGCCATTCGCGACATCAAACCCCAGGCGCCCACCCACATTCTCGTCATTCCCCGTAAGGTGATCGAGACCATCGACGACGTCGATCCCTCCGACAAGACACTGATCGGGCACCTGACCTGGGTGGCGGCGGAAATCGCCCGCAACGAGGGGCTCGCCTCCGATGGCTACCGTCTCGTCTGGAACTGCCGCGCCGCCGGTGGCCAGGAAGTCTATCACATCCACCTGCACCTGCTCGGCGGCCGCCCGATGAACTGGCCCCCGGGATAACATCCCAGCGAGCGAACGACCCGACTCTCCTCCGTGATCGGCACAATGAGCGACTCGTCCTCAACCATTCGCAAGGACCAGGAGCGCGAGCCGCGTTACCGGTGCGTTTATCCCGGCCTGCTGCGCGTCCTCTTCCCCGAGCGCTCCTTCGTGCCCATCAGCATCGCCGTACGCGTCGTGAATCTCAGCAGCGGCGGCTCTCTTGCTGTCATCCACCAGGGGCATCTCGATGTGCCCCTCGACGCCCTGCGCGGCTGCTACTTCGAGTTGCGCATTGCCTCTTCCAGCGCCGAACCGCTCTACGGGCGCATAGCCCGCATTGATGCCCGCACCTCCGCCCCTGTGCTTGGCCTGCGGTTCCACTGCGCCCATCCCGAGCTCATCGGCCAGTTGATCCACGGCGACACTGCCGAGGTGGATGCCAACACGACGCTCTCCCTCCCCGTGCTTGATCCCTATTCGCCACTCAGCGCCACGACCCCCATCTTCCTGACGGGACGCAGCCACGACGCCAGCGAGATCGTCGTCGGCAACGACTTCGGCAAGTCGCTCTCTTTCCCCGTGGTGAAGGGACGCTTTGAGTTGAGTCTCGAACTGCTGTGCGAAGGGGTGAACTGCTTCCAGCTCATCGCACGCAACGGCGAGTTGCGCTCGCTGCCCCACACGGTGCACATCACCTATGTGCCATCGGCCGGAGACGAGTTGTTCTTCCGCGCCGAACCCACGATCGATCAGAACGGCCGCGCCGTTGTGGATTTCGAGTTTCTCGGCACGGGCTCGGCGGGCGCCGTGCTTTTCGTGCGAATCCTCGACTATCTTCCCGAATCCGACCGCGTGCGCTTGCAGCTTCGCGCCCGCGCCCACGACGCCCTGAACGCCGGTGCCCTTGGCGAGCTGCGCGAGATTGCCGAGGAGCTCAGGGAGATGCCGTCAGAGAGCACCGAGTAAGGCCTTCGCCGGAACGCTGCGATGAGCACCCTTCCTGTTGCCTCGGCGCGAAAGCACGCGGCAGCGTCACGCAACGTCTGCCCCGGATGAACCTAGCCGCGTGACTTCCTTCTCCGAAATACGCCCCGAGCAAATTCGTTCCGACTGCCGTTTCTACACCGGCTACAAGCCCTGCCACCGTCACGACGGATGCCCCGACTGCACGGAGTTCCAGCCGCGCGGCCGCGAGGTCCTCATCATCAAGCTCGGCGCCATGGGCGACGTGTTGCGCACCAAGTGCATCCTGACCGGGATCAAGCGTCAGTATCCCTACTCGTGGATCACCTGGCTGACGGCCCCGGGGAGCGAGCCTCTCGTGCGTGATCCGCTCGTTGACGAGATTCACACGTACTCCACCCGTGGCCTTGGCGCTCTCGAAGGACGCCGCTTCCATCTTCTGGCGTGTCTGGACAAGGATGCCGAGGCCCTGGCTCTCTCGCGCCGCATCGAGTCCGCCCGCAAGGTCGGCTATGCCCCCACGGACTTCAACACGCTCACCGTCTACAATCAGGGCTCCGTCCACGCCCTGCGTCTGGGTCTTTCCGACGAATTGAAGTACCGCCACAATCAGCTCACGCATCCCCAGATTCTCTACTCCATGCTGGAGATGAAGTACCAAGGCGACGGCTACTCCCTCACGGTGCCCCGGGAGGCCAGGGAGTTGGCCGCCGAACGCCTTGCCGCGCTGAAGCTCCCGGCGGGCAAGCCCGTCATCGGCCTCAACACCGGTTGTGGCCCGGTCTTTGAAACCAAGCAGTGGACGGCCGAGGGATACACCGAACTTGCCCGCCGTCTGGCCCGCGACCACGGATTCGCGGTGCTGCTCTATGGCGGCCCGCGCGAGGCGCCCATGCACGCCGCGCTGCTCGATGCCCTTGGCCCTCTGGCGGGCAACGGCGTCTGGGACACGGGGACGGACAACTCGCTGGAAACGTTCTTCGCTCTGGTCGACCGGGTGGACGTGCTGGTCTCGGCCGATACGCTCGCCATGCACGTGGCGATTGCGCTGCGCAAGAAGGTCGTCGCCTTCTTCGGTCCCACCTGCGAGCAGGAGGTTGATCTCTTCGGCCGAGGCGAGCGCATCGTCACGGACTACAAGTGCTCGCCCTGCTATCTGAAGCGTTGCGATGTCCGCCCCTCGTGCATGCAGGCTCTTACTGCGGAGACCGTCGAGGCGGCCGTTGTGCGCGTCCTGCGGGCCGTCCCCGCCACGAGCGGTTGACCCGTGGCCGAAGCGGACGCCATCGGGCCGCCCCGTCTCACCGCTGGCGCCTTCCTGCGCCGCCACTGGCTCGCCCTTGCCCTGTTGCCGGCGCTCATCGGGCTCCTGCTTCCCGGGCACGCCACGTTGATCCGGTGCGCGGGCTCCATCGGATTCCCCTATCAGCTCGATCGCGAGGAAGGGTTCCTCCTCGAACAGGGGCTGCGTCTTGCCGATGGCGAGACGATCTACCCTTCGCTGAAGGATTACCCCTACACTGTCGGCAACTACCCGCCCGTCTACCCCGTGCTGCTGGCTGTTGGGACGCTGGTGGCGGGCGACTCACTGGCTCCCGGGCGGATTCTCGCGGGATTGGCGGCTTTCCTCATCGCGGGGCTGATTCTCTATGCGGTTTTGCGCGAGCCTGCGGGCGGCCTGGTGGGCGGCCTGATTGCCGTGGGTCTGTTTCTGGGCACGTGGGCGTTGAGCGAATGGATCGCGTTCGTCCGCGTTGATCTTCCTGCACTGGCTCTTGGGATGGCGGGGTTTGTGCTGGGGACGGGGCGCCAGAGCCGCCTGCGCTTGGCGGCCGTCGTGGCGCTCTTCAGTCTCGCGTTCTTTACCAAGCAGACCCAGATCATCGCTCCTCTGGCGCTCTTCGGGGCGATGCTCTGGCGCCGCCAATGGCGCGGCGCAGGAGTCTTTGCGGCCGCGATGGCGGGCACGTGTGCGGTTTTTCTGGGGCTTCTGGTTCTGGCTACCGCTGGCGAGTTCTGGCGCCACACCGTGGCCTACAACGCCAACGCGATGTACTGGAACCAGGTGCCCGTCTGGCTGGCGCACCTGCGGGACTTTTCGGGTTTCGCGCTGGTGGCTCTGATTCCCGCTGCCGGGTTCCTTGTCTGGAGCGAGTGCCACCGCCCGGGCCCCGTGCCGGAGGAACCCGAGGGGCCTCACCAGCCCAGCCGCTCGCTCGTCGCGCCCGCGTCGCTGCTCTATTTGGGGCTCGCGGGGCTCTCTCTGCTGACGACGGCCAAGGCCGGGTCGGCGTCCAACTATCTGCTGGAGTTCCTGGCCGTTGCCGCCCTGGTGACGGGACTGGGGATTTCGCGGGCCGCCGAGCTGTTGCAGAACAGCGCCCTGGGCCCTCGCCGGCGCCGGACAGCCGTCGCCGCTGCCGTGGTGCTCGCGCTTTTGCTGCTTTGCCATGGCGCCAGCGGGTCACTCAACATCGGGGGCACGATCGCCCGCCACCGCCTGTTCCGCCAGCCCCCGCCGCCCGAGCTTCGCGAGCAACTCGCCTTGGTGGAGTTGCACCTCTCGGAGTTCGGAAGCCCCGTTCTGGCCGAGGAGCCCATCTTTGCCATTCGGACCGGGAGCCCGGTTCTCTACCAGCCGTTCATCATGACCCAACTGGCCCGGGAAGGGAAGTGGGATCCGGCACCGTTTGTGGCCGATTTGGAGGAGGGGCGCTTCGGGGCCATCCTGACGAACCAGGACCTTGCGCGCGACGGGCACTTTCCGGGCTTCACCGAGGAAATGCGCCGCGCCATCCTGCGGGCCTATCGCCTGCGGGAGCAAATCGGCGGGCATTTCATCTACGTTCCGCTGGATGCGGACGCCAAGGGCCCTTTGCGTCAGTTCGCCTGGCAGCAATGAAAAACCGCCGCGCATTCCTTGGGGGAACGGCGGCGGTTGATTTTCCAATACTTGCGGAGGAGCAGTCTTACTTGGTCTCGGCTTCTGGTGCTGGGGTCTCTTCGCCAGGTGCTGCCGTTGCGGACGAAGCTTCCTCGGCCGCCTGGCTCTTGGCCAGCATGTTGAAGAGCGCCGTGTCCGGGTCGTCCAGATAGCTGACCCCTTCGAACTGGGGGAGGTCGCCGATGTGGTAGGTCTGACCCACTTCGAGGGCGCTGACGTCGGCGTCGATGTGGCTTGGCACCTTGTCGGGGAGAGCGGCGATTTCCACTTGGTCGCGGATACGCTCCAGCATGCCACCTTCGCGGATGCCGGCGGGCGTTCCGACCTGACGGACACGGACCGTCAGATGGACGGGCTTGGTGGGATCAACGCGCAGGAAGTCCACATGCAAGGTGTCCCAGGTGACGGGGTCGCGCTGGATTTCCTTGATGAAAACGCGCTCGCTGGCACCGGTGGAGAGCTCCAGATTGATCAGAACGCTCTCGCCGAGGGCCTGCTGGCGGACCTTCTTGAACTGGTGCGCATCGAGTGTAAGAGCAAGGGAATCAATGCCTGCCCCGTACATGATGGCGGGCAGAACGCCTTCCCTGCGGGCCTTCTTCGCCCACTCCTTGCCGCGCTGCTCACGGACTTCGCCCTTGAGTACGGGTGCGGTGACTGCTGACATGTGGTACTACCTCCGAAAATTGGAACCGCCCACTACCGACGCTTCTATCCCTCTCAGATGTCCCGGAACAAGGCGCTGACCGAACTGTGGCGATGAATCCGGTCGATAGCTTTCGCCAGAAAGGGGGCGACGTCGAGGACTTTGATTTTGTCTGGCAGAGATCCGGCGGGGTGGTGAATCGTGTTCGTTATCACAACTTCCTTGATAGGTGAGGCTTCGAGGCGCTCGATAGCCGGGCCACTCAGGACACCGTGTGTCGCGAGGGCATAGACTTCCTTCGCGCCTTCTGCCCGCAAGGCCTCCGCTGCGTTGCATATCGTCCCGGCGGTGTCAATCATATCGTCGAAAATCAGCACATCGCGATTGTGGATGTTGGTGGCGCCGATGATGGCCTTGACTTCCGCGACGTTGGCCGAAGGCCGGTGCTTGTCGATAATCGCAAGCGGCATGTTGAGTTTGTTGGCGTAATCGCGGCTGAGTTTGACGTTTCCCACGTCGGGAGAAACCACGCAGCCATCCGTCAGGCCGCGCTCGCGGACATAGCGGATCAGCAGTGGCCCGGCGATCAAGTGATCCACCGGGATGTCGAAGAAGCCCTGGAGCTGGCCCGCGTGCAGGTCGATGGCCAGAACCCGGTCCGCCCCCGCCGTGGTGATGAGATTCGCCACCAACTTGGCGGAGAGCGCCACCCGCCCCTGGTCCTTGCGGTCCTGGCGGGCGTACCCAAAGTAGGGGATGACGGCCGTCACGCGGTCCGCGCTCGAACGCCTCAGGGCATCCAGCGTCAACAGCAACACCATCAGGTTGTCGTTGGTGGGGCTGTTGGTGGACTGGATGACGAAAACATCGCGCCCACGGACGTTGTCGAGCACCTTGATGAAGGTCTCTCCGTCGGAAAACCGGCGGACATCGAGCCCGCCAAGCTGGCCGATCAGGTGGTCGCAAACCCCACGTGCCAGATCAACCGATGAGTTCCCCGCGACAATCAGTGGGGGAGTAACGTAGTCCGCCATGTCTTGCCTCGCCGATGGGATCGGGGTGCCCGTCAACGGCCCCCGGCAATCTCAGGACTTCTTCGTGCGCGTGCGGGTGCTCTTGCGGGCCCGCGGTTTTCCAGCCGCCTTTGCCGACTTCTTTGGGGCGCTGGCGGTTGGCAGGGAGGGGGGTGGCGTGTCGTCCTTTTCGACGGCGGAGTTGCGGTCGCGGGCCTCGCGGGTGCTGGGGACCTTCGGCACCCCATCCTGCTTGATCTCACCCGACAACTGCTCGTGATGGCCGGTCCGCGCAGCATCCTTGATGCGGACAGGGGCGACAAGCAGGTTGTTGAAACCCAGAAAGACGCCATTGCCGATTTCGGTGCGCTGGATGTGGGCACCGTCGAAGTTGCACGTCATCGTGCCGGCTCCGACGTAGGATTCCTCGCCCACGTGGGCGTCGCCGAGGTAGGAAAGGTGAAGCACGTCGGCGCGGGCGCCAACATCGCAGCGGGCAACTTCCACGAAGGTTCCGACGCGGGCATCCCGGCGCAGCAACGTGTTGGCCCGCACATAGGCATAGGGGCCGATGTGCACATTGTCGTCGGCGCTGGCACCTTCCATCACCGAGTTCAACAGGCGGACGTTGTTGCCAATGCGGGAATCGACCACGGTGACGTTGGGGCCGATGTCGCAGCCCTCGCCGATCATGGTGTTGCCGCGGATGATCGTGAAGGGCTGGATCGTGGTGTCGATGCCGATGCGCACGGTGTTGTCGATGTACGTCGTGGACGGGTCCACAATGGTGACGCCGCTGTCCATGATCTGATTCAGGATGCGGGTGCGCAGGTACTTCTCGGCCACGGCCATGTCGCGCCGGTTGTTGACGCCGACGACTTCGGAGTAATCCGGCGCAACGTAGGCTTCGACTTCCTTCCCGGCGTCGCCGAGAATCTCGACGGTGTCGGTGAGGTAGAACTCGCCCTGGGCGTTGTTATTGCTGACGCGCTTGAGAGCCCATTGCAGCTCTTTCCAATCAAAACAGTAGAAGCCCGCGTTGATCTCCTGAATCTTTTCCTCGTAGGTGTTCGTGTCCTTGTCTTCGACGATCTTGCGCACCGTGCCGTCGCGGTTGCGCACGACGCGTCCGTAGCCTCGCGGATCCTCGAGCGTGGTGGTCAGGACCGTGCCCGCCGTGTGGTGGCTGCGGCGGCGTGCCACCAGAGCCGCCAGAGTCTCCGTCTGAATCAGGGGAGTATCGCCGCACGTCACGAGCACATCGCCGTCGAAGTTGCTCAGGTGGCGGGTTACCATTTTCACGGCATGGGCTGTGCCCAGGCGATCCTTCTGGTAAACGCAGATGGCACGGTTGCCGAGATGGCTCTTCACCATCTCGTGCAGATGCCCGGTGACGACGTACACCTGGGTGACGTCGAGAGGGCGCAGCGCCTCCATGACGTGGTCGATCATCGGAGTTCCGCAGACGGAGTGGAGAACCTTGGGCATCTGCGAGTTCATGCGCGTGCCCTTGCCGGCGGCGAGAATGATGGCGACCATCTCGCGTTTGCTTTTTCTAGCCATTTGTACTTCCATTCTACGATTTTGTTGGGGGATCTTCTGAATGCGGGCGGGACGCTAGCCCGGTGACGGGAGGCGTGGAAAGAGAAAATCCCGCCCTGAAGGAAGGGCGGGATAGAAGGCTTTCGCGGATGGCGGGAAGTCGAGGCTCACGCCGCTCCTCCCTGAGGGGCTCCCTGGATTTCGGCAAGCTGGCGGGGAGGGAGTTCACTGAGCATTTTGCCCAGCGTCTTGTGCATTCCGATGAAGAGCGTATGCCAGTCCACCTGCAGCTTGCTGAACGTGGCGGCCTGGAGATTCTTCATGTAGTCGAGGCTGACGGCCTCTTCAAGCACGGGGACAACCTTGGCGGCATCGTCGAAATATCCGCGGGTCAGTTCCTGGAACTTGAAATGATTCACGACGAGCAGGCCGACGATATTGGCGAATTCATTTTCCTCGTCGGCCGTGATCTGGCGTTCCTGCAGGTCGTCCGCGAAAAACGAAAAGAACTGCTGCCAGAGGGCGGCGTAGTCGCGAACGACGGCGATGCGGTTGGGGAGTGAGAGATGATCGACAGCCATCAGTGTTATCTTTCAGTCACGAACTGTTCGTGCCGGATTCCCGTAGCTCAGCTCTTCTTCGGGCCGATGAGCTTCAGGGAGTAGAGCACATAGGCAGCAAGGAGGACGACACCGATAATGACGATAGTCTCGACTTTGTAGACGTGATTACCGCCGAAAATCCGGTCCAGATTGAACATGAGTCGTCATCCTCGCTGGGTAGTTGGCTTGCGGCTCGGGCCGCTTATTTCACCCCTCCGGAGAGGGCTTCGGCGCTGACGATACGGACGCGGGTTTCCTCGCTGAAGAACTGGCGCTGGATATCCGCGATCATGCGGTTGGAGGTGTTGATCTTGGTGTAGGCGGCGTCGATCAGGCGCTCCGCTTCGGTGGGCGTCATCTCATTGAGGATGATCAGCTTCTCGAAGTGGAAGGCAGCGAGACGCCCTTCATTGAGAGCCATGATGACGCTCTCGTGGACTTTCTGAAGTCCCGGGGGAGGAGTGATCAGGAGGCCGCGCGAGTAGAGGCGCTCCACGTCCTCGCGGAAGTCAGCGGGGGTGGATTCGCCGGAGATCGCGACCATGGCCGAGCGGGTGGCGCTGCTTCCGAAGGCCAGTGCCTTGAGTTCTGCCGGGTCGAGCGCCAGAACGTTGCGGAACTGGTGCTGGGCGTCGGAGAACTCGACGAAGATGTCGCGAACCTGAGCGAAGTAAGCTTCCTGGTTGAGGCGGGACTCAATTTCGTTGATGTCGCTGATGGCGCGTTCGAGAGCGCTGTGGGCCGACTTGTACTGCCCCTTGCGGTAGTCGAGGACGGCGAACTTCAGGTTGTCGCGCGAGCGCTGAACGAGGTCGGCAGCGAAGTCCACGGCGCCCGCTTCCACGTAGCTGTCGAGGCGCTGGGTCTGCTGACGGGCGACGGTCTGGACGACGTCGCTCGTGGTATCGAGCGTTTCGCGCAGCCGGCCTTCGAGCTTCATCATTTCAGCCATCACGTAGTCATAACGGCCGAGGCTCCATTCGTTTTCAAGCTCGGAGAGCTTCTGGCGAATCTCAATCGAGTCCTGAACCTGGAAGTAATTCACGCCCTGCTGGCGGCCGGTCTCGAGGTTCTCGATGATGCGGTCGCGGGCTTCGGCGAAGTTGTACTTCTTGGTGGAGCGTGCCACCGAGGAGGCGCCGGAGAGAGCGCGGTCGGCGAGCTTGGCAGATTCATCGTAGTTGCCGGCTTCGAGTGCCTCGCGTGCCTCGCGGACGAAGGCGCTGGCCTGGCTGAGGTCCTTGTTGTTGTAGTCCCAGCCGCCCACGGCCTTGGCGTCGGCGATCGCTGTTTCAGCGGCGTTGATCTTGGCGTAGAAGGCCTGGTCGGAGAGTTCTGCGGTGGAGACGGCGAGCTCTTCGGCTTTGACGAAGTCGCCGCCGGCGATGAGAGCGCGGGCCGAGCCGTAAAGCTTGCGGGCGTCTTCCATCTTGCGGCCGGCGTACAGGTTGGCCCCGGCCTTCTGGGCGCGTTCGAGCTTGTCCTCGGCGGTCTTCAGGGCGTCCTCGGCGGCAAGGCGGTTGGACTTCTGCTGGGCGGAGCGGGCGAGTTCAATCGCCCGGTTGGCGGTTTCCACGGCCAGCTTGAGGCGCTGGGCCTGCAGTTCCTTCTCGGCTTCCTCGATCAGGGCCGCGACTTCGACGAGCTCCTTGCTCGCGTACTTGCGCGTCTTTTCGGAGCTCACTTCGCTCTGGACCTGACGGGCTTCGCGAATGTCTTCGACGGCGCGGCCGGCAATGCGGCGGGCCATCAGTTCGATGTTGGCGCGGGCGGCGCCGGAAAGCTCGGTCGCGAGGAGGTACTCCTGGCGGTTGATGGCTTCCTTGACGCGCTGCAAGTCTTCAGTGCTGCGGCTCAGTTCGTCGGGCGAGTAGATGCGCGCGCCGTCGCGTTCGTAACGGCTGATGAGGTTGGAGAGTTCGATGACCGCGTTGCCGGACACGAGACGATAGATGTCGCTGAGCAGATTGTTGGCAACATCGCTCTGGTCCTGCGCGAGCAGGATGGCCTGACGATACTGGCGGTCCTGGACGCGGCGCTGGGCCTCATCAAGTTCAGTGCGCGCGGCGGCGATTTCATTTCCCAACTGAATGCGGCGTGCTTCCTTGGCCTGTTCGAAGGGTTCCATTTCCTTCGGAACGGTGCCGACGATCGGGTCGAAGATTTCGGCGACCTGAAGGAAGACCTGCTCGGTGGTGTCGACCTGGTTGCTGGCGAGGCGGATCGCGTCGTTGGCGAGCGTGCCGAACTGACGGTCGATCAGGGAGACCTCATCCTTGTGCTCCTGGAAGATTTCCTTCACGCGGTCAAAGGCGGGTTCGGTGTTTTCCTCGCGCACCGTACGTGCTTCGGCGAGCTTCTGGTCGAGGACTTCCACGCGGCCGGGCAGGTATTCGCGGGCGCCGCCGTCGACGAGCTGGTCGATGTCCGTCTTCATTTCATGGATGCGCGCGTCAGAGGCCTTGCGCTTCGTGTTGATCTTCAGGGCCTCGGCGCGGGGCTTGAGGTCGCGTGTCGCGTCGAGAGTCTTCTTGTAAAGTTCTTCTTCAAAGCCGGCGACGACCTTCTCGAGCAAGCCGATGACGGTTTCGTATTCGTCGGGGGAGAATTCCTTGGCACCTTCTTCGAGCGAGACGGCGAGCAGGGTCTCGATCTCGTCGATGGCCTCGGCGCCCTGGGCGCGCTGCACGTTGGAGATGCCGTCATCAGCCTGGCGGACGGCGGTGCTGAACAGCGTGCGCGCGAGGACGTAATCGCGGTCCTCTTCCATCTTCTGCGTTGCGCGGTTGATCGTGTCCTGAACGTTGATGACCGATTCAGGGTCGTATTCATTGCCGCCGACGGACTTGAGGTCCTGCAGCTTGCCCTGCGCGCTGATCTTTTCCTTCTCGGCGTCATTGCGCAGCGGCGAGATGCCCGTTTCGACTTCCTGGCTGATCTCGCGGCAGGTGGCAATCACGTCGCGGTACTGGTTGTTCTCGCGATAGCCGGTCGCTTCCGTGCGCAACTCAACGATACGCGAGTAGCGCGTGGGGTCCAGCCGGTTGAGCGCGTTTGTTTCCGCGACGGCGATGTCTTCCTCCGCCTTGTTCCACAGAGCGCGCGACTCGGCCGCCTCGACTTCCTGCAGCAGCAGGTCGGCGCGGTTCTTGGCTTCCTTGGCGATGTTGAAGGCCTCGGCGGGATCGCTGGCCAGAAGACTGTTGGCCTGATCGACTTGTTTTCGCAGTTCTTCGACATCTTGGGGAGCATGGGTGGCCCCGTTGAGGCCCTCGACTTCCGCGAGAACCCCCTGCGTTTTTTGAAGCGAAACTTTGGCGCGCTGCCCCTTACAGGCAGTGACGGCCAAGGCCAGGACCAGCAAGAGAAACGCGGTCCGAAGAACAGTCAGGTGAGGGCGCATGAATAGCCTCCGACGGGGTGCACTTCAAACAAGACAGACTGAGCTACACAGTACTTGGGGACACTTTACGGCGTCAACGGGTCGGGGCAATGAGGAAATTGCCCCGCAGTAAGCGCGGCCGGCCGCACCGGCCCGACGCGAAATATATCGCAAGTCGTTTTGCATCAACTCTCTGGGATCACAAGAAGCCGAGGAAAAAGAGAGCAGCCACGGCGCCCCCTCCGAGAAGCAGCAAAATGGCGATGATCGTGATTGTCATCCCCATGCCACTCTTCGCACCTCCGGACTTCTTCCCCTTCTTTCCCTTCCCCCCGCTTTGGGGGACATAGCCTTCCGACATGAACTTCAGCGCTCCCACAGAGCGGCTGAGCCGGACGAACGCAGTGTGCCACTGCTTGTACAAGGTGCGCTTGTCGGCATCGGGCAACGAGCGCACCGAAGTCGCCGAGACGCACTTGTTGAGAAGTTCACGTACGATTTTATCGCCGTAGTCGATTCCGCCAGTGTCCTTCACCCGCTCGCCGAGGGTGCGGATGTTGCGTGCCACGGCCGACTTGATTTCCAGAAAGTTGCCCTCGGCCTCCGAGGTGATCGGCTCATTGGAGAAGGCGAGAAGGAGGAATTTCTTGAAAGTGAGCCACTGCTCCAATGTCCCCTGGACGAGGCTCAGGTGCTCGTCGATGACCGCCTTTTTCATCGGTGTCCGCCAGAATGAGGTGAGAGTCGCTGCCCGGCCCGGAAAGTCACTCGATGGAATCCGGGCGGGCGGGAATTATTTCCGGGGTGCCGAGCCCAGGGCATTAGAAATATGCGCTGCTGGCGCCGGCATTGGGCTCGATGGCGTCAGTACCCACGCGGCCGGCAAGGCCACCCTGGGCATCTTCCTCGGCCTTGGCTGCGGCTTCCTCGGCTTCCTTGGAGTCGAACGGCGGATAGAAATTACCGGGGATCGGTTCCAGCGGGGGATAGGGCGGGACGGGCATGTAAGTCTCAAAGAAGTCCCACTCGCCCGTTCCTGCTTCCGGATTGACGCGGAATTCGTTCAGGAAGCGGTCGGCCCAGTCGGCCAGCTTCTTGTCCCGGTCCTCTTCGAGATCGATGACCTGCGGGACGCCCGCCAGGGGATCGGTCGAGGAAACAGGGATATTGAAGAAGGCATTCGGCTCCAGGCGCTCAAGCGTGCGCAGCCCCTGAATGAGGCGCGTCTTCACCAAATGCGCCTCGGGGTCCATTCTGTCCGTCACCAGCGTGACGTTCGTGTAAATCTGGTCGTTGGCCTTGTAGTCCAGCCCGTTGGCGCCGTCGTCGTAGTACTGATCCACGTAGGTCTGGAAGACGGGAACTTCGACAGCGTCGGAGATGATGTTGCCGGTGACCGGGCAGATGACGCGTTCACCGTAGATGGCCACGACTTTCGGAATTCCCTGAACGACACCGGCGGAGTAGGCAGACGGTGGCTGGTATGTCCCCGCCCCTGGAACGGCTCCGCCAAAGGGGTCGGCACTGTAGGCCGCGCCACCACCACCAGCGGCGCCGAAGGGATCGGCACTGTAGGCCGCTCCGCCTCCGGCGGGCGCTCCAAAAGGATCGGCGCCGTAAGTAGTACCGCCACTGGCGGGTGCTCCAAAGGGGTCGGCACCGTAGGACGACCCGCCGCCTGCCACGCCCCGGGCACGATCAAGAGCCAGTTGCCCTGTGCCCCCCGCGCCCGTGCTTCCCGAGTTCAGCGTGTCCATCGCTTCGAAGTCGGCAAAGCCCGTCGCAAACCCTCCCTGAGCGCTGCTCAGAGCCGGCAACAGAGCGACGGCTGCCAACGATGCAAGGCCGAGAGTGTTGCGGGTAAGGCTAAGGAGATCAAAAGTCTTCATGCAGGAAACTCCTTCCAGGCGGATCCAGAGGGAACGCCTGCTTCCATTGGGTGGATGCAAGTCTGGGGGGACGATGCTTGTCAACCGCTTTCGGGCTGATGGCCATGCTACTGCGGGCTCCCGGAATCCAGCGAGAAGGCCGGGTCGAGGTAGCGGAGTTGGGCCGTCGCCGTTTCAATCAATTCGAGGATCGATTCGGAGACCGCACCTATGCCCGGGCTCAGGACTTTCAGGCCGCTGTCGCTGCTGCGTCCGATCAGGAGCGACAGGTCCAGCCCGATTTCGTCGAGCGCTTCTTTCGAGTCAATGATCGCGGCAATTCGTTCCTGCCCATCTTCGGATGCCAGGGCGTCCTTGCCTTCCTTGTTCACTGCTTCCAGCAGGTCGTAGACCTGGCTTTCGAGATCCGAGGCCTTGGCCACGAACTGATTGTAGCGGTCCAGCACCTGCTGGCGTTCCTCAGTCGAGGCCTCCAGTTCGGGAGCCGGGATGGAGGCGATGCGCGTGTGGGTGTCCGGAATGGCGATGGCGAATTCCGCAGGGCCGCTGGGGGCGCTGCCGTCGCCCTGGAGCACGGACGTGGCCTTGGCCCAGACGCCGAGAACCCCGCCCTTGCCGTCAGCCACGCCGATGGCCTCGTAGAACGCCCCCGGGTTGTCGCTCAGATTGCCCAGCAGTGCCATGCGCTCCTCGTTGAGCATCTTGGACTGCATCGTCTCCGAGCGCTCGCCGTAGATGGCGCGCACGCGCAGCTTGTTCATTCTCGGCTTCAGCTCGGCCTTGGGGAAACGGTACTTGAAGCGTGCATAGCCGTCGATTGTCCAGTCCTCCACTTCAAAGACCTGGGCGACGACGGAAGGATCCGCGCTCTTGAAGACGACGTTGGCCTTCTCCCAGTAGTAGCCGGAGAAGTTGCGCATGAGGATGGTGACTTCCATCTCGTCGGCGGAGGGGTACGTGCGCTTCTCGACGCCGAAGGGGTAGAGGGCCAGGGGGGGCGGCTGTTCGCTCAGGGGGAAGCTCAGCGGGCCGGCGAAACGGGCTTCCGCCACGGGGAGGTCGCTTTCGGGGAAGCCGCCCTCCTCGCCCTTGCGTGGCGGGCGCTTGGCGGGGGGCTTGTTCCCTTCGGCGTCCTTCTTCTGCGATGTTCCCGCGCCTGACTTCATGGCTGCGGGAACGTTGATCTTGCTCGCAGCGTCGGCCGTGCCGAAGGCGATCACCTCGCCCATGCGCGGCGCGATAGCCCGAAATTCCACGGGATTCATGCCCACGTAGGCGAGAAACGCGCCGGCCGCGAGCAGATTGAAGAGCAGGATCGTCCAGAGAATGTTCTTCTTCACCGGGTGAGTCCTCTGGTAGTGTTGGCGGGGGGCTTCCCCGGCTGGGTTCCGCGTTTTCCGGTGCGGCGCAGGCGGTGCCTGCTTCGACGAAGGAAATGCGGCAACAGTTTTCCCCAGCGAAGGCTAGGGTGGAAGAGGGGGGCAGGTCCCGCAATCGGAATCGCGAATGGATTTGTCTGCCCAGTGGGCTCTGCTCACTCGGGGAGGATCTCGTCGATCAGGGGGCCGTCGTCCTCGCCGGGCACGGGCGGGGGTGGGTCGGCGTCCCCCGAGCCCGGTGGCGGCTTGGCTCCCGGAGTGCGCCGCAGGTAATCTTTTCGGCGGGCGCGGTACTCCTGGGGATCCAGTTCGATGTCCGGATGCTCGACTCCCGCCTGATGTTGCTCGAACATCTTTTCGATGAAGGGGATGCACCAGCCGCATCCCGTGCCCGCCCCATAGCATTCGCTGCACTGCGAGGCATGACGCGGGTTTTCGAGGCGGAGGAACTTGGCAATCTGGCGCCGCTTCACATGGAAGCAAACGCACAACTCCTCCTCGTCGTGGACGTGGAGGAGTTGGTTTGGATCACTCATGCGGTGTTTGGGTGTCCGGAGATTCCGTGCTGTCAGAGGAGCCCGCGGGCTTCTTCCAGCGCGGCGGCGATTTCTTCCTGGTCGGCATTGATGTCGAGCGACTTCTCCCAGTTCTCGACGGCGGCCTCTGGATTGCCGGCCACCATGTACAGGGTGCCCAGTCCATTGTAGGCCTGGTAGTCCGTGTCGTCGATGGACAACGCCATCTCGAAGCCATTGATGGCTTCCTCGTAGACCGCAGCCAGGTCGTCGTCATCCTCCCAGCTCACGGAAATCTCCGCGCCATTGGCGAAGATCATGAGAGCGGTGTCGCCCAGCTTGTAGGCGGCCTCGGCGCTTTCGGGAAAGCGCTCGGCTGCCTCGCGGAACAGGTCGAGAGCCTGTTCGTACTCGCCTTCCTCGATCAGGGCTTCCGCCTCGTCGATCAAGGGTTCGAGTTCGTCCTCGTCCTCGTCCTCGGTGTCCTCGTCGTCGGCGAACTCGTCGTCTTCGGCGAGAAACTCTTCGGACTCGTCCTGGAACTCTTCTTCGTCCTCGAATTCGTCTTCCACTTCTTCCATCCAGGGCGACTCGTCTTCGACTTCTTCTTCCCAGCCGGAGGGCGTCATACGCACGGCTCTCCTCGATCAAAATGCGAACTTTTTCGCCGGCCGCTTTTGTTCGGCGAGCGACCGCTAAAAACAGCGACATACGGAAAGCAAGCACAAAACAGAATGCCCCTCTCTTTTTTTGATGACCCGGTGGCGGCATTGAAAAAAGGTGCTCTCCATGAGGCGCAAAACACTTGCAGTGTAAGAGGAGCAAGGTTGCGATGAAGGGTTGGATGCTGTTCTTCGCGCTTGCGGGCGTCCTTCTTTTGACAGGCGCCGCGCGGGCCGAATCGCCCGCCCTCCCGCAGCTCTCTCCCCGCGTGATCGCCACCACGCCCACAATGGAACAACGCCGCGTTCCGCCCGGCGAGACAGTCATTCAGGTGCGCTTCGACCGCCCGATGAATCAAACCTCGTGGTCGTGGTGCGGAGGCGGGCCACGCTATCCCGAGGTGCTCGGCACTCCCCGCTTTCTTGATCCTTTCACCGTCGAGCTCCCCGTCGTTCTCGAACCGGAGAGAACCTACTTCCTCAGCATCAACTGTCCATCGGCGCGCAACTTCGTTTCCGAAGACGGCGTCTCCGCCGAGCCCTACCCGCTGCATTTCACGACGGGCTGGTCGCTCGATCACCCCGTCGTCAGTGATGCCCGCAACCTGGCTTCGTGGAACGAGTTTCGCCAACTCTTCCGCGAACGCTATTCCCACTACGAGCGTACCGGCACGGACTGGGAGGCCGTCTTTGACGAGGCCAAATCGTGGATGCTGATGGCGCCCGATGCCGACGAATTCGCCGTGCGTCTCGCCCTGCTGCTCCAGCCGGCCGAAGACGTGCACCTCTCCGTTCGCCTCCCCGACGACTCGAAGGTCTCTTTTTATCGCCGTTCGGCCCGCTATAACGCGAACAAGCAATCCATCCGGGCCGCGTTCCCGCATTGGAACCGGCATTCGCGTGCCGTGGAGTCAGGGCGCAGCGGGCGCATAGGCTACCTGGCGATTCACTCGTGGAGCCTGAGCGACGAGGAACTCGCCGCGATCGACGAAATCCTCGCGGACTTTCGTACGGCAACGAACGTGTTGATTCTCGATGTGCGGGGCAACGGCGGCGGCAACGAACTCCAGGCACGCCGCGTGGCGGGCTGGTTTCTCGACGCGGCCCGCCTCTACGGGCGCAATCGGTCGCGCGATCCCGAAGCTGATGATGGATGGAGTGCGGTGCACACGCGATGGGTGCAGGCCAATGCGCCGGAGAAACGCTACGAAGGACGCGTGTTCGTTCTCCAGGGCCCCGTTTGCCTCAGCAGCAACGAGGCTTTCCTCCTGATGATGCGTCAGGCGTCGAAGGCCGTCTCGGTTGGTGAGAACAGTGGCGGCAGTTCCGGTAACCCCAAGCGGTTTCCTCTGGCGAACGGCCTCTCGATTGTGTTGCCAAGCTGGCAGTCGCTGCTCCCCGACGGCACACCCATCGAAGGCATTGGCATTCCGCCGGATGTGCGCGTGGACGGAGACTTCAGCACGAGCGATCGCGTGCTGGAAAAGGCGTTGGAACTCGCGGCGCCTTTCCTGCCGGGCGAGGGGTCGTAGGAGCCTCGCCTCAGTCGGGCGCGTCGTTGCCGAGCGATGGATCGTTGTGTACGTACATCGCAAGGACGCGCCGCACCGAGTCCAGCCGCGGGCCATCGTTTTGCACCGCGTAGATCGGCCAGCGCAGCAGCATGTCGGTGACGACGGCGGCGCGCAGCGCCAGCAGCGCCACGGGGCCATGGTGCTTGCGCCCGTACATCAGCAGGCTGCGGTAGAGCCGCCGGAACGTGAACTCGGGCCGCCGTCTCGCCGTCGTGCCATGATGGTGGACGATGCTCCAGCGCGGCAGATGCACCACGGTGTAGCCTGCATCGCGAATGCGCCGGCACCAGTCCGCGTCCTCGCTGTACATGAAGTACGTTGGGTCCAGGCCGCCCACCTTCTCCCACACGGTGCGCGGCACCATCAGGCACGCTCCCATCAACCAGTCCACGCGCCGCGCCCGGCAATCCCGGCCTCGGAGGCAGTGCAGGCGCTTGGTTATTGTCAGCAGCAGCGGACTCGCGAGCGAATGCCCCGCCCAGTACGCACACCACGACGGTTCATCGTGCCAGCTATTCTGCGGGAGTCCGTCGCCGTGCAGCAGCGCGCATCCGGCGGCGCCCGCCCTGGGGTGCGACATCAGATAACGGCACATGCCCGCCAGCGCCTCGGCATCGGCTTCGCAGTCCGGATTCAGCAGCAGCAGCAAATGGCCGCGTGCCACCTCAAGCCCCTGATTGCATGCGGGTGCGAATCCCACGTTTTCCGTATTGCGTATCAGACGCACCCACGGAAACCGCTGCGCGATCAGATCGGCCGTGCCGTCCGACGACGCATTGTCCACGGCAATCGTTTCGACGCGGAACGGAAGGCGCTCCGCGGCCTCGTGGAGAGCCGTGA
The DNA here is from genome assembly GCA_030156535.1 of Candidatus Sumerlaeota bacterium. Lineage (GTDB taxonomy): Bacteria > Sumerlaeota > Sumerlaeia > SLMS01 > JAHLLQ01 > JAHCAW01. Next base: position 38,747 of record JASGMJ010000033.1, read on the forward strand.
AGAAACGCACGGCGTCCTCCGCTCCGTTCCAGAAAACGGTCACGACTGTGAGCAGGGGGCGTGCACTCATTCGACGTCGATATCTTCGGTGGCCTGATGATCGCCGCTCGACAGACTGCGGGCCGCCAGGATGCCGCGCTTCGACGGGGTCGCGCAGAAGTCCAGCAACTCGCTCAACTCACCCGGGATGGGCGATTGCGACTCCTGCCAGGCTTCGCGCAGATCGGTGATGGCGCGGTTCAGCGGATGCCCCGAGCGGAACAGATTCTTGAAAGCGTTCTTGATGGCCATGCGCGACTCGGGGCCAACCCCGGCCCGGCGCAGCCCCACGACGTTGACTCCGACCAGGAAGGCGAAATCGCCGCGCGTCGTCAGGAATGGCGGCACGTCCTTCGACACGCCCGACATTCCGCCCACCATGGCCAGACGGCCGATCCGGCAGAACTGGTGCACGGCGCACAGGCCCGAGACGAACGCGCGGTCGCCCACCGAAACGTGCCCCGCCAGCATCGAGCCGTTCGCCAGCACGATGTTGTTGCCCAGCGTGCAGTCATGCGCCACGTGCGCCGTCGCCATCAGAAAGCAGTTGTTTCCGATCACCGTGTTCGTGCCGTCCTTCAGGCCACGATGCACGGTGCAAAGCTCGCGAAACTCGTTGTTGTCGCCGATTACCAGGCCGCTGGCCGTTTTGGGGTCGAAACCCAGATACTGGGGATCGCCGCCGAGCACGGCGTTGAAATGCACCCGGTTGCCTGCTCCCATTGTGGTGTTGGCACAAACCACCGCCCCCGCCATCAGAACGCACTGGGAGCCAATCTTTACATTTGGTCCGACGACCACATTTGGGCCAATTTCGACATCGTCGGCAATTTGGGCCGTGGGGTCGATGACGGCACTCGGGTGGATGGCCATGGGAGAGGCTTTCGCAGGGAGGGTGGCTGCCCGGCAGCGGCTCCGGGAGCGAAGACTTGGCTAGGCGTCCGCCCGCCGTGGCGTCAAGGGGGCAGGATGCTCGCAAAGCGCCCCGCCCTCTTTCTGGAGGGCGGGGCGTTGATGTGTGAACTTCGAACAAGGAGCAACGAACAACGTTGTCTCAGTGATTCATCGAATCCAGGAAGTCGGCGTTGTTCTCGGTCTTGCGCATCTTCGACAGCAGGAACTCGACGGCTTCCACGGTGTTCAGTTCGTTCAGGATCTTGCGCAGCAGCGGTCGCGCTCGGGAATCAGCAGCTCCTCCTTGCGCGTGCCCGAACGCATGATCTCGATCGAGGGGTAGATGCGGCGGTCCGAGAGCTGGCGCGACAGGTGCACCTCCATGTTGCCGGTGCCCTTGAACTCCTCGAAGATGATGTCGTCCATGCGCGAGCCCGTCTCGATCAGCGCCGTCGCCATGATCGTCAGCGAGCCGCCTTCCTCGACGTTGCGCGCGGCGCCGAAGAAACGCTTGGGCTTGTGCAGCGCGTTGGCGTCGATGCCGCCGGAAAGCACCTTGCCCGAGGCGGGCGTCACCGTGTTGTACGCGCGCGCCAGACGCGTGATCGAGTCGAGCAGGATCACGACGTCGCGGCCGTGTTCGACGAGGCGCTTGGCCTTCTCGATCACCATTTCGGCGATCTGAACGTGGCGCTCGGCGGGTTCGTCGAACGTCGAGCTGATCACCTCGCCCTTCACGGTGCGTTCCATGTCGGTGACTTCCTCGGGGCGCTCGTCGATGAGCAGCACGATGAGGAAGACCTCCGGGTGGTTCGTCGTGATGGCGTTGGCGATGTCCTGCAGCAGCACCGTCTTGCCCGTGCGGGGCTGGGCGACGACGAGCGCGCGCTGGCCCTTGCCGACCGGCGTCAGCAGGTCCATGAAGCGCGTCGTCATCTTCGTCTTCACGGTTTCGAGCTTGAGCCGTTCGTCGGGGTACAGCGGCGTCAGGTTGTCGAAGAGAATCTTCTCGCGCGCGGCGCGCGGGTCCTCGCCGTTGATCGTCTCGACCTTGAGCAGCGCGAAGTAGCGCTCGCCCGGCTTGGGCGGGCGGACGGCACCGATGATCGTGTCGCCCTTGCGCAGGCCGAAGCGGCGAATCTGAGAGGGCGAAACGTAGATGTCGTCCGGCGACCACACGTAGTTGTAGCTGGCCGAGCGCAGAAAGCCGAAGCCGTCGGAGAGAATTTCGAGCACGCCGTGGGCAATCATCTGCCCGTTGCGCGAGGACGTGGCGCGCAGAATCTGGAAGATGAGGTCCTGTTTGCGCATCCCGGCGGCGTTCTCGACGTTCATGGCCTGGGCCATCTTCGAGAGCTCGGCGGCCGTCATGCGCTTGAGGTCGGCAAGGTCGAGCACCTCGGGGAAAGCCGAGTTGTCGACTTCAGCGGGCGCCTGCTCCGCGGTGTCCCCGCTGTTTCCGGCTGCTTCTTCCTCGGTGGCGGGGGCAGCGGCCGCGGCCGCAGCGCGGCGCGGACGGCGCGTACGCGTGGGAGCGGCTTGCTGCTCCTCTTCCTCCTCATCGTCGAACAGATCGGCCGACAGCGTGTCGGGATCGTAGGGGTTGCCTTCGGCATCGAGGGGCAGGGGCTGGCGCGGCGTCGAACCGCCGGAACCGCCACCCGTGCCGCGGCGCTTGCGGCGGCGCTTGGTGCCTTGGGTATTGCC
>JASGMJ010000034.1 GCA_030156535.1 Candidatus Sumerlaeota bacterium
GTCATGTCGCTTGGATAGCTGGGTCGGTTGGGCATCATGGCCTTGACCCCTCGCCGCCCCCCGAGAACAACGGCAAGAACTTTCCGGATGGTCTCTAAGAAACCTTATCCCTTCATCCGATTCTCAAGTTCCGCTCAATCGTCCTCCGTATTCTTCAGCGGCGCATCTTCCGGGAAATCTTCAACGGTTTCGAAGGCGTCCTGTGGGATGATGCGCGGGGTTTCGTGGGTCAGGTAGCCCGCCGTGCTGACGGAAATGGCAATCAGGAACGCCAGCATCATCGCGGCCGAGAAGCTCTCGGTCTGGAAGTCATACGCAATTGCGGGCATGATGAACCGGATGAACAGGGACGAGAGCACCATCGCCACGGCTGCGAGGGGGAGGATGTAGCCGCCCACGCCTGAGAGGTTGATGATCGGCATGGCGAAAAAGCCACCGATCGGCCCGAATACCAGGTACAGGAACCACGACAACGGCCCCTTGATCCGCACGTCCTTGCGCAAAATCAGCGCCCCCAGCACGAGCATTACCACGCACATTCCCCACGCTGCCCCCAGGTAAACCGGAGAACCCATTAGTCTGAACATTTTGGAAAGACTCCAGATGTGTTGTCGGACGGATGTTAGAGAATGGATACAATTGTTTCGGCCAGTGTGGCCACTTCCTGCCGGGTCGTTTGCCGGCCAAACGTGAAACGCACGCCTCCCGCGGCGCGTTCCGCGTCGTCCGGGTACATGGCCGCGAGAACAGGCGAGGCGGCCACCACTCCGGTGGAGCACGCCGACCCGGGTGACGCACTCTCGCCATGTTGGTCCAGCGCGATAACCATGTCAACCGCATCGCGCCCCGGGAACGAGAGGTTCAGGAATCCGGGAAGACGCGGGGCGGTGCCGTTCAGGCGGTGGGGTGCTCCTGCACGGGCGAGGCAGGCGAGGAACTCCTCTTCCAGCGCGGCCAGATGCTCGCGCCGTTGCCCGAGTTCCGCCACGGCGAGCTCGGCGGCGGCGGCGAACGCGCGGGCCAGCGGCACGGACGGCGTTCCGGCGCGGCGCTCCTCCTCCTGGGCGCCGCCGGTGATCTGGGGGACGAGGCGCCCGAGCCCCGGCCCCGCCAGGCACCCGATGCCAACGGGGCCGTAGGCCTTGTGGGCGGAGAGGATGACGAGATCGGCACCGAGGTCGTCGAGCACCAGCGGCTCCTTGCCGAGCGTCTGGCAGGCGTCGCACAGCCACGGAATGCCGCGCCGCCGGGCGAGCGCACGCGCGGCGGCCACGTCCTGCACGACGCCGGTTTCGTTGTTCGCGTGCATCAGGCAGAGCAGGCCGGCTTGCATGGGGATGGCGTCGTCGTCGAGCACCGCCCGCCCGTCGCCGCCAACGGGGAGCAGGTGCAGCACCACGCGCCCGGTTTCCGCCAGGTGCTCCAGTGTTTCGCGGACGCACGAGTGCTCCAGTGCGCTCGTCACGACGTGCAGCGGGCCGCCCGTGTTGCCTGTTGCCAGACCGCGCAGCGCCAGGTTGGCGGCCTCCGTTGCGCCCGACGTAAAGCACACCTGCCCGGCATCGCCGAGCCCGACGGCGGCGGCGAGTTGTCCGCGCGCCTGATCGAGCAGGCGGCGTGCACGCTGGCCCGGCTGGTGGATGCTCGACGGGTTGAGCGGCTCGCCCGCGTGTTCGAGCATGACGTCGCGGACGCGCGGGTCCAGTGGGGTGGTGGCGGCATGATCGAAGTACGCCATGGGGCAAAGTCTCCTCGGTTCAGGTGCAGGATCGCCGCGTGCTTCGTCAAGTGCCACCGCGATAAAACCGGGACGGGTTTTACCACCCCTCCTTTATCACATTCCCGAACCGCGTTGACGCGGCGGGACGCGGGCGCGTTCATCGGATTGTCACGTTTTCTGCCCGGGAGGGGCCATGTCCGTTTTTCGTACCATCCTCTTTATCGCTGCCGTGTTTGCGGGCACTTATTGTGCGCTGCCAGCCGTGGCGTTCGCACCCCGTCCCACGGATGGTGACTATGCGCTCGCCGACGAGAACATCTTCCGCCGTGACGAAGTCACGCGCTGCGACATCACCATCGACCCCGCCGACTTTCAGTTCCTGATCGACAACCCCGATACCGACGAGAAGAAGCGCTGCACGATCCGGTGGCGCAACTCGGTGATCGACGAAACGGTGCCCGACGTCGGCATTCGTTCGCGGGGCAACCTGTCGCGCGGCGCGCCCCGCCGCTCGTGGAAGCTCGACTTCAACGAATTCGTTCCCGGCCGCGATTTCCAGTCGCTCGAAGAGATGGACATCAACGGCGACTACAATGATCCCACGCTGTTGCGCCGAATGCTTGCCCACGAGTTCCTGCGCCGCATGGGGCTCCCCGCATCGCGCACGCACTACGTTGCCCTCTACTTCAACGGAGAGTTCACGAGCCTGAACATCCATGTCGAACCCGTCGACGAGGAGTTTGCCGACTCGTGGTTCGGCAACAAGGACGGCAACCTCTACAAATGCCTCTACAAGGGCGAGCGCGCCGACCTGAATTACCGCTCGCAGGAGGACTACGACACTTACGGCGACGGAGAAACCTACCGCGAAACGAACAACGATCCGGACTCCGACTACACCGACCTGCGCGAGTTCATCGCGTACCTGAACTTCTCGGACAATTCCGAAATCTATAACAACCTGCACGCGCACATCAACATCGACGGCGTGCTGCGCTACCTCGCTGCAAACGTCGCCACGGGCTCGTGGGACGACTATTGGTACGGCAGCAACAACTACTACCTCTATTGGAACGAGGACCACGCGCTCTTCGAACTGATTCCCTACGACTACGACAACACGTTCGGCATCGACTACTTCAACGAGAACTGGGCCACGCGGCACTTCGACGGATGGGGCGATGGTGGGTACGGCTCCACGCCCGCGCCACTCGTCGAGCGCATCTTTCAACACAGCGAGTGGCGCCGCCAGTACCGCCGCTACCTGCGTGAAGCCGCCGCGATTCTCGCCGACCCGGAGTTCCAGGGCCTGGCCGCCGAATGGCACGCGCTGATCGCGCCGTACTTCGACGGGACCATCGAGAGCGGCGGCACGCGCGGCACACTGACCAGCGCCAATCAGCACGATCCATACTTCAACGACTACAACGCGCCGCCGAACTACCGTTCCCAGCTCGATGCGCACTCCCACGGCATCGTGCCGTTCATCACGCAGCGCGCGGCAACATTGAACGAGCAAATCGACGCGTTCTCGACCACCCCCGTGCAGCCCGCGATCAGCATCAACGAAGTGCTCGCCTCGAACGCCACGACAAACACCGACAACTTCGGCGAGCCCGGCGACTGGATCGAACTCCACAACGCCGAAAGTTTCGACGTCGATCTCTCCGGCTGGTATCTCAGCGACGCGCCCTCCTCGCCGACGCTCTACCGCATCCCCGATGGGACGACGATTCCGGCGGGTGGCTTTCTGCTCGTGTGGGCCGACGGCCAGCCCGAGCAGCAGGAGCCCGGCGCGCTGCACGCCCCCTTCCGGCTCGATGTTTCGGGCGAAACGATCACGCTGTGGAACGACGACGCCTCGGGCAAGGTCCTCATCGAGACGCTGACGTTCCCCGCGCTCTCCACGGATCGCTCCTACGGCCGCTTCACCGACGGCACCGGGAATCTTCTCATCATGCGCAACCCCACGCCCGGCGCCTCGAACGACGGCACGCCGGCCACCGGAGGCGGCGAGCCACGCACGCCGCCGCGCCTCTTCATCAACGAGTTCATGGCCGTGAACAACAACACGATCGTCGACAACCTCGGCGAACATGCCGACTGGCTCGAACTCTACAACGACGAGAGCACCGACGTGGACTTGTCCGGTCTCTACCTGACGGACAATCTCGCCAATCCCACGAAGTGGCAGTTCCCCGTCGGCGTCTCAATTCCGGCGAAGGGCTTCCTGCTCCTGTGGGCCGACAGCGACGTCACAGAGACCGCACCGGGGCATCTGCACACCTCGTTCGGGCTCAGTTCCGGCGGCGAGGAGATTGGCCTGTTCGACAACGACGAGAACCAGAACCAGGCGATTCACACGCTGACGTTCGGCCCGCAAACCGCCGACGTTTCCGAGGGACTTCTGCCCGACGGCGAGGGCACGCACGCTCCGCTGGCCACGCCGACGCCGGGACGCAGCAACAGCGCCCCGGCCCACGTGGACGGCTGGGCTGTGTGGTGACCCCTACGGCGCGGCAAACGCCGGGCGTTCGCGGGTGATGCGCAGCTCCACGCCGTCGGTCTCGAAGGCGATGGTGCCTTCGCGGTCGGTGCGGGCGACGTCGATGCCGCGCGCGGCGAGCCGCTGCAGGACCGCCGGTGACGGGTGCCCGTAGCGATTCTCCCGTCCGCAACTGATGACGGCGATCCGGGGTGCCGCAGCGTCCAGGAACACGCCGCTGCTCGACGAGTTCGAGCCGTGGTGCCCGGCCTTCAGGACACTGCACGCCAGACCCTCGGAGCCGAATGCGCGCACCATGTCGCTCTCTGACCCCTCCGCCGCGTCCCCGGTCAGCAGAAACGCCACTTCCCCCGCCACGACGCGCAGCACCACCGAGGCATCGTTGCGCTCGGTGCCACCGGCCAGCGATTCGTCGGTGGGGTGGAGCACGTCGGCGCGCACGCCGGGCGCGAGGGCAAGGCGCGCCCCCCGGCGCACCGTGGCGACTCGCAGGTCGCGCCACGCAACGGCCTCGGCGAGTTCCACCCACGCTTCCGTGTTGGCCAGGCTGCCGCCGACGATCACCCTGCCGGGGCGCAGCGCCTCGATCACCGCCGGCGCCCCGCCGATGTGGTCCGCATCCGCATGGGTCAGCACCAGCGCGTCGAGCCGGTCGATGCCGCGAAGCGCCAAGTCGCGCACCAGCGCCTGGCCGCGCTCCGGTCCGGCATCGACGAGCACCCGGGCGCCCCCGCGCGCCTCGATCAGCACGGCGTCCCCCTGGTCCACGTCGAAAAACGTCACGCGCAGCACGTCGTCCGGCGGGCGAACGGAAAGCCCCAGCAGGGCGACAGCCACCGCCGCTCCCACCCCTGCCGCCCCCGAGAGCCAGCCGTCCAACGGCGTGAAGCGGGGGCGCAGAAGAGCCCACCTGCCCCCCAACAACAGGGCGTACCACGCCCCCGTGATCCAGCCGGGCCACGCCCCTCCCACAGAGGCCGCCGACCACTCCCACCCGCCCAGCAGGCGGGCCGCAGCATCGACCACCCCCAGCGCGGGGTCCAGAATTCCGAACGCCAACTCGCCCAGCCACGGCACCAGCCACGCCAACGCCGTGGCCGCAAACGCCGCCCCCATCAGCAGCGGCAGAAGCGGCAGAACCAGTGTGTTCGCCAGCGGCGCCGCCAGCGACACCGATCGCAAATGCGCCGAAAGCACCGGCGCCAGCGCCACCTGGATGCACGCGGAAAGGAAGAACACCTGGAGCCCGCGAATCAGCCAGCCGAACCCCCAGCTCCCCTTCATCGTCCGGCCCAGATTCTCCTCGATGGCCACGGCCCCCGGCAGCGCGAACACCATCGTCGTGGCCGCAAGGAACGAAAGCTGGAAGTCCACCTGCCACAGCGACAACGGCCGAAGCAGCAGGAACACCAGGGCCACCGAGGCCAGCCCGCCCAACGGGTCGATCTCGCGCCGCGAGAACGGTTGGGCCAGAAAGACCGCGACGATACAGGCGGCGCGCAGGGCGCTGATCCGCAGCCCCGTGATCCCGCAAAACGACAGCACTCCCGCCAGCACCAGGACCGCCCGCCACCGCGCTCCAAGCCCCAGAGCCGACGCCGCCAAGGCCAGCAGAATCCCCACCAGCCCGGCGTGAAGTCCCGAAACGGCAAAGATGTGCGCCAGCCCGGCGCGCTGAAAGGCTGTGCGCTGCCCCGGGAGCAGCAGATGCGTCCGCCCCAGCGTTCCGGCGACCAGCAGCGGCCCCGTCCGGGCGCCAAGATTGTCAAGTATGATGGCTTGAATGGCATCGCCCATCTGGCGCAGCGAAAGCCGCACGCGCGCCATCGGGCTGCGGCCCCGCACGGGGGGCGCGGCGCTCCAGGCTCGGGCGCGAAACGTGGCCCCGGCACCGCGCTGGACGGCCAGGCTGTCGGGCTCGCCCGGCAGCGGATTGGGCGACAAGGGGTCCATCGCTCCCGTCGCCTCCACCACGTCGCCGACGGCGAGCGCGGGCATCGGCGTGTGCTCGGGGAGCCAGGCCATGACGCTCAGGGGGAAGACGATGGCGGCCCCGCCGCGTTGGAGGACGGCGCCCGGGGCAATCTGCACGCGCAGGCGGCCCGATCCCGTGGGGCGGGGATCCGAAGCGACCCGCCCGGCCAGCACCACGGGACCGGACGGTGCGGCGTCGAGAACGCCAAGCAGCCGGCCGGCCTGCTCCCGGGCCGCAACGTGCGGGGCAATCAGCAGCAGCCCGAACCCGCCGAACGCCAGCGCCAGGGCCGCCGCGCGTCCGCGCGGCCGATGCCGCATCCACCCGCCCAGCACGAAGGCGGCAACGACGAGCGCGGCGCCCGGAGCCAAACGGTCCATCCCCAGTTCCCGTCCGGCCACCAGTCCGCCCATCAGAGCGAGCACGGCCACGAGGCTCGGGCGCGGAAACTCGCGCTCGGGCTGGTATCCCTCGGCGGCCTGCGGGACGATGGAAGCAGCGGAATCGGCCAACGGACAGCAACGGCGGTGAAGTGGGTCAGTTCATTGCCCCAGCCTGCGCCCCGGAGCGCCAGAGGGCCAGCGGGAAGTGGCAGTGCGGGAGACGCCGGGTGCATCTCCCGGAACCGAAAGATGGCCCCGGGAGAAGTCTTCGGTTCCCGGTTTTTCGTTCTCAGTCCTGGCATCTCCAACGCATCACTTTCCTGTTTCTCCCCTGGGTTTCCTGCCGCCATCGCGTCCCGAAGAGACGTCGGCACTACCGCCGCGCGGCGGAACGTTCCGGGCGGCAAGGCACGAAAACCAGAATCACCTTGTGCCCTCCCCCATATTCGCGGAAGAAACGATAGTGTAATGAGAAAGTCTTTCTCCGGGGCGAAATGCGATAGAAGCGAGGGGGAAATGATCCCATGCCCGCCGCTCGTCCGTTTGGGGGTCGCCCTTGTCCTTCTGGCCGGGCTGCTCGCAGTCGGTCAGCCCGCCCTTGCCCGCCCGACGATTGTTTTTCAATCGGCCAGCGGATGCGAAACACCTCTGGGCTTTGCCCGCTTTACCTCTCCTTCCGAGGAGGGAAAACAGGGGCTGAGGGTGGGTGAGGCACTTGTTTTCGAAACACCCGAGGGCTATCTCCGCGGAGACATCGTGGCCTTCGGCGAAACGATCGTGTTTACCATTTCTCGCGAAACGGGGTTCCTGGCCCGTCGCAGCACCATCCTGAAGTACGAAAACGGCATGGTGACGGAACTGCTGGCGGACCGGGGATATTGCTTTTTCCACGATGCGAATGCGGCCAGGTCGTTGATCCTGGTGGAGAGCCGGCCGGAAGAGTGGGAGCGGATCAAGAACGACACCGCGCCCGACAAGCTGATCCGCGAGGTTCTCGTGCTCTCCGCCGTGGATGGCAGCATCGTGGCGACGACCCGCGTTGCCGGGTTCAGTTCCCTGAACGCCCGGTGGGAACTGGACGGCGAGTCGGTCCTTCTCTCTGGCGATCGTTTCGCGGCGATGCCCAAGTCGCCCCTCCTTCGCTGGACGCCCGGGAGCGGCAAGTTCGAGAGCTTGGTGCCGGACGGCCACACTGTTTCGGATTTCGATGTGTTGCCTGGCGGCCGGGTGGCCGCCACTCTGGCATGGCGCGAGAACGGCGCGCTCATCTGGGGACTCTTCGTTGCCGGGCCACGGCCGGACTCGCCGATCCAACGCCTTGATCCCGATGGCACAGGTGGCTACGACATCGCCTTCGACCCGGCCACCGGCACGCTCGCCTACAATGTGAACTTGGGGAGGCATTCCCCGTCGGAGAAGCGCACGCTGACCCTGGCGGAGATCGAGGCGAATCTTGCGCGCAAGCTCCCCGTGGTTGCCAGCGCCGCACCTATGTCGACGGAGCTGGGCAAGGCCGGAGAGCGCGCACTGCTGCGAAGAGGCAACGCGCAGGGAGTCGAACAACTCGTCGCCGTCGAGGCGGGCAAAGCGGAAACGATCCTGCTGGAAAACAAACGCGAGATCGCCCTCGCAGGCGTTTCGCCCGCGGGCGACGTGCTCGTCTCCGCGCTCCCGATCACCGGCGAGGATTCGCCCGGCCGCCAACTGCTGTTCTTTCGCCGGGGCGAGACCACGCCCACGGAGGTCATGCGGTTTCGCAATTACGAGCCTCCGAAAGTCGAGTGGTCGAAGGACGGGCAGACGGCCTTGCTCAAAGACAACGTCTCCCTGACGCAGCTCGACATCGTCTCGGGGCGGACACAGGTCCTCGTGCCCTCGCAGGTTTTCGAGACGGTTGCGTTGCCCGGCGGCCGCATGGCGTTCGTCGGGCCGGGGATCATGCGGAACGGCAAGATCGAGCGGGGGATTTTCGTCACCAATCCGGCCGACCCGGCGAACCCCGTTCTCGTTGTGCCGAACGAAATCCCCGCGACGCTGGGATACGATGCGGCCGCAAAGACGATCACCTATGGCGTGCGCACGGCCAAGGGAATCGAGCAGAAGAGCGCCGCCGTCCCGCCCGCGCCGTAGGGGGCGCGGGGAGCAAGGCGTGGAGCGTGCAAAGTTGGAAAGCGGCCGTGGCAAGAGAGAACAACAGAAGCGAGGAGAAGAGGCGATGAACGCACTTGCGAAGATCGGATTGTGCGTCTGCGTTGGATTGATACCGTTTGTGCTCGCTGCCGACTCCCCCTGTCCTGAGCAGAAGTGCACGGAAGAAGGCGATGTGGCCGTCAGTGAGGGAGAAGCAATAAGCGCCGTCATCAGGTCGCCGCAGCAAAACGAGAGTGATCTTCTGAGTCTTATGCAAGTTGAGCCGTGTTGTCAGGACAGACATGGAGATTTGAATGGGGACGATATGATCGACATCCCTGGATGTGGCCCTCTTTCTTCGGCTCGAAATAGTTGGCGTGCAGTATAACGAGAAGGGGGCGCTCATGGGGATCGGGGGAGAACCGTGAGACAGGGATCGCATCGAGTCGAGTTCCATTGAGACGAAAGAAGTGGAAGGAAATCCGTGCGCAAGTGTTCCCACTTCGCATCTGGAGTATCCCAGTGACACGGTTGTCTGGGAATGGACCGATACGAATTTCGACATTACGACTCCGGGGACCGATTACTATGTCAGGGGTCGCGCCTATAATCCGCCCAACACCGGCTCAATGAGAAAGATCAGTGATACCAGGACGTATCCGTGCGATGATGGGCAAACACCCTGCGAAGAGAAATGCTGGGAATGGGAAGGATACGACACGGTCACGGAATCGCTCTCTCTGGAAATGCCGATTACGGTGAAAGAAGCGACACTGGAATGTTACGAGCCTCAGGATTGGAACCCGGCGGGGGAAGAGGTTGCTCTCAATATACGCCACGGATTTGCACCGATGAAGGGGCAGCCAAGCGTTGAAATCATGATCGCAAGCCCAGAGCCTGCGGCAAGAAACGTTCACGGGCGCATTGGATGGAAACGGATCTTTGAAAAAAACCGGAGCCTGCGCCACTCCGTTGACCGGCATAATGCCTCAGCATATCACGCTGCTTGCCGAAGAAGACACACGATCAAGAGTTTCTCACCTGATTGCCAATGCCCTCAATTTGAAGGTCAACAGCGGGCCAGGCAAAACGGTCTATTACAACTGTGGTCTTCAGAGAGAATGCAACTATCCGAAGCTGGAAGTATGGAAGGAATGTTTCGAAGGTGTTGTGGACGGAAGTTCGATATGGACCAGGATCGCCGGACAAGTTGAACCGGTAAGGCACTACGAGGGATTTGATGTCTCCATTTGGATGGTAAACTCAATGGAGATTTGTTGCTACAAAGAGACAAACGAGTTTAATTAATGAGGGGGGTGCGACACGAGAAAACACGGTTTCGTACTTCTATCGGCCTTTCTGCTTTCCACTCTTTGTGGCCTCCTTAATGCGGAAGCCATGTGTCTGGACCAGAAACACGCCGAGTGGTCGTATCTGATTCACACGGAAACAGAACCGAAGGCACTCATTATGGGGATGCTCGAGATTCTGGTAATGGAGAAGCTGGAACAGCGCGAACTGGCCGCCGGCAGGCTGCTCATCGCGATGGAGAATTTCGGGAAGACAGGCAAGGAAGGCGATGCAGCCGAGCAGAGCGATGGGGTGGACGAATACTCCTGTCCCACCACGCCGGAAGACCTTGTGGACATGATTAAGGCAGGGGGAGATGCCTGTTGGCCATTTTATTGTTTCCTGCCCGGAAGCCGGATTCTTTGAAGTAAACTTTGCCAGCAATCTTGACATCCTGCTGAGACAGGGTGCTCCCGTGATGAAGACGGATCGCGGGTTGGTGGACCGTTACGGGATTGGACTGCTTGAAGAGCATCCCGAGTTTACGCCCGAAATCGTTTCGCTTCTGGAGAAGGAGTTGCTTTGGTGCGAACAGCCAGGGGACAAGGACGAGGAGCTTCATTTTGCGAATATCCGATTCCTCAGCGAAGTGCTGATGCAGCAAGGGGAGTGGACAGAGATTCTCGGAGAGGTGCTTGCTTCGGACTCCCAGTGCGGTTCCACTCCCCGCCTGCTGGTGTTGGCGACCATTCGGAAAACACGATCTGAATGCGAAGAAGTGAATGCGCTTGTCCTGAATTACCTGATGCGCCTGCGGGACAAGCCAGTGGAAAGTGGGCAGACTCTTGAAGTAGGCAACGCCCTCGAAACGATGTGGTACTTGCGCGACCGCCCCTGGATGCAGGAGTTTCTTCGCGATCTTGTTGTCCGCAATCCGGGTGCTTTCTACCCCTCGTTGAAGTCCGTTGCCGCGATGATTTCACCGGAGAACGCGCGCGACTTCTCGCCCGAGCGCCGCGAACTCCAGAAGGCCGTGGAGAAGCTCGACGCGGTGACGGAGCAACTCGACTGGACCCGGGAATCGCAGTTGAGAAGATGATTGGCGCCGCCGCCGCCACAGGCTGGCTTGACGCCGTGGCGCCCGGGCGGGGTGGATGACCGTTCGATGGCCCCGCCACGGAGCGCACCCGCATGACTTTCGACATTCTGCTGACGTTCTACCGCGCTGGCGCCGGGCTGCTGTATCTGGGAGTCGCGGCGGCCGTTGCGCTGGCGGGGGTGATGTTTGCCGCCTCGCACTTCGGCGAGGTGCGCCGGACGTTCACGTGGGGGCACTGGATCGTTGCCGGGGGAACGCTCGCCGTTCAGTTTCTGGTGTCGGCCGCAGCGGTGGTGCTGCTCGTGGCGGAAGCGATCAAGCCGGCCACGGCGGTTCTCGTCTTCTCGAACTGGCTGGTGGTGCTGATGGCGCTGGCGGCGTATCCGCTCGGCGTGTGGCTGGAGGATCGGCACCGCGCGAACGAGGAGCGCAAGCCGGGGGAGCTGGCCGCCATCCTCGGATGGACGGTGCTCATCCTGGTTTGGTCGTTCGGGTCGATGCTGACGATCAACGCCTTCGTGGAGGTGAAGGAGGCGGCGAACCTCTCGGAGCTGCTCATGTCGCCGGTGGCCCTGCTGGCGTTTCTCCCCATCGCGTTGCTGGCACCGTTCGTGGAGGAAATCCTGTTCCGCCTCGGGGTTCAGGGCGTTCTGGAGGAAGGGTGCCGGCGCGTGGGGATTTCGCCGATGGCGGCGATCATAGTGACGAGCCTCCTGTTTGCATTCGGGCACGCGGGGATGGTGACGCCGGACGGGGCGAAGGAACTGCAAATCTTCGGGGTGGGTCTGATATTGGGCTGGCTGAAGTGGCGGCACGGATTCCGTGCCTGCGTGGCCGGACACATGGGGCTGAACCTGACGAGCGTCGTACTGCAAGTGCTGCTGTTTGTTTTCCCCGAGTCGTTCACCACGGGAGTTTAGAGAGAAGAAAAATCCCCGAACCGACACGGAAAAGGAAGAGCGCCGACCGGGGACGGCTGGCGTTGCCAGCTTGGGAATGGAGTCCCGGGGGGGCGATTGAACAATGGATGCCGAAAGCATTCCGATGTGAGAATGTTTGGCATTCACAAACCACGCCCGACCTCCGAATTTTCGGCCCGTCTTTTGCCCAAGGGGGATGGGAGAAGAACTGAGAAGGAGTGCCTTGAAGCGAATGAAGACACGATTTGCGGCACTTGCCGCCCGGGCCGTTCTGGCCGTTCTACTGCTTGCCGCGATGCCGCGCACACTGCCTGCACAGATGCAATTCGGCGCCACGGGCGACGTGGGGATCCCGTACAAAGTCACCGCACAGGTCTATCCGAACGTCGCTTTTCCGGGCGAGACGGTGCGTCTGGAAGTCACGGCAGAGATCGATGAGGGGTGGTACACCTACGCTTTCGATCCGCTGGCGAAGGGACCCATCAAGACCAGCCTGGACGTGAAGGACAACGAAGTGCTCGCCCCGATCGACGGGAAAGAGTGGGTCGAGCCGAAGCCGAAAGAGAAGTTCGACGAGGGCTTCCAGGCACGCGTGCAGTACCACGCGGGCAAGTCGGTTTTCACGCGCGAGTTCCTCGTTCCGGAGAACGCCCCGGCGGGCGAGGCCACCATCGCGGGCACGATCCGCATGCAGGTGTGTAACGACGAGGTGTGCCTGCCGCCGCGCCGCAATCCGTTCACCGCCTCGTTGCTGGTGCGCGTGAAGGAAGACGCCGCGCCGGTTGCCGCTGAGGAACCCGCGGCCGTTGAGCCCACCGCCACGCCCGAGCCCCCCGCCGACCCCGAACCCGTCGTTGAAGCCACGGCGAATGCGTCGGAGACGGAGAGTGGCGTGGCGCCCAGCGTGCTGCCCACGGCCGGAACACAGGAAGTTGGCCGGTGGGCCAGCGAATCCGAGCAGGTCGCCGCCGACAGTCTGACGGGCCTGATGTGGAAGGCCTTCCTGCTCGGCCTGCTGTCGCTGCTGACGCCGTGTGTCTTCCCCATGATTCCGATCACGATTTCCTTTTTCACGAAGCGCGCGTCAAAGACCACGGCGCAGCGCATCGGGTTGTGCTCGGTGTATTCGGGTTCAATCGTTCTTGGCTTCGCCATCCTGGGATTTGGTTTGGCGTTGGTGATGAAGATTTTCGGATTCGGCGTTGAACGCGCTGGCTCCATCAACAGCCTGGCGACGAATCCCTGGCTGAACATCGGGCTCGCCGGCGTGTTCGTGATCTTCGGACTCAGCCTTCTTGGGCTGTTCGAAATTGGGTTGCCTTCCTCGTGGGCAAACAAGCTGGAGCAGAAGAAGGGGCGCCGCTCGGATGCGTTGGGCGCGGTCTTCATGGCGTTGATCTTCGTCATCGTGTCGTTCACTTGCACCGCGCCCATCGTGGGGCCGCTGATCGTGCTGACGTTCCAGGGATTCTGGCTCAAGCCGTTCATCGGACTGACGGCGTATGCGGTTGGCTTTGCACTGCCGTTCTTCGTTCTCGGGCTGATTCCGTCGGCCTTGCAGGCGCTGCCGCGTTCGGGCGACTGGCTGCATGCGACGAAGGTGACGATGGGACTCGTGGAAATTGCGGCGGCGCTGAAGTTTCTCTCGAACGCCGATCTCGTGTGGCAGTGGAACCTGATCAGCCGCGAGGTGCTGCTCGCCGCGTGGTCAGCGGTCTCTGCTGTCACGACGCTCTACCTGCTGGGCCAGATTCGTCTCGTGAAGGAAGAGGGCGACGGGCGCATCGGGCCGATCCGGCTGGGCTTCGCGCTGCTGTTCGGGACGCTCGCGTTGTATCTGGCCTACGGCTTGTTCGGCGGCCGCCTGAACCCGA
The DNA here is from genome assembly GCA_030156535.1 of Candidatus Sumerlaeota bacterium. Lineage (GTDB taxonomy): Bacteria > Sumerlaeota > Sumerlaeia > SLMS01 > JAHLLQ01 > JAHCAW01. The sequence goes on from JASGMJ010000034.1 coordinate 13,898, forward strand.
ACTTCGAATCCTACGTGCCGCCGCGCCACGCGGGAACGAGCGCGGTCTCGGCCTCCTCGGCCGGGGCGAATTCGGCACACGAGGCGGAGTTCCTTCTCAACGATCTGGAGGGCGCGCAGGCAAAGGCGCGCGAACTGAACAAGCCGCTGTTCATCGATTTCACCGGCTGGACGTGCACGAATTGCCGCCTGAACGAGCTGCGCGTCTTCCCCGATCCGGCGGTGCAGGAACTGTTCGACGAGTATGTGCTCGTTGCGTTGTACACGGACGACAAGGAGCACGGCGAAAAGTACGCCGCCTACCAGTTGGAGCACTTTGGCACGTCGGCGCTGCCGTTCTACGCCCTGGTCACGCCGGACGGCCAGACGCTGGCGACGTTCGGTGGCCTGATTCGCGAGAAGGACGAGTTCCTCGGCTTCCTGCGATACGGACTCGACGAAATGCCATAACGTGGGGCAAAGCCTACAAAGGAATGCACCACGGAGACACGGAGAAAGAAAAGACAAGGAACCGCGGAAGTCGAGAAAACGAGAGCAGGAACGTTCCCGCAATGTAACCGAACGCTGGAAGTCGTTTCCCCACCTCTTTGCCAGTAGCATGATGCAGCCAGGCGAGCAGGCGTGCGACGCTTCCAGCGTTTTCGGCATCGGAGCGCGGGACGTCCCCTCTGGCGCGCAGGGCGCTTGCGGTTCCAACGGTGCGGGCAGGTGAGGTCGATTCCCCCTGCCCGCCATGACATCGCGCAGGGCCTCGCTGCCGTAAGCCCGGTTCGCGATCAGCAGACCGTTCTTTCCCCCTGTGCCGCGCAATGTTCGAGCGCCTTCGGAGGCAGGGGCGTTCTTCTCCCAGACGGGTCTGTCAGCAGCAGCATTCCACGAGGCATGGCAGGAGTCCTCCTGCCGGGGTCAACAGAACAGCAGGCCGAACGACCTTGAGACGAGGGGTTGAAACGGCTTCTGGTCTGAACCCCGAAATCATACAGGCAACTGAACTTCTGCATTTCTCAGAAATCTGCAGGGATTACAGGAATCTCCTGCAAGAAGCGGCTCGGAGCCGAGGGGGATGATTCTCCACTCTGGCTGAACGCCCTGGCTTTCATCGTTCCATTTGGTACTCGGAACTGTCCCAATCGTTCCGGGGTGAACGCCCAAGAATGGGCGGGAAACAGGAGCGCCGTTCAGGGGCGGTCTGTCGTTTGGACAATAGCCACGCTCGATCCCTTCTGTAACCCATGCGATATCAGCCATTTGTGCGAAGAGGGGTGAGGTGGGTGCTCCTCGGGCTTCTGGAATTTGCGGCCAATCGGGAAAATGGAACACTGATTTCTTCCATCAAGTTTCAGCAGAGGTGTCGCCTCACGTCGTTTCCTGGACGGCACTCTTCTCCGTCACAAGTTTTTGTCGAGAGGGTAGCAGGTGAGTGGCGTCACCGCGATGCGGCGTCGGGCACTGTTCCCTTTGCACGCCAATCGCAGAGCAGAAACGGAGTGGGAACCATGACTATCAAGAGCATCAATGGCTGTATCGGCTGCGAGGAATGCGTCAAGTCATGCCCTTGTGACGTGATTCGCATGGATCCGGACAGCAAGAAGGCGGTGATCGCCTTTCCTGCTGATTGCCAGATTTGCCACCTGTGCCGGATGTATTGCCCAGTCGATGCCATCGAAATGTCACCCGAGAAGTCGATACCCGTCATCACCTCGTGGGGGTAATCATGAAACTCAATGCAAAGAGCTGTACGATTATTGCGGCATTGGCCGTCTTCATTGGACTGCCTCTTCTGATCTACGCACTGGGAGATTTTCCGCGCCGGTCTGTGTTGAAGGAGACGATTTCAATCCTGACCCTCTTGTTCTTCTCCCTGATGCTGGCGCAGTTCTTCATGGCCCGCAGCAACGAGCCGCTTCTGAAGCTCTTCAAGCCGAAGCAGATTCAGAACGTTCACAAGGTGATCTCCTACACCGCCGTCGGGTTCATCTTGCTGCACCCGTTCTTCATCGTTCTCCCCCGGTATTTCGAGGGCGGGGTGAAGCCCCTGGACGCTTTTGTCACCATGATCACCACATTCGATAGCCTTGGGATTCTCCTGGGCATTGGAGCATGGGTCTTGTTGCTGCTGATGACGATAACCGCCATCTTCCGCATCGGTCTGATCAAGCGTCTCCAAGTCAAGTATCCTGTCTGGCGCTACTTTCATGGAGGTCTCGCTGTCGTCTTCGTCATCCTGGCCGTTTGGCACGCGATTGAACTCGGCCGCCACACTGATACCGCCATGTCTGTGTACTTCATTACTCTGCCCGTAATCGGAGTCGCTCTGCTGGGTAGATACTACTGGCGAACGATTCCGCATAAGACCGCTAAAGCACCCGCCATCCAAGGAGCCAAGTCATGACTGCTTCGGCTGAAAAGAGCACCATGAATCGTCGCGAGTTTATTGCCCTGACCGCAGTCGCTACAGGTGAGCTAGCCGCCTTCGGCATGTCCGGTTGGGCTCAGAACAAGTTGGAACTCGACCCCGATAGCGTCACAAACACCGACTATGTCACCGATGTGCTGGTGGTCGGCGGCGGGATGGCAGGGCTCTTTGCCGCGGTGAAAGCCCACGACGCGGGGGCCAGCACACTGATCGTGTCCAAGGGGCGGCTGGGATCGTCCGGGCTCACGCCCTTCGCCAAGGGATTCTTCACATACGATCCGGCAGTTGAATCCATGTCGATAGATGAGTTCACCAATGCCATCTCGCGTTCAGCGCTCGGCACCAACAACCCCGTCTACACACGGCAACTCGCCGAACACTCGCTTGCTCGGGCAAAAGAACTGCGGGAATGGGGGTTCTTCGACCAGACCCTGGCAAATCGCCCATTCATGGTACCAATCCAAGAACGCGGCATTCCTCTGATCGAGCGCGTCGTGATTACTCACTTGATCAAGGAAAATGGCAAAATCGCCGGAGCTGCAGGTTTCCGCCTGGATGCTGAAGAGACGATAACCATCGTGGCGAAGACGATCATTCTGTGCACCGGCGCAGGCGCTTTCAAACCCAATGGCTTCCCGGTCTGCGATCTCACCCACGACGGCACCGTGATGGCATATCAGATCGGCGCAAAAGTAACCGGCAAGGAATGGAACGACGGCCACACCACACGGTCCGTCAATCCTGCCGCCTGCTACGATAACTGGGGGGATATGTTCAACCGAATCCCCTCAACCAACGGCGTGGAAGTGCATCACGACCTTGGCGTCGACCTGAACTACCGCGCCTATGTGACTGGCAATCCGGTCTCTGGTGGACCGGGTGGAGGACCCGTCACCGAAGAAGTTGCGGGTGGTCCGTTCGTGCCCGAAGAATTCCAGCGAGACTTCGGCCCACCTTCCGGAGGCCCTCCTGGCGAAGGCGATGCTCCCGGCGGAAGGCCAGACAGGGGCGGCGGGCCTCCTCCGGGTGAAGGCGGAGCGCCTGGCGGTCCGCCAGGAGGAGGCATGGCAGGCTCGACCATGGGGGGAGCCTCAGCCGGGATGGCGATCCACAAGGCCGAGGGTCTCGTTCCGGTTGACGACCGCTGCGCATCAAATATCCCCGGTCTCTATGCCGCCGGTGACGCCCTCGGCAGCTACATGTCAGGCGGCATCTACACACAGATCGGCTCCTCACTGGCCGGATCCGCTGTACAGGGAGCGATCGCCGGTGAAGCAGCAGCAGAGTACGCGGCGCAAAGCAAGGTCCCCGCGATCCCGGACACGCGGCTGAAGGAAATTATCAACGACATCCTCGCCCCTCTCAGGCGCGAAGAAGGCTATGGTCCTGCCTGGGTCACCCAAACACTCCAGGGCATCATGATTCCCAACTTCGTGCTCTACATCAAGCGAGCCGCCATGCTGAAAGCAGCCCTCGCGTTCGTCGAGGAACTGCGCGACCATCATGCACCAATGCTCCGCGCGGCCAACATGCACGAGCTTCGCCTCGTTTTTGAGACCCGCAACATGATCTTGAGCGCCGAAATGAAGCTGCGCGCTTCGCTGATGCGTACCGAGAGCCGGTGCAGCCACTACCGTTTGGACTACCCCGACCTCGACGAGGAGAACTGGCGGGCATGGATCAACATCTTCAAGGGTGACGACGGTTCCATGCAGCTGGAGAAACAGAGCTTCGATTCATGGCCCCTCCAGTGAACTGTTTGGCGAAACCCCCGCACGATTCACCCACTCTTCCTCCGTGACTCCGTGGTGATTCCTGATCGGTTTTCTCGCCAACTGTTCTACTTTCCGACGACGGCTGCGGAGGTCTCGTCGAGAGCTTGCTCGAGAATCCGCTGCCACGTCCAACGCGCCCATGCGAACCGCACGCCGGCAAACAGGGCCTCCACGGTGAGGAAGTAGACGAGGAGCTCCGTCGTCGTTTGCGGCCACTGGAAGAGGCCCTGAAGAAAGTAACGCGCCGTTATGAACCGCGTGCCGAGCAACAGCATCATCAGCACGATCTGCGCGGCCGTCAGGAGCCCGCCCTGGACGTTGGCAAGCGGCGAGCGCTGGCAGATGCGCGCCAGCATCGAACCGTGCAGGTAGATCCCCGCCATGTAGTTGGCCGTGGCAAGCAACGCCACGCCCCCGCACAGCCACAGGTCCAGCGGCGATGCCGTCGATTCGATCCGCCCGAACGACATCATGCGCAGCACCATGCGCATCAATGATTCCACGGCGATGGCGTTGCCCATGCGTGCGTCCGGAAACACCAGCAACAGAAGGATGAACGACGCGGCCACGGCGTGGAGCACGCCGCCGAAAAGCGTCTGCACGACGATGCGGCCATGCACGGGCGCAAGATAGGCGCGCGCGGGGAGTGGAGTGGCGAGACTCTCGGGCAGACAGACATCGTAGTCGAGTTTGCGCCGCGCCTGCGCGCCGAGTGACGGCGCGATGAACGCCCACGCGATCAACAGCGCGTACGACAACGATCCCATCGCCGTCGTCCATCCGGCATCGCGCGAGAGGAACGCGGCGGCGCCCCCCGTGGCGAAGGCGGCAAGCCCCGCGCCCATGGCACCATAAGCCAGCCGCGTCCTCCACGACGCGCGCCAGGGCGGCCAGCCCACGAGACGGCGCACCCAGGGATTCTCGCCGTCAAACGATTCGCGCAGGGAAAGCGGGAGCATTGGGGCACCCGGTCTACTACTCGTCCTCCAGTGTCACCCCCTCAAGGCGCAGCCATCCTGACGTGTTCACCTTGAAGCCCTTCACGCGATTGCGCACGCCGACATTCTGTTGGCTGTAGTAGCCGAAAATCCACGGTGCATCGCCCACGATGATTTCCTGCAGGCGCTTGAACGCCGCGTCGCGGTCCGCCGGATCGGGATAATTCTTCACCTCCATCAGCAGGCGGTTCACCTCGGGGACGTCATAGAAGGACGCATTGCTGTACGATCCGCCCATGAACAGCGGTTCGAGGAAATACTGGGGCGCCTCGCCCCCGGCCCAGCCGCCGACGTACATGTCATAGCACCCGTCCTTGAGCGGATAGCGCTCGCCCGTGATCGGCATGTATTCGTCGAACTTGTCCCAATAGACGCCGTTGTCGTAGACGACCATCTCGACGTTGACGCCGACTTCCTTCAGGTAGCCGACGGTGGCCTCCGAGATTTTGCGGTACGAGCCCGTCTCCTGCGTCCACATCACGACATCGACGCCGTTCTCGTAGCCCGCTTCCTTCAGCAGCGCGCGGGCCTTCTCGGGGTTGTAGTCATAGTATTCGATTTCATCGTTGAAAGCGGGGAGCACCGTGGGGAAGGGGCCCTTGGCGGGCTCGCCGACGCCAAAGAAGACGAACTCGATCATGTCCTGCTTGTTCACGGCATAGTTGCACGCCTGGCGGACGCGCACGTCGTCGAAGGGGGGGCGCTGGCAGTTGAAGCCGATGTAGACGATGGCGAGGTAGGGCGCGGACATGAGCTGGACGTCGGGGTTGCCGCGGGCGACGGGAACGTGCTCGGCGGAAACCTTGCCCACGTCGATCATTCCCTGCTCCAGCAACGTCAGGCGCGTTGTGTTCTCCTTCACCTGCACCAGATCCAGGCGTTCGATGGCGATCACGTCGCCGCGCCAGTAGTCCGGGTTCTTCTCCAGCGCGATTTCCATCTTCGTCTGGTCCCAGGAGACAAACGTGAACGGCCCCGTTCCGACGGGGTTGCGGGCGATGTCGGCGCCGTACTTTTCGAAGGCGGCGGGGCTGTAGACGGCCGCCCACGTGCTTGCCAGCAATTCGGCGAACACGCAGTTGGGATTGGCGAGGTTGAAGACCAGCGTGAGGTCGTCGGGCGCCTCGATCGAGCCGATGTCAACGAGGCGATTGGCCCGCGTGGCGGCCGTCTCGGGGTCCATCAGGCGCTCGAACTGCGACTTGAAGGCCGCGCTCGTCAGCGGCGTCCCATCGTGGAAACGCACGTCCGGGCGCAGGTGGAAGGTCCACTTGCTGCAATCCTCGTTCACCTCCCAGGACTCGGCGAGCCACGGCTCCAGCACGAGGTCGTCGCTCCAGCGCACAAGCGTTTCGAGCACCAGATGAATAATTGTGCTCTCCTGTGCATAGACCTGATGTGCGGGATCGAACGTTTTCATGTTTTCGTCGAATCCGTAGACCAGCTTGCCGGAGCGCTGCTCGGCGGTGCGCTCGTCGGCGCACCCCGTCGCGAGCAGCAAAGTCGTTGTCAGGGCGGCGAGGAGAAGCGCCGGGAGAAGGTGTCGTCTCATCTTTGCAATCCATGGGTGTTGGGCTCCCGCCGGCCCGCCAGAGCGGGAAAAGCGAGTCGGTCTCTAGGCAAAGCTGCGCCGCTGCTCAGCGCAACGGCATTATCCTGCGAAAGGAGAAGTTCGAGAATTGTTTTTCGTTCTCATTTTTCTCTCTCCAATCAAAGAAAGTGGCTTGAGGCTTTCGGGCGAATCCGTGTGAAGTAGCAACTTCAGAATCAAAACTGGGAACCGAGCCCTGAAAACCGACGTCATTTCAGCCGAGTGCCCCAGACTCCCCCGGCGGGGGAGCGGGCACCAGATCACCCCGCCTGGCCCCACCTTTTCGATTGAGCCCGGCCCGGGCATAACTAATAAAGATTGTTAGTAAATCGCTTTGACCAAAGATTCCGACCAGGAATCCAGGAATTCTCCGCCATGCCGCCTACCATCCGGACCCACACGGAACTCGTCGTCCTTCCCAAGAACCATGGGTCGGAGGATCGCGTCGTCGAGTTGCGTCGTATCCGCAAGCACCGCGTGCTGAACCTGATCCGCGAGAACGACCAGACGTCGCGCGCGCAGCTCTCCCGCCTGACGAACTACAATCTCCCCAATATTTCGAGCATTGTGGAGGAGTTGGTCCGTGAGGGTCTTGTCCGCGAGTCGGCCGCCAAGGAAACCCCGCGCGGGCGGCGGCCTGTGCCGATTTCGCTCGTCGAAGACGCCGCCATGATCATGGGGATCGATCTGGGCGTCACGGTGACGGTGGGTCTGCTGGTGAACCTGCGGGGCAAAATCGTCAGCCGTTTCGAGATGCCCACGCCGGTGTTTGACTGCTTTGATGCGCGGGTGCAGTGGGCGGTGGAATTTGTCGGGAAATTTCTGTCCCATGCCGAATCCGACATCCTTCCGCTCGCCGGGATCGCCGTAGCCATTCCGGGGCTGGTGAACACGCGCGAGGAGGTCGATTACGATCATCGCTCCGTCGCGGACCCGATTCGCGATGCCATCCACGAGGCCTTTGCCGTGCCCGTGCTCGTGGACAACGATGCGCGCATGATGGCGCTCGGGGCGTTGTGGTTTGGCGCGGGACGGCGCTACTCCACGTATGTTGCGCTCAACGTGACCTACGGCATCGGCAGCGGCATCGTGCTGGAGGGGCGCATCTGCCATGGGGCTTTCCGCACGGCGGGCGAGATCGGGCATCTGCCTTTGGGCGAGAAGGGCGTGCGCTGCTATTGCGGGGCAGAGGGGTGCCTGGAGAACATCGCCTCGGGCTCCGGCCTGCTGCGCATGGCAAAGAAAGAAGGGCTTGCCGTTTCCAGCGTCCGCGAGCTGGCCGAGTTGGCCCGCGGGGGCGACCAGACTGCTCTCGCGATCTTCGACCAATTTGCCCAGGCGCTTGGCCGCGGCATCGCATCCATCTCGAATCTGCTCAGCCCACAGGCCATTATTCTCTCCGGTCCCGTGTGCGACACGGCCGACCTGTTCCTCGACGCCGTGAAGGGATACGTCGAGCGCCACACGCTGCCCGCGTTCCTGAATCCTCCGGCGATCGTGATCTCCGAACTCGGCGAGAACGCCGGCGCACTCGGCGCCTGTGCCACCGTGCTGCATCACATCTTCCACGTCTCTCACCTGCAATTGAACGAGGTGTTCTGACCACAACGCGGGAGATTGGAGTGGGAGAATCGGGGATGACGGACGCCCCGGCCATGCAACGCCCACACGCCTTGGCGGCAAGGCTCCGAGTACCCGGGGGGAAAGCGCTGCAAACGATGGCGGAGCAGAAGAAGCCAAACGGAATCTTGGGAATCTCGTGGCCTGTAATAGTGATTGTTGCCTTGGGGATGTTCCTGTTTGACCTTATTGTCCACATCCCGGGCTTTCTTGAAGCGCAGACTCGCAGCAAAGTCTCCATGGTTAAGGCCAATCTCCGCACCTTGTTGGCGCAAGTCGAGGAGGGGAAAACGCCGTCGATGCTTGCCGACCCCTTCCTGAAGGACGGCGGCAAGCTCCAGCTCCATGACTCCAATCTGGGGTGGGTTCTCTCCGGCGTCGGGCCGGACAAGAAGAGCGACTTCGCTTCCATCGATTTCGCCTCCACAACAAGCGAGACACTCCAGCTTCTGGAATACAATCCGACGAACGGAACGATCAGCTCGGGCGACATCTATATGGTCGTCCCAAAGCAGGTCAGCTCAGAGGGAAGCTGAGACGAGGGGCGGCGATGGAGGAAGCAACCGCGAAACCCGCGAAACCCCGTGCGCTCGCGCTTGATGCGTTACGGGGTATTGCGATTCTTGCCATGTGTTTGTCGGGCATTGTGCCCTTCCACCATCACACGCTCCCCGCGTGGATGTACCACGCCCAGAAGCCGCCGCCGTCCCACGCCTTTCTTCCGACGCTCGCGGGCTACACGTGGGTCGATCTCGTTTTTCCCGCGTTTCTTTTCGCCATGGGAGCGGCGTTTCCGCTGGCGCTGGCCAGCCGCCTGAAGCGTGGCGTTCCGATGTGGAAGATCGTCACCGGCATTTTCGGCCGGGGCATCGCGCTGGCCGCCTTTGCCATCTATATCCAGAACCTCACGCCCTACCACATGAACTCCTCGCCAGACACGATGACGTGGATCACGGCAATGCTGGGCTTCGCACTGCTCTTCCCGGTCTACACGCGCTTTCCCGATTCGTGGCCGCGTGACGTGCAATGGAGCATCCGGCTGGTCGGCGTCCTTCTCGCCTTCGTGCTGATGGATTCCATCGTGTTCGCAAGAGGCGGCGGGTGGACGGTGCAGCGTTTCGACATCATCATCATGGTGCTGGCGAACATGGCCGTGTTCGGGGCGCTGTACTGGCTGGTGACGCGCGGCAGTCTGCTTTCCCGCGTGGCGGGCCTGGGAATTGTCTACGCCGCGCTGGAGGCCAACAAGGTTTCCGGTTCGTGGGTGAACGTCTGGCTGGCGCCGCACATCCGCCTGGGCGGCTGGCGTGTCGAGTTCGGCTGGCTGTACAACTTCGCGTGGCTCAAGTACCTCTTCATCGTCGTGCCGGGCAGCATCGCGGGCGATCAGTTGCTCGCGTGGATGCAGGCGCGCAGGGGCGAGACGGACGGCAAGTCCGCGCTCTCGTGGTCGCGCGCGCGGCTGTGGTTCCTGTCCGCCGTGCTGTTCGGCGTCGTCGTCTTTCTGCACATCGGCTTGCAGGCGCGCTGGAACGTGCTGACGCCGGTGGTGTCGCTTGGCGCGTGCGGCGTGCTGCTGGCAATAACGCGCGGGGCCTCGACGCCGACCGAGCGCTTCCTCCGGCAATTGCTTGGCTGGGGCACGTTCTGGCTGGTCGTCGGCCTGCTGTTCGAGCCCACCGAGGGGGGCATCAAGAAGGACCCGTCGAACATGAGCTACTACTTCGTGTCGAGCGCGTTGTCGGCGTTTCTGCTGCTGTGTTTCACGGTGTGGATCGACCTGTTCGGTTTCCGTCGCACGTTTGGGATGCTGGTGGCGAACGGCCAGAACCCGATGATCGCCTACGCAGGAATCCGCAACCTGCTGGCGCCAGTGATGGCGCTGACGGGGATCGAAGGTTGGGCGGTGGAGCACGTCTTCCGGACGGCGTGGCCGCGCGCGGCGTGGGCCGCGATCAAGACGGGGGCGCTGGCCTGCGTCGTCGCTCTCTTCACGCGGATGAAGGTGTTCTGGAGGACATAGGGTTGGGGAGGTTGTCAGTTCCCGGTTGTCGGTTTTCAGTTTTCGCGTGGTACGCTGTGATCAAGACATGGTATACAGATTTGTCTCATAATGGATGGTGGTGGCGTCCCATGCGGGGCGCGAGTTTCTTTTGCGCTGTACCCGCCATTCCTGCGGGATGTGAGGCTGCAGGGGGGGAGAAAACGGCAATCAGGAGTGCGATGCATTGAGATGGCAGAACTGAAGACTGAAGGCTGAGAACTGAAGACGTCTCCGATACACTCATCCGCCCCTTTCCCCTTGCCGTAACACTGTCTCCCCGCGTCCGATGCGAGGGCGCCGGGAGGCGCCGCTGATGTCGCACAACTCTGTTGTCAAATGCCCGCACTGTGGGTACTTTCAGAGCGAGTACCTGGACGAAGGCATCATCGTGCTGCACTGGCGGTGTCCCGGTTGTGGGGCGCTTGTCGAGCCAGAGGAGGGGGATTGCTGCGTGTATTGCTCGCACGGCAGCGAGAAGTGTCTCCAGGCGCAACGCGCCGCTGGACTGGATTTATCGACTCTTGGGGACGGAGCACCCGCACCGGAGAAATGACATGAAGGCCCGAACCCGATTTTTGCTCGCAGGATTGGCGATGATGATTTCTTCCCACGCCGTGGCTGCCGTGCCGCCACACATCCAGCCGTTGATTGAGGCCGGGGAGTTCGACAAGGCGCAGGAGCAACTGCGCGCGGCGGCCACCGCGCCCGGAGTCGCCGAAGCCGATGCGCGCGGCCTGCTCTACGAGGCCGAGCGGCTCGACCGCATTCGCAAGGACTTCACGATCACCGAGCCCGAACTCTATGCGCAGATTCGCGAGCAGATTCCCGATCTTGCCCCCGAAGAGATTCGCGTGTGGCGCGAGGCGGGTTGGCTCGAAGGGCGCATGGTCGATGGACGGCGCCGCTACTTCAAGAACACGGTGCGCAATCTTTTCCGCCTCTCGGCCGAGGCCCGGGCGCGCCGTCTTCCGCAGGCCGAGCCCACTCCCGGGGCGAAGCCGTCGGGCGACCGCGAGGTCAGCATGGAGGAGCGCATGGCCACATACCTCGCCGAGCGCCGCACGGCTGACTCGGTGCACGTTGCGCCGCGCCGCTTTCTGATCAACTACGCGCTCACCGTCGATGCCGATGCCGTTCCCGCCGGAGAGACGGTGCGTTGCTGGCTGCCGTTTCCGCGGGAAGTACCGAGCCAGCAGGACATTGCCCTCGTCAGTTCCGATCCCGCGGGTGCGTTCATCGCACCGAACGACGCATTGCAGCGTTCCGCCTATCTGGAGCGCACGGCTGTCGCGGGCCAGCCCACGCGCTTTGAGATCGCCTTCACGCTGACGACGCGCGCGCGTGTCGAGATCGTCGATCCAGCCATCGTGCAGCCTTATGACACGGCGAGCGAGCTCTATCGCACCTACACGGCCGAGGAGCCACCGCATCTCGAATTCACGCCGCGTCTCCGCGCCCTTGCCCGCGAGATCGTGGGCGACGAAACGAATCCTTACCTCAAAGCCAGGCGTATCTACGGTTACATCGACGGCAACATCCGCTACACGTCCGCCCTTGAATACTCCACGATTCCCAACATCAGCGAGTACTGCGCGGAAAACGGACGTGGCGATTGCGGCATCCAGGGGCTGCTTTTCATCGCGTTGTGCCGCATCAGTGGCGTGCCGGCGAAGTGGCAGTCGGGCTGGTCGCTGCTCCCCGAACGCACGACGATGCACGATTGGACCGAGTTCTACGTCGAGCCCTACGGATGGCTTCCCGCCGATCCGTCGCGCGGGTGCCGGCCGTCGGACGACGAGCTCGTGCGCTGGTTCAACTTCGGCAACATGGACCCCTACCGCCTCGTCGTGAACGACGCGTATGGAACCGAGTTCGTTCCGCCCAAGAAGCATTTCCGCTCGGAGACGGTGGACTTCCAGCGCGGCGAAGTCGAATGGGCGGGCGGCAACCTGTACTTCGACCAATGGGACTGGGACATCGAGGTTCTTCAGCACCAGGAGGACGCGCCGGCCACCGCGAAGGAGTGAGCGCGCCTCAGCGCTTGCTCCGGGAGGGAGCAGGTGCGAGGGGATTCCCCGCACGCGGCGCCCGTGCGTTGGCGCGCCCCTGCCCACCCACCCGGAGAGACTCCCCGTGACCGAACTCCCCCCCGATCTTTTCCAAACGACGGTGCTTGCCACCGACGGCGCCGCGCGCCGCACGCGTTTCGTCACGGCACATGGCATTGTCGAAACGCCGTGCTTCATGCCCGTCGGCACCCGCGCCACGGTGAAGGGCGTCTTTCCGCGCGACCTGCGCGCGATCGGTTCGCAGATCATTCTCGCCAACACATTCCACCTGCATCTGCGTCCAGGCGAGGAGTCGATCGAGCGGCTCGGCGGTCTGCACGAGTACATGCGCTACGACGGCCCGATCCTGACGGACTCCGGCGGCTTCCAGGTTTTCAGCCTCGCCGAGCTCCGCAAGATCGACGAGCACGGCGTGAAGTTTCGCTCGCCCGTCGATGGATCGCTCGTCGATCTCACCCCCGAGAAGTCCATCTCCATTCAGCGCGCGCTCGGCCCCGACATCGTGATGGCCTTCGACGAATGCCCGAGTGCGGACATGGACGGCGAGCGGCTGCGCGAATCGATGGAGCGCACGTTGCGCTGGCTGGAGCGCTGTCTGTCCGTCGGTCTCAAGCCACATCAGGCGCTCTTCCCCATCGTGCAGGGGGGCATGGACGCCGCGCTGCGCACCGAGTCCGCACGGCGCACGCTGGCGGTGGCGGGCGATGCGAAGGGCTTTGCCGTCGGCGGGCTTTCCGTTGGCGAATCGCGCGAACTCACTTACCGGATGCTCGACGTTTCGCTCGCCGAATTGCCGGCCGACCGCCCGCGCTACTTCATGGGACTCGGCACGCCGCGCGATCTCGTCGAGGCGGTGGATCGCGGCATCGACCTGTTCGACTGCGTTCTGCCGACGCGCAATGCGCGCAACGGACGCGTCTTTCATCCCGGCGGCGACTTGAATCTGCGCAACGCCGCGCACGCCGAAAACCCGCGCCCCATCCAGGAGGACTGCGACTGCCCGGCGTGCAAGGGCGGCTTCTCCCGCGCGTACCTGCATCATCTTGCAAAGCAGAACGAGATGCTGGGCGGAATGCTCGCGTCGCTGCACAACCTGCGCTACCTGCTGCGCCTGTGCGAGGAAATGCGCGAGGCCATCAGCGCCGGACGCTGGAACGACTTGAAGCAACGCGTGCTCGAACAGAGCGAAAGCGGCGAAGGCTAATCCAACTTCCCGCTGCTTGCGGTGGCGTGCTTCCACGCGTTGAACGCCCCGGCAAAGCGCCCGGCAAACGCGGCCGTTGTGTACTGCTCGCGATACGTGGCCCGCATGGCGGCGCGTTCGGCGTCGCTGGCGGGTGCACGCAGCATTTCGACGATGGCGCGGGCGGCTGCGGTGCAATCCTGCGGCGGCACAATCGTACCATGTTTGCCGAGAAGCTCGGGAACGCCTCCGACGCCAAACGCGGCAATGTCTTTCCCGAGTGCGAGGCTTTCCATCAGCACCTTGGGCATGGGATCGTCGCGGCTTGAAAGAAAGAAGACCGAAGCCCGGGCGATCAGGGCCGTCGCGTCCTCGCGCGGGCCGGTGAACGTTGTCCGATCCGCGATTCCAAGCTCACGCGCGCGCTCGGCGAGACGGGGCGCGGCGAAGTTGCCTTCGCCCGTTTCGCCAATCCATACGAAGCTTGCCTTCGGGATGCTTTGCGAGACGAGAGCGCAGGTTTGGAGGAACAGGTCGGTGCCCTTGCGTTCGGACGCCGTGCCGCACCCCGCGACAACCGGGGCGTCCGGCGGAGCAGTTGCGCTGGAGGCGGGGAGACGCACTTCAGCCGCGCAATTGGTGAGCTGGCACAGGCGGCCTTGCGGAATAGCCAGTTCGCGTTCGAGCATCGCGAGGCCGTACTTGCACACGTGAAAGTGAAACAGATTCCCGCGGCTCAGTGCCCGGCGGAGCCAGTGCGACTGGCGCACCTGGCGCAACTGGAACTCCGTTTCGTGCCAGTAGAGAGCCACCGGTGCGCGGCGGAGTGCGAGCAGGGTCTGCAGACGCTGCGACCAGACGGGGGCCAGCGCATGAACGCCGTCGAACAGAAAGTAGCCGGGGCGCGCGGCCGCCACAAGGCAGCGCGGCGAAAGCGCCCAGTGAAACGAAAGCTCCAACCCGTGTTCGCGCAGCGCCTCGCGGGAATACCACAGCGAGTCGAGTGGCGTGCCGCCCCCCGAGCGATGATGCGAGATGACGGCGATGTGTTGCGCGCGCGGCTCGTGCGCCACGTCATTCTCCTGCCGGCCGGGATCGGAGCGCGTCGAGATACTCCGTCAATCGGCGAAGCCCTTCGTGTCCGGCGCGGCCTTCGTAGGTCAGTTCGGCGCCCGTGTCTTCGGACTCAAGTCCCTCGAAGAGCCCCGCCAGCGCCACGAGCGCCACGTCGTCTTTCTCCTCCGTCCATGCCCGCATCAGACGCCTCGTGGTATCCTTGAAGGTGGGGCGGTAGTTTGGATAGTGGCGCAGCTTCTCGCCCATCACGCGGAACTTCCAGAAGGCTTCCTCGGCCGTGTAGACGGGATGGTGCAATCCCTGCACGCTGCGGCAATTCACCACCTGGTAGCCGCGCCTGGCAAGTTCGGCCGTCATGAAACGATCGTGCCCCTTCTCACTTCTGAGCGGATAAAAGCCAATCGCGCGCACAGGCTCGGTGCGGTACAGCCGCACGCCGGTGATCTCGCCCAGATACGGATCAATCAACGTCGCCAAGGCCTCGGCGCAGTTCTCATGGCGCTGCATCTCGAAGTACAGGCGTTCGATGCAGGTGGGATGGAGAACCATGTCGCCATCAACGCTGAGGTAGTAGGGCGTTTCGATGCGTTCGAGCCCCACCTGCGAGGCTTTGGAGGCGGGCATCTCGTTGCGAACGATTTCGATCGTGTGCGGAACGATGGACTGTGCGCGCACGGACGCCAGGCTGCGCTCATAAAGCGGGTTGGGGTCCACGGTGATGACAATCGCGGAAATTTCACGGCTTAGCGCGGCGCGATCCTTTCCCGCGTAGAAACGCCGCAGGGCGAGGGAATCGCGCGTCCGGCGAAGCAGGCGATGCAGGGAGGTCGTCTTCATGATGGCTGGCAGCGGACCCCCTTCTGCGCGGATGGAGCAAGCAGGCTGGCGATGTCGTCGAGCGAACGCGCTTCCAACAAGCGTTCGCTTTCGCCGGCGAAACGCCCCAAGGCAAATGGATTGCACGTTGCCAGATTGTTGACAACCGGTTCGGTGGTGAAGCCTGCCCGGTAGCCCGCGCGGCGCGCGGCGCGGTGAACCGACGAGTTCGCGGCTCCGTAAGGGTAGGAAATCAGAGTGGGCAGCCTGCCTGTCTGCTCGCTGATTCGTTGGCGCGAATCGCGCAGTTGCACGGCCAGCTCCCCGCGTTCCTCTCCGGCAAGAACGGCGTGATGGACGCCATGGCTCTCAACGGCAAAGGGCCCCTTTTCCTGGAAGTCACGAAGCTGGCTCCAAGTCAGAAGATGCGGGCTTTCCATCGCCGGGAACTCCTGGCGCAATCGCCTCCAGGTTTCGTCGCGCTCGGCACGTGGCATTTTCTTCAGCGCGCTCCGCACGGCGTCATACGCATCTCGTGCTCGCGCGTATTCAATTCCGTCGACGACAACTGGTCCGTCCCCGTGCGTTGCCAGATGACGGGCCAGGACGTACTCATACGGTTCGGCTGTTCCGTCGATGTAGCCGGTGGCGGCAAAAAGAAGGGCCTCGATTCCATTCTTGATGAGGAGGGGCGCGGCCAGTTCGGCGTTGTCGGCGAAGCCATCGTCGAACGTCAGCAGGACGCCTTCGGGAAAGCGCGGCTGGTGGCCTTCCAGGGCGCTGCGCAGGTCGGCTGCATTGAAGACATGAAAGGTGTGCGAGAGATGTTCGAGGATGCGGGCGAAGTTGTCGGAGGGCAGGCTGCAAGTTTTCTCCGGCCCGAAGGGAAGAGGCGTGCCGTCAATGACGCGATGAAAGACAAGCACCGCCAGGCGGCACTGCTGCTTTCGGTTTCGTCGCAGCAAGGAAAACATGCGGCTCAACGAACCTTCCGGCAAACGAGCATGGCGTTGGCGTTCATCTGCGCGATTTCCTCAAGGGAAACGGGGGATCGGCTGGGAGCGGCGTTGCGGTGCCCCGTGATGACTTCCACGGAGAAGCGATGATTGCCAAGGATATCACAGAGTTCGCTCAGGCTTCCACCGACAGACGCAATGGCCTTGGGGTGCAGCTCCAGCATCAGGAGACGGACGCTCTCCAGCACGCCCGGCGCGCCACGCAACACCATCACCTCGGCGCCCTCGACGTCGCACTTCACGACCGAAGGCGGTTCTCCGCTCCAATCCATGTAGTCGTCGAGCCGCACTGAAACACAAAGGAGCTTTGCCTGACGTGCCTGCGTGCTGACCCGGTTTGTGGACGAGTTGCCGGGCTGCACGGGATCGAAGGACAAGAGACGGCCGCCGTCCTCCCAAACGGCTCCCTGGACAATCGAGCAGCGGTTCTCCGGATTCAGCGCCACGTTGCGCCGGATCTCCGCGATCAGCAAGGGGTCCATCTCGAAGGCATGCACGCGGCACTTCGGCGCGATGCATCCCACCGCATGGGCGAAGAAGCCGACGTTGGAGCCGATGTCGTAGAAGCAGTCCGATTCGCCGAGTTCTTCCACGATCTCCCGGAGAATGTGCTCCTCGTGCGGCGTTCCCTTCTCATAGCGGGGAAAGAACCAGCTCTTGGCGATCGCGCTGGAGGTGTCGAAGGGGATCGCCGTTGCACCGGAGCGCACCGTCAAATGATCGGGCCACGCAGGTGCCCCACCCCGTCCCAGAGCTTTCAGGAATCTTCGCAACGGAGTCCGTCCTTTCAGGTGTTCCACTCATGCAGGTCTCTGCCAAGCAGTGTCCGAAGCAGAGTCGTGTCCTCACGGTAGACAGCAGTCAGTCTCGCTTTTGTTTCCTCGTTCATCCCGCGCTCGTACTCGTTTTTCAGTGCCTGATCAACCGGTGCGGCAATTCCGAAATGGCGAACGCTGGCGGGCATTCGCCTGATGATTTGTGCGCGCGTCTTCTCCCACAGGCTGGGATTGCGAATTGCCTTGTTGGCCGAGACATTCACTTTGGCACGTGTTGACGGCGGGCAGGACGCCGCGACATTCAGAAACTCCAACACCCGCTCCATCTCTACCTCAGGTTGTTTGTTGATGTCTTCGGCGAGAAGGACGAGTGTCCTGGCGCGCGGCACGATTCTTTCCGCTCGTCGAAGGTGTGCATGGTAGAAACCGGGCAGAACCCAGCTGGAATACAAATCGTAATTCGAGAAAACCTCCTCGAACGCATAGTCGATCCGCTTTTTCTGCTTCTCATGCCAGTAGTGGGAGAAGGCGCGCTTCACGGGATCGCGAAGCATGAAGATGAAGAGCGGTTCCTCGACTGCCGCTGCAATGCGCGCGAGTGCCGCGTCGTCAAGGGCGTAGGTGACTGTCGTGTCGACGAGCATGGCGTCCGGCTCGGATGAGGAAAACCGGGCGCGGTACCACGCGCTGCCCTTATCGTAATTGATGTCGTAGTAGTGGGTCATGTGGCGTTCGGCCACGCAGATGCCGGGTACTTCTCCCAGGCACTTGTGCAGCCATGTCGAGGCGCACTTTTGAAATCCGACGACGAAGACCGCAGGCGTGTTCCCTGTCATGGCGACCCCTCCTCGAAAGGAACGCCGGAGAAGTTCCACTGGCATTCCGCGTAGGTGATGGCCATGCTATTGTCGATCACCTTGTGATCGGGGTTGGTGTTCTTTGCACGCACCTCGAACGTGGCTGCCTGCTCGATGAAGTCCACCATTTGTCCCGCTTCGGAAAATCCGAGTTCAATGGCATATTTTCCAGGCAGGAGGCGCAGGCCCTCCAGGTCGAGAAGGAAATGCCCCGCCTCCCCCATAATGGGTGCCACTTCGCCATAAGTTTCCTTGGTGGTGAACCGCGCCGCACAAATCCCGCGCAGCGTGCAGATACGGACGCCGAAGCGGGGCGTCAGCAGGCCCCCCGGTTTGACACGAAACGAAGCCGCGATACGGATGGAGTCGCCCATGAACACCGAGTTGACGGGCTGCCCCGTTTCGTCAAGGAGGTAAGCGGCCGTGAAGCGCGCCTGCCCGGTGCCGCTTCGAGGGATGTCTTCGGGGATGGCTCCAAAGCCACCTGTGCCATTTCCAGAAAAGTAGTGCCCCACAACCTCGGACGTTCGTCCGACACGGGTGATGCTGCCCGACTCGATAAGGATGGCCTTGCTGCACAAACTTTCGACAGCCGCCATGTTGTGGCTGACGAAGAGCACGGTGCGGCCGTCGGAGGCGGCGTCCTGCATTTTGCCCAGGCACTTTTTCTGGAACGCGGCGTCGCCGACGGCGAGCACTTCGTCGACGACGAGGATGTCGGTGCGCAGGTGCGCGGCGACGGCGAACGCAAGGCGCACGTACATGCCGCTGGAGTAGAACTTCACGGGGGTGTCGAGGAACTGTTCGACGCCGGCGAAGTCAACGATGGCGTCGAACTGGCGGGCGATCTCGTGCCGCCGCATTCCGAGGATCGAGCCGTTGAGATAGATGTTCTCGCGCCCGGTGAGCTCGCGGTGGAACCCCGTGCCGACTTCGAGAAGGCTCGCCAGGCGTCCGCGATAGCGCATCTCACCGGTGGTCGGCGGCGTGATGCGGCTGAGGATTTTCAGCAACGTCGATTTGCCCGCGCCGTTGCGTCCGATGATGCCGACGGATTCGCCGCGCGCCACTTCGAGATCGACGCCGCGCAGCGCCCAGAAGAGCGGCTGCCTGCCCGCGCCACCGGTGACGAGGGAGCGCAGGGCGTTGGTCACGTCCTCGCGCAGGTTGTCGCTGGCCTGGCGGGCGGCGCCGAGGCGGTATTGCTTGCCGATGCCCTGCATCCGCACGGCCCACGTGCCGGCGCCCGCTCGCGGCGTCGTTTCCAGTTGGCGCGCGAAGGCCGGCGCCTTTGCCTGTTGCGAATCGTTCGTCACAGGATGTCCACCAACCGGTGCTCGCGGTGGCGGAAGAACCATACGCCGCCCGCAAGAGCAACCAACGCCGAGAGGGTTCCCTTCGCCATCAGCATCGCATCGACGGCCTTGCCCGCGAGCACCGCGCGGTACGCCTCGACCACCGCCATCATCGGATTCCACGAGAGGATCGCCCGCCCCAGGTCTCCCCACTGCGCCAGCGGCAGAATCACCGTCAGGAACAACCCGATCGTCAGCACGAAGGGCACGACGTACTTCACGTCGCGGTACTGGGCGTTGAGAATCGCGAAGAAGAACCCGAGGCCGAGCGCCGCGGCCGTTTGCAGCAACAGCAACAGCGGCATGGCCACGAGCAGCCAGATGCTGAACCTGCCCGTCCACGCGGCCAGCCCGGCCAGCACGCTGAACGCGATCAGGAAGTCCACGGCGCCGGCAGCCACGTAGGCGCCGGGCACCGCCATGCGCGGAAAGTAAACCTTCGTCACCAGGCTGGCGTTCGTTTCCAGACTCGTGGCCGCCTTCTGCACGGCACTCGCGAACGCCATCCACGGCACGAGCCCCGCCATGTAGAACAGCAGGGATTCGAGTGCGGACTGGTCGGCGCCCGCGCCGAGCCGGCGAAAGATCACGGCGAACACGCCGCCCGTGGCCAGCGGCTGCAACACGACCCAGATCACGCCGAGCGCCGTCTGGCGATAGCGCACCGTCAGATCGCGCCGCACGAACGCGGCGAACAAGTCGCGGTAGGCCCACAGATCACGGATCGCCTGGAGCAGGCGCACATCGGCCCGCGATGAGATCACCGTCTCGGGAAGGGCGCCCGCATCGCCGGGCAGGGGAGAGTCGTCAGGCGTTGTCTTCATCGCACGGCAGCAAAGCGGGCAAGGAGGCACGATGCCAAGGAGAGATGCGTGGTGCGTGGTTCGAGTGACGGTGTTTGAATGATGTCGCGATCCAGGAAAAGCCAAACCTTTGTTTTTCGAACCACTAACCACGAAGAACGAACCACGCCACCTACCCCTTGCGCGCTTCCGCGGCGAGGCGTCCGTTGCCGTGCTCGGCTTCCCACTTGGCCAGTTCCAGGTCGGCGTCGGTCATCATTTCGACGAGCTGGCGGAAACTCACCTTCGGCTCCCAGCCCAGTTCGCGCTTTGCCTTGCCGGGATCGCCGAGGAGCAGATCAACCTCCGAGGGGCGGAAGTATTTCGGGTCGATCTCCACGTAGTCCTGATAGTCGAGGTTGACGTGGCCGAAAGCGATTTCGAGGAACTCGCGGACGGTGTGGGTTTCGCCGGTGGCCACCACATAGTCGTCGGGGCGCTCCTGCTGGAGCATGCGCCACATCGCCTCCACGTAGTCGCCCGCGAATCCCCAGTCGCGCTTGGCGTCGATGTTGCCCAGATACAATTTCTCCTGCATTCCGTGGACGATGCGGCCCACGGCGCGCGTGATCTTGCGGGTGACGAAGGTCTCGCCGCGGCGGGGCGACTCGTGATTGAACAGGATGCCGTTGCTGCCGTACATCCCGTAGGCCTCGCGGTAATTCACCGTCTGGTGGAAGGCGAAGACCTTGCCGACGGCATAGGGGCTGCGCGGGTGGAAGGGGGTCTGTTCGCTCTGTGGCGTTTCCGCCACCTTGCCGTACATCTCACTCGAAGATGCCTGGTAGAAGCGGGCCTTCGGGCAGATCAGGCGGACGGCCTCCAGCAGGCGGAGCGCTCCCATGGCAACGGTGTCGCAGGTGTATTCCGGCTCGTCGAAGGAGACGCGCACGTGCGACTGCGCGCCGAGGTTATAGATCTCGTCGGGTTTGACTTCCTCCATGATCTGCATGAGGCGGCCCGAATCCGTGAGGTCGCCGTAGAGGAGGCGCAGTTTCACGTCCGACCAGTGGGGGTCGGTGTAGATGTGGTCGATGCGTCCGGTGTTGAAGGTGCTGCTGCGGCGGACGATGCCCCAGACCTCGTATCCTTTGCGCAGGAGGAGTTCGGCGAGATAGCTGCCGTCCTGGCCGGTAATGCCGGTGATCAGGGCCTTGGTCATCAGTCGTGTGCCGCCTTTGACTTGGGAATCGCAGACGTCCTCCGGTCCGCGCCGGGCAAAAAATGCCTGGCTGCCGATTGTGCCAGCCAGAAGGCGTGAGACAAGCCGAATCGGTCCCACGCAGAGCTCGGCGTGCACAGGGGGCGGGCGTCCTGCACTCTGTGCCGATTTCCCGTCATTCCCCCGCTTTCGAGCTTGACGGCCGCGCGCCCCCGCATCTCAGATAACAAGAGTCGTCTCAGCAGTCCACCTGCACTCAAACGCCCGAGGACACCATGACCAAGGCAGAAGTCGCCAATCTTCTGATGGAAAAGACAGGTCTCGGACGGGCCGAATCCTATCAGGCCGTCGAGGTCTTTCTCGATTCCATCAAGGAGTCCCTCCAACAGGGGGACAAGGTCTCGCTCGTCGGATTCGGAACCTTTCTGGTGAAGGCCAAGAACGCCCGCAACGGCCGCAATCCGCGCACGGGTGAGCAGATTTTCATCGAGCAGAAGAACGTCGTTGTCTTCAAACCCGGCAAATCGTTCCGCGAATCGGTCAACGATCTCGACGCCAAGCCATCCTCGTAATCCCGAGTCCCCTGCGCCGACGTGTCCGCCTCCAAACCCCGCCCCTCCATCCGCCTCGAGCGTGAACTCTCCGCACGATGCGGTGGGGGTCTCGTGGCGGGGATTGACGAGGCAGGGCGTGGCCCCATCGCCGGCCCCGTCGTCGCCGCCGCCGTTGTCTGGGACCTGGACGGCCGCCGCCCCACGGGCCTGGCCGACTCCAAGCTCCTGAGCGCCCGCACGCGCGAACGCCTCTTTGGCCAGATTCAGCGCCGGGCCCTTTCCTGGGGGATCGGCGTCTGCACGGCAGGCGAAATCGACCTCCACAACATTCTGGAAGCAACCCGCCTGGCCGCCGGGCGTGCCTTCGAGCAACTCGTCGCCCGCCTGCCCCCCGGCGCCGCCGTCGGCGCACTGCTCACTGATGCGCTCGACCTCCCGGCGATCCCGCTCCCCATCATGGCGATTCCCCGGGCCGACCAGCAATCCTCCGCCGCCGCCGCCGCCTCCATTCTCGCCAAGGTCGCCCGCGACCGCATGATGGACGTCTACCACGAGGAGTTCCCCGAGTACGGCTGGAACGAGAACCGTGGCTATCCGACGGCCGCACATCGCGCCGCCGTCGAGCGCTTCGGGCCCACCACGCTGCACCGCCACACGTTCGCCGGCGTTGGGTTCTTCTGTGCCGAGCCCCGCCACTCGCTCACCTACCAGCGTCTCGTCCGCCTGCTCGAGGCCACGCCGCCCACGCGCGATGGCCTGGCCGCGCTGGGCGATCAGGTGCGCGCCGCCGCCGACCGCCTGCCGCCGCCGGAAATGGACGCCCTGCGCCAGCGGCTCGGAGAGACAGCGCAGGCGCATGGCATTGAGGTGAGTTTCTGAAAGAAGTGACGCGTGCGCTATTCCCACGCGACGTCGCCGTCCCAGGCGTGCATGCCGCCGTTGAGGTTCGAGACGTTCTTGAATCCGTTTTCAATCAGCAGAAATCCGACGTCGAAGCTGCGCATCCCGCGCGCGCAGTAGACGACGACCGGGCGCGTCTTGTCGAGCTCGCCGAGCCGGGTCTGGACCTGGGCCATCGGGATGTGAATCGCGCCCGGAATCCAGCCGCTGGCCTTCAGCTCGTGGGGCTCGCGCACGTCGAGCAGTTGGGGAGGCTCGCTGCCCGCGAGCGCCTCGCGCACTTCCGCCGGCTGCATCTCCTGCGGCGTGCCCTGATCCTCCCAGTCGGCTTCCGAGCCCGGGGGGCTGGCCTTCGTTTCGGGGTCGCGGCGGTCGATGGCCGGGAGGTCCCCGGAGGGCTTCTTGCCAAACATTCTGTCGAACAATCCCATAAGGGGTTTCTCCGGAACGAAGTAAGTTGCAGGGTCAGGTGCCTGCCGGCGGTGCGGCGATTTCGGCGAGCAACCCCGGAATGGCGGCCACGAACGTCGAGTTGGCCATCACGGTGTGCGCGCCGGCCTCGCGCGCCTCGCGGATCAGATCGGTCATCACATGCGAGCAGAAGCCGACAATCCGGCCAGCCCCGGCCGCCCGGGCGTCACGCACGAGCGCCAGCATGTCCTCGCCGGGCAGGTCGAGGTCGAGCAGAACCAGCGCGGTGCCGCCCGTGCCGACGGCCTCGCGGCACTCCGCCGCCGTGGCCACGTGGCGCACAGGGCAGCCATAGTGCCGGGCCGCGACGTCGATCTTCGACCGCATCATCAAGTCCGGCGCGAAGGAAACGATCATGCGCGCCCCCCGTCACTCTTCCGCAAAATAATCCGAATCCACGCGTTTGACTTCATAGACTTCCTTCACGGTAACGCCAAGATTGTAGTCGAGCATGAATTCAGCAAGTTCCCGGCCATCGATCAGGACGACCTTGGTCTCGATGTTGGCGGCATAGGCGCGCGCCTCGGCCGAGAAGGCGCTGGTGGTGATGAAGACGCCCTTGCGGGCGCGCTGGCCGTGGAGCGCGCCGACGAACTTCTGGATTTCCGGGCGGCCCACGGTGCCCTCCCAGCGCTTGGCCTGAATGTAGAGCGCCTCCAGGCCGAGGCGGTCCTCGCTGATGATCCCGTCGATCCCCTCGTCGCCCGAGCGGCCGATGGCGCGCCCGGCCTCCTTGCGGTTGCGGCCGTACCCCATCTTGAGCAGGAGGTCGACGACCAGCCGCTCGAAAAACGCCGGGCTGCAACCTCGCACCAGACCAAGAAGTTCCTCGGCTACATCGGCGCGTAGGCTGTCGTAGGCCTCCTGCAGCAACTCGTCGGGGGTTTGATCGGTGGTTGTATTGTCGCTGGGTGGGGCAGGCACGGAGTTTTCAGATGCTGTTTGCTCTGAATTGCCTTCCCGAAAGGCACGGAATTCTTCGAATTGTTTGAGAGCACGGATGGTAATGCGCTCTGGCGCATTGGCGAGGTAATGCCTTCCACGATCCGTTATCTCAAATATCCCTCGTTTGGGCGAAACAAGCAGACCCGCCTTCTCCAAATGTATCTTGGCCCAGGCCACGCGGTTATCGAAGCGGCGTTGCCGTCCGCTTGGCAGCATCTCACTCCGGTCTTCCTCGGACAGCCCCATTTCTTTGGCCAGAGCCTCACGGGCATCGACCATCGAGTGAGTATTTCCATCGGCCGCAAATTGGAGCATTGGAAGCATGATCGATTGAAAGTCGGGGACCGCCATGAAGACTTCTCCCTTGGTGCAGAGATGGAATCTTCTTCGCCCGCGCGGGATAGATGGGCAAGCGAATCGAGGTGGGCGGTTCTCGGGCGTTGTTCTCTCTGAATAGTCAGGCAGCGGTAGGGTACACTTCGGGGTGGTCGCCGTTGGGAAGAAGAAGTGGGATTGTCGGAGCAGGCATTTCTGCCTCGAAGAGGCAGGATCACAAAGCCCAGGGCAAGCGCCGCGAGGCGCGCCGCCCTGGGAAGACGCAGCGTTTCAACCCGCACCCCGAAGGTG
>JASGMJ010000056.1 GCA_030156535.1 Candidatus Sumerlaeota bacterium
TTTAAAATTAAGGCCACCGAGCATGAGTTCCGAAAGATTAGCCTGAGGGCAAATATCGATAGCCAATATCTTCTTTCTCGGGTACTTCTCAGCGTATGCCGTAATGGCTTGAAACGCGAGACTTGTCTTTCCGGTGCCGCCTTTGTTGTTCCAAAACGCATAGTTCATGGCTTGGACCTTTCTTCGGTTCTTGGCGCTTGTGACGCCGAAGTGAGCATGTAAAACCATGTCCGAACGGCCCGCGTCAAGTCCAAAAAGGACGCTTGGTTGGAATTATAGGACATATGGGCGTCCATAATGTCTGCATGCGGTGGCCCGGCGCCGCGCCCCATTGACATTCTCATGAAGGACTTCAAGGCTGGCGAGATGCCGGGGATCCACTACAACGGCGGGAATTCACGAGGTCGATGATGTCCACGGCATCCTCGTGATCAGCGCCGTGCAGGCGGCAGCAAAGCGCTCGGAGGAACTGGGGCGGGCGAGTTAGAGCCGAACTCGCCCCTCTTTTATATCCAAAACAACATAATGGCGATTATGATGGCTAGGATTTTTCGCGTTGGTAAACGCGCTCCAGTATGGAGCCATGCAACGCACCCAAAATTCGAGGAGGTCGTAGTGATGATGAAGCATGGATTCGCAGCTTTGGCAGTTGCCGGGCTTCTGGTTCCTGCTGCCCAAGCGCAGGATTGGGAGTATCTCCTGCCTGAATCAGAATTGACGCTTGCGATAGACCAGACGGACTACCGCTCGGGTGAACTTGCCATCTTCGCAAACGGTGATCTGGCGTTCGTGGACACGAACCCCAGTGGCGATGAGGACACGATCTGGTACGTTGATCTTTCCGGGGCGACACCGGATATTACCCCGATCGCGGCGGCGGACGAGCTGCTTGAGGCCATCGACTTGGCCAATGGCGCGGTCGCGGCTCCGACGGAAATCAACGTCCAGGCGATGGGCGTGAACACCAACGGCGTGCTGATTGTTGCCACCGATGGTGCCAGCCCGGAGACGGCAGCGGTTTTTGCGATCGATCCCGCGAATTCCAACGCGATCAGCGTGTTGAGCTGCGACACGGGTTCCGGCTCGCCGGTTGAGGGCATCAACGGTTTCGCGGTCGTTGGCGACACGGCGTGCGTGCTGGTCGAGAGCACGTTTGGCGCTGCCGAGGACGCTGTTCTGACGCTCGACACGTCCACGCTCGTGAACACGGGCGCCGCCCCGGTGACGACGCTGATCGGCCAGGCCGACCTGCTGACGGCAACGGGTGAAACCGACGCCAACAACATGAGTCTGAGCACGGCGGCGGCGCTGGATGCGAACACGCTGCTCGTCGTCAACAGCGGTTCCGCTGCTTCCAATGACAACATCATCTCGGTGGATCTGACGACGGGTGCCGGGAGCCTGTATGTGGCGGCGACCGACATCGAGGCCGATCTCGGCGCGACGGACGTGGGCTTCGTCGCCATCACCACAGGGGACGGCAAGGTCTTCCTGAGCAACGGCTACGGAAGCGGGACTTCCGACGACGGCATCGTGGTGCTCTCCAACGTCGTTCCGCCGAACGCGGAAGCAACGGTGGAACTGGAGTCCGATATCGCGGAACAGGTGACGGGAGCCACGGGAGGCTCGTTGTACCTTGCGAGCGACGCGCTCGTTTACAATCCGCTTACTGGCTACGTGATTACGCCTTCGGATAGCAACGGCTCGGTGGAGGGCCTCATCCAGAAGTCCTTCGGCGGCGCCTCTTCCGTCGGCTCGTGGGAGCAGTACAAGTAAGCAGGAACGCTTCTTCTGTTCTCCAGCCGCTCCGGGGTACCGCATCGCCCCGGGGCGGCATTTTGTTTTTACGCGGGATGATGGGAGGAAAGCGCGAAAAACCTTTGTTTGATGCGCGTTTTTTTCTTGTCGTTGTTGGGCCGGGTCTCTTGATCTACGGGAAGCGTTGAGTCCAATCAGGTCCGTTTCGCGAGGAGGGCCAGGACTCGCCGTCATTTCCCCGTTCCCGCAGAAGGAGACCCGTCCATGTCCGCGCGCACCACCCCGCTTCTCACCGCACTGCTTCTGACCGCCGCCACGGCCACCTTTGTAGGCTGCTCGTCCAAGCCCGAAAATTCCCCCGTCATCCGCAAGAAGTTCGCCGAAGTCGAAAGCCTGAAAGACGAAGTGGCGGAAACGAACAAGATGATCCGCACGCTTGCCGGCGACATCACGATCATGAAGGACGAAGTGTCGAACCTGCGCGCTCTGGCGCCCGACGGCAAGGGCGGCACGGAACTGATCACCCGTCTCGATGCGTTGGAGCGCCGTCTGGCCGAGATGGAAGTGCAGGGCACGACAATGGCCGCAGCCCGCGTGCAGCCCGCCGGGACAAAGGAAGTGGCCTCCGCCTCGTTCAATGGCCTGGCCGTGCCGACCGCGAAAGCGCCCGAAACGAAGAAGGAAACGGCCAAGCCGGCTCCGGCAAAGGCGGCCCCGAAGACAACCGCCTCTGCGCCGAAGCCTGCTGCGAAGACGGTCTCCAAGCCGGCGAAGCCCGCAGGCCGTTACTACACGATTCAGGCGGGTGATTCGCTGGAGAAAATTGCCAGTTCAAACGGAGTTTCGGTGGCATCGCTGCGCGACGCAAACCGTCTCCCCGCGGGTGCCCGTCCCCTGAAGGGGCAGCGCCTGTACATTCCGGCTGGGAAGTAAGGCGATTCCCGGCCCCACGTGAGGTGTGGCCATGGAGTTTGTCGGCCGTACCGGTCCGATGGAATCCGGCTTGTTTGCGGGATTGTTACCGTTTGTCGACGGGTTTTTGATCCTTGCCGGCATGATGGTGTGGTCGACGGGGCGTTGGGTGCCTGCTTGGGTGGGCTGGAACGCCTCGGCCCGTCTCCTCGGCTGACCACTGTTCTTATCGGGTGAAGCACAAAGGCGCCCGGTCCCGTGGGACCGAGCGCCTTTGGTGTTGGTTGCTGCAGGTGTGTTCGAGCGGGAAGTTCTCTTTGGCGTTCCTCAGCCGTCGCTCTTTTTCTCTTCGGCGGCGGCGATTTTCTCGCGCGCCTGCACGGCGTAGGTGTTGTCGCTTTCGACGAAGTGGGGGAGCAGTTCGCGGGCGCGTTCCATGTTACCAGCCGTGGCCTCGAACAGTGCCAGACGCGCGATGAGTTCGGGGTCTCCGGTGACGATGACGAACAGTTCCTCGTCGCCGAGGGCTTTGACCTCGGGGTCGTGGCCGTAGCGGCTCCGGACCTGCTTGACGACTTTCTCGAACATGGCGTGCTGGTAGTCGCGGGCCTGGGTCGAGTTTCCGGTGCGCCAGGAGGCGAGCGCGGAAATGCCCAGAGCGGCGGGACTGTTGTCCTCGGCGCCCTCGGTGACGAGGCGATGAGCGAGCGCGAGCGTCTCGGAGTCGAGCTTCTCGTTCTTCAGGACTTCCTGAACGTTGAAGAAGATCTCGTGCGGGAAGAAGGCCGCGAACTTCATGGCCTGCTCCGCGAGAACCGCGCGTTCCTCGGCAGGGGCCTCGGCGTACCGGGCGAAGAGCGTGTCGTAGTTCGGGGGCTGGGGGCCTTCGGGATCAACGTGCTGGGCGACGACCGTCCACAGCTCGCTGCCGCGCGGGTTGAAGGCGAGCAGCTCGCCCTCCTTGCCGATCAGGTAGGTGCGGGGGATGGAGTTGACGTTGAACTTCGTGGTGATGGGGCCTTCGTAACCGAGGCCGTCGAAGAGCGAGGGCCAGGGGAGCGAGGAGCTTTCGTAGTAGGAGGCAAGGTCCTCCTTCTCGTAGTCGAGACTGACGGCGAGGATTTCAAAGCCCTTGGGGTGGTACTCTTCGTAGAGTTTTCGAACGCTGGGCATCTCGGCCATACAGGGCCCGCACCACGTGGCCCAGAAATCGACGAGTGTGACCTTGCCGTGATAATCGGCGAGGGCGATTTCCTTGCCATCCATCGTCTTGCCGGAAAAGTTCGGAAACTTTTCGCCCACAGGAACGGGGGGCTTGGGTCCAGTGGGCATGAATTGCGCCGGTGCCGCTGCGACAAGAAGCAGCAGGAGGGTGAGCGGGGCGGCCAGACGGTGCAGAGAGGGGATGTGCATGGGAGTCGGTTTCCTTCCAGAATCGTTGTTATTCCTGTAAGCACCTTGCGCGCCAGCCAGCGGAT
Organism: Candidatus Sumerlaeota bacterium; assembly: GCA_030156535.1. GTDB lineage: Bacteria > Sumerlaeota > Sumerlaeia > SLMS01 > JAHLLQ01 > JAHCAW01. The sequence goes on from JASGMJ010000056.1 coordinate 4,149, forward strand.
CAGGGGAGAACAACGTCCTGCCAAAAGGCGAGCGGGCGATTCCATTGGGCGGAGATGCGCTCGGCGGCGGCGTGGCCGCTGCCCGGTTCGCGGCCGATGAGCAAAGCCGTCAGCGTGCAGGGAAAACCGGGCGTTGCGCGGCGCAGCGCGATGTCGCCGGACCCCGCAACGCGGGCGAGTGCCTGGGCGGCTTTCGGGGCGTCCTCTTCGGCCAGATTCCATCCCGCCATCCCGCAGCCCCGCCAGCCCACACGCGTCAGGTCGAGCCGAAGCGCGAAGCGTCTCCACCGGCGGGTGGCAACCAGTTGTGCCACGCTGGCGCGGGCCTCGCCGGGCGAGCAGCCGGGGACAAGGGCGGCAATCTGGTCCCACAAGGGATCGGGGGGAAGGAAGGGGCGCGGGCTTTCGAGCGCCCGGCGGAGAGCATCGGCAGTCGGGGAAAGGGGCGGGTCGGCCGTGCCGGGCTCGATGTCGAGCAGCGAGCGGTCCACCGAAGGGAGAAGCAGGTTCTCTTCCTGCGGAAACGTGAGGTCGGGAAACCAGCCCACCTTGACCCACCGCAGGGCGGGGGTGCCGGCGGGGGGCGACGACTCTGCCGTGCACGAGGCGAGGCCACCGTCCGCCGTCCGCCAACGGACCAAAGCGCCGGGTGCGTTGTGTCCGGAAACAAGCGCCTCGCGGTGGAGCGGACCAGTTGGATTCGGTTCCCCACCCATCCCCACGACAACGCCGGAATCGTAGAGCTCGGCGAGGTTGTCGCGCAGTACCGGGATCGTGATCCCCACGCCATGCGCCAGCACCCCCCAAAAGTCCTCGCGAAGAGGCAGGGCGGACATGCCGGAGCGCACAAGGCGAACGAGATCGGGACGCGAAGCGAGAAGAGAAGTCATGGGGCGGTGAGTGTGCTAATCCTTGAGCATCTTTGCGAGACGCGGAGTCAGGTAGAAATCAATGGTGCCGCCTCCGGGGACAACGGGGCCCTTGAAGCGCAAGCCCAGGCAGGCGCCCTTGCGGAAGTCGCGGCCGTCATCCACGCCATCGACGGCCAGAGTGGCCATCTCCCCCAGATGGGGCTGGTGTCCGGCGAGCAGCACAACAGCATCATTGCCAAAGATGCGGCGCTGCTCCTCCAGAAGAACGGCGAAGGCGTCCCACCCGGCGGTAAAATCCAGATCGGGAGTCTGGCGGACGGCGGACTTGCCGAGCTTGAGTTGGCGGGCGACGATTTCGGCGGTTTGGCGGGCGCGCACGCGCGGACTGCTGAAGATCGCGTGGGGGCGCAGGGAGAAGAGCTGGAAGAGACGGCAGACGTGACGGACTTTCCGGCGCCCCTGCGGGGTGAGAGCGCGGGACGTGTCGGGCACGCCGTCTTCGGCGACTCCGTGACGCATGAGGAGGACGAGCATGGGGGGGCGGAACCTTCGTTGGGGCAGTGTGGGAAATCTAGGCTGGCCTTGCGCAGCCACGCAAGCCGTGTTGCTCTTGGCATCGGCCCGCCGCAAGATGGGAATGGACGAAGCGTTGAGCAGCACAGCGGAGCGGATGCAGCATGTACCACTCGATCACGGTAAAGAACTACCGGAGTTTCCGCGAGTTCACGGGGGACGGACTTGCCCGGGTCAGCCTGATCGTGGGGCGCAATGGCGTGGGCAAGACGTCGTTTCTCGAAGCGGCGGAACTGCTGGCCGCCAAGGGGTCTCCGCGTCGGTTTGTGGACGCCATGAAAAGGCGGGGCGAAGTCATCGAGGGAATGGCCGAGAGGAGCGGAGAAGGCGAGTACCCGCTGGTTCACCTGTTTCATGGACACGCGGTGGATTTTGGAGCCGAGATCCTCATCGAGGGGAGCAGCGAGGCCTCCGAGGGGGAGCGCGTTTCCTTCAAGATCGTGGATATGATGGGGAAAATGAATATCATCCCCGATACTCTTCCGGCTGACCATGTTCTTCCGTCGTTGATGATTTCCAGCAATTCGTTCCTGCCGGTTCAGTTGCCACTGAGCAGCAAATACGATTTTCATCTCTCCGACAGAGTGATCCTCGACCGGAGAAAAGTCTGGAGGGATCTCGAAGCATCGGACTTCCGGACGGAATACGTTTCTCCGAACACGGCCGGTTGGGTGGAGCTCAACCGGCTTTGGGGGCAGGTGACGTTGAGGCCCGAGCAGGAGACCGTTCTAGAGGCGTTGCGGGTTCTTCAGCCTCGGCTCGAAGCCATCAATTTCATCGCCTCGTTCGGTGACGATGCGTCGAGCGCGAGTGCACAGATCACTGCCAAATTCAAGGGTGAGGCCCGTCCGGTTCCCTTTGGCAGTCTGGGTGACGGTATGTGGAGGATGTTGGCACTGTCGCTCGCTCTTTCGCAGTGCCGCAATGGCGTGCTGCTTGTCGATGAAATCGGGGCCGGGCTGCATTATTCGACCATGAGTGAGGTCTGGGAGTCCATCATTCGTACCGCGCAGTCGTTGAACGCGCAGGTCCTTGCCACGACACACAGCCTCGACTGCATCCGCGCACTTGCCCAAGTGTGTGAGTTGCAGCCCGGACTGGCGGAGGACGTCGGCGTGTTCCGCATCGAGCCTTCGATCAACGGACTCGTGGCCTACAGCCGGGAGGAAATCATCACGGCAGGAGTATCGGAAATCGAGGTGAGGGGCTGATGAGGGAGCACTGGTACGACAAGGGAATCCTTCTTGTTGAGGGGATTGACGATTTTCACACGATCAAGAATCTTCTGATTCAGCAGGGTCTCGGGGATTTCGCACAGAAGACGATCGTGAATGAATTCTTTATCCTCAAGTCTCTCAGCCATGAAGGGGGAGTTGATTCCCTGATCAGAAACCGCCTCCCGACTGCGATCAAGTCAGGTAGGAGCGTGGGGGTTGTTCTGGATGCCGACACAGACCCAATGGCCCGCTGGCAATCAATCAGGACCGCATTGGGAAATTTGGAATATGGTAATCGAGTCGTTCTGCCGGAATCACCCGATCCGATGGGAACGATCACACCGGGCGCTCTGTCCGAAACCAAACTGGGCATCTGGATCATGCCGGACAACTCAGCGCCGGGTTCCATTGAGTCCTTCCTCGGGATGACCCTTCCAGATACGGAACCGGTTTGGAAGCACGCGGAGACAGCGACGCGCAAAGCCCAGGAATTGGACGCGCCCATTTCGGAAAACAAGTTCGACAAGGCGCGCGCCCATACTTGGCTCGCTTGGCAGGAGGAGCCAGGTAAGCCTCTCGGTCAGGCCGTCACCGCCAAGTTGTTCAGAGAGAACCATGAGGTGTGCCTGCGTTTTCGCGACTGGTTCGTCCGGCTTTTCGATGTGCCTTTGAATGAAAATCCCCCGCCTGCTTGAGGCGGGGGACTTGTTCGCTTACGGGTTGAGTGTGCCGCGTGTTACTTCCTTGCGGCTTTCTTGGCGGCTTTCTTTGTCGCCTTCTTCGCAGCCTTCTTGGTGCCCTTCTTTGCTGTGACTTTCTTGGCTGCAGCCTTCTTGGCGGCTTTCTTCGTGGCCTTCCTGGCGCTCTTCTTGGCCGGGGCGGCGGCGGACGACGACAGTTCGCCGTGGGCGAACTGGATGGCAGCCTGGGCAGCGGCAAGGCGGGCGATCGGGACACGGAAGGGCGAGCAGCTCACGTAGTTGAGCCCGACGCGGTGGCAGAACTCCACCGAGCTGGGGTCGCCGCCGTGCTCGCCGCAGATGCCGACCTTCAGGTTGGCGCGGACGCTGCGGCCGCGATCGACGCCGATGCGGACGAGTTCGCCGACGCCCTGCTGGTCGATCTGCTGGAACGGATCGGCGGGCAGGATCTTGCGGTCGAGGTACTCGGGCAGGAACGTGCCGATGTCGTCACGCGAGAAGCCGAACGTGGTCTGCGTGAGGTCGTTGGTGCCGAAGGAGAAGAACTCGGCCTGCTCGGCGATCTGGTTGGCGGTGATGGCGGCGCGGGGCAGCTCGATCATGGTGCCGACCAGGTAGGCGAACTTGGTCTTCTTCTCTTTCATGACCTCGCTGGCGACGCGGCGGACGATGGCTTCCTGGTCCTTGAGTTCGTTGGTGTGGCCGACGAGCGGGATCATGATCTCGGGGAGGACCTTGATCTTCTTCTTCTTGAGTTCGACGACGGCTTCGAAGATGGCGCGGGACTGCATCTCGGTGATCTCGGGGTAGGAGAGGCCAAGACGGCAGCCGCGGTGCCCGAGCATCGGGTTGAGTTCGTGGAGTTGCTCGAGGCGGTTCTTCATTTCCTTGGAGGTGATGCCCATCTCGTGGGCGAGCTCCTCGATCTGGCTGGGCTCGTTGGGGGCGAACTCGTGCAGCGGGGGATCGAGCAGGCGGACGGTGACGGGGAGGCCCTTCATGGCCTTGAAGATGTCGATGAAGTCCTTACGCTGGAAGGGGAGGAGCTTCATGACGGCCTTGCGGCGTGCCGCGGCGTCGTCGCGTGCGATGATCAGCTCGCGCATGGCCTTGATGCGGACGGCGTCGAAGAACATGTGCTCGGTGCGGCACAGGCCGATGCCCTGGGCGCCGAACTTGAGGGCGAGCGAGGCGTCGGCGCCGTTGTCCGCGTTGGTACGGACGGCCAGAACGCGGCGCTTGTCGGCGATCTTCATGAGCTGCTTGTAGTAGACGTTCTTCTCGGGGTCGGCATCGATCAGGGGAAGCTCGCCGGCGTAGACCTTGCCGGCGGTGCCGTTGAGCGTGACCCACTCGCCTTCCTTGTACTGCTTGCCGCGGATCGTCATGATCCCGGACTTGTAGTCGATGCTGATGTCGCCGGCGCCGACGATGCAGCACTTGCCCCAGCCGCGGGCGACAAGAGCGGCGTGACTGGTCATGCCGCCGCGCGCGGTGAGGATACCGGCGGCGGCATGCATGCCGGCGACGTCCTCGGGGCTGGTCTCAACGCGGGTAAGGATGACGGGCTTGCCTTCTTCGGCCCATGCTTCGGCGCGGTCGGGGCTGAAGGCGAGAATGCCTTTGGCGCCGCCGGGGCCGGCGGGCAGGCCGGTGGCGATGGGCTTGGTGGTGAGTTCGGCCTTGGGATCGACGGAGGGGTGGAGAAGCTCGTCGAGCTGCGAGGGCTTGACGCGCATCAGGGCGGTGTCGGCGTCGATCAGGCGTTCCTTGTGCATCTCGACGGCCATGCGGACGGCGGCGACGCCGTTGCGCTTGCCCGAGCGGCACTGGAGCATCCACAGCTTGCCGTCCTCGATGGTGAACTCGATGTCCTGCATGTCGTGGTAGTGCTTTTCGAGCTTCTTGCGGATGGCGTCGAGTTCCTTGTAGGTCTTGGGCATGGCCTTTTCGAGGCTCTTGGCGCCAGCGGCCTTCTGCTCGGGCGTCCTGCCTGCCTCGGTGAGGGGGCCGGGGGTGCGGATGCCGGCGACGACGTCCTCGCCCTGGGCGTTGACGAGCCATTCGCCGTAGAAGCGGTTCTCGCCGGTGGAGGGGTTGCGGGTGAAGGCAACACCAGTGGCCGACGTGTCGCCCATGTTGCCGAACACCATGGCCTGGACGTTGACGGCGGTGCCCCACTCATAGGGGATGCGCTCGATGCGGCGATATTCGACGGCGCGCTTGCCCATCCAGGACTGGAAGACGGCGTTGATCGCGCCCTTGAGCTGGTCCTGGGCATCGT
>JASGMJ010000015.1 GCA_030156535.1 Candidatus Sumerlaeota bacterium
AGGGCAAAAGGGACCAAAGGGACAGCAGGGACCAAAAGGACAGGCGGAGCGAAAGGGACAGGCCGGCCGAGAGGAGAAGGGGGGCCAAAGGGCCAGGGGAGGGGGGCAAGCGGGCCGAGAGGACAGGCGGAGCGAAAGGGACAGGGCGGCCGAGAGGAGAAGCGGGGCCAAAGGGATAGGCCGGGCGAAAGGAGAAGTGGGGCCAAAGGGCCAGGGGAGGGGGGCAAGCGGGCCGAGAGGACAGGCGAAGCGCAAGGGCAGGCCGGGCCAAGAGGGCACGCCACGCCAAGTCCTCCCCGGAGAGCCGCAAAAGGCCGGCACGTGCGCCAAGGAAGCGAGGGAGCAAGGCGACTGGAGTTTCGGGGATGGGCGCTGTGCGGCGCTATTCGTCGTTCTGCAGCACCTGTTCGATCACTTCCTCAGCCACGTAAATCGGGGCTCCGACTTTGGTGGCGAGCACGATGGCGTCCGAGGGGCGTGTGTCGATCTTGATGTGTTTGCCGGCGCTGGTGCGTACGAGCAGTTTGCCGTGGAAAGTGTCGTTGTCGAGCGCGTCGACGAGCACGCCTTCGAGCGTGGCTTCCAGGCCTTCCAGGACGTTGAGAATCAGATCGTGGGTCATGGGGCGCGGAGCCCGGCGGCCAAAGATGGCGTCGTCCGCTGCCTTGGCTTCATGCTGGCCGATGTAGATCGGGAAGCCCCGGTCGCCGTCCTTCTCTTCGAGCACAACGATGTGCATGGGCGTAACGTGGCTGATTTGAATTTCGCGCAGTTCCATTTCAACCATGGGGCACGCTCCCGGCCAGATGGGTAACGCGCGAAGTATGGCCAAGGAGCACGAACACCCGCAACGGGATTTGAATGGGCGTTCTGCAAACAGGGGAGTTTGGTGAATTGTGAAGAAACGGGAAGGGGCGCACTTTTCGTTGGCGGACTCCGGTTTCGGCACCATACTCTTTTTCTTCCTTCGGGAAGACCCCTCGACTAAGGAATCCCATGCGCCGCTTTTGCCCCAACGCCCTCTTCACTGCTTTCCTTCTCGTCTTTGTTTCCGCTGCCTCCGCCCAGACACAACGCATCCGCATCATGGCCGCGAATACGACGAGCGGCAATAACCAGTCCTATCTGGAGCCTGGAGAGCGCATCTTTCAGGGTCTGAAACCCGACATTGCGCTGCTGCAGGAGTTCACCATCGGCTCCAGCGCCACGCAGGATTTCACCGCGACCAATAATTGGGTCACGAGTAACTTTGGCCCCGAGTTTTCGTGGATGCGCGAGCCGGGCAACGAGCAGATTCCCAACGGCATTATCAGCCGCTGGCCGATCATCGAATCGGGCGAGTGGAACGACGCAGAGGTTTCCAACCGCGATTTCGCTTGGGCGCGCATTGACCTGCCAGGCGACAAGGACCTGTGGGCCGTGAGCGTTCACCTGCTCACGAGGAGTTCCGGCGTTCGCAACACCGAGGCGCAGGCGCTTGTGGGCTTCCTCAACGCAGCGAATATTCCCTCGGGCGACTACGTTGTGATCGGCGGAGACTTCAACACTGGCAGCCGTAGCGAATCCGCCGTGAACACGTTCCGCGGTTATCTGGGCGTCAACTCCAGCGCCGAGAAAACACCGGTGGATCAGAACGGCAATGACGACACGAACGCCAATCGCAACAAGCCCTACGACTGGGTGATGCCCAACGCCGCGCTCAACGCGCATCACACGTCCGTCGTCATTGGAAGCAGCACCTATCCCAATGGCCTCGTCTTCGACAGCCGTGTCTACACGCCGCTGAGCGAAGTCAGCCCCGTGCAGTACGGCGACAGCGGCGCCAGCAACATGCAGCACATGGCGATCGTGCGCGACTTCCTGATTCCGATCGCCGATTCCGACTTCACGCTGAGCGGAACGTCGGTCAACTTCGGCACCGTGAACGCCGACGACAAGCCGTTCAACGATTCGTCCATCACTCTTCAGGTGGGCAAGTCCTTCACGCTGAACAGCGTTCAGTTCACGGGCACGAATTCGGCGGAGTTCTCGCTCGTTTCGCCGACGTTGCCCGCAGCGATTTCGTCCACCACGCCGCTGGCATTCCGCTGGAATCCGGGGGCGAACGACAACCTGTCGCGTTCGGTGACGGCGAGTTTCTCCACCACGGGCATCCCATCCACGTTCCAGATTTTCCTGGCCGGGGCGACGAACGAGCAGGGGGGCAATGGCGGCAACGGCCTGCCTCTTGATGCCTCGGGCTACACGATCGAGCAGTTCAACGGCACAGCTACGATCACGTTGCCAGCGGGCACTTCCGTTCCCGAGCGCGGCTTCATTGTCATTGGCCGCGATGCCAGCAAGGCCGAGTTCGAGTCGCATTGGAACACGACGCTTGGCGCGAACGTCATTTACATCGACGGCAAGAGTGTGGCGGGCGGAAACGGCTTCCCCGTGATCAACGGCGACGAGGAGTACTCGCTCGAAAATGCTTCGGGGGCGCAGGTCGATCCCGCGTCCGGCACGGTTCCCTCCGGCAGCGTTTCCACCAGCAATTCCTACACGCGCACCAGCACCAACGGCACGGCGTTCACCAACCGCGCCGTTGCCCAGGCGACACCGGGAACCTATGAGGGGACGTCGGCCGACACTGGCAAGCTCGTCATCACGGAGATCTCCGATGCGAGCACCTACACCTACGAGTTCGTGGAACTCTACTACGACGCTTTCACGCCGGAACCCGTGCAGCAAAAGGACGTATGGACGGTTAAGTAATTCAACCGTTCAATCGTCCCTGCGCGACTCTTTCATGCAAGCCGGCAGTTGCCGGACTCTGGGATGTTGAGAACGCCGGGGGAGGAGCGCTTACTGCTCCTCCCAAAAGATGCACAGCCCCGCCATCGGATTGTGAAACGGTATCGCTGCTCCGGTACCGTTTCTTCTTTGTGCGGATTCGTGTGATTTGTGGTTCCCTACTTGCGGCTTAGGCGTTCGACGCGTTGCAGGACGTCCTTGTAGCCCGCATCGATTTTCATGAGCTGCTTGAAGAGGCGGCTTGCGCGTTCAAACATGTGGGATTCTTCGAGAACCTCGGCCGTGTTGTAGAGCCATGTCATCAGGGCTTCGAGTTCCTCGGGATCGTCGTCGATGTTCAGGCTCATCTCGCCGAGCGTTTCGCCCGCGAGGTCGAACATGCGTTTCTTTGCGAAGGCATAGGCGAGCTTGGCGCGCGGAATGCGGTTGGCGCCGGCTTGGCGCGCTGCGCGCTGGTAGTATGTGATGGCCTGGTTGAAGTCTTCCTGCGAAACGCACAGATCGCCGAGCTCTTCGAGCGTGTTGCCGTCGCCCTTGCCTGCTTCGATCTCGCGTTTGAGGAAGGCGAAGCGCTGCTTGCCGAGCGCCTCGTCCACGCGTGCGCGGAGCTTGCGCGTCTCGCGGTTTGCCGGGTCCATCATCTCCAGGCGCTTCTGGTATTCGGCTGCTTCGATGGCATTGCCGGATTCAACGGCCAGCGGAATGACGCGCTGGAGCATCTGCTTGTTCTTCGTTTCGGTTTCGGCTCCCGTGGAAGAGGCGAGCAGGGAATTCACGAAGCGCTTGAGGTTGTGGTAATCATTGAGGGCGATGTAGGCATCGACGAGTGAGCGGTCCATCTCCTCGCTTTCCTCGCCGCCGTTGGCCAGATAGAGCGAGAAAGCATGGATCATCTCGGTGAACTGGCCGAGGTTGCGATAGAGTTCGCCCATCGTGCGCAGCGTGAGAAGGTGGTGGGGGCTGCGGCGGAGGATTTTCTGCGCGCCGTCGCGAATGGCCGCGGCGGGATTGAGCGAGCGCTCGGCCATGAGCTTCACGGTCTCGAGAGCTTCGTCGTAGTCCGATTCCGCCACTTGCAGGTCGGCGAGGTAGTTGAGCAGCGGGAAGCCGCCTTCCTTCATTTCCTCGACGGCCTTGCGCATTTCGGAGATCACTTCGGGGCGCTTGTCCGGATGGTGATGCAGGATGGCGTCGGCATGGCCAACGGCGCGCTCGGCGTGGCCCGTTGAAACGAGTCGATGAAGCACGTCGAACTGGAGGGCGATGTTGCCGCGGTCCTCCTGCGAGCGTTCGATCATCTCGGCGAGCTCGGTGGTCAGCAGGGCGCGTTCGATTTTCTTCTGGAGTGCGGTGAGGGCTTGTTTGTCGTCGCCCTTGAGCTTGGTGACGCCTTCGTCGACGATAGCTTTCGCTTCGTCCCACTTTTCGAGTTCAAAGAGCGTCTTGCCGAGCAGCTGGTAGAGCTCCGGATCATCACAGCCGCGGCCGCGCTGGCGCTCCAGGTACTCCGCCGCCTCGGGGAGCTTGCCGTTGCCGTAGACGACCTTGGCGTAACGCAGACCCAGTTCGTAGTCGCCGGGTCTGTCGTTGACGAGTGACTCGAGCAACTCCTCCAGGCGGTGGGTCATGCCCGCTTCCTCAAGAAGTCCGGCGAGTTTCAGCGAGCGGTCCAACTGGCGGGGAGCGATGGTGATCGAGCGGTCGAGCCAGCGGATCAACTGGTCCCTGCGCCCCATGCGTTCGGCCCATTCCGCCAGCAGGTTCACCGCGTCGAGATGGTCCTCGTTGGCGGAGAGAATGCGGCGCAGCAGCGCGTCGGCGCGGCGCATTGGGATTCCTTCGAGTTCTCCGAGGCGCGCGGCCGTCTCCACCGCGCGGTCGAACCGGCCGGCATCAATGAGCAGCGAGCCGAGGCGTTCGAGTGATTCCTCGTCCTCGCGCATTCCCCGCTCCTCGATCACGGCGAGCGCCTCGGTGTTCTGCCCCTGTTCCATCAGTTCGTGGAGGTAGGCATCGCGGAGCTGCTCGTCCTCGGGGAACTGCTCGAAGAGGTCCTTGAGATACTGAAGGAACTCGCGTGGCTGCTTTTCCTCGTTGGCGAGCTGGCAAAGGAGTTCGAGCAAATCGGGGGAGCGGTTGCCGTCGCGATAGGTGGCGCGCAGATGCTCGGCAGCATCGCCACGGGCGCCACGGCGGAAACGCTCCATGCTGACGGAGAGCAGCAGGGCCTCCTGGCCCGGACGCCACAGGAGCGCCAGGCGGCTGAACAGCAGGGCTGCGCCGCCGAGGTTCTTCTCGTCGAGCTTGCGGACGATCGACTGCCACAGCCAGCGGTTGGCGAGCTCAATGCCCAGAATGATGGCCGTTGTTCCCGCGCCGACGCCCGCGGCTGCGGCCCAGAACAGCGCGTCCGTGCGCTCGTACGCCAGGCAATACAGGGCCGCTCCGGCGATCCAGCCAGCGCCGAACGGCCCGGCAATCAGGCTCGCCCATGGCCGTCTTGGCGCGCGCGGATCCAGACTTACCAGATAGCCGAGCAGCACAGCAGCCCCCATCCCGGCAGCCACATACAGGAACCAGATGGCGAAATCGCCCTCCGTCATTGCATAGGTGCTCATGATTTCGCTGCGGAAGGCTTCCACGTTGAAAAAGCGCAGCAGGAGCCAGGTGCATACTCCGGCGCCAGCGAGAGGCGTCCACATCAGAACCCACGTCAGAACTTTACGAACCATCGTTTTTGGCCTGCCTGAATGACGAATGGAGAGACTGTCCCGGCGGCTCCCATCGCAATCCCCGGGGAGTAACGCCGGATTTGATTTTCGGGCCGGACCGCCCACTCTGGCAACCCCAAGAAGGGGCAATTGCATTCTTTCGTCCGCGCGGGATACTGTGCGGGTGGTAAATCCTTCACAGCGCCGATTCACGTACTGGCTCGACAATCGCTCATTGCCGTGGCAGCCAATGTGAGGCTGATGCCCTCCGGCCCCTTGGCGACTCCCCCTCTCACCCCACGAATCAGGAGATTTGTCCATGACCTTCGCCATTCACCGCACCGCCCTGGTGCTCTCTCTCGCTCTCGGTTCCTCATCGCTCGCCCTGGCCCAGTCGGGGACAAAGCAACCGGCCCCGCCACCCGCCGAGTCCTCCGCAACCAAGGCTGAAACAAGGGCCCGCGTGGCTCCCACGGCCGAGGCCGCTACGCCCCTGAAGCCCGGGGACAAGGTGCCGGAGACGGCTCCGCTGAGGCGCGCCGATGGCCAAAGTGTCTCGCTGTCCCAACTGCTGGAGAACAAGAGCGCGGTTATTGTCTTCTACCGGGGCGGCTGGTGCCCGTACTGCAACGCCCACCTGGCCGATCTGGCGCGCATCCAGCCGGTTCTGGCGGAGAACGATGTCGCACTGATCGCCATTTCGCCCGATTCGCCGTCGGCTCTGTCCGAATCCCTGAGCTCCAAGCCGCTCCCCTATACGCTGCTCTCCGACAGCAACCACGAGGCAATGAAGGCTTTCGGCGTGGCATTTGCCGTGGACCCGGAAACCCAGAACAAACTGAAGGGCCACGGGATGGATCTGACCGCCGCGTCGGGCAACCAGGACGCCGTCCTCCCCGTGCCCTCCGTGTTCGTGGTCAATCCGGGAGGGAAGGTGACCTTCGCCCATACCGACGCGGACTACCGCCAGCGTCTGAGCGGCGAGCAGGTCCTGAAGGCTGCCGGGATTTCCCCCAAAGCCAGCGGGTCGGCGACGAAGCACTCGGATGGGGATTCCAGCAAGGAACACTCGGAGCACGAGGGAAGTGGAACGAAGTGATCGTTTCGGGATCGGTTCTCTCCCGAAGCTGTAAGCTGCATTGAACAAGGAACCTGCGGCCCGGTTGTGCGAGCAACCGGGCCGTGCTATGAGCACCCTCCCGATGGATTCGAGCAACGTGTTCTCCACGCCGCACCGCCAGACGATTGCCCTCGCCGCACCCCTGGCCGGACTGGCCGTGCTCGGCGGAGGTCTTGTATGGCTCTCGGCGCGTTTTGGTTTCTCCGTTCCCATTGAAGAAAAACCTGTGGAAGCAGTGGTCCTGCTGCTCTGCGCAATGGGCCTGTGCTTTCTTCTGCTGGCGCGGCGCCTGCTGGCATGTGGCCTCACACGCTCCTGGCTCGCCGTTGGAATCGGTCTCGGTCTGGCCCTGCGGTTGGCGATGTTGTTCTCGCAGCCGATTCTGGAAACGGATTACTATCGCTATCTGTGGGATGGCGCGGTCGTGGCCACGGGAACGAATCCCTATCGCCCGATTCCCGAGCAGGTGCTTGAGGTGCAGGGCCCGCTCACTCCTCTCGCGCTCGAATCGGGCGTCGTTGCGGCACGCATCAATCATCCGCAACTGCGCACCGTGTATCCGCCCGTCGCCCAGGGATTCTTTGGGCTGTCGCATCTGATCGCGCCGTGGAGCCTGTTGGGGTGGAGGCTCGTGCTGCTCGTGGCCGACGGCGTGACGCTGGCGTTGCTGATTCAGTTGCTGCGGTCGGCACAACTGCCGCTGCGCTTCTCGCTGCTGTACTGGCTGAATCCGGTTGTGCTGAAGGAAATCCACAATGCCGCGCACATGGATGTGCTGCTTGTGCCGTTTCTGCTGGGGGCGCTGCTGCTGGCGCATCGCGGGCGCTTGATGACGGCCGTGCTTTGCCTGGTGGGCGCGGCGGGGATCAAGGTCTGGCCGCTGTTGTTGCTGCCGCTGCTTCTTCGTGCGGCGGACGTTTCGCGGGGGCGCAAGGTGGGTGCCGTCTGTTTTGCGGGAGCTCTTGCAGCCGTTCTGTACCTGCCTGTGGCGTTCGCGGGGTTGAACGAAACCTCCGGTTTCACGGCCTATGCCAGCCGGTGGGAGATGAACAACAGTCTCTCGCTCCTGCTGCTGGCACTTGGCAGGTGGGTGGAGGGTGCCTTCCTGCCCGCCGTTTCCGCCAGGGCGTTTGCCGTGGGTGCTTCGGCGATTCTTCTCGGCACCGCCCTGTTGATTGCGCTCCGCAAACCGGTAGGTGGCGTGGATGATCTTGCCGGGCGGGCACTTGCGCTGGCCGCAGCACTCTTTCTCCTCAGCCCGACGCAATTTCCCTGGTATTCCCTGTGGTTTCTGCCGCTGCTGGCGATTCGTCCGCACATCGGGCTGCTGTTTTACGCGCTGACGCTGCCGTTGTATTACCTGCGTTTTCGCTATGCGGGGGAGGGCATCGCCCCGTTGTTCGACAACGGAGTCGTCTGGATCGAGCACGGCCCCGTACTCCTGCTCCTCGCCGCAGCGAAGTGGAAGCCAGTCTGGATTCCCGCTCACCCGGGGCCGCTGTCTGCCCTGCCGTCCGCGCGTCAATCCTCTTGCGCGTGAGGGCGGCGCCGCTGTGCATGAGCCAACGCTGTTACCGGGAGAGCTGCCGATGAACAGAACCCTGCGCCATTGCGTTCCGTGCGTGGCAATCGTCCTCGCCCTTGTGCTTTCGTCGTTCCCCGGCGCCGCCAGTGCCGCGCCGTCCATCGTGCCCAGGCCCAAGGAAATGGCCGTGCAGGAAGGGATGCTGGCGCTGACAGCGGTCTGGATTGATCCCGGCACGAACGCGGGCGAGCGCGAGCGGACGCTTCTGGAGCAGGTGTTCCAGACCGCAGGCGTGCCGGTTGCCGGCGAAGGCGTTCCCGCCCGCCTGAGCATCACACCCATCGACGTGCCGTGCCGCGATTCCGTCCATGCCGATGCCCTGATCTCTCAGGCGTACACACTTGCTATTGATGGCGCGGGCATTCGGATCGAGGCGCGCACGCCTCTCGGTCTGCGCTACGGCATCCGGTCGCTCGATCAACTTCTCGACGGCCCGCGTCTTCCGTATGCCACCATTCTGGATTGGCCCGATCTGCCCGTTCGGATGCTGATGGTCGATCCCGCACGCCAGAACGAGAACATGGCTTACTATCGCCGCGTGATTGATTTCGCGGCGCGCTACAAGATGAACGCGGTGCTGTGTCACCTGACGGACGACCAAACGTCGGCGCTGTATCACGAGGACTACCCGGAACTCCTGCATGCCCACGCCTGGCGTCCCGGGCAGATCCGCGATCTGGTCGCCTTTGCCGCCGAGCGCGACATCGAACTCGTTCCCGAGATTGAATCCCTTGGCCATTCGCGGATGTTCACACGCCTGCCGGATTACGCGGATTACCTGCATCAATCGAACGAGGAACGCCCGGACGAATCGTGGATGGGCACCGACCTGCCCGGCTTCACCAACGTGCTTTGCCCCGCCAGTCCCAAGGCCATGCAGTATCTCGACGCGATGTACGCGCGCGCCGCCTCCACCTTCCGCCATCCGTGGCTGCACATTGGGTTCGACGAGGTGGACATGACGCAGTGCGCCCGGTGCACCGAGTCGTTCGGCGAGCTCGGGCAGGACGAATGGATGTCGGTGGCGTTGCAGCAGGCTGGCACGGCGGCCCTGCGGAACGCAGAGCGGTTCGGCGTGTGGGGCGACATGCTGCTCGCGCATCCCGCCGTCATGGAGGGTCTGGTGCCCGCGAAGACCATCGTGTTCGACTGGCACTATGGAGCAACGGTTGACGAAAGCTCCGTGGATTTCTTCAAGAGCCGCGGCTTCGACGTAATCGCCTGCCCGGCTCTCGTCTGCGCGCCGCACATGGTGCTGCCCGACACCCACAACTTCCAGAACATCGCGAACTTCAGCCGCATCGCACGGGAGAAGGACGTGCTTGGCGTCAACACGACCGTCTGGGTGCCGACGCGCTACATGTCCGACGTGCTTTGGACGGGGATGGCGTTCGCCGCAGAGCACGCCTGGGCAGGGAGCAATCACGACGAGCCTGCCTTTCACTCGGCCTTCGCACAGGATTATTTCGGCACGGACGGCGGGGGAGAGTTTCACGAGGCATGGCGCCGCCTGACGGAAATCGTCTGGCACCGCAGCGAGTTCAACACCGCCTGCTGGATGGACGAAGAGTCACTGGCCGCTGCCGCCGCGCTGGCCGCGAAACGCGATCAGGGAATTCGCGGGCATCTCGGCGAACTGCGGGCTGTCCGCAACTCCCTCGCGGAACTTCGCCCCACCGTGCAGCGCCACCAGGTCGAGTGGGACGCGATCGAGCAAGCCGCGGCGATCGTGGAATTCAGCATGGAGCATCTTCTCGCGGCGGCCGATGGCGTGCCGCAACGCACGGAACTCGAAGCTCTCGACAAGCGGTGCGTGGAGCTGATGGCCGTCATCGAAGCGGACTGGGACCGCAATCGCTTTGCCGACGATCCGGGCAAGGACGGCCTCTACCTCGCGATCCAGCACCTGCTGTTCCGTTTCCGGCAGATGCATCGCTTCCACGGGGAGCTGCTGGCTGATTCTGGAAATTGATGCGGCTGCCGGGCCCGTGTCTGTCTGCCTGGACATCCTTGAAAGCCGGGCCGTGAATAAGCGATTTCACCACGAAGATCACCAAGACACCAAGGAAAAGAAGGAATCACGAATTGCACGAATCGGCACGAAGAAAGAAGAGCTTCGAATGAAGACGGCAGCCGTTGCAAGTCAAGGAGCGGAGTCCCGCAGGGACGACTGATCGTAGCCCAGCACTTCAGTGCTGGGAATCCGGGATCAATAAAGGGCCAGAGTCCCGAAGGGACGACTGAACGATTATTCAAAAAAAGAACTCAACTCTTTCAGCGTCCGCGCCAAGACATTCGGGGATCACTGTAACCGCCCCTCGCGTCAGTTGCCCACCTGCTTGCGCAATTTCGCGGGCAGGATCTTGAGCTGCTCGCGGTACTTGGCAACGGTGCGGCGGGCAATGTTGATGCCCTTGTCCTTGAGCATGTCGGCGATCTTCTGGTCGGAGAGCGGCTTGCGCAGGTCCTCGTTGTTGATCATCTGCGTGAGCATTTCCTTGATCGAGCGCGACGAGGCGTCCTCGCCGTCGTCGGTTTCCAGACCGCTGCTGAAGAAGAACTTCAGTTCAAAGATGCCCCGGGGCGTTTCCACGTACTTGCCCGTCGTGACGCGTGCGATGGTGGATTCGTGCATGCCGACGACTTCGGCGATGTTGCGCAGCGTCAGGGGGCGCAGGTGCTCGATGCCGTGCTCCAGGAAATCCATCTGGTAGTTCATGATGGCTTCGGTTACGCGCAGGACGGTGGACTTGCGCTTCTCGATGTTCTTGATGAGCCAGATGGCGTTTTTGTATTTCTCGTGGGCGTAGGCGGCGTTGTCCGGCGAGCGGCCGTTGCCGCTTTCCCCTTCGGGGACGGCCTTGGTGCGCTTGCGGTCGTGATTGATCATGCGCCGGTAGTTGGACGCGATGCGCAGGCGCCCGGCGTCTCCTTCGTTCAGGAAGTACATGTAGTGGTCGTCGAGTTTCTTCACGTACACGTCGGGCTTGATGTAGCGTGCGGAGTCCTTGGACTGCGAGAGCCCGGGGCGGGGATCGAGCTTGGAGACGATCTGGAAGACTTCGACGACGTCCTGCTCCTGGCATTCGAGTTCGCGGGCGATCTCGCGGAAGCGCTTCTGTTGGAGGTCGGGGAGGTGGTCGTCGAGAATGGTGTAGAGCAACCTGTTGCGGATGCCGCGCTCCTCGCACTGTAGGCGAAGGCATTCGGCGAGATCGCGGGCGCCAACGCCCGTCGGCTCGAAATCGTGGATGACCTCCAGAACGTCGAAGACCCGCTGGGAATCGACGCCCATGCGCAGGGCGATGACTTCGAGGACGAGTTCGCTGGGGCGCATTCCGGCGATTTCGGAAACGGGGCGCTCGAGCTTGCGGGCGATCAGCGCCAGAAGCCATTCGCGGCGCGGCATGGCCATCGCCTCGTCCGGCGTCACGTTCAGGGCGTGCCCCACGACCGTGGCCACGAGCTGCTTGTGATTGAGTTCGCGCACGTGCTCGCGCGCTTCGGGGCCCTTGATCTTCATCACGGCCCGGCGCAGGCGGGTTTCCGAGTCCTTGTTCCCCTTGATGTTGACGATGTCGGGGGGATACCCGGCCATCATTGTCAGATTCTCGACGCCGCAGTCGAGCAAGCCGTCCTCGTTCAGGTTGCCGATGATGAACTCGGCGATCTCGTAGTCCTTGCCTTCGAGGACCGAGAGGCGGGCCTGGCGCAGGAGCGAATCGTAGAGGCTGACGCCGATGGCCGTATACGTTGTGAAGTCGTGCTCTTCGACTGTTTCCCGGGTGCTGGCGTAGGTGATGGTGTCGGAGTCGCTGAATTCCTCGCCCCAGTCGACGTCGGTTTTCTCGAAGGTTTCAAACTCGCCCGTTTCGGCGGAGTCGTCGGGGCGCTCGGCCACGGCGCCGTCCAAGTCGTCCTGCTTTGCCTTCTCCAGAAATTCAGGGGAGGTTTCCACATCCGGAAAATCATCGTCGGGGGTTGTTTCCTGGCGGGCATCATCGGAGAGCCCGGATTCCGGTTCGGCGACGGTGACCTGCTCCTCGGTGCGTTCGCCGTCCTCGACTCGTTCGCTCTGGAGGTTCTCCTCGTCGTCGACCAACTCCAGGAGGGGATTCTCCATCATTTCCTCATGGATCATCTGCTCCAATTCCATGGAGTTCAGCTGCAGCAGCTGAATGGACTGCTGCATCTGCGGCGTCATGATCAGACGCTGGGTCTGCTTGAGGACCTGTTGGAGATGGAGTGCCATACGCGAACGATTCCCATGAGCCCCGGATATCTGTTCTGCCTGCTTGGGTCTTTTTCCTACGCAAGCAAGAACTGGGCGCGAAATATGGCCCGAATGTAGCTAGTCCCATCCCTCGGGTCAAGACATTCAGCCTCTCGATGCGAATTTTCGCCCCGTTCCGCGCCTCTCTCTTCTTCTCGCTTGACAATTGTAAGTTTTGTTAAATCAGTGCGTTAAGAGCGTGAGTTTGCCGCTCTCAACGCCTGTTTCCGTTCTGGCCGGCCCTCAGGTTTTCGCCGGCATCTCTGCTTCAACTTTCAAGCTCTCGCCATCGGTGCGGACGCGGAGAACCGAGCCATCGGGGAGTTCGCCGGCGATCAATTGACGGGCCAGGCGCGTCTCCAGTTCGCGCTGCAGGTAGCGGCGCAGCGGGCGGGCGCCGTAGACCGGATCGTAGGCGGCGTCGGCGATGAAGGCCCGCGCCTCCGGGTCCAACTCCAGCCGGATCCGCCTTCCGGCCAGCCGCACGCGAACCTCGTTGAGCAGCAGCTCCACGATCTGCTCGATCTCGGCGCGCTGGAGCGGCTTGAACATCACCACGTCGTCCACGCGGTTGAGGAACTCGGGGCGGAAGTGATCGCGCAAATCCATCATCACCATCTCGCGGGCATCCTCGCGCAGCACACCGTCGGCCCCAATGCCGTCGAGCAGGTGGGGCGAGCCGATGTTGCTGGTCATGATGATGATCGTGTTCTTGAAGTTCACGGTCCGGCCCTGACCGTCCGTCACCCGGCCATCGTCGAGAATCTGGAGCAGGACGTTGAAGACGTCGTGGTGGGCCTTCTCAATCTCGTCGAAGAGCAGGACGCTGTACGGCTTGCGGCGGACGGCTTCGGTCAGTTGGCCCCCCTCCTCGTAGCCCACGTACCCCGGAGGCGCGCCGACCAGGCGCGAGACGGCGTGCTTCTCCATGTACTCGCTCATGTCGATGCGGATCATGTTCTCCTCGGTATCGAAGAGCGTGCGGGCGAGCGTGCGCGCGAGTTCCGTCTTACCGACGCCTGTTGGGCCGAGGAAGATGAAGCTGCCGATGGGGCGGTTGGGATCCTTGATGCCGGCGCGGGCGCGCAGAATCGCGTCGGAGACCAGCGTCACGGCCTCGTCCTGGCCGATGACGCGCTCGTGCAGCACATCGGCCAGCTTCAGGAGTTTTTCCCGCTCGCCTTCGACCAGGCGCATCACCGGAATGCCGGTCCACCGGCTGACGATCTGGGCGATTTCCTCCTCCGTCACCTCCTCGCGCAGCAGCTGCGCGGTTCTCTTTTCCGCAGTGCGGGCCTCTTCGGCGGCGAGCTGCTTCTCCAGTTCGGGCAGCGTCCCGTAGCGCATCTCGGCGACCTTGTTCAGGTTGTACTCGCGCTCGGCCTTCTCAATGTCCCGGCGCGTGTTTTCGATCTTCTCGCGCAGCGCCCGGACTTTCTGGATGGCGTCTTTCTCGGCGTCGTACTGGGCGCGCAGGGAATCCACGGTGGTCTTCACGTCCTGCATTTCCTTCTGCAGGGCCTTGAGGCGTTCCTTCGACGCCGCGTCCTTTTCCTTCTTGAGCGCGGCTTCCTCGATTTTGAGCTGCATGAGGCGGCGCTGGGAGGCGTCGAGTTCCGCGGGCATCGAATCGATTTCCGTGCGGATCATGGCGCAGGCTTCGTCGATCAGGTCGATGGCCTTGTCGGGGAGAAAGCGGTCGGTGATGTAGCGGTGCGAGAGCGTCGCGGCCGCGACGAGCGCGTTGTCCTGGATGCGCACGCCGTGGTGGACCTCGAAGCGTTCGCGCAGGCCGCGCAGGATCGAGACGGTGTCCTCCACGCTCGGCTGATCGACGAGCACGGTCTGGAAGCGGCGTTCGAGCGCCGCGTCCTTTTCGATGTGCTTGCGGTATTCGTCGAGCGTCGTGGCGCCGATGCAGTGCAGTTCGCCGCGCGCGAGCATGGGTTTGAGCATGTTGCCCGCGTCCATGGCGCCTTCGGCCTTTCCGGCACCGACGATGGTGTGCAGTTCGTCGATGAACAGCAGGATCCGGCCGTCGCTCTCCTTCACCTCGTTGAGCACGGCCTTGAGGCGCTCCTCGAATTCACCGCGGAACTTTGCTCCGGCGATCAGCGCCCCCATGTCGAGCGAGAAGACGCTCTTGTCCTTCAGACCTTCGGGGACGTCGCCGCGCACGATACGCTGGGCCAGCCCCTCCGCGATGGCGGTCTTGCCCACGCCGGGTTCACCGATCAGCACCGGGTTGTTCTTGGTCTTGCGGCTCAGGATGCGAATGACGCGGCGGATTTCCTCGTCGCGGCCGATTACGGGGTCGAGCTTGCCGTCGCGCGCCATCTTGACCAAGTCGCGCCCATAGCGGTCGAGTGCCTCGTAGGTGGCCTCGGGCGTGGCGCTCTGCACGCGCTGGTTGCCGCGCACCTGGGTCAGGGCCGCGAGGAATTTGTCGCTCGTCACGCCATGCTGTGCGAGGAGCTTGCCGGTCTTGTCGTCCTCCATCAGGGCCAGCAGCAGGTGCTCGACCGAAACGTACTCGTCCTTGAGGCGCTTGGCGTTGCGCTCGGCGGCCAGAAGCACCTTCGAGAGGCGTTGGGTCAGGAAAATCTTGGAAGGATCGTAGCCCGGCCCCGAGACGCGCGGCTTGCTGTGCAGCACGGCCTCCACGGCGTCCATCACGGCAGCGGGCGGCGCCGGGATGCGCTCGATCAGGCGCGGAACAAGGCCGCCCTCCTGGGTGAGCAGCGCCCCGAGCAAGTGCTCGGCGTCCACTTCCTGGTGCCCGTACTCCACGGCCAGCGCCTGCGCCGCGGCGAGAGCTTCCTGGGATTTCTCGGTCAGCTTGCTCATATCCATTGTGGGGCTCCTTTGTTCCGATTCCTGTTCGCGTGTTGTCGCGAATGGGGCAATCCAGAGTCGTGCCGGAATCAGGGCGGATATTTGCTCCCCAAGCGTCGCATTGCGGCGGTTTGGCGGCAACGGAGGGGGCGGTGCGGCGTCGCTGCGACGCCGCAGCCCGTGGGTTACTCGCTGTCCGAAACGAAGGGGAGGGCGGCGCCGCAGTGCGGGCAGGCACCGCGTGCGGATTGGGTGAGGATGGTGCCCGTCTCGTTGCGCCGCACCAGAATCTTGCCGCACTGGCGGCAGGCCGTGTCGTGGAACGCCAGGTCAGGGTCCTGGATGTAGACGTTGTGCAGCCAGCGGGCCAGGATGTCGCGCGCTTCGAGCACCGATTCGCGGGCCGTGGGCTCGCCCTTCCACGAGAATGCCTTCTCCAGGGGGAGCAGGATCGCGGGAATCGCGGGATCGACCTCGGCGAGCCACTTGCCGAATTCCTCGGCCTGCTCGCGCCAGTCCGGGTGGGCGTCGATGACGAGGTAGCTCGTCTCGACGTGCAGCTCTCGCGTGGAGGCGGCGGCCACGTTGTGCATCACGAATTCCAAGTGGCCTCCGCATTCCGCCATCAGGAACTCGGTGGAGAAGCCCTTGAAACCGAACGTGAGCGCGTCGGTCGTCTGAACGATTTCGTTGAACGGCTCTTCGGTCCACGTGCCGTTGGTCGCGGCGAATGTCTTGAGGCCCTTCTCGCGGGCCGCGCGGAAGACATCGACGACGAACTCGTGCGAGACGATTGGCTCGTTGATGCCGAAGGCAATGCCCCGGGCGCCGTGTTCAAGCGCCTCGGCAACCAGGTCGTCAGGCGTGCGGAACGCCGCGCGCACGCCGGCCATCTGGCTGAACGCCGACGTGTTGCAGAACGTGCAGCGGAAGTTGCACCCCTTCATCCCCAGCAGCAGCCAGCGCGACGCCGGATAGTAGTGGTAGAGCGGCAGGGCGGAGGCGTCGGTGAGTTCCACCTTCGCTACTTTGCCATAGTTGTCGACGACCAGGCGGCCATCGCGGTTCGACCGCACGCCGCACGTGCCCGTGCGCGACGGCGCGATGCAGCACAAATGCGGGCACAACCGGCACTGGACCGTTTCCCAGTCCGCCACGTCGTAGAACCGGGCTTCCACCCGCTTGACCTGTCCCTTGCGCCAGACTTCCGACATGCGTCACCCGTTTGCCTTTTGGCACCGGGGCCGACGTTGTGCCGACCGTCGGGCGGCGTCAAGGGCGGGGGCTAGTGCGCCACGGCGGCAGCGATCTGGCGGCGGTCCTCGCCGGGAGGAACGACGGGCTTGGCAACGGGCGTGGGATCGCCCGGGAGTGCGGACACCGGCGGCAGAGGGGTGGGGGGAGTGGGGCGATTCGGATGCAAGTGCTGCGTCGCGGGGTGATAGTCCCCCTTGATAAAGGTCCCCTCAACAACAGCTCCCTCGATCCCTTTGTTCTGGCCTTGCGGATCGGTTGTGACGACCACCGAAACCCCCTTGGGATTGAGGGCTCCCAACTGGAATTGAGACCGGCGATAGGACTTGTTGATCTGGAAGTTGCTCACCCGAAAGGTGGTCTCCTCCTGAAACTCTCCCTCGTGCGTGTGGAAGATGGTGCGGACGAATGAAGGGGAGAGCAGATTGCCCGGTTGGGCCCGCGTGTATTCGATCTCGAACTCGAACGTCTCTGTCCAGCTTCCGTCTGCCAAGAGTACGAATTGCCGAATCTGGACCGGGAGGAAAGAGGCCTCGGCGTCCACAACACATTCGTAGCGAATCGCATCCTCCAGATCCATATGGATTCGCGTCAGGCTCGGGCTCAGTGTCTCCAGCTTCCACAGATGACTTTTTTCCCGCAGCCGCGACAGCCATTCCCCGAATGCCGGCCGCAGTTTTCCCATTTGCAGGAAGTAAATCATGACGTCGGCCTGATGGGCATTGCGCATCGACTCGGCATCTTCACTCAGGCGTCCGTTTTCCAACCGTTCATACCGGAATATTTGCGGAGTCTTCGGAAAATTCAAGGCGAAGTACTCCTCGTTAAGGACAGTAATGATGTCCCTGGTCGATTCGGAGCCTTCAGAGGGCTGGTAAACAGCGGTTACGGATGAGAAGCGGTCTGGGCCCTGTCCGATGACGTGGCCCCGGTGGGTCACGCGGGTGCCGTTGCTCCCCATGCAGGTATAGTCGAGATCATACTCATACGACTGGATTTTCGCTACCGCCTCGGAGGACTGCCGCACCACTTGGTCAAGAAACGTTTCGAGGGAGGGCGCCTCGCCTTGAGCCTGGGAAATCGGAAAGAGGAAAACCAGCACCCAGGCCACCAAAGTGCTTCGATGGCGGGATGTCGTTGAGAAAGCGAAAGCCGGAGAATGAATCATCACTGGGGGGCTCCGGAATCATGATTGCCGGGAGTATCGTCCGCACTTCTTGTCCAAAGTCGCCTGCGGAGAGCAAAGCGAATGAACAGCAGGACAACGACGGCAATCAAAGATGCCTGCCAAAGAAATCTGGGTGCACTTGTGGGGTCCTGAAGTTCGATTGCCATCCCGTCCCTCCTTGTCCATGGACTCTCTTTAAACACCCAACCACTAGTTACGCAGGAAAGCAATGATGCAACCCCCCGAAAGAATGATTTCTGCAACATACTTGGGCGGCAAGAGGAAAATTAGAGACTCCACTATCATATGCTCATACTTTTTAGCGCGAAGGAAATCTCGCTTCACCAACCCTCCGCGCACTTCCACCTTGCCCGGCGCGTTGCGGCGCGTGGCATCCTGCCCGGCCGTCCGGTTCCTTGCCGGGCG
The DNA here is from genome assembly GCA_030156535.1 of Candidatus Sumerlaeota bacterium. Lineage (GTDB taxonomy): Bacteria > Sumerlaeota > Sumerlaeia > SLMS01 > JAHLLQ01 > JAHCAW01. The sequence continues at coordinate 18,166 of JASGMJ010000015.1, forward strand.
AGACTCATCCCTTGGCGTTTTATGCCCCCGACTCCTCCCGACCTGACGCTGCACGAGATTCTCTTCACGGCACCCGGCTACCAGGTCGTGTGCGCCTTTGTGTTCGTTTGGGGGCTGCTGATCGGGTCGTTTCTGAACGTCTGCATCTACCGGTTGCCGCTGGGGGTGTCGGTCAACCGGCCCCGCCGCAGCTTCTGCTTCCGGTGCGGCACGCCGATCCGGTGGTACGATAACGTGCCGGTGCTCAGCCTGATTCTCCTGGGCGGGCGCGACCGCGCGTGCGGGGCGAAGGTGAGCTGGCGTTACGCGTTCGTGGAGCTGCTGACCGGCGTGCTGTTTCTGGCCGTCTGGGTGGCGCACAACAAGCCGTTTCCCGACGGTGGCTTCTCGCCCGTCTCGCTCTGGTACCTTGTCTTTGTTTCGTGCCTGATTATCGGGACGTTCACCGATTTCGACCACTGGATCATTCCGTCGTCGATTCCCCGGATCGGGACGGTGGGCGCGCTGGTGGCGGCATTGCTGGCGGGGTTCATCGACCACCGCGCGATGATCGCGCAGGGCGGGCCGTTTCCGGCGCTGCGCATGGCGAGCGGCGACGTGATCGACTATCTGGTCGCGGTGCTGCTCGGGCCCGCCTACCACGACTGGCAGCAGGTGGAGATCCTGTGGTGGGAACCGTTTGCCAACTCGGTGATCGGGGCGATTTTCGCGCCCGTGGGCATCTGGGTGATCGGGTGGATGGGCAAGCACCTGTTCCGCAAGGACGCCATGGGGTTTGGCGACGTGGAACTCTTCGCGATGATCGGCGCCACGGTGGGGCCGGTGAACTCCGTGCTGGTGCTGGTCGTGGCCTCGTTTGTGGGTTCCATCGTGGGAGTCAGCCGGATGGTGCTGACGCGCCTGCGTGAGGACGACTCGCCGCTGGCGCTCGGAGCGCTGACGCCCGAGGAGTCGCGCGATCTTCTGCGCGAGGCCATGGCGCTCGCCGCGCCGCCGCCTCCTCTCGCGCCTCTTGTTGAAGCACCGGAAGAGGGGACGCCGGACGAGGAAACCCTCGCGCGCGAACTTGCCACGGGTCTGGAAATGCAGTTCGTGGACCTGGATGAAACGGAGACCGCCGCCGGGGCGGCCGAGGCGTTGCCCGCCGAGCTCGCCCGCCGTCACAACGTCGCCCCGCTCTCGGTGACGAAGTCCACGTTGCGGCTGGCGGTGGAGAACCCGCTGAACACCCCGATGATTCAGGAGGTGCGCGAGGCCACGGGGCGTAACCTCAAGTTCGTCATTGCTTCACCGGGCAAGATTCGCGCGCGGCTCGCCGATCTGTATCCCGAAGAGCCCGCCGCCGAGCCCGCCGAGGAGGAGACACTCCCCGTCCTTCCATTGTGGAAGCGCTACTACGACGTGGCCTCGCTGCTCCCCGTGCCCCGGCCCACGCACCACCTGCCGTTTATTCCTTGGATTGCCACGGGCGCCGTTGCCGTTGTGGCCTTTCAGGAGCCGTTGGCGCGGCTGCTCGCCTCGATTTTCGATCCCGCTTTTTAGGAAGAACGCTCATGCCGCCGATCACGGGAAAGACGGGTTTGCTGGGGGTGATGGGGTGGCCGGTCGCTCACTCGCGCTCGCCCCAGATGCACGCCGCCGCCATTGCCGCGGCGGGGCTGGATCTGGTGTACGTCGCTCTGCCGGTGAAGCCGGAGAACCTGGCCGATGCCGTTCGCGGTCTCCGGGCGCTCGGTTTTCGGGGCTGTAACGCCACGTTGCCGCACAAGGTGGCGCTGCTGGAACTGATGGACGAATTGAGCCCGGCGGCCCGGGGCATCGGGGCGGTGAATACCATTGAGTTCCGCGAGGATGGCCGTCTGATCGGGCACAACACGGATGCCGACGGAGCGCTCGACGCGTTGGAGCGCGAGACGGGTGTGCGCGCCGCCGGGGGCGAGGTCGTGGTGCTCGGAGCCGGGGGAGCCGCCCGCGCGGTGTGCTGGGGGGCGGCCGCGCGAGGCGCCGCCCGTGTGACGCTGGTCAATCGGACAGCGGAAAAGGCGCAGGCGCTTGCCCGCGAAATCGCCGGTCACCATCCAGGCACAGAGTTCCGCGTCTTGTCCCGCCCCACGGCCGCCGAGCTGGCCGAGACGCGGATAGTCTTTCAGATGACCAGTCTCGGCATGAAGCCGGACGATCCGCTGGCACTGGACCCGGCGCTGCTTCCCGGCAACGCGGTGGGGCTGGAGGCCGTGTATAGTCCGCTGGAAACGCCATGGTTGCTGGCTGCACGAAAGCTCGGCTTGCAAGTCACCGATGGCCTGGCCATGCTTGTGGAACAAGGTGCTCGGTCTTTTGAAATTTGGACGGGAGGGAAGGCGGACCGTGATGCGATGCGTCACGCACTCGGCGGCCCGCCAGCTCGGTAGTAGGTTGTGAGTCCACACATACGGAAGGGGTTCTTTATGTCGCGACGGTGCATTGTACTCGTTGGGATGATGGGCGCAGGAAAAACGGAAGTGGGACAGTTGCTCGCCGAGCAACTCGGTTACGGGTTCATCGACACGGATGTGTTGATCGCCGAGAGCGCGGGCAAGTCGATCGCGAAGATCTTCGAGCAGGATGGCGAGGAAGCCTTTCGCCAGATCGAACGCGACGTCATCCACGGGCTGATGAACGAACGCGAAAAAGTTATCGCCACCGGTGGGGGGGCGGTCATGGACGCGGCCAACCGTCAGGTGCTGTCCGGGTTGGGGCACACCGTGTATCTGAAGGCTTCGCCGCATGAGTTGTATCTGCGTGTGAAGAACGACCGAGGGCGCCCGCTGCTCAACGTCAAGAATCCCGAAGGCGAACTGGCGCGCATTCTTGGCGAGCGGGAATTGGCCTACGAGCGGTGCGACATCACGATGGATACCGAGATGTACGGCGTTGATGAGGTTGTTGCCGAACTGATCGACGAACTCGCCAAACGCACGATCGAAACGCAGCTATAGCGCGGGCGTGTACCGCGTTTCCCAACTCCCAGGAGCCGTCGGTGGATGTTGTCGCCGGCGGCTCCTGCACGAGTGGCGTTGCCTCGGCCGCGTGTGGCTGACGAAATCCGCTTCAACTTCTCCTGTGGACACTCGGCGAGGGTACCGCCCTGCCGATCAATAGGGACCTGATGTCCCGAATGGGACGACTGAACGATTGATGGCAAGGTGACGCCGCTTTGGAGAGCGTTCGCCAAGAGACTTTCGAGAAGCCCTGCATATGATCGGCGGCTGGGCGCGGACTCGTCAGCCGGCCCGGCGGCGCAACGCACGAAACTTCGCAACGTCAGGCGCGTTGAGCTTCGACCAGTTTTTCTTGTAGATTGGGCAGGGCACCTGATTGAGGTGCATGTACTTGTCCGGATGGCTGCAATCGCACAGGTGCAGCGATTCGCCAGCCTCGTCTACCGCATGAAAGTACAGACAATCGTTTAGTGAACATTTAACACGGGTCTTCATCCTTATTCATCCCTTTGAAACCGATATCGTCACCGGTTCTGTCCGCCCCTTGAATCCCGTGGAACCCTCGTGAGCTGCGTCTTCCGCCCGATACCCCCGTATCGATGCCGCATCCCATGAGAAGGAGTATAGGCATCTGGCGGAAAAACGTCACTCTCATTTTAACGCGGCAATGTTCGCATCGGTGCAACGCACCCGTCAAACCTCTTCTGGCTGCGCAGTGGGATTGCGTTCGCTCATGCGCGCCGAGGGATGAAGAAAAATCAAGGAGGACAAGACACACCCGAGAAGGATGAATGCGAAGAAGGCGATGGTAAAGTAGGCGGCGTTGGGACCAAGGAATTCGTCCGCGATCCATTTGCTGCGTCCAAGGAGCGGAATCGACGAGGGCGCGCGCGAGGCAATCGCGTTTGCCAGGTGCCCGCCAATCCATGAGCCCAGAGGGAGCGATCCGCCGAAAGCCAGCGCCCAGATGCCCATGACGCGCCCGCGAACCTTGTCGGCCACGGAGAGCTGCACCATGGTGTTGCCCGTGGACACGAAGAGAACGCCGCCAAAGCCCGAGACGAGCAGTGCAACGCACATGGGCCAGAAGGCGCGCGAGAACGCCATGAAGAGAAGCCCGGCGATCATGGCCCATGCGCCCATGTACATTTGGCGCAGACGGTTTGGGGAACGCGCGCGGCTGGCTGTGACGAGCGCTCCAGCAATCGCGCCGACGCCGAACATCGACATGAGCACGCCGTAACGCGCTTCGCTGACGCGCAGGTTGTCCTGGGCAATGGCGGGGAGAAGCGACTGGAATGCCCAGCCAAAGATGCCCGTTGTAAGCAGGAGGAAAAGCACGAGCCGTACCGTGGGCTCCGAGAAGACGATGCGCACACCTTCGGTGAGTTGGCGCAGGCGCGACATCGTTTCGACGCGCGGCTTGTGCGGCGGCAGGCGCAGGGCCACGAGGGTATAGATGACGACGAGGTAGCTCCACGCATCGAGCGCGAAGCATGCGGCCATGCCGACAGTTCCCATGATGAGCCCCGCGAGCGCGGGGCCGACGGTTCGCGTCAGATTGATGAGCGCGCTGTTCAGTGCGATGGCATTGAGCAGACGATCTTTCCCGACCATCTCGACAACGAAGGCCTGGCGCGCGGGTACTTCGAGGGCAAAAGCGCACCCGCCCAGAGCCGCAAGCACCATGATCTGCCAGACTGCGGGATCGCCCATCCAGACAATCGCGGCCAAGGCGGCCGAGACGATTCCCGACAGCACCTGTGAGATGAGAATGACGCGGCGCTTGTCGAAATGATCGGCCATCATGCCGGCAATTGGGGCGAAAAGGAAAAGCGGCAGCAGCGCGAGGGCCATCACGGTGCCCAGAAGAGAGAGCGAACCGGTGATTTCGTAGACGAGCCAGCCCATCGCCGTGCGGCGCATCCACGTGCCGATCATCGACATGCCGTGCCCGAAGAAGAAAAGGCGGTAGTTGCGCACGTGAAGCGCGGAAAACGTTTCGCGCACCCACACCCCAATGGCCCCGGAACGCAGAGACCCCAGAAACGGCAGGCCCGCGATGCCGCCGATGGCGGTGGGCATCTCGGACGGCGAGGAAGGGCTACCGCCACTGTTGGACGGCGGCTGCTCTTCAGGGTTATTTGGAGGAAAGGACATGCAGGTACGACTTGATGGCGCGCTCCCATCCCATCCACAGGGCGTCCTGAACGAGAGCGTGCCCGATGGAAACTTCGAGCAATCCGGGGAGCTCCCGGATCATTGGGAGATTCTTTAGGCTAAGATCGTGCCCGGCGTTAATGCCGAGGCCAACGTCGACGGCATGGCGCGCGGCGGCGGCATATTCGGCGAAGGACTCCTGCCCTTTGCCCGCAGCGTGGGCGGTGGCGAACATCTCGGTGTAGAATTCGATGCGGTCGGTGCCGGTTTCGGCGGCGGCCTCCACCATGGCCTGATCAGGCTCAAGAAAGAGGGAAACGCGACACCCATAATCGTGCAATTCGGCAACTTTGTCGCGGAGAAAGGCGGCGTGCTCGAAGACGTTCCAGCCCGCGCAACTGGTCAGGACGTGGGGAGGATCGGGGACGAGGGTGGCCTGGTGGGGCTTGGCTTCGCGAACGATTTCAAGGTAACGGCGGTCCGGGTAGCCTTCGATGTTGAACTCGATGCTGCCGGTGGCCAGGGCGCGCAGGGGCATGACATCGCTGCGGCGGATGTGGCGTTCGTCGGGGCGGGGATGAATGGTGATGCCGTGGGCCCCGGCCTTGATGGCAGCTTCGGCGAAGCGCTCGGGGCTGGGCTCTGTGCCGCCGCGCGAATTGCGCAGCGTGGCGATCTTGTTGACGTTGACGCTCAGTGTGGTCATGCAAGGGAACCTGAAAGGTCGAAATGTCCCATCCACCCCGGGGAGCGAATCGTCAGGGGGGGCGGTGCGGGCGGGCAACGAGACTTTATGAGGGAGCGTCGTGCGGATTCGGTTGGAGCGCCGTAATGGTGGTGGCGTCCCTCCGGGACGGGAGTGCCGGGTGATTGGAAACGGAGAACGAAAAAGCAAGGCGATGGGGGATGCGGCAGGGCTGAAAACCGAAAACCGAAAACTGAAGACTTCTCCCGCGTCTTTGGCGTTGTTGCTGGCGCGGCTACCTCCCTACAGTGCATTCAGCACCCGGAGGTTATCGCCGAAACCGTATGCCGCCACCGAATGCCCGCGAGCGAATCCGGCAGCAGGTTCTGCTGGAGATCGACACTCTCTTGGCGTCGCCGGAGTGGCCGGCGGGCGAGCGCGCAGGCGCGCGGGCCATCGCGGAGGAATGGCTGGACGACGAGCTGCACTTTCAGGAAGTGGTGGAGTTGTTCCCCGTGCTGCTGCGGGCCTTGGCGCAGACCGCGGATCCCGCGATGGCGCTGCGCAACTGGAACCGCTATGCGCGCGTGACGTTCAACCGCACCGCCTTCTTCCATCTGCTTCTGTCAAACGCTGAGTACCTCGAGTTTCTGGCCTCGCTGTTTGCCTTCTCGCAGTTTTTTTCGGACATCGCGATCCGCAACCCCGAGTACCTGGACTGGTGCCTGGAGGAAAGCCGCCTTGGCCGGGAGAAGGAACTCGGCGACTACCGCGCGGAGCTTCACGCCTTCGTGCGTCCCTTCAAGTCGGTGGAGAGACGGCGCCGGGCGCTGTGCCGGTACAAGCGCCGCGAGCTGATGCGCATCGGCGTGCGCGACCTGCGCAGCTGCGGCTCGACGGCCGAGCACTGCCGCGAGCTGTCGAATCTCGCGGAAGCAGCGTGCGAGCTGGCCTTCATGGATTGCGTCCAGCCCCTGCTCGAAAGGTACGGGGTACCCGCCGCCCCGGAAGAGAGAAAGAAAGCGTGGGAGGCACCCGTTGGCTTTGGCGTTTTTGCGATGGGCAAGTTCGGAGGGCGCGAACTGAACTTCTCGTCGGACATCGATTTGCTGTTTGTCTACGACGTTGAGGGCAAAACCGAAGGCCGCACGGATTCGACAGGGCATACCAGCAACATCGTGACGAATCACGAGTTCTATTCGAAGCTGGCCAACGCGATCTGTCTGTACCTGAGCGATCCGACGAACGAGGGCATTCTGTACCGCGTGGACACACGGCTGCGCCCCGACGGCGCCTCGGGTGCGATTGCGCGGGCGCTCCCCGCGTACTCGGCGTACTTCGCCCAGCAGGCGCGCTCGTGGGAGAAGATCGCGTATGCGAAAGCGCGCTGCGTGGCGGGCGACCGCAGTCTGGCTCCGTTGTTCGAGGAGCGCTGCCACGGGTTTGTTTTTGCCGCAAACGATCCGGACGTGTTGCTGCCGGAGGTGGCGCGCCTGAAACGCCGCATCGATCACGAGGCGCTCGACGGGCGGGGACGCCGTTTGGACATCAAGCGCGGCACGGGAGGCATCCGCGAGATCGAGTTTTTCGTGGCCGCGCTGCAATTGCTGCTCGGCGGGCGGGAAAAGGCGCTGCGCGTGCGGCCGACGCTGGAGGCGCTGGAGATTCTCGCACAGTTGGGGAAAGTACCACGCGAGGAAGCCCGCCAGTTCGAGGATGCATACTGGTTGTTCCGGCGCACGGAACACGTTCTGCAAATGATGGAGGAGCAGCAGACACACACGATGCCCGAGGAGGAAGGGCATCGGCGGGCGCTGGCGCGGCGTCTTGGTTTCGAGCGCCATGAGGACTTCGAGCGCGTGTTGCAAAACTACCGTGCTTTCGTGCGGGCGCGCTTCGAGGATCTGTTTCACGAGAAGGCGGACCAGGCGGGTCAGTTGGGGCTTCCGGATCGTTTGCTTTCGGACGAACCGCCCAGCCGGGAAACGCTCGAAGAGTTGCAGCCGTATGGGCTGGGCAACGTCGAAGGGTTTCAGGCGCTGCGCGAGCTGGCGGTGGGGACGTCGGAGATTGCGATCAGTTCGACGGGGCAGCGGCGCTTCGAACAGTTGCTGCCGATGATCCTGGCGCAGATGGAATTCACGGCCATGCCCGTGGTGGCCGTGCGCAATCTGGCAAGCCTGATGCGCACGCACCACAGCGTTTCGATGCTGTACGAATTGATTCTGGCGCATCCGCCGGTGCTGAAGCTGCTTGTGCGTTCGCTGGGCTTCGGGCTGCTGCCGTCGCGCATTCTGATCGCGCGGCCGGACTGGCTTGACGAGATTCTGGGGGGCGGTGCGCTGGCGGTGAATCGCTCGCCGCGCGCGATCTTCGACGAGCGCTTGGCGGGGCATCTCTTCGGCGTGGAGCGCGACGATTCGCTCAGGCAGTTGCGGCAGTTCAAGGAAGCGGAGGCGCTGTTCCTGTCGATCCGCGAGATTCTGGCGGTGACGACGGCGCGGCAATCAGCCGGGCAGACGACCGAACTCGCGGAGGTCTGCCTGGGCAGCGTCGCCGAACTCGCCGCGCCGGAATGGTCGACGACGGACAACTGGTGCGTCCTGGCGTTTGGCAGTTTTGGGGCACGCGAAACGCATGTGTGCGCGGACCTCGATGTTGCGTTTTTCTTCGACGCCACGAAGAGCAAGGACCCGGGCGCGGAGGCGGAGCGGCTGAACCGCATTGCGACGTTCATCATGTCGGAGATGAGTGCCGTCGCACCGGAGTGCCAGTTGTGGAAGATGGACGCGCGTCTGCGCCCGGATGGACGCAGCGCGCCATTGGTCGTTTCGTTGGAGCGAGCCGCGCGGTACTACCGCGAGGAAGCGGGCATCTGGGAACTGCAGAGCGCCACGCGCGCGCGGTTTGCGGCTGGCAACCCGGAGATTGGCGCGCGCGCGCTCGCCGCGTTGCACGGCGCCGTGAGCGAGCGCGGAGCATCGGCATCGCTCGCCGCAGAGGTGCGCGCCATGCGGGCACGCATGGAGTCGGCCTTCCGCCTGCCACGCCATGCGCTCTACGATTTGAAGCGCAGTCCCGGCGGGCTCGTGGACATCGAGTTCCTCGTGCAGTACTTCCAGCTTTGCAGATCAGGCGAGGATCCGGCACTGCTGACACCCGACGTTGACGCGGTGCTGGAGCGGCTCGCGGAAAGCGGAGCATTGCCGCGCGAGGACGCCGCGTTCCTTGGGGAGCACCACCGCAACCTGCGGCACGTGCAGCGAACGCTGCGTCTGTTGTTCGAGACGTCGAAGGATCTGGTCCCCGAACAGGAGGAGAAGCGTGCGCCGTTGCGCCGCGCGCTGGCGGGCCAGGGCACGGACGCGGCAAAGCTGCTCGAAGCGCTGCCCGCCGCGATGGAGAGAACGCGGGCGTTGTTCGACGCCGTGCTTGGCGCTTCCTGAAAAAAACGGCAGCTCAGTCGATCAGATGCACGGCCATGGCATCGCGCAGCTTGGGCTCGAACCAGGTTGACTTGGGTGGCATCAGGCCGCCCTCGTCGGCGATGGTCATCAGGTCCTCGAGCGCGGTGGGGTACATGGCGAAGGCAACGGCGTACTCGCCGCTCTCGACGAGGCGCTGCAGTTCGTCCGTGCCACGAATGCCGCCGATGAAGGAAATGCGTTTGTCCGTGCGCGGATCGCCGATGGCGAGCAGCGGCGCGAGCACGTTGTCCTGGAGCAGCGAAACGTCGAGTGCCTCGACGGCGCCCTTGGCGGCCGCGAGGACGGACGGCTTCCAGCGCAGGCGGCGCCACTGTCCCTGAATGAAGATGGCGAGTTCGCCCTTGGACTTGAGCGTCGGCACGGGGCCGACGGGATCAAGGTCGGCGACCTCGGCGAGCTTCGCGAGAAACGCCTCGGGGGTAAGTCCGTTCAGATCCTTGACGACGCGGTTGTAAGCCAGAATCTGCACCTGGTCATGCGGGAAGGTGACGGTGATGAAGAAGTTGTACGGCTCGTCGCCGCGATGGTTGGGATTCGCCTCGGCGCGTTCGCGTGCCACGCGGGAAGCGGCGGCGCTGCGATGGTGGCCGTCGGCGACGTAGAGAGCAGGGACCTTGGCGAAGGCGTTCTCGATGGCTGCGAGGGCGGCCGCGTCGCGAACAAACCAGGCGGAGTGGCGAATGCCGTCCTCGGCGGTGAGGTCGATGTCGGGATCGCGTTCGCATTCTGCTTCGAGAAGCGCGTCGATCTCCGGGCGCGCGGCGTAGGTGAGAAAAACGAGACCGGTCTGGGCGCCGAGAATCTTGATGTGCGTCGTGCGGTCGTCTTCCTTGTCGGGGCGAGTCAGCTCGTGCTTCTTGACGAGTCCGGCGTCGTACTCGGCGCAGCTCGCAAGCGCCATGATGCCAAGCTGGGTGTGTTCACCCATGACGAGGCGGTAGAGGATGTAAATGGGCTGCTCCTCGCGGACGAGGGCGCCGTGCTCGATGAGGGCTCGCAGGTTTTCTGCGCCGCGCTGGTAGACTTCGGGGCTGTGGGGATCGGCGTCGTCGCCCATTTCGAGTTCGGGGCGTGTGACGCGCAGGAAGCTGAGAGGCTTGTCCTGCGCCATGGCGCGGGCTTCCTCGGTGCTCATGACGTCGTATGGGAGCGTGCAGATCCCGGCGGCCTGAGCGGGGTTGGGGCGCAGGGCGCGGAAGGGCTTGAGAGTCGCCACGGGAGTTTCTCCTCGGGAATGGTGAGCGTCAGTCTTCGTCGAGCCGGAGCACGGCCATGAAGGCTTCCTGGGGAATTTCGATGTTGCCGAGCTGCTTCATGCGTCTCTTCCCCTCCTTCTGTTTGTCGAGCAGCTTGCGCTTGCGCGAGATGTCGCCGCCATAGCACTTCGCGGTGACGTCCTTGCGCAGGGCGGAGACGGTTTCGCGGGCAACGATCTTGCCGCCAACCGCAGCCTGGATGGCAACGGCGTAGAGCTGCCGCGGCACGATCTTGCGCAGACGCGAGCACAGCAGGCGGCCCCTGTACGAGGCGTCGTCGCGATGCACGATGACGGAGAGCGCATCGACGGGTTCGCCGTTGATGAGCACGTCCATCTTGACGAGTTTGCCGGGCCGGTATTCGCCCAGATCGTAGTCAAAGGAAGCGTAGCCCTGCGTGGCGGCCTTCAGCTTGTCGTGGAAGTCGGTGACGACTTCGGCGAGCGGGAACTCGTAGACCAGCTGGACGCGGTCCTTCGAAACGAAATTCATGCTCTGCTGGATGCCCTTCTTGGCCTGGCAGAGCGTCATCACGTTGCCCATGTAATCGGGGGGAAAGTAGATGTGCGAGAGAATGTACGGTTCCTCGATCATCTCGATTTCCTGGGGCGAGGGGAGCTTGGCCGGGTTCTCGATGAAGAGGACTTCGCCATCCGTGCGGGTGATGCGGTAGTTCACGGAAGGCGCGGTGAAGACGAGGTCGAGGTTGTATTCGCGTTCCAGGCGTTCCTGGATGATCTCCATGTGGAGAAGGCCGAGAAAGCCGCAGCGGAAGCCAAAGCCGAGTGCCTCGCTGACTTCGGGTTCGACGTGGATGGAGGCGTCGTTGAGGCGCAGTTTCTCGATGGCGTCCTTCAGGTTGTTGTAGTCGTCGGCGGCAGTGGGGTACATGCCGGCGAAGACGACGGGGCGGGCTTCCTTGTAGCCGGGGAGTGGCTCGGCTGCCGGGCGGCGGGCGTGGGTGATGGTGTCGCCGACGCGAATGTCCTGGATCGTCTTCACGCCGGAGACCACGTAGCCGACTTCGCCACAGGCGAGCGATTCCTTGGGGATCATGCTCGGGATGAAGACGCCTACTTCCTGGACCTCGTATTCGAGGCCGGTGCGCATGAAACGGATTTTGTCGCCGGCGCGAATCTCCCCATCCTTGACGCGGATGTAGGAAATCACGCCTCGATAGACGTCATAGCTGGAGTCGAAGATCAGGGCGCGCAGCTCGCTGTCGGACTTTCCCTTGGGGGGCGGGACGAACTCGACGACGGCGTCGAGCAGGTCCTTGCAGCCCACGCCGGTCTTCGCAGACACCGGGAAGGCGTGGTCGCCATCGAGTCCGACAGTCTGGCTGATTTGCGTGCGGACGCCTTCCAGGTCGGCGCTGGGGAGGTCGATCTTGTTGATGACGGGAATGATTTCGAGATCGTTTTCGAGGGCCAGGTAGACGTTGGCCAAAGTCTGTGCCTCGACGCCCTGAGTGGCATCGACGATGAGAAGGGCGCCTTCGCAGGCGGCCAGCGAGCGCGAAACCTCGTAGGTGAAGTCGACGTGCCCGGGTGTGTCGATCAGGTTGAGCTGGTACATCTGGCCATCGAGGCCAAGATGGAGCAGACGGACGGCCTGGGCCTTGATCGTGATGCCGCGCTCGCGCTCCAGATCCATGGAATCGAGGACCTGTGCGCGCATCTCGCGGTTGGTCAGGGTGCCGGTCATCTCGATCAGGCGGTCAGCCAGGGTGGACTTCCCGTGATCGATGTGCGCGATGATGCTGAAATTGCGAATGCGTTCGTTGGGAAAATCCGACAAGGGGCACTGTTTCCTGGTGGGGATGGGTGGCGAATCGGCGCGTCGCGACGGCGTGAGGGTAGAGCAAACTGGCCCCGGCGGCGTCGAGCAGAAAGCCTTGATGCGGGAAACATACCAGAGGGCCCGGTTCGTGGTGCTGAACGAACCGGCCCGTCACTGCGGGGGCGGCAGGGACAGAAGACGCGAAAGGGACTGCGGGGACAGTGGCGGAAAAAGGGCGCCCATCTCTTGTGTCCCTTTCTCCCTTTCCTCCGCTCTGTTCTCTGCCTCCGGAACACCCCGCACCACAAAAACGCCTCCTTTTGGATCGCTTTTCGCCTGCGGAGCAGAATACCCTGCCTGTTGGGCAGGCGGCGAAAGGCCCAAATCCGGCGGGATGATGGCATGACGGCGTCCGAGTATTACGAAAAAGCATTGGACTATCTTGAGGCGGATCAGGTGGACAGGGCGGCTGCGGCGTTGCGCGTGGCCGTTGAGCTTGACCCGAGTCATTTGGAAGCACATGTGGAATTGGGACACGTTCTGGACGCGATCGGCGATCTGGAAGGCGCCCGGGAGGCTTTCGAGCGCGCAGCAGAGCTGGATCCGGCTGACCCAGACGTGCAGATGGGCGCCGCGCGGGTGCTCTTCGATCTGAACAAGCCACTGATGGCGCTGGTGCGGGCGCGCCGTGCGGCCCAGCTCAGCCCGTATTCCGCCGAGGCCCACGCCCTGGTGGCCGGGATGCTGGTCGAGACCGAGCAGGCGGAAGAGGCGCTGGCCGTGGCCCGCAACATCCGGGGGCTGGATTCGACGTCGCCGGAGGGCCCGCGCCTGGAGGGACGCGCGCTGCTGGAGCTGGGACGGGGCGAGGAAGCGGCCGGGCATCTGCGCCAGGCCGTGATGCTGGCGCCCGACGACTCGGTGCCCGCCGCCGATCTGGCCGATTGCATGGCCGCGCTGGGCGATGTCGCCGATGCGGAACGGCAGTACCGCCGCTCGCTGGACCTGAATGCGGACGCGGCGAACGTATGGTTTAATCTGGCGACGTTGCTGCACCGGCAGGAACGCCACGGCGAGGCGCTGGAGGCGTTCGGCCAGGTGGTACGGCTGGACCCCGGCGATGCCCAGGCATGGGCGTGGAAGGGGTCGTGCCACCGGGCGCTCGGGGAGTACAGCGCGGCGCGCGAGTGTTCGCGCAATGCCGTGGAGCAGGACGGCAAGCTGCTCGACGGCTGGCTGCTGTGGGCGAGTTGCTGCGCCGAAGAAGGGAAGACCGAGGAAGCTCTCGAAGCCACGCGCAAGGCGGCCGAGGCGCATCCGGCAAGTCCCTTCCCGGCGCTCTACGAATCGGAAATTCATCACCGCCTCGGGCATTCGGAGAATGCGCTGCGGGCGGCGGACAAGGCGCTGAAGCTGGACGAGGCGTTCGCCCCGGCCCACCGGCTGCGCGGCGAGGTACTGGCGGGAAGCAAGCGCTGGAACGAGGCGATTGCGAGCTACCGCCGCGCCCGCGAGCTGGAACCGGGCGACCACGAGACGCATCAGTTGCTGATCGCGGGCTTGGTGCGCGCGCACCGTTTTCGCGAAGCGTGGCGCGAGAGCCGTCTGTTGGCCCGCGAGTCGCCGGCCGATGCCGCGCAATTGCGGCGCATCTCGGCGCGCGCCCTGTTGCTGGGGGGCGCCGTGGCCGTGGCCGGAGGCACGCTGGTCTACATGCTACTGCACTACCTGCCCTGGTGAGCTACTGGTCCAGGGCGCCGCGTTCCCACTGTTCATAGAGATCGAAGAGCGCCTCGCGTGCATTGCCGCCATGGCGGAGAAGGAGCGCGCGTGCCTGCTCGCGGCCGAGCGTTTTGCCCTCGGGGGCGAGAAGCCTGGCGACGAGGGCGTGAAAGCACTCGGGGTGCGGCTCTACGCGGCACGAAAGGCCCAGTCCAAAGGGAACATGGGTGGTGAGCAGAAGGCCGCTCTTCCGCCGCTGGCACGAGGCGATCAGGCTTTCCACTGCGGAAGGACGCAGCAGTTCGGCGCTGTCGACGAGCACGACGGCGGCGCGGCGGACGGCCAGGCGCCACGCGAGCGGGAGCCGCGGGCGTTCCTCACGGATGCGAAAGAGCATGCTCCGCAGGCCGCGGCGCCGGAGTTCGGCCGCGATGGTGAACAGGAGCGTGGTCTTGCCGGCGCCCTCGGGACCGGCCAGCTCGCCCGTCCAGCCGTTTTCCTCCAGGGGAGCGAGGAAATCGCCGAGCGTCCGGCCCTCGGGAAAAATGTAGGGGACGGCGGCGGGTGTGACGTGGCGCGAAGAAAACGGATTCGAGGAGCGCCCGGGGTCCATTCTCAGGTCCACGGCAGCGGGGCGTCGGGGAGCACGGGCGCCTCCACGGGAGCGACGCGGGGCTGGATGGTGAGCGGAAGCTCCAGCACGACTTCGTCCGCGCCCTTTGCCCGCGCATAGAGCCCAATGGTCCAATGAATCTTGATCAGGCGCCCGTGGTAGGTGCGGGGCATGGGGGGCACTTCAAGGCGGAAGGGATGGTCGATGCGGCGCGGCGGCGTTTCGCCCTTCTTGGCAAGTGTTTCGATGGCGGTGAACGCCTTGTCCTCGTCGCCGATGCCTTCGGTGTGCCAGCCGAGCGCGAGTTCGGCGTACTTTGCCGTCCACGCTTCGGGTGCTTCGATCACGGCACGGCCCGCGATGAACTCGCCGGGAGCGTACTCGCGTGCCTCGCCGTCGAGCGTGAGTTGCAAAGAGAGAGAAGTCATCGTCACGAATCGTCCCGGGGAGATTTGCTTGTCCCCGCTGAGTTGACGGGCATGACTCTCTCTTTCGCAAGAGGAAGGAAAGCGCACGCCATGAGTGAGTTTCTTATTTTGCCCCACGTTGTTGCCGGTGCTCTGGGGACCATCCTGACGCTGGTGCTGGCGGGCCTTCTGCTGCGATCAGCGAAAACCGGCTATCTGGATCGCGCTCTGGCGTGGCTGGTGCCCGCATTGTATGCGTTGTCCTTCGCGGCTGGCGGATTCTGGTACCTGAATCACTATGATGAGGGGAAGGCGGCGATCAAGGCGGGGCCCGTTCCGTGGGCGCATGGCGTCGTGATGGAAACGAAGGAACACGTCTTCCTTGGGGCGATGCTGCTGGCCCTGCTGGTGCCGGTTGCCGTGGCGGAAGCCCGGCAGCTGAACAGCGTCGAGGCGCGGCGCATGGCGGCCGTTGTGTGCGCGCTGGCAGGCGCGATGGGGCTGGCCATGGAAGGCATGGGCGCCGTGGTCAGCATGGCGATTCGCATCTCGGCAGGAGGCGCGTGATGACGGAACAGGCGCAAAACGACTCCGGCTTTCTGAGTCCCTGCGCGGCGGGCGTGGTGCTCGCGGTCTCGGCTGCTCTCGTGCTCAACGGTGTGCTGACCGTGGTGAAGGAATCGAGCGCGCCCGTGAAGACGGCGCTGGTGGGGTTGGGAGGGCATCACTGGACCGGGCACGCACTTGTGCTGTTCCCTCTGACGGCGCTCTTGGCGGTTGTCCTGGCGCGTCTTCGGGTGGGAGCCGTGCAGAATCTGACGCCGGGGCGTGCTTCCTGGCTGCTGGCGGGCGCGACGCTCGCGGGGTCTGTGTTGATTGGCGGGTTCTACCTGCTGCATTGAGAGCAGATTTGCGGCACACGACAAACACAAACGAGGTGCATCATGTTGCGCACGCTGACATTTGTTCTTTGCACGGCACTTTTTCTCGCCTCCGGGTGTGGAGGAAAGCACGTGGACGCGGTGGCCGATGAAGGGGGCGCCGTTCAGGAAGCCCGGCTGACCGCGATGGCGTACAACATCCGCGTGGGAGCGGGCGATGCCGTGACGAAACCGGCGCCTCCGCACGACGAAACGCTGCGTGCGATTGCGAAGGCGATCACGGACTCAGGCGCCGACATCGTTCTCTTGCAGGAAGTGGACAACGGCGTTCGGCGTTCAGGCGGCACGGATCAGGCCGCGTTGCTGGCGGCCGAGACGGGAATGCACCACGCCTTCGCCGAGGCGCTGCCGCTGCAAGGCGGCTCCTACGGAGTGGCGCTGCTGAGCCGTTGGCCGATTCGCAGCACCGAAGTGCTCCGGCTGCCCTTCATCGATTACGCGGCACGCGGCGAGGACAAGCCCGCGTACTTCAGCGAGCCGCGCGTGGCTCTGGCCGCGACGTTGGATACGCCGCACGGCACGGTCATCGCAATCTCGACGCACCTGGGTCTGACGGGAGAGCAGCGCAAACTCCAGACGGCGCGCATTGCCGAGTACGTTGCGGCCCAGGACCCCGCCGTCCCGGTGCTGCTGGCCGGGGATTTCAATGCGGCGCCCGATTCGCCCGCGCTTCTTGGCCTGCGGGCGTTGATGCACGAGGCCTTCGCGCAGTGCTCGCCCGGCGTGTTTCCCCCGACGTTCCCCAGCCACAAACCCGACCGCACCATCGACTACCTGTTCGTTCGCGGAGGAGGCGCGGAGTTCGAGAGCGTGCGCGTTCTGCCCCTGCGACTCTCGGATCACTGCCCCGTGGAGGCGGTGCTGAGCTGGAAGTCGGCGGAGTGAACGCCGCCGTTCATGAAATTGAAGACTGAGAACTGGGACGCGAGGGCTTATCCCGGGGCCGTCTCATGGATTCGGGATAAGCACCAGTGAACGTGCCGTGTTTTGCAAACGTCTTGGCGCTGAAGGTTCTCGGTTGCAAAGATCGGTGCTCTCCGAGTGTCGTGAGTCCCGCACAACGAACGACGAACCACAAAGAGCGCCATGTTCCGTGTGTCATGGGGGTGGTTGGGGTTGATCTCTGTGCGTGAGGGCGCAGTCTGTCCACAGGAGTTGTGGTGGGCAGAGTGTACATTGGCAGGGACTGGATGAACTTTATCTGCATTGGCACGGACTTTCGGCGCTCCGCCCTTGAATGGGTGGGGCAGTTGGCGCTGGACGCCGACCGGCGCCAGGTGCTGCTGCAGCGCCTGGTGGCGGACGAGTCGATTCACGGTGCCGTGATGCTGGCGACCTGCAATCGGACGGAGTTGTATCTGTCCGCTGAAGATGTCTGCACGGCGCGGCGGCGGGCAAAGGTGCTGTTGCGCGAGTTGGCCGGGGCCGGGGCGCTCGGCGGCGAGAACGCGCTGGTGGTGCGCCACGAGGAAGAGGCGCTCCAGCATTTGTTCCGGGTGACGTGCGGCATCGAGTCGATGGTGCCGGGCGAATGGGAAATTCTGGGTCAGGCGCGGCGTGCGCTGCGCGAGTCGGAAGAGGCCGGTGCGGCGGATGCCGCGTTGCGGACGGCTTTCCGGCGGGCGCTGGACCTGGGGCGGCGCGTGCGCCATCGTACGGGACTGGGGCGAGGCCGCCTGTCGGTTGCCTCGCTGATGGTGGCGGCATGCGCGGAGTCCTGTGGGCGCAATCTGGAGAGCGTGCGTGTTGCCGTGTTGGGCGCCGGAGAAACGGGACGGGAGGCCGCACGCAGTTTCGCGGAGCGCGGCGCGTCGATCGCGTGGGTGCTCAACCGCACTGTTGGGGCGGCCGAGGAAGTGGCGGCCTCTTTCGGCGCGCGAAGCGGCGGGCTCGATGCGTTGGGTCAGGCGCTCGCCGAAGCGGACATCGTGGCCGTGGCCACCGATGCGGGGCGCGTTCTCATCACCGCCGATGCTGTTGAAACGGCGCTGGCCGGGCGTGGCGGACGTGCGCTTGTGCTGGTGGACTTGTCGCTGCCGCGAAACATCGACGAACGGACTGCCGGGCTGCCGGGCGTGCGATTGCTGACGATCGAGGCGCTGCGCGCGCAGGCCGAGGAAAATGCACAGGCGCGGCGCGCGGAGATCGAATCCGTTGAGCTGCAAATCGAAAAGGAAGTGGCGCTGTTCGAGGCGTGGCGGGTTTCCCGGGATGCGGAATCCGTGGTGGACGACTTGCATCGCCAGGCGGAAGACATTCGCCGCCAGGTGCTTGCCCGCCATGGCGTGGCGGATGATGAAGAAATGGATCGCACGACGCGCGCGCTGGTGCGGGCGCTCTTCCATGAATTCGGCGAGAACGTACGCGCGTTGGGAACGGATACGGCCGAGGGCGAGCGAATGCTCGCTGCGATTCGCGAGCTGTTTCGTCTTCCCGTTGAAAAGACGAAGGAACGGGACAGCGCATGAAGGACGAATGCCTGCGGATTGGCTCGCGCACGAGCCGGCTTGCGATCGCGCAGACGAGCATCGTCGCGCGGGCGCTCCAGCAGGCATGGCCGAAACTGCGGATCGAGTTCGTGACGCAGGATTCGCTCGGCGACAAGCAGGCCGACGTGCCAATCGCCGATCTGGGCGGGAAGGGGGCCTTCACGGAAGGGCTCGAAGCGGCGTTGCTGGCCGGTGAGATCGATCTGGCCGTTCACAGCATGAAGGACCTGCCCGGGAAACTGCCCGCCGGTCTGGCGCTTGGTCCCATCCCGGAACGCGGCGCCGTGCATGATGTGTTCGTAACGCGCGAGCCGCTCGCATGGCGCGAGAGCCCCGCCGCGTTGCGCGTTGGCACGTCAAGCCCGCGGCGGCAGGCCGAAATTCGCCGCATCAATCCCCGGCTGATTGCGTCTCCGATTCGAGGGAACGTTACGACGCGGCTGGAGAAACTGCGCCTGGGCAACGTGGATGCGTTGGTGCTGGCGGCGGTGGGTCTCGAACGGCTGGGGATCACGCCCGAGTTCAGCGAGTTGCTTTCCGTCGAAGAGTTCGTTCCGGCGCCCGGCCAGGGCGCGCTCGGGCTGGAGTTGCGGGAAGATGACGAGGAGACCGCACGGCTGCTCGCGCCGCTGCGCGATCCCATCGCGGATACGTGCGTGCGCGCCGAGCGTGCGTTGCTCCTGGCGCTTGGTGGCAGTTGCCTGCTGCCGCTGGGCGCGTTGGCAGGCATGAGACGGGGGAGATTGTTTCTGCATGGCCATCTGCTGTCGCCCGATGGCCGGAAGGTCTGTGACCTGCAGGCAGAGGGCGATGCTCGCCGTCCCGCCGCCGTGGCCGAGGAGTTGGCGGAGCGAATGCTGGAGGAAGGCGGGGCGGAAATTCTGAGCGCCGTCGAGGAGCGGGAAAAGGGGTGATGACGGAACGGCGGCTTGATGGAAAAAGGATTATCGTGACGCGCGACGAAGGGGCGGACGGCCGATTGACGCGCCTGCTCGAAGCACGCGGCGCCCTCGTACAGCACCTGCCACTGGTTCGTCATCTTCCACCGGAGTACGCCGGGCCCCTGAGGCAGGCTGCCGTTTGCGCCAACGAGTTCGCGTGGATTATCTTCACGAGCGCACGCGGCGTGAACGCCTACGCCAAGGCGCTGCGCGAGGAAGGGCTCACCTTCGCCGGTGTGACGGCCCGGATTGCGTGCGTCGGTTCGGCGACGGCGGCGGCGCTCGAACAGGCGGGGGGCAACGCCGAGATCGTGGCGCGCAACAACGGGTCGGAGGGATTGCTCGCTGAATTCGCCGCGCGGGGCGGAATGAAGGGAAAGACGGTGCTTTGCCCGCAGGCCGACAAGGCGCGCCCGGCGTTGGGCGAAGGGCTGCGCGAGTTGGGAGTCGAAGTCACCAGCGTGGTGGCGTACCGGACGGAGGCGTTGCCCGGCGGCAGCGCGTTGGTGCGCTCCACGCGCGAGGCCGACGCCGTGCTGTTTTGCAGCCCGTCGGCCACCGAGGCCCTCAGGACGTTGACCCCCGGCGAGCGTCAGGTTGTGCGGAACGGCTTGCACGTTGGGTCGATGGGCCCGGCGACGAGCGAGGCGCTGAGGCAGTTGGGAATCGAGCCGGACTTCGAGCCGGAAGTGCGCACGTTCGAGGGGCTGGCCGATGCGCTGGCGCGGGCTTTGTCTTGAAGCGAAAGGGAGTCCGGGGCTAAAACCGCAGGCGAGACTGGCAGGGAAACGAGGACTTCAGGCGCCATTGGAGGACGAGATGGATTCGGATCCGCTTGCTCCCATCGCGATTCCAGCATGGGAAATCATTCGCACGGTTGAGTTGGAGCCTTTTCCCGCTGGACCTGAGGGAGCCGAAGCCGACGTGCACTACCGCATCGAGGTGCGGCGCTCGTGTCTCCAGGCGGGAGTCTACTCGGTACGTCTCTATCGCGGCGAACTGTTCCGGATGACGACGACGTTTCCGCAGGAATCCGATCAGTTCGAGCCCATTCACCACACGGATGAAGTCGTGTGGGTGGAGGATACGGAAATCCAGAACTTCGATTTTACGAAACCCACGGCGGATGAAGCGTTGGCGGAATGTCTGAGACGGATCGCGGCGTTTTGGCAGGAGGCGTCCGTATGACATGTTCCACCAGGCTTTTCCGCAGGGCGAAGGAACTGCTGCCAGGCGGCGTGAATTCACCGGCGCGCGCGTTCAAGGGCGTTGGCGGCGAGCCGCGCTTCATCGCGCGGGCACTCGGCGCGCGTCTGTGGGACGTGGACGGAAACGAGCTGCTGGATTTCGTCGGATCGTGGGGTCCGATGATCCTCGGTCATCGGCATCCGGCCGTGGAGGAAGCCGTCCGCAAGCAGGCGGAGACGGGGATGAGCTACGGGATGCCGTGCGAACTGGAAGTGCGCATGGCCGAAACGATTGCGCGGCTGATGCCCTCGATCGAAATGGTACGCATGGTGAATTCGGGGACGGAGGCGACGATGAGCGCGGTGCGTCTCGCGCGCGCCGCGACGAATCGCGAGCTGATCGTCAAGTTCGAAGGATGCTACCACGGACACGGCGATGCCTTCCTGTCGAAGGCTGGCTCGGGTGCGGCGACGCTGGGCGTGCCCACGAGCCCCGGTGTTCCCGAGGGCGCGGCGAAAGGGACGCTGAACGCGCGCTACAACGATCTCGCGAGCGTGCGCTCGCTCTTCGACGAACATCCCGCGCGGATCGCGGCGGTCATCGTCGAACCCGTTGTGGGCAACATGGGGTGCATCGAACCCGAAGAGGGCTTTCTCGAAGGCTTGCGCACGCTGTGTACCGAGCACGGTGCGCTGCTGATTCTTGACGAAGTGATGACGGGCTTTCGCGTGGCGTTGGGCGGAGCGCAACAACGCTTCCGCATCACTCCCGACCTGACATGCCTTGGCAAGATCGTCGGTGGCGGCCTTCCCGTTGGTGCATACGGTGGCCGGCGCGACCTCATGGAGATCGTGGCACCGGCGGGGCCAGTGTACCAGGCCGGCACGCTGTCGGGCAATCCACTGGCAATGGCGGCAGGGTTGGCGACACTGGAAGTCTTGGAAAGGGAACCGGCTGTCTACATGAAGCTGGAACGCGACGGCGCGGTGTTGCAGAGCGCACTTGTGGAGCATGTTCGTGCCAAGGGGTACGCGGCGTGCGTGCAGCGCGTCGGCTCGATGGGAACCTTGTTCTTCCACGATGGGCCGGTGCGAAGCTGGGACGACGCTTCAAAGAGCAACACCACGCGGTTCGCGCGGTACTTCCACGCACTGCTCGACGAGGGAATCCACATGCCGCCTTCGCAATTCGAGGCATGGTTTCATTCGATCGCACACACGGAAGACGACATCGCCCGGACGGCAGAGGCCGCGTGCCGGGCAATGGACGTGGCGTTTGGCGGGTAGGCGGGACGTTCCGGTTGCGGAGGAATCCTGCCAGTGTCCATCGTGGCAATGATGGCGGGTGTCTGGCCCGTCGATCTTCGCCAAAGGACGACAAGCCATGAAGCGAGCGCTGCTGGTCATTGACGTGCAGAACGAGTATTTCACCGGGAAGCTGCCGATCACGCACCCGGCCGGTCACCTTGAGAACATCCTGCATGCGATGGACGCCGCGCGTGCGCAGGGTGTGGCAACGGTTGTCGTACAGCACACCTTCACGGACCCTGCCCTGCCGTTCTTCCAGCGCGGAACGCCGGAATGGGAGCTGCACGACGAAGTGAAGAAGCGCCCGCACGATCTGTACGTAGAGAAGAACCTGCCCGGCAGTTTCACGGGAACGGAGTTGGAGGAGTGGCTGCGCGGGCAGGGCATCGCAACGGTGACGGTCGCAGGCTACATGACGCACATGTGTTGCGACACGACGGCACGCCAGGCCGTGCATCGTGGCTTCACCGTGGAATTTCTCGGAGACGGCACGGGGACGTTGCCGTTGAGCAACACGGCGGGCGACGTGACGGCCGAGGAGTTGCATCGCTCGATTCTGTGCGCCCAGCAGATGCTGTTGAGTGAGGTGCTGAGCACGAAGGCGTGGTGCGAGCGCATCGGAATTGGAACGTGAGGCGCGCTGTTACTGCTCGGTGAGATCGAGCTCCTGCGAGTCGCCCCACCAGGCCGCGATGAGATCACGAGCAATCGGAGCCGCAGCGTCGCCACCGTGGGCGTCGGTGTTTTCGACGAGCACGACGACGGCAATCTCCGGTGCGTGGCGGGGGAGGAAGCACGCGAACCATGCGTCGTTCGTTCCCTGGGCGTTCTCTGCCGTCCCTGTCTTGCCGCAGACCTGCCATTCGATGGGGAACTTCGCCCGCACCGCCGTGCCTCCCGGCGTGTTGACGGCGTCGAAGAGTCCGGCCGTGAGCGTCTCGCGGGCGGACTGACTCAGCGCAACGTTCCCCTTCTCGCGGACGGGAACGACGGTGGACGAAACGCCGTCGGGACCACGGATTTCCGTGACGACCCGGGGCTGGAGAAGACGGCCGCCGTTGGCCAAAGCGGCGTAGGCCACGGCCACCTGGAGCGGCGTTGCCGTAAACGCGCCCTGGCCGATCGAGAGGTTCAGCAACTCGCCGCCGGGCACGCCGTTGGCCGCGACGACGCCGGAGCGCTCGCCAGGCAGGTCGATACCCGTTGGCTGCCCAAAGCCAAAGCGCCGGGCCTCGGCAAGCAGGTTCTCCGCGCCGAGTTCCTTGCCCATTTCATAGAACGTGGCGTTGCAGGAAACCTGAATGGCGTGGACGAGATCGAGGGGGCCGTGCCCCGTGCGCACATCGCAGTAAAATGGCCGCGGCCAATCCTCCCAGTAGGTGCGCCCCGTGCAAACGACGCGGTGCTCCGCGTCCCATCCGTGCCTCAGCGCTCCCGCCGCCGTCATCAATTTGAACGTCGAGCCGGGAGGATAGGCGCCACGGTACGCGCGGTTGAGATACGACACGGGGCGCCCGTTGATCTCCGCCAGCCACGGTGCATTGGGATCGAAGGTGGGGGCGGCGGCGAGCACCACCACGTCGCCCGTGCGCACGTCCATGATGACGGCAGCGCCGCTGTTTCCCCCCAGAAGTTCCAGCGCGCGCACCTGAAGTTCCGCGTCGATGGCGAGCACGAGGTCGTCGCCCGGATGGGCGGCCTGCTCGATCACGGGCGCCTCCAGCAATCCACCGCGTGCGTCGCGCTTGTGGCGCTCGCGGCCGGGCTTGCCGACAAGGTGGGCTTCGTATTGTTTCTCCAGACCCGACCGGCCGACGTAGTCGTCGGGGAGATAGAGTGGCCGCTGGTAGTCGTCGACGTCTTCGGCGGTGATCTTGCCGACGCTTCCGGCCACGAGGGCCATGGCCGGGCCGTAGGGGTATTCGCGGCGGTAGTCGTCCTTCAGGCGCACGCCCTCGAAGTCGTCCGGGCGTTCGAGCACCGGGACGATCTGGCTCTGGGTGAGGCGGCGGGCCAGCGAATGGCGCGTCCACGTGGGGCGGGTTTCCAGGATTTCGTCTTCGCGGGCGAGCAGGTCTTCTTCGAGCAAACCGCTCAGCCGGGCGAGCGTCGCGTGCACCTCGGCGTCGGAACGGCGGTAGCGCGAGTACGTCAGCGAGTAGGCGAGGCGGTTGAGCGCCACGGGCCGCCCGTTGCGGTCGTAGATGTTGCCGCGCGGGGCGTCGATGCGGCGCAGGGACTGGAGGTTGGCATTGGCGGCGTCGGCATATTCGGTGCCCCGCACGAGCGTCAGGTAGCCGACGCGCCCGAGAATGACGGAAAAGGCACAGGCAAGGAACAGCGCACTGAGGAGGGCGCGGCGCCGAAAATGGCGCGAGTGGCTCAGGGGTTGGGACCGATACTCCACGGCGGCACTTCAGAGGGAACGGAATCAGCGGGATGGGCCGCGGGAACTTCCCGCAGGTTCTCGGGAGTGGGGGAGAACAGCGGCAAGATCATTCTGGATGCTGGAGATTCCGTGTTCCCGATCTCGTTTTCAGTTCTGTGGTAGTCGGTTGCCATTTGCCCTCAACAAACATGGCTCTCGCGAGGGAGGACGCGAGAGCCATGCGGTGAAGAGCGGAAGCGCGGAATCGCCGGAGGGGTTACCTGTTCGTGCCCTGGGGCAGAAGGATGCGCGGCGTTGCGCGGTTGATCTGATTCTTGATGTCTTCGGCGTCGCGGATCTTGGTGTTCACGTCCAGACCATCGACGAGTTGGGCGACAGTCGGGTCGATGCGTTTTGCCTCGTTGTAGGCTTCAATGGCGCGCTCGGCAAACTTCTGTGCCTCGAACTTGTAGGGGAGAATGCCGGTGCGGGTGGTGATTTCGGCAGACTTGTAGAGCTCGAGATTGCGGCGGGCGAGGGCGAGATTCTCGTCGCCATAGGAGACGAGTTCGCGGGCGCGCTCGCGCAGACGTTTCTGCTCCCGCTCGGCTTCGATGTTGGCCTTGTTGTAGATGTCCGAGGCGGCCTGAACGAGGTCGGGGAAGCGGGTGTTTTCGGTGGCAAAGCGGCGCGAGAGGCTCTTGGCCAGAGTGTACTGCCCCTTGGCAAAGGCTTGAGTGGCCTCGAAGAGCTCCTCTTCGGCGGCGCGGCGCAGCAGTCCGAGAGCCTTGGCGTTTTCCGGGTCGTTCTGTACAATCATCTGGGCCTCGTCGAGCGCGAGGCGGGTCATTCCCTGGGCCATCAGATTGTCGAGCAGAGCGGCGCGGGCCTCCCAGTCCGTGGGGTCAATGGCGTCGAGGCGCTGGCGGTACTCCAGGCGGTAGAGCGCCGAGGGATCGTAGTCGGGGAAGAGCGAGAGAGCCTGCTTGTAGAGTGCAATGGCGGCCTCGTTTTCGCCGCTGCGCGAGCGTTTCTCGGCCGCCTCGGTGAGGGCGCGCTCAAGACGTGCGTCGTAATCGAGGGCGCGGAAGCGGCCGGACTCGTGGAGCTTGAGCAGCGGCTCGATTGCTTCCTCGTCGCGATTCATGCTCAGAAGCACATCGGCGTACTTCTGATTGAGAATGAGGTCGTCGGGCGCATCGGCCAGACGCGACTTCAACATCTCGGCGACCTGTTCGCGGCGATTCGGATCGTTTTGCCACACCTTGAGGAGCAGCTCCTCCGCCTCTTTGTTGTCCTTGTCGATGGCGAGAACCTTCTGGAGGTACTCCTGGGCGCCGGTGGGATCGAGCTTGTCTTCGCGGTCCCGGGCCCACTCGAGATAAAGGTCGCGTTTGAGGAGCTCCGCCGCGGCCTTCTGGTCGTCGGAATTCGATGTCTGGACAACGGTGTCGAGGAGCTTCTCCGCATTGACGAAATCGATGGACTCATCGTTTTCGAGCTGGCTGCGGACGAGGGAAAGGCGGTCGGCGTTGTCGGCATCGGCCTGACGCTGTGCCTCTGCCTGACGCTCGCCAATCATGGAACGGGCGCGCTGGAGGCCGTCGTTGGCGGGCTGGTGATTGGGGTTTGCTTCCAGGGCGCGCTGGAACATGCGGATGGCGCGCTCGTAGCTTTGCATGGCGATGAACTGATCGCCCAGAATGGTGTAATCCTCGGCGTCGCTCTGTTGCACGACTTCCTGGACCAAAGTGCGCGGGATACGGATTTGCTGGGAACCGCTGACCAGAAGAATTTTGTCTGGCTCGCCGACGATATCTTCGACTCGGCCTTCGCGGCGGGCGCCGCTCGTCAGAATCAAAACATCGGCAGCGGCAGTGCCTAGAAGGGCCGTGGCTAGCAGCAAGCCGATCAGATGGCGTGCGCGCGTCTTCATGGTGGAACCCTCTCGTCGATTTCGGCTTACAGGTGTGTGACTCGTTCAATCCGAGCGCATGTTATGCCAACCGGTGGGGTGGAGCAATCTTTTCCATCCCAGATTGGTAGGGGTTGAGAAAGCAAGGAGGTAAAGACGAAAAAAAGGCAAAGGGAAAGGCGTTGACCATCCGGCGAAATCGGGGGCACCATCCGGTTCCATCCCGCTCGCACGGTTGTTTTTCGCATGGCTACTTCACCTTCCTCCGCCCCCTACCAGGTCATCGCGCGGCGCTACCGCCCCCAGACGTTCTCCGAGGTCGTCGGCCAGCAGGCCGTCGTCCACATGCTCCACAATGAAATCCGCGAAAACCGCATCGGGCACGGCTACCTGTTCTGCGGCCCGCGCGGTACGGGCAAGACGTCCATGGCGCGCATCTTTGCCAAGGCCATCAATTGCGTCAATGGCCCGACAACCGAGCCGTGCGGCAAGTGCTCGCATTGCCAGGAGATCGCCGCCGGCAACCATCTGGACGTGATCGAACTCGACGCGGCGACCTACACCAAGGTCGAGACGATGCGCGACCTGCTCGACGGCTTGGCCCGTTCGCCCTTCAGCGCCCGCAAGAAGGTCTACATCATCGACGAAGTCCACATGCTGTCGAACTCGTCGTTCAACGCGCTGCTCAAGAGCCTGGAGGAGCCGCCCAGCCACGTCGTCTTCATCCTCGCGACGACGAACCCCGAGAAGATTCCCGAGACCGTGATTTCGCGCTGCAGGCGCTGCAACTTCGACCGCATCGGGATGAAGGAAACCATCGCGTGCCTCGGCCGCATCATGGAGAAGGAAGGCCTGACGGTCGACGCGGAGGAACGTGCTGCCGTGCTGGGTGCGATTGCGCTCGCGAGCGACGGCGGCCTGCGCGACGCCCAGGTGCTGCTCGACCAGTTGATCTCGCTGAGCGAAGGCGAGCTCAAGCTGGAGACGGTGCGTTCGCTCCTTGGCGTGGTGGAGAGCGATTTGTTCCTGCGCCTGCTCAAGGCGCTGGTGGACCGCGACACGGTGGACAGCCTGGTCATCGTTGGCGATTTGGTGGACCGCGGACGCGACCTGCAACGCTTCGTGAAGATGTTCCAGGGTTTCCTGCGCGATGCGATGATTCTGCGCGCGGGTGGCTCGAAGCAACTCGCGCGGCTCGTCGATCCCGACGCGCCGGAATTCCGCGCGCTGCTCGAACGCACGACGCTGCCTTTCCTGCTCAATGCCGTTCAGCAGTTCTTCGATCTGGAGGACAAGATGCGCGGCGCCGCGCCACCGCGCTTCCTGCTGGAGTTCACGCTCATCAAGCTGACGGCGATCGACCCGAAACTCGTGATCGACTCCGCGTACGGTGGCCTCCCGACGCCTCCGCCCGGCGGCGGAGGAGGCAAGGGAGGCCACAGCGCCAACGTCTCGGCGGTCCCGCGCGCTTCGGCAAGTGCCACTCCGGCCGAGCGCCCGCCCATGCAGGCGCCGCTGGCGGCGGATTCGCTCGCGCGCGAACAGGCCATCGCGCCCCCCCCGGCCATCGAGGAAATCCCGACGACCGACACGGAGCGCTGGGCGGCCTTCGTTGACCACGTTTCCGCAGCCAATCCCACGATTCGCGGCGTGATCCGCAAGGCACGCCTGCGTGAAGTGCAGCCCTCGAAAATCGTGATCGAGCTCGCAGCCTCGGATGCCGCGATGCGTCCGCTGATGGACCGCCCCGAGATCGTGCGGGCGCTGCGCGACGCGGGACTCGAAGCATGGAAGCGCCCGCTCTTCCCCGTCTTCACCGTCGCGGAGCCGGAAAGCCTCGAGCGGGTGGCACAACCCATCGACGACGATCTTGTCTCCGACGTCGAAAGCTACGACTCCGCCCCCGCAGCACCGCCAGCCCAGCAAACCCCTGCTCCGGCCCAGTCGGAAACCATGACACTGGCCGAGGCTCTTGAGGAATATCCGGACTTCAAAGCCGCGTGCGAACTGGTCGAGCGCCACTTCGGCATCAAGCCGACAGCGTTCAATGACAAGCGGCTTGATGTTGGGTAGGCGACTGCCCGAATGCTTACGCGAAATTAAGTTAGGCATGCCAAACTTTTAGTTGCCTCGCGCAGAGCCGTCGAGGTTGGCTCCTTCCTGTGCACCGCAAGGGCACCATTATTCAGAGGGAGTCCACCAATGCCGCGCCGCACTTTGCATGATTTTTCCAAAGGTTTCACGCTGATCGAACTGCTGATTGTTGTCGCGATCATCGCCATTCTGGCGGCGATCGCGGTGCCGAACTTTCTGGAGGCCCAGACCCGCTCGAAGGTTTCGCGTTTCAAGGCCGACCTGCGTTCGGCCGCCACGGCCATCGAAGCCTATGCCGTCGACTGGAACCGCCATCCTCCGGCGGATCGTTGCTCGGGCACGATGGGCGGAAGTGATCCCAACTGGATGCTGCCCCCCGACGGGGCTCCAGAAGGCTTTCTGTCCCGCCGCATCACTACTCCCATTTCCTACATGACAAGCCTGCCCATCGACATCTTCCCCAACCAGGAGGAGCCGTCGCCCTGCCACCCTGCCACTCACTCCCCGCACTACTCAGTGGACACCGACAACCGGCGCCTCTTCGCCTCCGAGGAAGACCGCTTCCACGTTGCGCGCACGGCGGCGGCCTTCCGCCTGGCGGGGATTCCGCCCGCAGGGGTCTTCGACCGCCAAGCCATTTGGTACGCCCACAGCCATGGCGTTGATGGGGACCACGACGACTTCGAGTCCGAACAGGGCTACCCAACCCTCTACGATCCGACGAACGGCACCGTCTCTGACGGCGATGTCTACTACTTCGGGCCCGGTTCGGGATTCCCGAACTGAGGTCCGCGCCCCCCGGGGCCGGCCACCCCTTCTCCGGGCGGGTGGCCGGTCCCCACTTCTTCCGTACTTGTTTTCCAGGAGCCGAGCATGATGCGAATCCTCCGTCCCCTGTCCCGTCCCCTGTTTGGGGAACTCCGCCTGAAGAAGGATGTTGCCGAGACCATCGCGAACGACATTCTCGTCGTTTCGCCCCTTCCCTGCGAGGGCGTACGGAAGTCCGCCGACTGTCTTTGCCAGCGCGCCTTCATCGGCAGTAACTCGGGAAGGGTCAGCACGCTGGCGATCACCTGCGAGGAAGACGAGGGCGATGCCTACGAGAGCTTTGTCCACTCGCCGCTCGCCCGCCATTGGTGGGGGGAGAACTCGGCGCCTCTGGCCGCAGGGCATCTGTGGAGAATGTCAGACACTCTCCACCGCTTCCAGCCGGGGGACATCATTCGGGTGAGGTGGCACGCGGAGAAGGGGGCCGGGCTGTATCTCAATGATTTGAACGACGACGAGATCCCGCCACTGGATGCCGCCGGGGCATCGGAGCAGGAGGATTCCTCAGACCAGCGTGCCCGGTGGCTGGAAGAGTGACGTGATCAGGCACCTGTTGTTCGGGTTTCTAGCCGGCCTTGTGGCGGCTTTCGAGTTCGCGCTTGAGGGCGCGGATGTGCTCGTCGCGCTGGTTGAGCGCGGAGGTCAACTGGGCGATCCGTGACTCAAGAACCTCGGGGGAAACACGCGGAGCCTCGCCGCCGTGGGGGCGCGAGGAGGACGGCGGGGAGAAGCTCGCGCGCCGGGATTGGCGCAACGCCGCCATTGCCACGCCAAACAGCGACCGCAATTCCTCGTCCGTGGCGTCGGCCATCCGACCCAGGTAGTCCATGAACTCGGGGGTGCGCGCGAGGGAGAGAAATGTCTCTTCCGCGCGGCCCGTGGGGTCGGGATGTGGGGGAAGCTGATGGCGGGGTGCGTGGGTCATCCTGTCCGATCCTCCCCAACAGTGTGGGACGGGCGGCGGCCGTCTGGCAAGCGAATCTCCGCTGCTTGTCACGCGCGTTACTTCGGCTGTGCCACCCCAAGGTGGGCCGCAGCCGCCTTCAGGGTCTCTGCGCGCTTCTCCACGGGCAGGATGGTCTCCAGCGGGAACCCGAGGACCACGGCGTCCGCGCTTGCGATTGCTGCTGGCTTGCCGCTGTCGCCGTAGGTCATTGCGACCGATGCCTGCGGTCCTGGGCCGAAGGTCTCGGCGGACGGCACGCTCATTACCACGGGGAGCTGGTTGACTGTCCTTCCCAGTTGGGCGCCGAAGCGCAGGCGCCCCATCGCGTCAAAATTGGGGACGGAGTCGCTCGGCAGCACGGCGTTGGTCCGCGTGGCCTTTGCTTCGTAGGAGGCGATGCCGAGCACGTTGCGCGCAAACGTCCGGCTGGCATCGTTTGCCATCGGGCCTTCCAGAAGGTCCTCGGCGATGTAGGCACCGCTGAGCAGCAGTTTGCCGCCGTCCGCCGCGTGACGTTGCAGGCGTTCGCGCGCGGCCGCGTTGAGCACTTCGAACTCCGTTGTCATGCGATCGGGGTTGCCGATTCCCGGCATTCCGGCCGGTGGGGGAGTGGAGCGTTGAAGGCCGGCAATCCAGTCGATCAGGGGCCACGTTCCGTCGATTGTTCTGTCGGCGTAGGCTTCGGAGAGCGCGGAATCGAAGGCGAGTCCGGCCGCTGCTGCGGCTTCGCCGTGCGCCACGATGTGATCGAAGGAGTTGCCCTTCTCCAGCCGGTCTTCCCAGTCGCAATCGCTGGCGCCCCAGCCGGGGCTGTCGAGGTCGTTCTGCCAGTCCGAGGCACGGTCGTAATCGTAGACGTTGCCGACGAGTCCGTAGTTCCAGTGCCAGCCGACCCCCGGGTCGATGTCGCGGTCGAATCCCGCCGTCGTTTCGTTTTCAACAAAGGCGGGGCCGGAGACGCGGTCGAAGCCATCGACGATGAGAATCGCCTGCTGTTCGTTGGCCCATCGCACGCCCGCGACGCGGCTGGGGAAGGATTCGCCCCCTGCGTTGGTGGCGGTGACGCGGAAGTAGGTCGTCTCGTTCTCGGGCACTTCGACGGTGT
The DNA here is from genome assembly GCA_030156535.1 of Candidatus Sumerlaeota bacterium. Taxonomy (GTDB): domain Bacteria; phylum Sumerlaeota; class Sumerlaeia; order SLMS01; family JAHLLQ01; genus JAHCAW01. Next base: position 49,382 of record JASGMJ010000015.1, read on the forward strand.
GACGGGGTGCTGTGACGTAGGTGCCGTTGTCGAACGCGCGTCCGTCGCTGCTGGTGTAGACGATGTAGCCCTGCGCGTTGGCGGAGGGCTCAAGTGGGTCGGGCTGTTCGCGCCAGGCGATCTCGACGGTTCCGCCGCCGATGTGTTTCACGGAAAGATGCGTTGGCGGCAGCGGCTGAATCACCGGTTCGTATCCCTGCGTCGCGGCGACGAAGCGCAGCAGTGCCTTGTAGACGGCGCGCGAGATGTCGAACTTGAAGCGCGGGTCGAGCCCGTACTTCATGTCGTTCATGTTCTGATGCGCGAGCAGCTCGATCAGTGCGGTCGGCACGTTGGAAGCCGAGGTTTCCGCCAGTGAACGGTTGTGGATGTGGCGGCGCTGCCAGGTGCTCGTGTAGAGTTCGCGGGCACTGCGGGCGATTTCATCGTCGATCAGCGTGGCCAGGTCGCGCCCCAGCCAGCGCGAGCGTCCGTCGGGATAGGTGGTGTTTCCCTCCGCATCGGTGACGGAATAGATCAGGTGGGTGCCAATCAGGCCGTCGTGCGAAACGCCCGCGTCGGTGTGCCAGGCGAGGTAGAGATCGACGGGAACCCCGAGGCCGGCGGTGTTGCGCCAGCCGCCATTCGGCCCACTTGGTGCGCCCATCAGGTAGTTGGGCCATTCGCTCTTCGCATAGTAATCGCGCGAGTACTCGGGACCGAAGTGCCCGGTGGGGGTGTCGCGATGGAAGATGGCATCGGCCGGCGCCCCCGAGTATTGCAGGAAGTAGCGCGCAGCTTCCGCATAGCGCGGCTTGTTGCTGATCGTGCCGCCGGGAGCGGCGTTGCCCATGCCGCCACCGAAACGCACGGCGTCGATCGTCACCCACTGCGGCTCTTCGCCTTCAAGAATGACGTCCTGCGCGGAAATCCGAACGGCGCCTTTCGCGGCATCGGCCCCCTGCGCGAACTCAAAAAAACCAAGCAAAACCCATGTGTTTCCCGAAACCTGCTGGTTCACGCGAAACGTCGTTTCGCCACCGAGATGGCGAACCGTCACCGGCACCGATGCGCTGTTGCTGCTCGACTGTGCCCACGACACGTAAACGGAATAGCGGCCGTCCTCGGGGATGTACGGCACATAGAGGGCGTGTGCTTCCGACCCGGCTTCCGCCTGCATGACTGTTCCCGCGCGGAACGGCTCGTCCCAATCGCCCACCATGGCGGGGCGTCCGCCGCGCCAGCCCGTTGCGTTTGCGTGTGTCCACACACCGTGGAGTTCAAAGCGCGACTTGTCCGTGACGCCGTCGTTGTCGACGATCACCTCGTTTGTGTTCGTATCGCGTTCCTTCGCGCTGTAAACAACGGCGCCCGCGTTCTCGAGCATCGGCATGAGAAACGGATAGGCGTAGGAGAGCGTGTAGAGATCCTCAACGGTGGTGTGCAGGCGGCAGCGCTGGAACTGCCAGCGCTGTTCCTTGTGCCACGTCCAGCCGTGACTCGGCGCGATGACCAGGTTGCGCCCCAGCAGGCCGTTCTCCGGCGCGGGCCCGGCATAATCGACGCGCTGCACCACGGGTGCGGCAAGTGCGGGCGCATTGACTGTGCGGCCGCTCTCGCGTGCGAGGATTGCTTCGGCACTCGTGACATGCTCGCTCAACGGCACGTCCTCGAAACGCTCGCGTCCGGAGGGATAACGGATCAGGATTTCCAGTGCGTCGGGATCGACGCCCAGCTCCGTCCCCAATAACGCGTGGAGTTCCCGCACTTCCGCGGGATACCAGCGCCGCCAGCCCAGGAACGTGTTGAAGACGAGCCGGGTCCTGCCGTCGGCGGTGGAGCTTTCGAGGAGCTTCGTTCGCGGCGGGAAGAGTGCGTCGTAGGGATGCACGGCGCCGTCCCTCTTCTGGACGCGTGCGATCAGGGCGGCTGTCTTCTCGTCCGTGTTCATTGTCTGGCCGTTTGCTGTTGCCGCAAAGGCAGAGAGAATCAACGCCAGTGCTACGAAAGATGCTTTCATGGCTTCAAGGCTCCTCGGTTTGGAACCCTGTGCATGCCCTGCCGCCCCCCGGGCGTCAATCAGGGGGTGGGGGAGAGATGGCCTGGGAATGGTATGCAGATTCGCCGGTGAGGCCTATCCGCCCGAGATGGCCCGGCACGTCATGCCCACCACGAACAGGGCGAGCGGCGTTCCCAGCACGCCGCCCAGGATCGCCATGAGCAGGCCGACGGGGGCCATCGACTGGTTGAAGGCCGCAGCCACCACGGGCGCCGATGCCGTTCCGCCGATGTTGGCCATCGAGCTCGTCGCACCCAGAAACAGTGGCGCCTTCAGAATCCGGACGCCCGCGTACAGGAAGGCGATGTGCACCATCAGCCAGACGAATCCGATGCCGAAGAACACCGGCACGTCGAAGATCGCCATCAGGTTCGCCCGGGCCCCGTAGCTTGTCAACAACAGGTAGAGCCCGATGTTGCCGACGCTCGACGCCCCGCAGAAATCCAGGCTGCGCACTTTCGTGAGCGACAACAGCAGGCCCGCCGCCGTGATCAGCAGGATCGCCCAGGCGTATTCCGAAACGACGCCCGACAACGACTTCAGGCCCAGTGTCTCGTCGAAAAAATGAAAGACGGGGCCGGCAAGCAGCAGGCAGAGCTGGCTGACGACGAGCGCCACGGCCAGCATGAAGCCGATGTCGGCCGTGCGCGGGCAGCGGGCGTTGGCCTCATGCTCCTGCAAGAGGTGCTCGCTGACGGCGTCCACGGTGCTCGTATCGGCCTCGTGGAGCTTGTCGATCCGGCGCTGATAGGGCACCAGCGCGATCAGCAGGCCCAGCCATGAGTATGCCAGCACCGTGTCGACGATCACGAGCGGGCCGATGATGTTCGGCGGCGTTCCCACGGATTCGAGCACGGCGAACATGTTCGTCGAGCCGCCGATCCACGAGCCCGCCAGCGCGGCAACGCCCTTCCATGTCCCCTCGGGAATATGATCGGGCGTCAGCGCGCTCCAAAGCGCGAACGAGCTGATGGCGCCCACCACGATGCCAGTCGTGGCGAACAGCATCATCGCGACCGCCTTGGGGCCCAGCTTCGCAAGGCTCTTGATGTCCGAGGGAATCAGCAGGAGCACCAGAATCGCGGGCAGTACGACGCGCGACATGAACGGCGAATACAGCGACGAACTGTCCGGAGTCACGCCGATCGTCGTCATCACCATCGGCACGAAGTACATCCAGATCAGCGGTGGCAGGTAGGTGAAGAACTTCTCGAGTGCCTTGACCTGGGACAGCAGGAAAACCACCGCGATGATTCCCGAGAGGAACGCCAGCAGGGTCAGTGGATCCTGGATCAACGCGACGGCGAGCGAACTGGGGTCTGTGCCGACTGCTGCGATTCGGCCGTCGGCGAGTTCCGCCTCGATGCCCTTCAGGTTCACCGGCTGACGGGGAACGATGCGTCTGGGGGCCTCCACGGTGATTTCGGCCACCTTGCCGTTGCCGATGCTGCCGCCCTCTTCCGCCCGCCAGACCAGACGCCAGGCGTGCTCCGCCGTGGCATCGGGCGTCACGGTCAGGCTCGTGCCCGCGCCGGCGTCCGCGCCCATCGTCACGTCGGGCGCGCCCGCGACATCGCTGGCGAATTGCAGGAGTGCGCGCAGTTCGACGGTCTCCGGTGGCAGGTCCTCAGCCGTCAGGGCGACGGTCATCGCGTCGCCGAGTCCGCCGCGGAACTCGCCCATTTTCAGCTCGGGCGCGTCCGGTGCCTTTTCGGCGGCCTCCTGCGCTCCGGCGAAACCGGGTGAAAGCAGGGTGCAGCAAACCAGAAGGATGCACAGAAAAAGGGAGCGGGGGGAAGAAGACAAAACGAAACCCTGTCGTATGAAAGTAGGATGCGCCCGTGCACCAAGACAGCACAGGCTATTGTCCGGCGTCCTCGGGGAGCAGGCGGTCGAGCCGCTCCATCAGGTCGTCGAGATGCAATGGCTTGGAAATAAAGGCCCGGACGCCCAGGAGTTCTTCCCAGTCCTTGTCCGAGCGCCGGTCGTCCTCGGTCAACCCGGTCATCATCAGCACGGGAATGGAGCGCGTTTCCGGGTCCTTGCGCAATTCCACGAGAACGTCGTGTCCGTTCATCTCGGGCATCATCACGTCGAGCACCACGGCATCGGGGCGATGCTTGCGGATCATTTCCAGTCCGCTGCGGCCATCGTAGGCCACCAGACAGCGCACGTCGCGCGACTCCATCAGGAGGCGCAGGAGGTCGCAGACCTCTCGTTCATCATCCACCACGCAAACTGTTCTCACGAGCGTGCTCACGACCCTCCCAGGTGCTTGAGACGATTGAAAACCATGCCCGAGTCAGCACACCGCTTTCGCGGGGAGCAAGCGTTACCCGCCCCGCGGAGTTGTTCCGCTTTTCGTCATGCCTGTAGTGCTTCGGCCTTTGCCCAGGCTGGGACGGGAGAAGCGCACGCTTCGCCTGAGAAAAAAGGCTTCCGTCCTGATCACTGGGCGAGAAGGGAATTATCGGGCTCCCATCCCGGCCGACCATCACGGATAAGCGGTATGCGCTTTATATTATTCTCCTGCCATGAAGCCTCAGAAAACCTTGACCACTCCGGGGCCGCGCGGGCACGTTCCGCCCGCGTTCGGGGGGCATGTTTCCCCGGGAGCACCCGGGGACCGGCAGCCGGGAAACCGCCAGGAAAGCTGGCCGCCGGGCACCATGCTCAATCAGTCCAAAACCCACCAGAATGAGGTGTTTATATGGCTCCGAAAGTAGCAATCAACGGCTTCGGACGCATCGGCCGTCTCGTCTTCCGCGCCGCTCTCGATGCAGGTCTTGAGGTCGTCTCCATCAACGATCTGGCCCCGATCGAGGCCAACGCTCACCTGCTCAAGTATGACTCCGTCCACGGCAAGTTCAACGGCGAAGTCAAGGTTGAGGGAACGAACCTCGTCGTGAACGGCAAGACGATCCTGTGCACGAGCGAGAAGGACCCCGCAGCCCTGCCCCACGACAAGACCGGCGCCGACTACGTCGTCGAGTCCACCGGCCGCTTCACCGACATGGCGGGCGCCAGCAAGCACCTCAAGGGTGGCGTCAAGCGCGTCATCATTTCCGCCCCGGGCAAGGACGTTGACTACACCGTCGTCATGGGCGTGAACTGCGACAGTATCCCCGACAGTGCCAAGGTCCTCTCCAACGCCTCTTGCACAACCAACTGCCTCGCGCCCGTCGTCAAGGCGATCGACGACTCCCTCGGCGTCGTCAAGGGCCTGGTCACCACGATCCACAGCTACACCAACGACCAGAACCTGCTCGACCTCTATCACAAGGACATGCGCCGCGCCCGCGCTGGTGCCGTCAACATGATCCCCTCGACCACCGGCGCCGCCAAGGCCATCGGCCTCGTCATGCCGCACCTCAAGGGCAAGCTCGACGGCCTCGCTGTCCGCGTCCCCACACCCAACGTCTCGCTCGTCGACTTCGTTGCGGAAGTGAAGAAGGACACGACGAAGGAAGAAGTGAACGCCATCCTCAAGAAGGCAGCCTCCGAAGGCTCGATGGCCCCCTACTTCAACTTCATCGAGGAAGCGCTCGTCAGCAGCGACTTCAACCACGACCCGGCCAGCTCCTCGGTCGACGCCAAGAGCACCTACGTCGTCGGCAACCTCGTCAAGGTCCTCTCCTGGTACGACAACGAGTGGGGCTATTCCAGCCGCGTCATCGACCTCATCAAGAAGCTCGGGTAATGATGCACCGCGCGACACCCTGAATCACCCATCCGCCCGGCAGAGCATTGCGCTCCGCCGGGCGGAGAAGTATTTGGGAGAGTTCTCAGTTATCAGTCGTCAGTTTTCAGTTCAGTGGCTGGGTGCCCCTCTCGCCACTCCGCATCAAGCGGCAATGAACTGCAAAGTGTCTTGGGCGATTGCGAACGGTCCCCAGCCGAAAAACTGAGAACAAAGAAACGCACTGCAAACGGCAAGCAGTCACTCAAGCCAGAACACTGCACGTTGAGAATCCAACTGAAAACTGAGAACTGAAAACTGAGAACTGAAAACTCCCTCCGAGGTCTCTCTTATGTCCCGCACCAAGTTTATCGCTGGTAACTGGAAGATGAACACCACGCCGACGGAGGCCGCCGCGCTGGCTGCCGATGTCGCTGCGGCCGTCAAGGACGTCAATGGCGTCGATGTCGCCGTCTGCCCTCCGTACACCAACATTGCCGCCGTCGCCGCCGCCATCAAGGGCACGAACGTGCAGCTCGGCGCGCAGAACGTTCATGTCGTCGAGAAGGACGGCAAGATCGTGACAAGCGGTGCGTACACGGGCGAGATCGCCCCGGGAATGCTCAAGGACGCGGGCGTTGCCTGGGTGATCCTTGGCCACAGCGAACGCCGCCAGTACTTCGGCGAGACCGACGCCGGCGTGAACCTGAAGATCCGCGCGTGCTTCGAAGCCGGCCTTCTTCCCATCATCTGCGTGGGCGAAACACTGGAGCAGCGTGAATCCGGCATCACGGTCAAGGTCGTCGAGGAACAGGTTCGCGGCGCCTACGCCAACATCCCGGCCGCCCAGGCCGCCAAGACCGTCATTGCCTACGAGCCCGTCTGGGCCATTGGCACCGGCAAGACCGCCTCGCCCGAGCAGGCCCAGGAAGTGCACGCACAGATCCGCGCGCTCCTCACCACGCTCTACGATGCTCCCACGGCCCAGGCGATCCGCATTCAGTACGGCGGTTCCATGAACGCCAAGAACGCCGCCGAGCTGCTCTCGCAGCCCGACATCGACGGCGGCCTCATTGGCGGCGCCGCCCTCAAGGCGGCGGACTTCGCCGTCATCGTCAAGGCAGGCGCCAAGTAACAACGCAACCGGTGGGACGGAGAAGGGCGCCACTCTCTCCGTCCCTCATTTTTCTGAACTCGTCGCTCTCCGACCAAGAACCGAAAACCGGGAACTGAAGAGTTCCCCACGAACCACAAATCACGAAAAACGAACCTCGCTCTCCCCATGTCCGACGACGCCCAAGCTACCAACGACAAGCTCGCCAAGAAGGCGATTCGCGCCGAGATCAACCGCATCCTCGTGCGCTGGGATCCACTGCATCTCAAGGGATTGCGCGGGGCCGACCGGGCCTACGAGGAATTCGTTGCCCCGCTCTTTGTCCTGGCCATCAAGCGCGAGGACTACATGGTCATTGCCCGGCACCTCGACGAGCTGATGACGACCACCTGGCGCATGCCCCGCGACAAGGAAGCATGCGTGGCCAACGCACGGAAAATCTACAACACCGCCGCTATCTTTCGGGGCGAAGAACCGCTGACTTGATTCCATGGCCTCGTTCAACGACTACCAGCCGTCTCCCGAGACCGACGACGAAATGCTGCCCGTTGTCGATTGGGACGACCGGCAGACGGGGCTGGCCACGCGGCGCGACATCCATGCGCAGGGCCTGCTGCATCGCGCCGTTCACGTCGTTCTGACCGATGGCTGCGGTTCGCTGCTCCTTCAGAAGCGTTCATCCCGCAAGGACGCCTACCCGGGCTGGTGGGACATCTCCGTTGGAGGGCACGTCTCGCCGGGCGAGGCTTATGCCGAAGCCGCCGTGCGCGAAATCGCCGAGGAAATGGGCGTACGCGGCACCACCCCCCAACTCGCCGCCATTCTTCCTCCCCAACTGGTCAGCGGGTGGGAGCACGTACACGTCTTCGCCTGCGCGATTGATCCGGCGTGCGTGGTGCCCGATCCCGCCGAGGTCGACGATCATCGCTGGGTGAGCTGCGAGGAGCTTCTTGCGAACGCTTCTCCCGAGGCGAGCAGCATCGAATGGCGCCTTACGCCGTCGGCCCTGCGCAGCATCCGCGCCTGGCTCGACGTGGGAGCGCCCGGGCTGCGCACGAACTGAATCCCGCGGGTGGCTACTCGTTCTTTTTTACGACAAACCCCGCATGCTCCATCGTCTGCAGGACGATCTCGATCATCGCCTCCTTGTCGAGCCGATCGGAATTGAGCACGATATCGTAGCGCGAGCTGTCGTCCCAAGCCGCCTTGAAGTGGGTGCGGATGAAGTCCGTCCGCTCGCGGTTGACGCGTTCGACTTCCTTGCGTGCCGCCTCCATCGACAAGTTTTTGCGGGTGGCGATTTCCTTGGCGCATCGTTCCGGCGAGGCGACGATGCGGACGCGGAAGACGTGCTTTTCGTCGAGGATCAGATGGGCACCGCGCCCAACGATCACGCCTCCCGCCCTTGCCACCCCCAGTACCACGTTGATCAGGTGGCGCCGATAGTCATCCTTGGCCGCCGGCTTGCCGGTAATCAGGGAGTGCGTCCAGTCGTCCCAAGTGCTGGCGGTCTGTTCGTCGAGACGTTCCATCAGGTAGCGCGGCACCTTGGCGTCGGATGCCACGGCGTCGAGCAACTCGCGGTCGAAGCAACGAACGCCGAGCTTGTTTGCCAGTGTCCGCGCGAAGTCGAGCCCACCCGAGCCATAGGACCGTGAGACCGTCACCACGGACCCGCGTGGCAGGATGTCGCGCACGTCCACGGCATCCGCGCTCGTCAATTCTGCTCCCACCAATGCCTTCACCAGATTGATCATGCTCTGTTCGCTCATTGGTCCAGCCTCCAGTGGAATCGTGTCGCAACGTGGCGGACTCCCGTGCCCCCATAATGCATGGTGCTGGCGGCTACGTCAATGAGGGAGGTTAAGAAAGGACCGCCTCGCCAGGAAAGGCGAGGCGGTCAGGGATGCTTTTGATCCGGTAGAACGGGCGGCCAGCGGTGGAGTTATCCGTGGACGGCGATGCCGCGCATGCGCAGGCGCAGGTTGTTGGCGCTGTCGGCGAACTGGAAGGCGTCTTCCTCGGTGATGAGTCCCTGCTCCCAGAGCTGGTGGATGTGGATGTCGAACGTCTGGTTGCCCTGATTGTAGGTCTGGGCCATGGTTTGCTTGATGGCCTTGATGTCGCCGTTGTTGATGAGTTCGGCGATGGTGGGGGTTTGCAGCATGATTTCGAGTGCGGCAACGCGGCCGCCGCCGCGCTTGGGGATCAGGCGCTGGCTGACGATGGCCTTCAGGTTGAGCGAAAGCTGGAGCATCAACTGCTCCTGGAAGTCGTGGGGGAAGAAGTTGCTGATGCGCTCGAGCGTCTGGCTGGCGTTGTTGCTGTGCAGCGTCGCGAGGACAAGGTGCCCGGTTTCCGCCGCGTGCAGGGCGAAGCCCATGGTCTCGGTGTCGCGGATCTCGCCGATGTAAATGACTTTGGGGGCCTGGCGCAGCGAGTTCTTCAGGGCGATGTGGAAGGACTTGGTGTCGATGCCGACTTCGCGCTGCGAGATGAGGCAGTTGGTGTGCTTGTGGACGAATTCGATGGGGTCTTCGATGGTGATGATGTGTCCGCCGCCGTTGAGATTGCGGTGATGGATCATGGCGGCCAGCGTTGTTGACTTGCCCGAGCCCGTGGGGCCGGTGACGAGGACCATGCCGCGTTCCATCATGACGAGTTCGCCGAGGCGGTCGGGCATTCCGAGCTGAGCCAGCGTCGGGATCATCTCGGTGATGCGGCGGATGACGAGCCCGATGGAGCCACGCTGGGTGTAGATATTGACGCGAAAGCGGGCGATGCCGGGCAGGGCGTAGGACAAGTTGACTTCCTGCTCGCGTTCGAACTCCTCGCGTTCGGACTCGCGCATGACTTCGTAGGCGTAGGCGTGGGTGTCCTTGGGGGTGAGAACACCACTGAAGGCGCTGGCAAATTTGCCGTGAAGCGAGAGTTTGGGTTCGGCGCCGGGGCAGAGATAGAGGTCCGACGCCTCTTTGGCAACCATGTCATGCAACATGTCGGACAGGGGAATGCGATCCATTCAAAGGTCTCCTTCGATCAGAGTGGCCCGCCCGGCGGGCCTGCGGAGTAGCGGGCCGTTACTGCTTGGGCCCGAAGGGAAACTGGGGGCGTGCCGGGCCGCCGGCCGGAGGGGGATCCTGCGGCGGAGCTCCGGCTTGCGGAGGACGGGGAGGGAGCGGCCGGGGAGGACCACCCGCCTGGGGCGGGCGTGGCGGGCCGCCGGGGCCACCCTGGGGAGGCCCGGCCTGGGGAGGCCGCGGCGCGGGCGGACGGGGTGGCGCTGGAGGCAGCCCGGTGGAGGAACCGCCCATGTTCTCGGCGTTGTGGGCGATCATGTTGCGTGCTTCGCGTGCCAGATACTCCTCCAGCTTCTGGATGCCGCCGCGCATGAGGAAGTCCGGGTTGTTGGCGCGCTGGAGCGCCTCGTATTCCGAGATTTTGCGCTGCGCCAGCAAATCCTTGAGGGCTGCGTCCATCGACATCATGCCGAGCTTCTGCCCGGTCTGGATGATCGTTGTGAGCTGGTGGGTCTTGCCTTCGCGGATCAGGGAGCGGGTGGCGGCGATGCCGATCATGATTTCCATGGCGAGCGCGCGGCCCGGGCGGTCGATCCGGGGAACGAGATTCTGGCAGACGATGGCCTCGAAGGATTCGGCGAACATCATGCGGACGAGCTTTTGCTGCTCGGGGGGGAAGACGTCGATGACGCGGTCGCAGGTCTTGGGGGCAGACTGGGTGTGGAGTGTGCCGAAGACCAAGTGGCCGGTTTCGGAGGCCGTCAGGGCCAGTGAGATCGTTTCAAGGTCGCGCATTTCCCCGACAAGGATGATGTCGGGATCCTCGCGCAGGGCGCTACGCAGGGCGGCGGCGAATCCCTTGGTATTGGGGCCGACTTCGCGCTGGTTGACGATGCATCGTTTGTTGGAGTGGACGAACTCGATGGGGTCTTCAATGGTCAGGATGTGGTCGTCTCGGGTGCAGTTGACATAATCGACCATGGCAGCCAGGGTGGTGGACTTGCCCGAGCCCGTGGGGCCTGTGACGAGGACGAGCCCGCGCGGGCGGGTGGAGACCTTCATCAGGACAGGGGGAAGCCCGAGCTCCTGGAACGTGCGGATTTTGGTGGGGATGACGCGGAAGACGGCGGCCTCGCCGTTCATCGTGTAGAAGCAGTTTACACGGAAACGACCCGCATGGCCGAGCTGGAGGGCGAAGTCGAGTTCCTTGTTCTGCTCCAGGACGCGGCGCTGGTCGTCCTCCAGAATATCGTAGAGCATGTGGTGGAGGCCGTCCTTGGTCAGGACGGCGAGGTTCGTGGGGGCGATGGAGCCGTTGATGCGGAAGCAGGGAGGCTCGCCAACGGTGAGATGGATGTCGGATGCGCCGATTTCGATGGCGCGCAGGAGAACGGTAGCCAGGTCGTTTCCCTGGGGTACATCGATAGGTTTCCGTTCAAAGTGACTCATGCGATTGTTCCTTAGGGGGCTCCGCGGGCCGGTGGTAGTTGAGAAGGGGGAGGATGCTCCCACCATTGTGGTCTCGCGAACTGACTGGAAAACGATACGTTGAAGTCAGGCACGGCGGCGATTCTCGACGCAAGCAAAGGATGAGCGGCTGGCGATTGTGAGACGGTGTCAGGCTGACGCAATGGGGCGACTGGAAGGACCGCTCAGGACGGGCCTGGCCGGGCGTGTTCCGTGTTTCGCTTGCTCCCGCCGGAATTGCACTGATCCTGACTCCTTGATTTTTCATGACTTGGCAGGCTTCCTGCTTCGCCGCAAGCGTTTGTGTCGTGCGGAACGGAAGTTGATTCCTCCACCGGCAACGTGAGTAACCTGTTCAGGCAACGAGGTTTTTCCCCCCATGCGCTCTCTTCGTAATTTCGCCGCGTTTTCCCTTTTTCTGGTTTTTGCACCCGTGCTGGCTCCTGCCCAGTCCACGGATGCCCTGCTGACTCCGCGGACTTTCGTGGATGTTTCCCGCAAGGTTCTCCCCGCCGTTGTCAGCATTGAGGTCGAAGTCCCGATCAGCCAGAAGCTGCAGGACGACTACAACGTGGACAACATGGAGGACTTTCTCCACCGCCTCTTCGAGGACCAGCAAAGCATGCAGCGCTTCCGCCTGCCCGACTACGGGTCCGACGATTTTGGCTACCGGGGCACGGGATCGGGCGTCATTGTGGCGCGCAAGGACGACTGGTACTATGTCGTGACGAACCGCCATGTCGTGGGAACGAACGAGCGGGCCCAGTATTCCGTCTCGCTGACGCTGAGCGACGGATCCGAGAAGGAAGTCGTCGAAGGGGACAGGGTTGAGTGGGTGGGCGACGATTCGCTGACCGATATCGCCGTCCTGCGCCTTCGCGCGCCCGAGGATGGCACGACGCTGCCCACCGCGGAGTTCGCGGACTCCGATGCCGTGGAGGTGGGGGAGTGGGTTCTGGCTCTGGGCAATCCGCTGGAGCTGGGAAACAGCGTTTCGCAGGGGATTATTTCGGCCAAGAACCGCAGCGTCAATGCGGTCAACCGCATTGACAACCATTTGCAGACAACGGCGGTTATCAACCCGGGCAACTCCGGGGGGCCGCTGGTGAATCTCGAGGGCAAGATCGTCGGCATCAACAACGCCATCGCCACGGATACGGGGCGATGGGCGGGAATCGGCTTTGCGATTCCGGGCAATCTGGCGCGTCACGTGGCCGAGAGACTGATCGAGGACGGAAAGATTTCGCGCGGCTATCTCGGCATTGCCATGCTCGACGTCAGTGACGTGCGCAGCAGCGCCTACGCCCTCAAGCTGAAGAACGGTGTCTCCGTCGAGGATGTGCGCCCAGGGACCCCGGCACAGAAGGCCGGGCTCCAGCGCGGCGACATCGTTGTCGAGGTGAACGGCGAGAAGGTCTCCACGTCGCAGGATTTGCTCGCAAAAATCGCAACGCAGACGGCGGGCGATTCCGTGACCCTGAAGGTCATGCGCTACGATGAGGGCGAGAGCGAGGAACTCGATTTCACCGTGGAACTGATGGAGCGCCCCTCGGAAAGGGAACTCGCCAGTGAGGCGCCTTCCGTTCCGCGCTGGTTCGACCGCTTTGGCAGTGATCGTGGCGGCAGCACCAAGCTGGGGCTGAAGCTGGTGCCTGGCGAGGAGGACGGCCGCGAAGGCCTGCGCATCGAGGACATCGAGCAGGGCTCGCCCGCCGACCGCGCTGGGCTCCGCCCCGGCGATTTCATCTTCCAGATCAACGGCATCGACATCAACGACTTCGCGGAACTCCGCGCCGCACTCGGCAACGTGGCCAAGGGATCGGATCACGTTGTCCTGTTCCTGCGCGACGGCGAAACGCAGACGGCTACGCTCGAACAGCCGGCCCAGTGACTCCAACTCTCCCCACGCAAGAGGCTGCAAGATGACAACGGTGGACATTCATGCCATCCGCGAAACGGTGGAACGGGAAAGCGAATTCGTCGAAGCACTCGAGAAGGAGGTCAGCAAGATCGTCGTCGGGCAGAAACGCCTGGTCGACCGCCTTGTGATCGCGCTGCTCTGTAACGGACACGTGCTGCTCGAAGGCATGCCGGGGCTTGCGAAGACGCTGACGTGCAAGACGCTCTCCACGGCGATCGACGCCTCGTTCCAGCGCGTTCAGTTTACGCCCGACCTGCTCCCCGCCGACGTGGTCGGTACACTGATCTACAATATGAAGGAGCAGACCTTCGAGCCGCGGCGCGGCCCGATCTTCGCCAACTTCGTTCTTGCCGACGAAATCAACCGAGCCCCCGCAAAGGTGCAAAGCGCGTTGCTGGAAGCCATGCAGGAGCGCCAGGTCACCATCGGCGACACAACGTACAAGCTGCCCGATCCGTTCATCGTGCTCGCCACTCAGAACCCCATCGAGCAGGAGGGAACGTACCCGCTCCCCGAGGCGCAGGTTGATCGCTTCCTCTTCAAGGTGCATGTCGGCTATCCGACACGCGACGAGGAGAAGTCGATCCTGGATCTCATGGGCATTGCGGATTCGACGCAGCGTACCACGTCGGACGGCATGCAGGTTTCGCCCGTCGTTTCGCTCGACCAGTTGCGCTCGGCGCGTCCGGTCGTGGACACGATCTACATGGACGAGAAGGTGAAGGGCTACATTCTTGACCTCGTGGCGGCGACGCGGCGGCCCGAGGCGATGAACATCCGGTTTCGTTCGCAACGCAATGGCGCTCCCGCGTTGGAGAAAGCGATCCAAGTGGGGGCGAGCCCGCGCGCGACAATCGCTCTCGCTGTTGCCGCCAAGGCCCACGCCTTCCTGCGCCGCCGGGGGTACGCCACTCCTGACGACGTGAAGGCAATCGGCCCCGACGTTCTCCGCCATCGCATCCTCATTACCTACGAGGCAGAAGCCGAGGAACTAACGAGCGACGACATCGTCCGCCAGATCTTCGAGCAGGTTCAGGTGCCCTAGGTGGTGGATGAGGAGAAGGCCGACGTGCGATGACCATGCTTCCGCTGCTTGAAGACGCCGCATCCGTGCGCCAAATTGAAATCATGACGCGCCGCATCGTGAACGAAGTGATGGCGGGGGAGTACCACTCCGTCTTTCGCGGCCAGGGCATGGACTTCAGCGAAGTGCGCGAATACCAGCCCGGCGACGACATCCGCACGATCGACTGGAACGTGACGGCGCGCACCAGCGTTCCGCACGTCAAGCGCTACGTCGAGGAGCGCGAGCTGACCGTGATGTTCGTCGTGGACGTTTCGGGCTCGACGCTGTTCGGCTCGCACGCGCGCCGCAAGCGCCCCTTCGCCGCGCTGCTGACGGCGATTCTCGCCTTCTCCGCCATTCGCAACGGCGACCGCGTCGGGCTCATGCTCTTCAGCGACCGCGTGGAAACCTACATCCAGCCGCGCAAGGGAAGGAAACACGTCCTGCGCGTGATCAGCGAGTTGCTCCACCAACCCGAAGGACGCGGCACGGACATTCCGGCCGCGCTCCAGTCGCTCAACCGCCTTCAGCGCAAGAAGGCCGTTGTCTTCCTGATTTCGGATTTCCAGCAGGACGGCATTCGCCAGGCACTTTCCGTCACCACCAAACGCCACGACCTCATTGCCCTCTCCATCACCGATCCGCGTGAACTGACCGTGCCCGACGTTGGGTTGATCGATCTCGAAGACGCGGAGACCGGCGAGCACATGATGGTGGATACGTCGAGCGCCCGTGTGCGCCGGAGCATCGAGGAGTTGCTCTCGCAGCGGCGCGACGAGACTGCCCGTCTGCTCAAACAACTGCGGATCGACCACATTGCGCTCCGCACGGACCGCGATTTTGCGCGGCCGCTCATCGAGTTCTTCGAGCGCCGCGCGGCGAGGATGTCCCATGATTAGCCTTCGCGCCACTCTCCTCGCTCTCTTCGTGCTGCTCCTCTCCGTGGCGTTCGCCCAGGAGGACACGGCGGACGAACCCCTTGCCCAGGTGGCATTGAATTTCGAGAAAGCCGAAATCGGCGCGAAGGGCACACTGACGCTGCAACTGCCCGACGGCATGAACGCCAAGTCCGTCAGCGTCTCCATTCCGGCGGGCCAGGACGTCGTTTTCCTCCCCGACCCGGAGGAGGATCCCGCGCTCAATGCCGATGGGACGTGGAGCATTCCCGTGCGTCTGTTGCTCAAGGGCGAGCACGAGATCGAGAAGCTCGACGTGACCGCAACGTTTGCCGACGGCGAAACGAAGAAGCTCGTGGCCGGCAGTGTGCAGGCCACCATCGATCCGCCCGCAACAGAGCGCGCGCAGCCGAGGGATTACACGCCGGCGTTCAAGCTGCCCCCAAATTGGGGCCGCATCGCGCTTTTCGCGATTCTTGCGCTGGTCGTCGCGGGGCTTGTTCTTGGGGCGCTGGTGTTTGCCATCGTTCGCTTGCTGAAGCGCAAGAGCCAGCAGGCCGCCGCGCCTGCCCGCGTTGTCACGCCGCTTGAGGAAGCACGCGTGGCACTCGAGCAACTTGCAGCGCTTGACTTCTACCGGACGCACGGCAGCAAGGCGCACTACCTCGCGCTCTCCGAGTTGCTGCGCCGCTATTTTGAGCGCACCTGTGGCGTGCCCGCGTTGGAGATGACGGAGGACGAAGTGCGCGAGTTCGTGCGCCGTCGTTTTCTCGAACGCCCCGCCGCGCTCGCGCTCATTCCCGTGCTGGACGTTTGCGATCTCGCCAAGTTTGCCCGCATGGAAGTTGCCGAGGAAGGCGTGAAGCGCGACCTTGCCGCTGCCGCCGCGTTCCTCGATGCCGAGGATGAACGCCTTCGGCTTGCCGCCGCGCGGCAGGCGTCCACGGAGGCCGCCGCCTGATGCTCGACTGGCGCTTCCTCCATCCGTGGTTTCTGCTTCTGCTGCCGTTGCCGGTGATCTGGCTGGTCGTCCACTATGTTTGGCTGGCGCGGCGTGCGCGCCCTTCCGTCGTCTTCTCCGACACGTCATTGTACGCGGCGGGAACGAACACGGTGAAGATTCGTGTGCTGCGGGCGATGCCAGTGCTGCGTGCGGCGGTGCTTCTGCTGGGCATTGTGGCCCTCGCGCGGCCGCAGTACGGGCAGGTGGAGCGGCGCCAGGCTTCCTTCGGTATCGACATTGCCGTGGCGCTCGACATTTCCGAAACGATGGACTACACGGATTTCAACCCGAACCGGTTGGAGGTCGCGAAGACCGTTCTCAAGGAGTTCGTCGATGGCCGGGGAAACGACAGGCTGAGCCTTGTGATCTTCGGAACGTCTGCGGCGTTGCTTTGCCCGCCGACGTTTGACCACGAGGCCATGAAGGGATTCATCGACGTCATCACGTCGCGGACGTTTGCCAATCAGGACCGCATGACGGCGATTGGCGATGGGTTGGGACTGGCCGTCAGCAAGCTGCGAGACAGCACGGCGAAGAGCAAGGTCGCCATTCTGTTGACGGACGGCGAGAACAACTCGGGGCGCTTGCAGCCCCTTCAGGCAGCGGAAGCAGCCAAGGCTCTCGGCGTTCGTGTTTACACGATCGGCGTGGGCAGCAACTCCTCCATCCGCATCGAGCGCACCGACTTGTGGGGGCGGCCCTACACCGATTCGGTTGCCGTTTCACTCGACGAGGACACGCTGAAGGAAATCGCCTCGATCACCGGAGGGCGTTACTTCCGCGCGGCCAATGAGGATGCACTGCGCCAGATTTACGAAGAGATCGACAAGCTGGAGAAGACGGAAATCGAGACCACGAAGTTCGACAACTTCGACGAACGCTTTCAGTGGTTCTGGTACCCCGCCCTCGGACTGCTTGCGCTGGAGTTTCTCCTGCGCGCCTTCTGGCTGAGGAGGCTGCCATGACGTTTCAGAACCCGTCGCTGCTGTGGGGCCTGGTGGTGCTGGTGCCTCTCGTGTGGTTGTGGCGCGTGGCGGCCCGGCTGAGCGCGCGCCGGCTCGAAACGTTTGTCGGTCGAGAGACGTGGCCGGTGTTGAACCGCTCCGTTTCATCCGGGCGGCGCCGCTGGAAGGCCGTGCTGCTTCTGGGGGCCGTGGTGCTCGCGATCATTGCCGCCGCACGCCCGTTGTGGGGCACGCGCGAACGCGTTGTGCGCGAACGCGGCGTGGACATCATCGTCGCGATGGACGTTTCGCGCAGCATGCTCGCCGGCGACGTCGAGCCTTCGCGCCTCGAAGCTGCAAAGACGCGCTTCCGCCAACTGCTCGCCTCGATTCCCGGCCAGCGCGTCGGTATTCTTCCTTTCGCGGGCCAGGCGTTTCTCCAGTGCCCGCTGACCACGGATTACGGCGTGGCGATGGACTACCTCGCGGCACTGGACACGAGCACGGTCTCCGTGCAGGGGACGAACATTGCCGAGGCCATCGAGCGCGCCCGCGCAGCCTTTGCAGAGGGGGGCGCGGGAGGAAGCCAGGTGCTGCTGCTCATCACCGACGGCGAAAGCCACGAGGGCGAAGTTGTCGAGCAGGCACGCCTTGCCGCCGAGGAAGGTATTCGCATCTACGCGTTGGGAATCGGATCGCCGGAGGGCGCACCGATTGTCGAGCCCAACGGGGCGTTGCGCGAGGACGCGAACAGGCACAAAATCTTGACGCGCCTCGATGCTGCGACGCTCAAGGAAGTCGCCGAGATCACGGGCGGGCACTCCTACATTTCGCGCCCTGGCGAGCGCATCGACATCCGGCCGTTGGCCCAGGAAATCCAGCGAATGCAGAAGGGCGAGTTCGGCGACGAGAAGCGCCGCATCGTGCGCGAGGAGCGTTACCAGATTCCGCTCGGCATTGCTCTCGCATTGCTTCTTGCCGAGGCGTTGCTGGGCGACCGGCGGCGCGCTTCGCGATTCACGGAGGCATCGGTATGAAACGGGCCGCTTTAGCCGCCATTGTTGTCTCGCTGCTTCTTCTGGCGGCGCCGCTTGGTGCCGTTGGCCTGCGCGACGAGTTCGCGCGCCTGATGGACGAGGGCGTCGCGGCCTATGAAAGCGGGGACTACGAGGCAGCTCTCTCGTCGTTTCAGGATGCCGAGATGATGAAGCCCGAGTCGTATGAGGCCGCAATGAACGCGGGTCTTGCCTATGCTCATCTCGGTGATTATGAGCCCGCGGTGCAGCGCTTCAGGAAGGCCGAGGAACTCGCCGTGCAGGAGCCCGTCAAGCGCTCCTGGGCGCTCTACAACAAGGGGCGCTTTCTCTTTCAAACGGTTCAGCATAGCTTTGAACAATTGAAAGGGCAAAAGGAAGAGGACAGCGAGTCGAAGATCGATCCCGAACGCTTGTTGGGGCGTGCCGTCTGGTGCCTTGATACTTTCGACGAGGCACTCGACGCCAACCCGCAGAACATCGAGGCTCAGTTCAATCGCGCTCAGGCCCAACATCTCATCGACGAACTTGCGCAGTATCTCAAGAAGCCGCCGCAACAATCCGGCGGCGGCCAGCAGGAACAGCAGGATTCCGACGAGCAGTCCGATGAACAGCAGGATCAGAACAACCAGGATCAGGGCAATCAGGGGCAGAACAGCGAGAACCAGCAGGACCAGCAGCAGAACCAGCAGAAGTCCGGCGACTCGGGCGATTCCTCGCAGGACAACGCCGAGCCTCAGGATCAACAGAACGACAATGCCGGTCAGCCGCAGGGCAACGACGACCAAATGGAAGGGAATGCCGATTCCGGCAACGGCGATCAGCAGGAAGAGCAGGAGCAGACTGCCGAAGATCAGCAGGGCGAGGAGGAACGTCAGGACGAAAGCGCCGGCGACGAGGAGGAACAGTCCCAGGGCGCCGAAGACGCCTCCGGTGATGAGGGCGAAGGCGCACAGGCCCAGGCCGCGCAGATGCCGGAACAGATGAGCGAGAAGGAAGCACGCGCGTTGCTGAACCTGCTGGGCAACGAGCAGGTGCTCAAGATGCGGATGCCTGGAATGGGAAATCGCCCGGCGCCGGAGAAGGATTGGTGAGGATGATGCGGCGTTGTTTGCTTCTTGTTTGCCTGCTTCTGGCCTTCGTTGCGAAGGCGTTGGCACAGGGCGCCGTGCGTGCCTATCTGGATGCGGAACGCATCTCGCCCGGCGACACGTTCAACTACGTTCTGGAAGCGAATCGTGAGATTGAGATCGGGAGGTACGGCGAGCCCGCCGTCCAGGGCGACGCGGCCGAGTTTATCCGCGGGCGCCTGCAACGCCGTGTGCTCAGTACCTCGCAGGGAGGACGCGCGCCAACGGCGACCTACCAGTATTTCTTCGCCATGCGGGCGCTCAAGGATGGAGCGTTCAGCATTCCGTCGCTGAAGGTGGAAGTGGGGGGGCAGGTGGTCGTCGTCCCGGCCGTCAATGGCGTGGTGCAGCCGATCGCGAGTTTTGATCGCAGCAGTCTGCCCGGGGAGATCGGGGTTCCGAATCTGCCGGATGCGGGACGGGTGCGGGCGCTCTCGGAAAGTTTCTTCACGACATTGGAAGTTTCCGACGACGAGCCTTTTCCGGGCGAGCCCATCGAGGCGATCACGTACATCTACTCGTCGGTCAATGGCGAGTTGTCGGCCTCGCCGGTGAGCGAACCCGAAACGCCGCGCTTCGTGCGCGTGCCCGAGGGAGATGCCGCCTTCTCGCCGCGCCAGGAACGCGTGACGGTGGACGGGCGCATCTTCCGCCGCGTTGCGTGCCATCGCATGATCCTTGTTCCGACGCAATCGGGCGAAACGACGTTGGAGGGCGCGGAGGTCGGCGTCGGGCGCTCGATGGGTGGCTTCTTCGGGCGAACGGTGATCGATTTCACGCTGACGCAGCCGACGCAGAAACTGACAGTGCGGCCGCTTCCCGCTGAACCCGATGGCGTTGTTGCGCAGTTCGTCGGGAATTTCACGATCGGCGTGACAACCGACCGCCAGGAAGTCAGCGAGGGCGATCTCGTGACGATCGAGGTCTACGTCTCCGGCGACGGTTATCTCGAGACGGCGGGACTTGGCAGCCTGCCGGAAATGAAGGGACTCTCCTTCGTTTCCGACGAGGTTCGCTACGATGCCGGAATCGTCAACGGGCGGCTCGTCTCCAAGAAGAGCTTCAAGTTTGTTTACCAGGCTGTTGAGCCGGGAACGATCGAAGTTCCCGCGCTCTCCTTCGCGCTCGTGCACCCCGACACGGGCGAGCAGACCATCCGCAAGACGGAGCCGATCACGATCACCGTCAAGCCTTCCGCGAAGTCGTCACTGCAACTGACTTCAGCGGCCCCGGAAACGGAGCGCGGCAAGGCGCGCGAACTTTCACGCGAGGGGATTCTCTACATCGATGAATCGCCGCTCTCCGAGCGCACGCTGGCGGAAACGCGTGTGCCTCTCGTGCGGCGGCCCGTGTACTGGCTGGCGCACGGCGTGGCGTTGCTTCTTGCTGCGCTTTACGGAGGCTTTCTCGTTTGGCAGCGGCGGCAGGCATCGGATGCAGGCAGAGTGCGCGCGCGTGCGGCCCGGCAACGCGGCAGCGAAGCGCTGCGCGAGGCACGCCGTCTCGCAGCACAAGATGATGGAAGCGCCTACTACGCGGCACTTGCCGCTGGCGTGACGAATCACGTTTCCTCGTTTCTCGGCCGCGAGGCTTCGGGGCTGACGGTGGAGGAAGCGTGCGACGCGCTGAACGACTGCGGGCTCGCCGAGGAGTCCGCCAGGCTGCGCGAACTGCTCGCCCACTTTGACGCCAAGCGTTTCGCACCGGCCGAGGCAGGCGGCGACCGTCAGGCGGATTTGCAGGCTGCCGAGGATTTCGTACAGCGCCTCTCCCGTGCGCCGAGGAGGCGGAACTAAGATGATGACCACAACGCAACGCCTCGCATTCTTCCTCGTGCTCTTCCTGTTCGTGCTCGCGCCGCTGGCGCGTGCCGCGGAAAACACATCCGACCCAATCAGGAGCCGCGAGGACGCACAGAAGGCTTACGAACACGCCAACGCGTTGTATGGCGAGCAGGAGTTCGCCCGCGCACTGGAGGAATACCAGCGCATCTATCGCGCGGGTTTCGGCACGCGTGAAGTGCTCGCCAACGCGGGCAATGCCGCCTACCACGAGGGCGACGTGGGGCGCGCGGTGCTCGCGTACCATCGCGCTTTGCGCGTGGACCCCGGCTACCAGCAGGCCCGCGAGAACCTCGAACGCATTCAGCCCGCGACGAACACACCCGAGGGCCAGGGCGTGGGAACTCTCGCCGCGCGCTGGTTCCGCGCAACGCCTGCCTGGGGTTGGTTCCTTCTCGCGGAGGCTCTCTTTGTCTGGTGCCTGGCCGCGGGCATCATCGCGGTGCGCAGCGCTCCGGGGACGGAGAAACGCTCTGCCTGGACGAGCCGGACGGCCGCGGCGCTGATTCTTGCCGTTGCCGGATTTGGCGCCGTGTTGCTGCACGATCACTTGCAGCACGACGAGGGCGACGCCGTTGTCGTCGAAGACCGCGCGGTGACACGGCTCGGCCCGGGCGAGGAATTCTTCGAGCAACTCGAACTTCCCGCGGGCACCGTTGCCACGATCAAGGGCGTGCCTCGCAACGGGTGGGTCCAGATCGTCCTGCGCGATGGCAGCAGCGGCTACATCCAGACCACCGCACTCGAACGCATCTGACCGCGTCTTGAATCGCTCGCGTGACTCAGCTCAGCGCGCTCATCAGGACGCCCCACTTGGGGCGCTCCCACGAGTGGCGGAAGTCCTCCATCGTCCCCCAGACGCAGCAGCCCGCCGCCTCCCGTGAATCCAGGAAGCCGACGAAGTCGAATTGCTGCGACTCCGTCCCCCATTCCAGGTCGAACTTGCGGGCGATGTCGTTCGGGGGCAGAACGGGACGCCCCACCTTGCTCGAGAGGTCGAAATGCAGACCGTCGATTCCGTCTTCCGCCTGAAACGATTTGAAGATGAGTTCGCTGCAAACGAGTTGGGCGTCGGAAAGAAAGTTGAAGTCGTAGTCGTACGGTTTCCCCCAGTGCAGGAAGGCGCGGCGGATGGCGCAGGCAAGCGCCGGTTTCGAGAGGCGCGGCCGGACGACGCCGATGTTGTCGGCTCCGAAGGTCTGCACGCCGGGGCGGAAAACAACGCCGGCCGCGATGGCTTCGACGAAGGCGTTCGGGCGACGCATCGTTTCCGGAATCGAACCCATGGGCGCGCCGACCAGCGCGGGGACTTCCAGTTCCGTGGCGTAGGCTTCCCAAGCCCGCGGCGCCTCCGAGCGCAGCAACTCCGTGAAGGAGCATTCCTTCCCCGTTGCCGTGCGAATCCACGTTCGCACCTGCTCGTCGTCGAAGAAGGCCTCCAGCTCCCCGGCCGTTCCAAGGTGCAGTGACGTGTGGGGCCAGAAGCCGGGAATGCCCGCGTTCGAGAGGTACATGTTCTTGCGCGAGACACAGATGTCGCCGGGTTGCATCTTCGCGCGGAGCTGGTCGATCTGCTCCTCCGTGATGAGGAAGAGGCTCTTCGAGCGAAAGCGCACGAGCCCCATCAGATTCGTCAGATTCTTCTGCATGGGAAACCATGCCTGGTAGAGAACGTCCGTTGTCAGCTCGCGGGTTTGGCGGGCGGCGAACGCGATGCCGTCGCGCCGCACGGCTTCCTTCAGGCGTGGGTGGAGCTCCTCCACGCGGGCCAGCAGCCAGGCGCCATTCTCATCCGCTGTGGCCTCGGCAAAGGCGGGAAGGAGACGCAGCGTTTTCAGGTACTGGCGCGCGAGGAACTGGCGGGCCGCGCGTTCGGGATTGTGCACTTCGTTATGCAACGCATCGAACGAATTGGCGGGTAGTCCCAGCGCCGCGTCCGCATCGTTGAGCAGGCGCTCCCAGCGGGCGTTGGCGAACATCGGGCCGCTCAGCCGCCAGGCCGCTTCATGCACGATCAGATCAGCGGCATCGCAAAGCAGGAACGCGCGGACGTGGTCGGGCCAGCGCCGCCTTCTCAGCCAGAGAACGAAGTCGCGGTGGAATGCGGCATGGGCATCGAGTTGCAACGCGAGATCGTGAAAGCGTGCCCAGAGCAGGCGCGCGCGTTCGCGTTCGCCGGGCGGGAGAGCCACGGTGAGATCGCCAGGGGCGCTGGTGGCCAGCGACGCGAGTGCCTCGGCGGTTTCGCGCAGTTCCCCGTCCCATTGGCGGAGCAGCGCCGTGTGCGCCTGAAAGATTGCCCGCCACTGTTCGGGTGTCTGGCGCCGGGCTCCTGAGCGGTGGAGCAGGCGCCACACGATCCAGCAACTGGCCGTCGTGGCGGTCAGGGACAGAAAGCAGATTCCCATCGTTATCCAGAATGCGTTGCTCACCGTGTGTTTCCTTGCGTGTGTTTCCTTGGGGGAAGGCGCCGCTTGCCTACTGACTCGCTGGCGCCCATCCCGGCGTCAAATCAGATTCGCCGGACGTGCAGGATTGACGAACCGGGGGCGGCCTGCTTTCGTTACACATCGGGGGAGGAGGAACCGAAACGCATTCAAGCCGGAGTTCCCCCCATGATTCGCACTGCAATGCCCTCGGCGCTTGGCGTCCTGCTGGCCGCCACCGCGCCAGCCCAGCCGGCCGTCCTGCTCGAGCCCCTTGTTTCGGGATTTACGGCACCGGTTGATCTTCTCCAGACGCCGATCGAAAACGACGACCGCCTGTTCGTGGTCGAACAGAATGGCACCGTGCACATCGTCGATGGCACCACGGTGCTTCCGACGCCGTTTCTCGACGTCTCGGGCATCGTCAGCCGCAATGCCAGCGAGCGCGGGCTGCTCGGCTTGGCGTTCCATCCGAGCTATGGCAGCGGCAGCGATCACTTCTTCATCGACTACACGAATGCCTCGGGCAACACGGTGATTGCGCGCTACGCGCGGTCGGCCGGCGATGCCAATCAGGCCGATGCCTCCAGTGCACGCATCCTTCTCACCATCACCCAGGACTACAGCAATCACAACGGCGGGCAGGTGCGCTTCGGGCCGGATGGCTACCTTTACATCGGCATGGGGGACGGCGGTTCAGGCAACGACCCACTGTGCAACGCGCAGAACCTGGACTCGCTTCTTGGCAAGCTGCTGCGTCTGGATGTGGACCAGAACATCAACACGTCCCCCTATCACGGCATTCCCGCTTCCAATCCCTTTGTGGGCATTGCGGGGCGCGACGAAATCTGGGCGTATGGCCTGCGCAATCCGTGGCGGTTCTCGTTCGATCGCCAGGAGGGCGACCTGTGGATCGCCGACGTGGGCCAGGGCACCCGCGAGGAAATCGACTGGCAACCCGCTTCGAGTGCGGGGGGCGAGAACTATGGGTGGAAAGTGCGCGAGGGTACCTTGTGCACGGGGCAGACCGGCGGGTGCTCCGGCGCGGGAGTCACCTTGCCGGCCTGTGCCTCGCCGCCTCTCATCGATCCCGTCCACGAATACCTCACCCACGTCAACAGCACGTGCGCGGTGATTGGCGGATTTGTCTACCGGGGCACGGAGATTCCGGCGCTGGCGGGCCAGTACATCTTCGGCGACTTCTGCTCCAAGGACGTCTGGGCTTATGACCGGCAGTCAGACGTGCTGACACCGCTGCTCGTTGCGCCTTCGAGCCTGTTCACGTTTGGAGAGCGGCGCGATGGCGAGCTGCTGCTGGGGGTTGGCGGGACGGTTTATTTGTTGGCCCGCGATCCGGCTGCCGTGGAGAATTGGGCCGTATTCTGATTCACGCCCTTTTCTCCAAGGATTTGTGCCATGCGCTGGTTTCTGCTTTCTAGCCTGATTATGATGATCGCGGCCTGTGGCTCCCGCGCGCCGCAAAGCATCCCCGCCGACGCCGTTCTTGCCGGTACGCCAAACATTGTGCCCGTGCCCGTCCGCATGGAACTGGGCCAGGGCGCCTTTGTGCTGGGTGCCGGAACCCGGGTGCTTTGGCAGCGTGGCAATGACGACGCGCGCGATGCCGCGTTCTTTCTCTCGCATCATTTGGAAGAGGCGACGAGTTCGACGCTTTCCGTGGGCGAGGCACCCTTTCTGCGCCGTCCAGACAACTCCATCCTGCTGACCAACGCGGGCGTGGACGAGGAGATCGGCGAGGAAGGCTACCGTTTGTCCGTCGCTCCCGACGGAATCACGATTCGGGCGCAAACGCATCGGGGCTTTGTGTGGGGCGTTCAATCGCTCCGCCAGATGCTTCCGCCGTCCGCGCCCGTGGAGCGCAACACACAGATCGCCCTCGCAGTCGTGGAAATCGAGGACCAGCCCCGCTTCCCCTGGCGCGGAATGCACCTTGATGTCTGCCGCCACTTCTTGCCTTTGGAGTTCGTGAAGGAGTACATCGACCTGCTCTCCTACTACAAGTTCAACACCTTCCACTGGCATCTGACGGAGGACCAGGGGTGGCGCATCCAGATCGATGCCTTCCCGAAGCTGACCGAAATCGGTGCGTGGCGTTACGAGGCGAGCGGCAAGCATGGAGGCTACTATACGAAGGATCAGGTGCGCGAGGTCGTTGCGTATGCCCGCGAACGCGGCATCACCATCGTCCCTGAGATCGAGATGCCGGGACACGCGCTGGCAGCTCTGGCCGCCTACCCCGAGTTCTCCTGCACGGGTGGCCCGTTCGAGGTCGCCTCAACCTGGGGCGTATTCGACGATGTTTACTGCGCGGGCAAGGACGAGACCTTCGATTTCCTCGAAACCGTTCTCGACGAAGTGATGGAGCTTTTCCCCGGTGAGTACATCCACGTTGGCGGCGACGAGTGCCCCAAGAAGCGCTGGGAAACATGCCCGGACTGCCAGGCCCGCATTGCGGCGGAAGGGCTGAAAGACGAGCACGAACTCCAGAGCTACTTCATCCACCGCATCGAGGAATACATCAATGCGAAGGGGCGCCGGCTGATTGGCTGGGACGAGATTCTGGAAGGCGGGCTTGCTCCCAACGCCACGGTGATGTCGTGGCGCGGCATCAAGGGGGGCATCGCCGCGGCCCAGCAGCGCCACGATGTCGTGATGACACCCTATACGCATCTTTATTTTGACTACCGCCAGGAGGATAAACCGGGCGAACTCGGCGCGACGTATACCAAGCGGGTCATCGACGATGCACACGTCTACACCTTCGAGCCGATCCCCGAGGAACTGACTGCCGAGGAGGCAAAGCATGTTCTGGGGGCTCAGGCCAATGTTTGGAGCGAGCAACTGCACTCGGGTGCCGATGTGGAATACATGGTTCTGCCTCGGATGTGCGCCCTCTCCGAGGTCGTTTGGTCGCCTGCTTCGCATCGCGACCGCGCGAGCTTCGAGACGCGAATGGAGACACATTTCCAGCGGTTTGCGGCCTGGGGAGTGAACTACCGGCGGCCGTGAGTTGTTGGCATGGCGGAGGGCAACAGGCGTTTTCAGCAGGATTTTCGCTTTACAGTGTCCCCTGCCGCACCCTTACTCCCCCGCGCAGGCTGCCGACGTGCGCCGCGGACATCACCGACAAAAGGACAAACCAGAATGACCAAGGCGGAACTGATCGACATGGTTGCTGAGAAGTGCGAAGGCGTCAGCAAGGCCGACGTTGCGCGCGTGCACGACGCCATCTTTGATGGCATTGCGAATGCGCTGGAAGTGGATGGCCGCTTTGCCGTCGCCGGATTCGGCACCTTTGACGTGCGCGAGCGCGCCGCGCGCACGGGTCGCAATCCCCAGACCGGCGAGCAGATGCAGATCGCTGCGAGCAAGAGCGTTGGCTTCAAGGCCGCCGGTGCTCTCAAGGACAAGATCAAGTAAGCAGGGCAACAAGCAGCATCGGAAAGACCAACACCCCCGGTTTGCGCCGGGGGTGTTTTTTCGTTCGTTCCTACCTCGGTGGGTAGTCTTCCGGCGGGGGAGAGTCCGGGGGCACCGGCTTGTCCCAAAGGGGGACGTCATCTTTGGGAGGCGTGTCCGAAGGGCCACTGGGTGCGGCACCCGGCAGGGGCCATGCCGTGGGCGGGGGAGGAGGCGGGGGTGGGGGCGGAGGAGGCGCGCTGCCCATCGGAGGAAATGGCGGTGGCGCAGGAGGAGCAGGCCCACCCGACTGCGGGGGCAGCGGAACGTAGGCCCGCTCGGCGGTAGCCGACTCCGGTGCTTCCGAAGCGAGTGCCAGGAACTCCACTTCGTGCTGAAAGATTTTGTACTCTGGGCCGAACTGCTCGACGAATGTGCAGGAGTACGATTTCAACCCCACCAACAGTGGCAGGGCGGCGAGCGTTACGGTGTATTGGGCCAGTCCTGGAATACAGGCGAAGAAACAAAGCACGCAACTGAGTACGCCCATGATAATGATCAGGCCGACTGCGGCCACGATGGCCAGGCCCAGTTGCGTCAGCAAATAGAGAAGCACGGGGCCGGGGTGGCGCAGCATCAACCCCCACGCATGCGCCAGCGCGGGAAACGCCTTCAGGCGGCGCGCATACATGACGGGCAGGACGATGTCGTTGATGAAGCACTGAACCAGAAGAAAGATCCCCCAGAACGGGAGCATTATCAACGTCGCCAGCAGCAGGGGGCGCAGCTCGGTCCCCAGGAGCGCCGAGAGGTCTGATCCCTGTCTGTAGAACCCTCCCACATTGTTGGTCATGCTGCCCATCAGGAAGAACGCCATCAACAGCGTGATGGGGATCGTGGCGCCGTAAAGCAGGGCCCGCAGAAGGAACAGCGAGTTCCCTTCGCCACTGAATTCGTTCCATCCCGGCGCGAGTCTTCCGCGATTGCGTGCGATGCAATCGAGAGTCACAAAATCCATGCGACTGGCAAGCCAGAGAAATCCCACGAAGAGCAGCGCGGCGAAAAGATAGATCCCCGCGCCGAGCACCATGCCCGACAACCCGACCGTCTCTATCGCATTCTCGAATCCGGGGGGAAGGCCTGATGCCGTGCCATATCCTGATGCATTGCCGCCCCGATACTTGATGCCGATATTGTGCCCATAGTTGGTGCAGTTGGAAAGGAAGACGGCAAAGGCCAGAACGGCCCACTTGGTGAAATTGAACGGTCGGAACAGAATCCAGTGCGTGAGATCGACAGCCCGATGCAAGGGCGCAAGGACTTCCAGCTTTTTCCCTGGGGGGAGGTTGGGGTCGGCGATCATGGACTCTTCCTGCAGCTGGTGTGAACAGCGATGAGGCAGGATCGGAGACGCAGCGGGGGAGGGCAATCGACGATTCGGCCGCACTTCTTGGGCAAAAAAGGCCGGAAACGCACGCTCCACCGCCGTTCGTGCATGGGAACGAAACCGTACCTTTTGGTGCGTCTGTCGTACGTTGTGGTGCCTCGCCGATAGCCCGCAGATTGAGAACGCTTGGGTTGTGAACGCCTCGGCAGGGGCACACTCCTTGCCCGCGAATGGATTCAAGTTTCTCCTCATGCCGGGGAATGCCGGCAAGGAGCCATCCGTCCACAGGGGAAGGAAATTCCATGAAACGCACGTTACTCTGCCTGGCCGCATTGGCCTGGGCAAGTCAGGCCAACGCGGACCTGTTGATCAGTCAGATTATGTACAACGCTACCTGCGATTCCTCGAACGAGTGGGAGTGGGTGGAACTCTACAACTCCGGTACGGTGGACATCGACCTGGCCGGGTACGTCATCGACGACAACAACTCCACACAGCACACGGAGGCGAACATCGCGGCAGGCACGGTGCCGGCCGGTGGCGTTGCCTACCTTTTTAATGGCGAGGCAATTTCGCCCGCAGAGTTCAAACAGGCCTGGGGGAACGTGAATGGTGTTCCCGTGACGGATTGGGCCGACGGAATGGGGCTCAGCAACTCCAGCGACACCGTGGGCCTCTGGGACTCGTACGCGAACTACTCCGGAGACCATGAGACTCACGCGAACACGATCGCCAACGTGGCTTACTCGGATGACTCCCCGTGGCCGAGCGATGACGGCATGGGAGCGATTTACCTGACCAGTCTCTCTGCCGACCCTTCAGACGGTGCGAACTGGGCATTGGCCACGTCCGCAGACGCAGGAAACACAACTGCCACCGGGGGAGTCATTTCGACCTCGGCGGCAACGCTCAGTTGTGCGGGGGGCGATTGGGCCTCGATGGTTGTCCTGACTTCCGGGGATCCGGTCGACATCCTGACGGATTCCACCCTCACCATTGGCCCCGCCTCTCCCGGCAGCTCTGTGGGTGCCACTCTCAGTCTGCTGAACAACGGTGTGCTCTCCTCGTTCAATATCACGAACGTCGTTCTCTCCGGCTCGGATGCCGCGTTGTTTTCCGTTGGGACGTATCCTGGTCCTATTGCGCCGGGGGCGAGCGCGCCGCTGACCATCACCTTCTCGCCAGTTGCGGAAGGACGTTTTGAGGCCAACTTGGCAATCGAGTCAAACGACTCAAACGGCGACGTGCTCCAAGTCAGCCTGACCGGGGTCGCTTTCTCGCCGGTGCCGCTCGTCATCAGCCAACTTCTCTACAACCCGACCTATTCGGGCGACGATGCCTGGGAGTGGATTGAGGTCCACAACACAGGCACGGAAACCGTGGATTTGGCGGGTTGGGTGCTGGATGACTCGAACTCCACTTCCCATTCAGTGGCGAACATTGCCTCCGGCACCGTTGAACCGGGCCAGACGGCCTACCTCGTCGGCGACAACGTGACCGTCACGGAGTTCAGGGAGGCCTGGGGCGATGTGAACGTCATCCCCGTTGCAAACTGGGAGAACCTCAGCCTTGGCAACAGCGGCGACGAAATCGCTCTCTGGAAGGGCTTCTATGCCTACGAAGGGGATCATGAAACGCAACTGTTCGCGGTCGATCACGTGAACTACGACGCAGGTGATCCGTGGCCGGAGTCGACCAGTGGGGTGGCGATCTTCGTCAACAACCTCGCAGGTGATCGTGACACGCCGGCAGTCTGGTCACTGGCATCCTCGGACCTTGCAGGTACGACAACAGCAACAGGTGGCGTCATCCGCGAGAGCAACGCCACCTTCGGGCTCTTCCCCTCAGGCGGAGGAGAGTGGGCATCGATCAAGGAACTCCCGTCCGCCGCGGTCGATGGCTGGCAGCTCTTCTGACCCCGCCCAGCGGTGCCCCGGACATTTGAGTCTCTGTGTCCGGGGCACCGCACTTTCTGTTTAATCACACGATTTTCCTGAATGTCCCCGGAGTCAAAAAATGAGAAGTCACTTGCTGGCAACACTGGCTGTTATCGCGATGTGCACGACGAGCGTTCCCGCGCAGGATGCCCTGTCGTTGGTTGTCACTGAGTTCATGGCCAGCAACAGCTCGGGGTTGGTGGACGGGACGGGGAGTCATCCCGACTGGATCGAGATCCATAATCCCACAGCCTCGTCCGTCGCGTTGACAGGTTGCTATATGACTGACGATGCCACCGAGACCATGAAGTGGGCCTTTCCCGCGTCACCCGTCGTCAGCGTTCCGGCCGGTGGGTATCTGATTGTCATGGCTTCGGGAAACGCATCCGACAGCACGCCCTATTTTGACAGCCTCGGTTACGTCCATACCTCATTCAAGCTTAGTGCCGGCGGCGAGAGTGCCCTGCTGGTTGCATCGGACGGAACAACGATCATTTCCGGCTTTACCGATTTCCCGTCCCAGGAGACCGAC
The DNA here is from genome assembly GCA_030156535.1 of Candidatus Sumerlaeota bacterium. GTDB lineage: Bacteria > Sumerlaeota > Sumerlaeia > SLMS01 > JAHLLQ01 > JAHCAW01. The sequence goes on from JASGMJ010000015.1 coordinate 80,237, forward strand.
ATCTCCTACGGCATCGGGGCGAACGGAAGCACGGGATACCTGAAGACCGCGACACCCGGAGCAGCCAATGGCGACGCCGCGAGCGGCGTGGTGGCTGACACCAAGTTCAGCGTGAATCGCGGCTTCTTCACGGATCCCTTTGACCTGGAAATCACAACGGAGACCGCCGGCGCCACAATTCGCTATACACTCGACGGCAGTACCCCGTCCGAGACGAACGGCACCATCTACACAGGGCCGATTTCCGTGAGTGGCACCACCATTGTCCGGGCATTCGCCTACCGCACGGACTGGTTTTCGACCAACGTGGACACACAAACCTACATCTTTCTCAGCGATGTCATCAACCAGCCGTCCACAAAGCCATCGTCGTCCTGGCCCGATCCCTACCAGCCATCCTCGGGTGGCGGGGGAGGCCCCGGTGGTGGGCCTCCTGGTGGTGGTGGTGGGACCTCCAGCCAGGCCATCGACTACGGCATGGATTCCAAAGTCACCGGTGACTCCCGCTACTCCAGCCTGATGGACGACGCCCTTCTCGCTATTCCAAGCATCTCGCTCGTAACGGATCTTCCCAACCTCTTCGACACGTCCACGGGCATCTATGCCAACCCCGAGACCGAGGGACTGGAATGCCCGGGATCGGTGGAACTGATTTGGCCTGATGGGACCGAAGGATTCCAGGCCGACGGCGCCATTCGAATCCGTGGTGGCTCCAGCACCGCCAAGACCAACCCCAAGCACTCGTTCCGCGTCATCATGAAGTCCGACTACGGCGACTCCAAGATCGAGTACCCGCTGCTCGGCGAGGATGGCCCGGAAACCTTCGACAAGATCGATTTTCGCACCGCCCAGAATTTCTCGTGGAACCAGACCAGCCCCGAGTATGCCAACTGGCTTGAGGATCCCTTCACTCGCGATACGATGCGCGACATGGGGCATCCCTCCACCGAGGGCTTCTTCTTTCACCTCTATCTCGACGGCCTGTACTGGGGACTCTACCAGATCGAGGAACGGCCCGATGCCCACTTCTGCGAGTCCTATCTCGGCGGAAACGACGATGACTTCGATGTGGTCAAGTCCGACGAGGACACCGGTGTCATGTACGCCACAGACGGTTCGACGGATTTCTACAACGCCTTCTGGACCGAGGTAAACGCAGGCGTCACGACCATCGCTGACTACTATCGCCTCCAGGGCCTGAACGCCGACGGCACCGAAAACGCATCCTATCCGCGCTATCTTGATGCGGACAACCTGATCGACTACATGCTGATTGTCTTCTACACAGGTGCCCAGGACATGCCCCTTGGCCCGCCCAACCAGCCCAACAAACCCCGCAATCTCTATGCGGTTGCCAACCGCGAGGATCCCGACGGCTTCAAGTTCCTTCCGCACGACAACGAGTGGTCGCTCCTTCAATCCTATGGTGTCTCGATCAACCGCGTTTCGTTCAGCCTGTCCTCCGGCCTCTCTGCCCAGTCCTACTTCAATCCGTGGTGGTTGCACTCCCAGCTCAAAGCCAACAGCGAGTACGTCATGGACTTCGCAGACCGCGTGCATCGCCACTTCTTCAATGGCGGTGCTCTGACGGCGGAGGCCGCCACGGCACGCTACATGGAGAGAAAAAACGAAATCGACCTTGCCATCATCGCTGAATCGGCCCGTTGGGGCGATTACCTTAGCCCCAATGACCCCCGTACACGCGATGACGACTGGCTGCCCGCGGTGAACTGGGTCTTGAACAACTTCATCGGCGCCTTTCCCCAGACGCGCACCGAAATCGTTCTTGGCCAGTTGCGCAGTGCCGGACTGTATCCCACGGTGGATGCTCCCGTTTTCAGCCGCCAAAGTGGCGAGGTTGCCGCTGGCGAGAGTCTCGTGATCACCGCAGACTCCGGGACGATCTACTACACCACCGATGGCTCTGATCCGCGGCAGATTGGCGGCTCGCCCCTGCCGGGCGCCAGCACCGGAACCTCCGGCATGTCCCTTGTCCTCAACAGCACGACAACGCTCAAGGCCCGTGCCTACAGCGGCGGAACCTGGAGCGCCTTGAACGAGGCCACCTTCACCGTGGAGGGAACAGCGTCAGCCGGCTCGGGATGGATTCTCTACTGAGCGCGCCGGGTTGCTGCTCTTCTCCTGGCCTCGGGAGAGAGCATCTCCCGGTGATTCATAGCCGAAAGCACGCCCCGGAAACCGCCCGGAGCAATGAAGAGAGTGCGTGATTGCTCCGGGCTTTGGCTTCGGTTCCGTTGGGGCCATTGCTGGCCGAACGAATCCTTGCTCAAGACGAACTTCTTCCCGTGGATAACGGCTGCAACTTTTCCGAAAATGCTCTGGGCGTTGTCATGGGGCGAGGCGGGTAAGGGATCGCGACATTGTGGCCCGGCTGGGTGCTTAGCCCGGCGCGGGTTCTCCGAGGAGATTTACAGGTTCTGGTGTTTCCGGGATGCTGTCTTCCTCTTCGCGCTTCTGGGCCATGTTCCAGAAGTCGGCGTAGCGTCCCTGGCGTGCGAGCAATTCCGAGTGGGTTCCCTGCTCCACGACGGCGCCGTCGGCCAGCACCACGATTTGGTCCGCGTTCTGGATCGTCGAGAGGCGATGGGCGATGACGAGTGTCGTGCGTCCCTCCATCAGGCGATCGAGTGCGTCCTGCACGAGGGCCTCGCTCTCGTTGTCGAGGGCACTGGTGGCCTCGTCGAGGATCAGGATGGGGCAGTCGCGCAGCAGGGCGCGTGCGATGGCGATGCGCTGGCGCTGGCCGCCTGAGAGCTGGCTGCCGCGCTCGCCCAGGCGCGTGTTGTAGCCTTCGGGCAACTCCATGATGAAGTTGTGGGCGTTGGCCGCGCGCGAGGCATTCTCGATCTCCTCGCGTGTCGCGCCTTTGCGGCCGTAGGCGATGTTCTCGAAGATCGTCGTGTCGAACAGAATTGTTTCCTGCGTCACGATGGCGATTTGCGAGCGGAGACTGGCGAACGTCACGTCGCGGATATCGATGCCATCGACGAGGATGCGTCCCTCGTGCGGATCGTAGAAGCGCGGAATCAGCTTGGTCACGGTGCTCTTGCCGCCGCCCGAGGGCCCGACGAGCGCGAAACATTTTCCCTTCGGGATCGTCATGCTGAAGCCATTGAGGACGGTCTCGCGCTTGTTGTCGTAGGCGAACACCACGTTCTCGAACACGATTTCGCGCTCCAGCCGGGGGAGTACGATGGCGTCGGGCTTTTCCTGCACGACCGGTTTTGCGTCGATGATCTCGAAGACGCGCTCGGCGCTGGCGAGTCCGCGCTGCAAACGCACCCACGCACTCGAGAGCGATTTGATCGGCTTGTAGAAGCGCGTGAGTGCCACGAGATAGGCGGTGAACTCGCCCGCGTTCATTTCCTGGCTGTCGAGCACCACGTAGCCGCCGGCGATCAGCACGGCACCCATCGCCGTCATCGTCAGCACGTCCGTCACGTGGGGCGCGGCCAGGGCGATGCGCTGGCGCCGCAATTGGCGGTGCAACTGCGCGCGCGAAACGTCCTTGAATCGCTTGGCCTCGCGCTTCTCCGAGCCGAACGCCTTGACGATCTGCATTCCCTGGATCGTCTCCTGCATCACGTCGACCAGGTAAGCGTCCTCTTCCGCGTCGCGCTTGCTGAGCTTGCGCAAGTGCCTGCCGAGTATCGAAATGGGGGCGACCACCAGCGGCATGGCCACCATGGTGATCAGCGTCACCTTCGGACTCAGGTAGAACAGAAAGGCCAGGAGGAAGAACATCTCGAAGGGCGTCTGTACCGATTGCGTCAGCGACGCCTTCAGGATCGTGCGCACCTTCTCGACATCGGCGCTCAGGCGTGAAATCAGGTTGCCGGACGTGCGCGTTTGCAGCGCCGTGAAATCAAGGTTCAGGCTGCTGCGGTACAAGTCCACCTTCAGGCGCTGAATCGTCTGGTACATCACCTTCATCATCAGGTACTTGGAGGTGTACTCCAGGAAGGCCTTGATGATGACGAGGATAATGAGGAAGGCGACGATGATCTTGATCGCGTCCTCGCGTTCGGTCAGCAGGTACTCGGTCAGATCGCCTTTCAGCTCTTCCTTCTTCTTCTTCGCATAGGTCTCGACGACGCCAATGATGGGAAAGCGCTCTTGGAGATCATCACCGATGCTGGCAATCTGGGCGGCCTTGCCGGGATCGCGGACGATTTCCTTTTGCTGGCGGAATTCGTCTTCGCTTTCGGCCTGACGCTCGCGCGTGTCGTCGAGGTTCACCTCTTCCTGCTGGGGGGTCAGGATGACATTGACGATGGGGATCACGGGCGCGATCGAAGCGACGCCCAGGGCGGCGACAAGGAAGGAGATGACAATGGAGGAAACCACCAGGCCGCGCCACGGCCAGGCAAGCGACAAGACCCGGATCACAAGTCCCCGGTTCTTGATGACAGAACGCTTTTCCTTCAGTTTTTTCGGAGGTTCGTAGGGAGCCACATTGAATCCGTGAGAAAGTGGGAAAGACAAAATAGAAGAGGGCGGAGTGCCGCCCCAACCTTTGAGACTCTCGCTGGACGGCCGGGCCCCGTCAAGGGAAGCGCCCGGATAGCCCTCCCATTTGCAGGCGGGATTCTGCCGTAAGTGCCCCCGCCGCGGGCTTCTCCCTGCCCGTCCGCGCCCCGCTTTGCTTTCAACTCGACTCTCTTCCCCCTGTCACGGCAGGATTCCGGCTATGTCAACGCCGGTGGAACAGCCTGGCGACCCCGCCGCCCCCCCCGACACGCCGGAGACCCCTGCGCGCCGGTTCCGCCTGCCCTCCTTCCGCCGCGCCAAGCCCCCCGCGGAAGCCCCTCCGCCGCGCCGCCCCGTCGCCCTCATCCCCCCTCTCATCATGCCCGCCCACCCGCTGATGTGGGCGCTGGCGTGGACGCTCAGGCGGGCGGGATGGGAGCCGCGCATCTTCGTCTACCCCTCCTGGCGGCGCGACATTCCGGCCAACGCCGCGCGCCTGGCGGCCTGGATGCAGCGCTGGGGCGTCGAGGAACTCGACGTCGTCACCTTTTCCCTCGGGGGCATCGTGCTGCGCTGGGCGGCGGCCCACCACGACCTCCCCCGCCTGCGCCGCGTCGTCCTGCTCGGCCCGCCCAATCGCGGGGCAACGATGGCCGACTGGCTGGATACCCGCCTGGGGATTCTGTTTCCCGCCATCTGGGGGCGGGCCGCCCGCCAGCTTCGGCGCGGCGACCTTGGACTGTGCGAGCGCGCGGGAGCTTTCCCCCCCGGCACCGAGTTCGCCGTCATCGCCGGCGGACGCGGCAGTGGCAAGGGGCTCAACCCCCTGATTCCCGGCGACAACGACTTCATCGTGGGCGTCGCCGAGACGATCCTGCCGGGCATGGGCGACTTCACCCTCGTCCCGCACCGCCACTCCCTCCTCCCTCTCAGCCGCCGCGCCTGCCGCCTCACCGTGCGCTTCCTCAAGGACGGCCGCTTTCGCGAAAGCCCGAAGAAGCACTGAGGACGAATCGCAACCGACCACCACGGATGAATGAAGGATGCCCACGGATGGACACAGATGGACGGCTGGACTTCATCATCCGTGTGCCCCGGTGTTGATCAGAATTTACCTGTGGTAAGCCCTTCTCTCCGTTGCCAGCATCCAAGCGTTGCCATTGCCCCGCACTGCCGTGGTCGCACGACGATGGGGGACTTTGCGCACGGGAGGGAGACCGTTCCATGGCCGAGCTGGGGGGAAAGCCAAGCGCCGTCACCGGAGGGCTGGAGCGCATCGCGTCGATCGACGCCCTGCGGGGGCTGACGATTCTCGTCATGATCTTCGTCAACGACGTGGCGGGGGTCGTGGACGTTCCGTGGTGGATGGAGCACTTCTTTCCCTACGACGCCGACGGCATGACCTTCGTCGATGTCGTCTTCCCGGCGTTCCTCTTCATCGTGGGGATGTCGATTCCCTTTGCCATCGGCCGGCGGCTCGACCGCGGCGAGGCACCCCGCGTCGTCTGGGGGCACGTGGCGCTGCGGACGCTGTGGATGCTGGTCATCGGTGTGCTCATGGTGAACGGTTATGTGTGCAGTGACGAGGGGCTGCTGAACCGCGAGGTCTGGACGATCCTGATGTACCTGGGGATTGTCCTGGCGTGGAATACGGTGCCGAAGGAACCCGGACGGGCGCGGCGCGTGCTGCTGGGCCTGCGCTGGGCGGGCATCGCGCTGCTGGCGTTTCTGGTCGTCGTTTATCGCAGCAAGAACGCGGACGGCGTCATCCAGCTTCGGACGTCCTGGTGGGGCATCATCGGGTTGATCGGCTGGGCGTACCTGGTGGCGTGCATCGCCTACGGTTTCCTGCGGAGGAACCTCGCGGGCCTTGTGGGCGCGATGGCGCTGATGTATTGCCTGTACGCGGCCGACAAAGTGGGAACGTTCGATGGACTGCTGCTGAGGGGCTACCTCGACTTTGGCTCGCACATCGGCGGGCACGGCGGCATCGCCATTGCGGGCGTAATTCTTGGGATCGTGGTGGGGCCGAACTCGCCCGTTCCCTCTCCCCGGCGCCGCATGCAGTGGGCCTTCCTGTTTGGCGTCGCGATGGTGGTGGCCGGGTGGCTGATCCACCGGCTTGCGGTCGTACATCCGATGTTCATTGTGAACAAGAACGCGGCGACGCCTTCGTGGGGGCTGTATTGCTCGGCCATCACGGCATGGATCTGGATTCCGTTGTATTGGACGATGGATGTAAAGGGCTGGACGCGGTGGGCGGCGGTGATCCGTCCGGCGGGGGAGAACCCGCTGTTCGCCTACATCCTGCACCCGATGCTGATCCATATGTTCGCGGCGCTGGCGCTGGTGATCGGCGTGAACCCCCAGGCGAAGCTGGGCGGGTCCTTTGCGATGGGCTTCACGCGCGCCGTGGTGACGGCTTTCGCCATCACGTGGTTCGTGGGCTTTCTGAAGGACCGGGGTGTGCGGCTGAAGTTGTAGCCGCGCGCCCGCCTACGGCTTGCGGGCGCGTTCCTCGGCGGTTTCGTTGGCGACGAGCGCGGACGCGATGGCGCTCTGGCTGACGTGGCGTTCGTACAGCAGCAGCGCGGCCTTCCAGTCCCGTGCGAGCTTTGCCGTCGCCGCGCCCTCCTTCATCCTCCAGCCCCAATTGCCCGATTCGCGCCCTGGATAATTCATGCGCGCCTCGCCCCCCAGGCCAAGCAGGTCCTGCATCGGCAGGATCACCGTATTGGCAACGGTGGCGAGTGCCGCGCGGCACAGCGCCTCGTGGGGCTTCTTGCCATCGGTGCCGAGGTATTGCTTGAAGTGCCGCTTCTCCCCGGGCGACGCGAACTCGCGCCACCACTGGAGCGTCGTCGGGTTGTCGTGCGACCCCGTGTAGACAACCGAGCGCTGCTCGTAGCGATGCGGCTGGAAAACGCAGCCGGGATCGGGGACGAGCGGTTTCTCCGACGCCGTGACCCAGGCGAACTGCATGATCTTCATCCCGGGCAGGCCGAACTGCTCGCGCAGGTCCTCGACCTCCTTGGTGATCACGCCGAGGTTCTCCGCGATGATGGGCAGGTTGCCGCCAAGTGCCTTGCGCAGCGCCTTGAAAAGTCCCGCGCGCGGCCCCGGAACCCACTTGCCGTTGATCGCCGTCTTCTCGGAGGCAGGCACCTCCCAGTACGCCTCGAAGCCTCGGAAGTGATCGAGACGAACGACGTCGAACATCTCCAGCAGCGATTTCATCCGGCTGATCCACCACTTGTAGCCGCGCTGCTCCATGACGTCGTAACGATAGATCGGGTTCCCCCAAAGCTGGCCGGTGGCGCTGAAGTAGTCGGGGGGCACGCCCGCAACGTGGGTCGGTGTTCCGTCGGCGCGCAGCTTGAACAACTCCTGATGCGCCCAGGTGTCCGCGCTGTCGAACGCGACGTAGATCGGCAGGTCGCCGACGATGGCGATGTCGCGCTCGTGGGCCGCGGCGCGGATGCGGTCCCACTGATCGAAGAACAGGAACTGAACGAAGACGTGGAACTCGATGTCCTCGGCGTACTTGACGCGTGCCTTGGCGAGGGCCTCGGGCTGGGCCTGGCGCAACGGCTTCTCCCACGTCGTCCAGACCGCGCCGCCGTGGGCGCGCTTGAGGGCGGAGAAGAGGGCGTAGTCATCGAGCCACGCCTTGGTGGAAGGACGGCGGCGAAACGCGGCGAGCCGGGCGTTGAGTTCGGCGAACTCGCCGGCGCGAAAGCGGGCGAAGGCCTTGCCGAGCAGCGCCATCTTGCGCTCGATCACGGGGCCATAGTCGATCCGCCCGGCGGGATAACGGGGCGCCTTGATTTCGGACTTGGTCAGAAGCCCCTCCTGCACGAGCAGCTCGGGGCTGATCAGGTACTGATTGCCGGCGAACGCGGAGAAGCACTGGTAGGGCGAGTCGCCGTACCCGGTGGGGCCAAGGGGAAGCACCTGCCAGATGCCGAAGCCGGCCTGCTGGAGCCAGTCGAGAAAGCGCACGGCCGAAGGTCCCAGGTCGCCAATGCCATGAGGCCCCGGAAGGGAGGTCGGGTGGAGCAACACACCAGCCAGTCGTTTGTTCAGAATCAACGTCCTTCTCCTTTGCTTCCCGCTCGTCGGCGCGGTGCTTTCTCTTCGCATTGGGGAAAGCACTAAAATCTCCCGCAGCGTTTCGATAAAAGTTCCAATAGGGGGGCAGGGCAGTGGAATCAAGTTGGACGGCGATAAAGCAGGCAACGGGAGCCCGGTTTTTTTATCAGCTTTTCGATTGAAGTACTTCGGCGGCGGCGCCATCCTTCCGACTCGTTTCATCGGGGTATTTTCTGTATGGGGACGGTTCGGTGCTGACGGAACTGGTTCGCGACCACTTTCTCGGAATGGTTTTCGGGTTGGCCATTGGCGATGCCCTCGGCACGCCGCACGAGGGGCAATTGGGTGTCACACTGCGGGCACGCCTGGAGGGAAAACCGCTTGAAATGCGCGGCGACCCGCGCCGCCGGATCGCGCCCGGCCAGTGGGGCGACGACACCGGCCAGGTGGTCGCCCTGCTCGAAGCCTTCAATGCCGTTCGCGACTTCGACGGCCCGGAAATCGGCGGGCGTCTCCTCGACTGGTTCCGCACGAATCCCCGAGGCACCAGCGAGCACACTCGCCGCGTCATGCGCATCCTCGACAACGATCTCGATTTCTGGCAGGACGCCGGCCGCAGCAGTTGGTACGAATCGGCGGGAACGGAAGCCTCTGACAGCGCCCTGGCGCGCAGCCTCGTCCCGGGCCTGTACTTCGCCAGCGACATCCACAAGATGGTCGACCGCACCATCAAGGTCTGCCACATCACCCACTACGACCCGCGCTGCCTCGAAGCCGCCCTCGCTCTCAACTTTACGCTCGTTCAGTTCCTCCACCGGCGTCTGCCGGAGAATCTGAACGCGCAAACCGTCGCCTTCCTCGAAGCCACCCGCCAGACGGAAGAGTGGCGCACTCAGGTTCTGGCCATCGACGAGATGATGCTGCAGCGCTATACGAACTTCACCCCCGATCCCTCCTACGGCGATCTGCCGGATGAGACCCTCGACGCTGTGCGCGCGCTGGGACGCATCCGCTATGAGGACCTCAAGACAACGGGGCGGGCTTCGGCCACTGCGGCCCTGGCCATCTGGTGCTCCACACACGCCGAAACCTTCGAGCAGGCCATGCGTCTGGCGATTCTGCACGGGGGCAAGACAGACACGCAGGGTGCGATCACTGGAGCGCTCGCTGGCGCCCGCTTCGGATTCTCGCGGATTCCCCGCGAATGGCCCGCCGCGCTCAACGATTCCGCCCGCCTGATGGCTATTGGGGAAGTCCTGCTCAGCCGGGCCATGATTGAGGAAGAGCGCGACTATCAGGAAGGACGGCGCGACCCCATCCGCCGCCCACCGTCGATCATGTAGTTGTCATGCAGTTCACTTTGGGAATATCCTGATGCTTCCCCCTCCACGTCTTTTTTCGTGACGGATGCAATTTGTCTGTTGACTTGAGGAGGCCCGGGGGAAACCCTCTCGCGTCTTCGCTCTTGTTTCCCTTTTTTCCAGTGAACAAAGTGGTGCGCAAGGAATCGAAGCAATACATCAGGCTCGATAGTGGGCCAAGGAGTCGCAACATTGAGTACAGGTACCGTCAAGTGGTTCAACGAGCAAAAGGGCTTCGGCTTCATCACACCGGATGAGGAAGGCAAAGACCTCTTCATTCATCACTCGAACATCGACGCGCAGGGGTATCGCACCCTGGCTGAAGGTCAGCGCGTTCAGTTCGAAACCGGCCAAGGCCGCAAGGGCCCCGAGGCCCTGAACTGCCGCCCGCTCTGAGCGAGGACAACCCCCAGACAACCCCGAGGCCCCGCCATTCCGGCGGGGCCTTTCTTTATTCTATTCCCATACTTCTTGGCGTTGAAGCATTGATTCCGCTCCCCTTATGGAGCGCATCCCGCCGCGCCGCCCCCTCCTCTTCCCTTCCAGTCATGACTCGATAATTTGCGTAAGTCCTTGTAAAGCAGGGCTTCGCAGAAGAGATCGTGGCGGCCGATTGCTCTTGACCTGCCCCTCTCCCAGCTATACCAACCGGACGGTTTATATATACCGTCCAGACGGTCTGATAGGAGACTCTTCCATGAAAGCACGCCCAACCATCACCCTGGCAGGAGCAGCACTGGTGCTGCTCGGCTCCGCGAGTGCGGCCGCCCAGTCCGCTGACGGAGCCCAGCGACCGCCCGCCGAGGTGACTTTTGTGCAGGTCACTCCCCAGTCGCCCTCGGTAAGCTACGAGCGCCTGGGCGTCGTCGAGGCCTCGCGTATCGCCGAGGTGCGTTCGCGCGTGCGGGGCTATCTGGCCAAGCGCCTCTTCCACGAAGGCGACCTCGTCACCGAGGGCCAGGTGCTCTTTCAGGTGGAGAAGGACATGTTTGAAGTGGCGGTGCAGGCCCGGGAAGCGGACTTGCAGGATGCCATGGCACGGCTGGACCTTGCGAAGCGCGAATTCGAGCGCAAGAAGGCGCTGCGCGAAACCGGAGCGGCGTCCCAGGAAGACCTGGACCGCGCGGAAGTCGAGCGCGATCGCGCCCAGGCCGTCGTGGCGGGAGCCGAGGCGGATTTGCGCGAGGCACGCCTGGAACTCAGCTACACCGAAATCGTTGCTCCGACGTCGGGCATCATCAGTCCTGCCATTCGCGACGTGGGCGACCTGGTCGATGAATCGTCCAACAGCCATCTGGCCACCATTACACGCGTCTCTCCCATCTACGTGACCTACGGAATCAGCGAGGCCGACTATCTGGCGATGGCGGATGCAGGCAACCTGCGGCTGGACGATGGCGTGACATTCAAGCTGATTCTGCAAAATGGCAGGGAGTTCGGCGAGGCAGGCAAGCTCAACTACAAGTCCAGCGAGTTCGAGGCCTCCACGGGGATGCTGCGCGTGCGTATCGAGTTTCCGAATGCGGAAGGCCTGCTGCGCCCCAACCAGTTTGTGAAGCTGATCGAAGATCATGGCGCGAGGGACGGCGTCATCAGCGTGCCCGCCCGCTCGGTGCTGCAGTCGCCCGCGGGTCCGGCCGTCTTCGTGATTGACGATGCGGACACCCTGCAATTCCGCCCCGTCAAAGTGGGCGACTGGCGGGAAGGCTCCTGGGAGATTGAATCGGGACTCGCGGCGGGCGAGCGCGTCATGGTCGACGGGCTTCTGAAGTCTGCTCCCGGGACACCTGTTCGCCCCATTGCCTACGTTTCCGCCAACAACACCGCCACCACAACGACCGTTGACTGAGGTCTAGTCTGAAGGGTCGCGCTCCAGAAAAGGAAATCCCATGTTTTCGCGTTTCTTCATTGATCGTCCGGTGCTCGCATCGGTCATCTCCATTCTGATCTTTTCGGTCGGTCTCGTGGCGCTTTCCAATTTGCCGGTCGAACGTTTCCCGCAAATCACTCCGCCGACGGTGACGGTGTCGGCGTACTATCCCGGCGCGGATGCCGAGACGGTGGCGCAGTCGGTGGCGACACCGATTGAGCAGGAACTGAGTGGGGCGGAGGGGCTGATCTACTATCAGTCCTACGCGGGCAACGACGGTTCGTTGCGCCTTACGGTATACTTCGAGGTTGGAACGGACCTCGATATTGCGGCGGTTGAGATTCAGAACCGCCTGAGCCGTGCCGAGTCACGCCTGCCCGAGGAAGTCTCCCGTCAGGGCATCACGGTCGAGAAAGCCTCCGACAGCATGTTGATGATCGCGAGCCTGAAGTCGACCAACCCCGAGCACGATGCGGTCTTCCTCAGCAACTACGCGCAGATCAACATGCTCGACACGATCCGGCGTATTCCGGGGATCGGCAGCGCCACGGTGCTGGGTGCGCGCGACTATGCCATGCGCGCCTGGCTGGATCCCGATCAGCTGATGGCAAAGGGCCTGACCATCAACGAAGTTGCTGCGGCTGTGCGCGACGAGAACAACGTCTACGCAGCAGGAACAATCGGCGGCGAACCCGTGAGCAACGGCCCGGATCTGACCCTGCCTGTTCTGACGCCCGGCAGGATGCGCAGTGCCGAGGAATTCTCCAAGATTATTCTGAAGGCGAACCCGGATGGGACGGTTTTGCGGCTGAGTGACATTGCGCGGTTGGAACTCAGTGCCAAGTCCTTCAGCACCGAGGGGCGTCAGGACGGCGAAGCAACGGCCCTGATTGGAACGTACCTGCAACCCGATGCCAACGCCCTCGATGCTGCCCAAGGCTTTGAAGAGACCATGCAGGAACTGGCGAAGAACTTCCCGGAGGGAGTGTATTACGAGCTTCCCTACGATACGACGCCGTTCATCGAGGCGGGCATCGATGAAGTGACGCACACGTTTCTGGAAGCGAGCCTGCTCGTTTCGCTCGTGGTGCTGATCTTTCTGGGAACGTGGCGGGCGACGCTGATTCCGCTGTTGGCGGTTCCCGTGTCGATTGTCGGCGCGTTCGCCGGCATGTATGCACTGGGCTTCTCGGTGAACACGCTCACGTTGTTCGGCCTGGTGCTGGCGATCGGCATCGTCGTGGACGATGCCATCATCGTGGTGGAGAACGTGGAGCGCCTGATGCACGAAGAGCATCTGCCCGCGCGCGAGGCGACGATCAAGGCGATGGAGCAGGTCTCCGGGCCGCTGATCGCCATCGTGCTCGTGCTTTCGGCGGTGTTCATTCCCGTGGGTTTCCTGGGAGGCTTGACGGGCGAACTCTATCGTCAGTTCGCCGTCACAATCGCGGTGAGCGTGGCGATCTCGGGTTTCTGCGCGCTGACTCTCAGCCCGGCTCTGGCCGCCGTGCTGCTGCGCCGCGAGGTTCAGCGCAAGGTCTTCATCTTCCGCTGGTTCGATTCGGCCTTCGGACTGTTCACGCGCTTCTATCGCGGACTGGTGCGGCAATCCATCCGCTTCGGCTACATCACGATCCTGCTGTTCATCGGCATGATCGTACTGACCGTGAAAATATTCAACGAAACGCCTGGTGGCTTCATTCCGCAGGAGGACCAGGGATTTCTGATCGTCGGCGTGATTCTGCCTCCGGGTGCCTCGCTCGACCGCACTTCCGCCGTGATTGAAGAGGTGGAGGACTTCCTGCTGGCGCAGCCGGAGGTCGAGCACACCGTCTCGCTTGCCGGTATGGACATTCTCTCGGGCTTCTCGGCCAACACGGCTGGCGGTGTTCTGTTCGTCAAGCTGGCGCCGTGGGACCAGCGCATGGGGCCGGGTCAAAGCGTTGAGGCACTGGTCGGGCGGACAGGGAAAGAGTTCGCCGCGCTGAAGGAAGCGATCATTATTCCGCTGAATCCGCCTGCCGTTCATGGCCTTGGGCTTCGCGCCGGCATTGAGTTCCAACTGCAGGACCGCACGGGCGGAAGCCTTAACGACTTTGCACAGATCGTCACCGAGTTCACGGAAACAGCAAACAACGACCCCGGATTGCAGAGCGTGATGACGACGTTCAATGTGTCGTCACCTCAGCTCTTTGTGGACGTTGACCGTCTGAACGCCAAGATGCGCGGAGTCGAAACGAGCGACGTTTACGAGGCGCTCCAGACGATTCTTGGCACTTTGTACGTGAACGACTTCGAGCAGGAAGGGCGCATCTTCCAGGTTCTCCTCAGCGCGGATTCGGAATACCGGGACAACCCCTCGGACATCGGCAGGCTCTATGTGCGCAACAAGGACGGCGGAATGGTGCAGCTCTCGGGCATCGTCTCCACGGAGTTCCAGAGTGGCCCGGCAATCGTCAGTCACTTCAACGGATTCCCCGCCGTTCAGATTACCGGCGAACCCGTTGAAGGCAAGAGCACGGGCGAGGCGATCGAGACGATCGAGAAACTGGCTGCCGACACGCTTCCACCCGGATACGTCGTGGAATGGAGCGGCGCGAGCTACCAGGAGATCAAGGCGAGCGGCGAGGCATTCACCGTGATCGGCATGGGACTGTTCGTCGTGTTCCTGGTGCTGTGCGGACTCTACGAGCGCTGGACGCTGCCGATTGCCGTGCTGCTTGGCGTTCCGGCGGGGGCATTCGGCGCGATCATCGCCCTGCACCTGCGCGGCATTCCCAAGGACATCTACTTCCAGATCGGCCTGCTGACGCTGATCGGCCTGGCGGCAAAGAACGCGATTCTGATCGTGGAGTTTGCCAGCGAGCTGCGGCGCGGCGGCATGGGGATCGTTGACTCGGCGGTGGAGGCCGCGCGTGTGCGTCTGCGCCCCTTCGTCATGACCTCGCTCGCGTTCATCCTCGGCATTCTGCCGCTGTTCCTGGCGACCGGTGCGGGTGCCGCGGGGCGCCGCTCGATTGGAACGGGAGTCATGGGCGGAATGATCGCCGCCACCTTCCTCGACATGTTGTTCGTCCCCATGCTGTTCGTCATCGTTCAGTGGACGGGCGAGAAGGGCTCCGCCCTCTTCCACCGCTTGCAGGGCGTGCACACCATTCCCGCCAAAGCCACCGTCTCTCCGACCCCGGAAGGAACACCAGAATGAACCGCAAGTTTCCCTTCATGAAGACAACAAGCACGCTGACTCTTCTCGGTGCCCTCCTGGCCTCCACGGCCTGCGTCGTTGGCCCCGACTATGAACCGGCCGAACTCGACGTTCCGGCGCAATTCGTCGAGGCACCCGGCGACACGCCGGACGCTGCGTCGCTCGAACAGTGGTGGAAGACGTTCAACGACCCCGTGCTCGACGCACTGGTAGCCGAAACGCTCGCCGCCAACGACGACCTGCACGTGGCATTCGCGCGGCTGAACGAAGCACGCGCCCTCGCTGGACAGTCGCGGACGCAATGGCTGCCCGATGCTTCGCTCTCCGCCGGGCACACCTACCGCCGTCAAAGTCTCACCACTCCCGAGATGGAAGCCGCTGGCGTGGGACGCACGGTTCCCCGCAGCTCGGTGGACCGCGACTCGGACTTTTTCGACACGACGTTCGATGCCCAATGGGAGGCGGACTTGTGGGGACGCGTGCGCCGCTCGGTGGAGGCCGCCGACGCCACCACGCAGGCGCGTTTGGAGGACATGAGCGCGGTGCGCGTCAGCGTGCTCGGCGAACTCGCCGCCAACTACATCCGCTATCGCGAGACGCAAACGCGCCTTGCCCTGAACGAGCGCCTTCTGGCCTCGCAGCGCGAAACGCTGCGCCTGACGCGGGTGCGTTTCGAGCAGGGGGCGGGCGACGTGCTCGACGTGCATCGCGGCGAGGCTCTCGTGGCCACAACGGAAGCGTCGATCCCGGCACTGAGGGCACGCGAGGCCGAACTGGCGGCCGCGCTCTCGGTGCTCGCCGCCCAGCCGATCGGGCAACTGCGCGAACTTCTCGGTCCGGCCGGAGTCATTCCCGCCGTTCCCACCGAACTGTCCGCCGCCGGCGTTCCGGCCGACCTCCTGAGACGGCGCCCGGACTTGCGTGCCGCCGAGCAGGAACTCCGCGCCGCCATCGCCCGCATTGGCATGGAGAAAGCCGACTACTACCCGCGCTTTACGCTTTCGGGCAGCCTGGGTTGGACCGCCACGGAGATGGGCAGCTTCAACGCGGACAGCAGCCTGACCGGCGGGTTCGGGCCACGCGTCTCCTGGGCCTTCCTCAACATCCCGGAAGTGCGCAAGCGCGTCGAAGCCGCAGGGGCACGCGCCGAAGCTTCGCTCGCCACCTACCAAAAGACGCTGCGCGTTGCCGTTGCGGAAGTCGAAACCGCCGCCGCCGGATGGCGGGAAGAGGAAAGCCGCCACGCTGCCCTCGAACGTGCCGTGGAGCACTACCGCAAGTCCGTGGAACTCTCGCGCCAGCGCTACACTGCCGGCGAGGAGTCCTACCTCGACGTCCTGGACGCCGAACGCCAGCGCCTCGACGCGGAAAACAGCCTTGCCACGAGTGCCGCCGAACGCGCGCGCCAACTCGTCGCCCTCTACCGCGCCCTGGGAGGCGGATGGACCCCCGAACAAGCCGAAGCCGAAACCGAAACCGCAGAATCCGATTCAACCGTTGACAGCAAAACGGGGGGATGACTGATCACACAGGCAACATGCACTTCCCGCAGTTGCCGGAAAGATGAGGTTCCTCATGGCCAGACCGAGTTCCCGCGAAAAGATTCTCGCCGCCACAGAAGCCCTCGTGACGCGGGTCGGCGCCGTTCATCTGACGCTGGACGCCGTGGCTGAAGAAGCCGCCATGAGCAAGGGCGGCCTGCTCTATCACTTCAAGACGAAACGCGAACTTCTCCAGGCCCTCGTCGTCGAGCACCTGAACGACAAACTCGAAGCACTGGCGGAGCAACGCGCCCTGCTACGCGGCGCCAACGCCTCCGCGCTGGAAACGCACCTCAAAGTCAATCTGTGCGCGGAGGACGCTTCCTCGCGCAAGATGGGGGTGGCGTTGCTTGCCGCCATCGCCAACGACCCCACGCTGCTGGTCCCGATTGAGGAGCGCTTCGACGACATTCTGTCCGAGGTGTGGGGAACGGATGAAGCCTTCAACCCCGACGCCGCGCTGTTGTGGCTGGCGGTCGAGGGACTGCGCTTCTTCAACCTGATGGGAATCCAGCCCCTGACGCCCGAACAACGGGAGAAGGTCACGGCCAGGGTCTTGCAATTGGCCAGCGACCTTGGCGAGGGCGGCAGCCTGCACGCCACAAACAAGCCCGCGCCCGGCGAAAAACAGCCCGGCGCAAAGGAACCAGCGGCAGAAAAAGAGTGATGGTGGAGCTGAGGGGACTCGAACCCCTTACCTTCGCATTGCGAACGCGACGCTCTACCAGATGAGCTACAGCCCCACAAGGGAGGCGAAAAGTGGCGGAGACCGGGGGGCGCTGTCAAGAGCAAGGCGCGGGAAATTGCCTCCCACGCGTCGCAGGGACCGCGTCTTCGCCCCGGATGAAGCCCCGGCCGCGGAGCGGCCCAACCTCGAATAGCCGCGGGTGAGCGAAGCGAACCCGTGGTCAGCGGCGTTACAGTCTCCGCGCCCCGAAGGGTGCGCCACAAAACGATGCGTTGCCGGAAAGCGCCAAGCTCTTGTGGCGGCCCTCCGGGACGCGAAATCAACAACGCGCCGGTACCCCCGGCTCGCTGCGCTCGTCGGGGGCTATTCAAGGTGACGCCCCTGACGGGGCTAATGATGGGTGCATCCTGCAACATAACGATACCCCTTGCAGGCCAAGGGAATCGGCATCTCACTCCAACGTAGTGACAAGCACTGAAGTGCTGGGCTACGATCAATCGTCCCTGCGGGACTCCCTTCTTTGACTGACGGCGGCTGCCGCTTTCAATCGGCGCTCTTCTTCGTGCTGATTCGTGAGATTCGTGGTTCTCTCTTCTCCCGCTTGCCTGCCCCCCGCCTGAGGATCACGTACCCGTCCACCTCAAACACGATCTCCCACTCCGGGCTCGCCAGCCGCCGGAAGACTTCCTCGCGTTCGGCGCGTTTCTCCTCTCCCCTCAGGTCGGCGGGAAACTGCGTCTGATCGAGAAACACGTACTCGACCTCGTCGAGATACGGCAGCCGCACGGGGAGCTTAATGCGGCGGTTCGGCACTTTGTTGAAGAGTTCGTACTGGGCGGCGACGGGGGCATCGCGGGGAATCTCGCGGGCAACCTCGGCGGCCAGGAGTTGGTGCTCGCTCGCCGGAATCGGCCAGCGCCTCAGCCCGTCCGTGCGCGTCGGCAGCCAGATTGAAACAACCCCCACGACGGCAAACAGCACGGCCACTCCCCGCCGCGCCACCAGGCCCCGCGCACCCGACCAGCCCACCAGTGCGCCCGCCCCCCGCACCGTTGCATAGAACAGCAACGGAAGCGCCGGGTAGCTGTAGTAGTAATGCAGGTCGCGCACGAGCACATCGTCGGCAACGCCGTACAAGCCCGCGGCCACGACGACGAGCCAGACCGCGCGCCAGTCCGCCAGCGCGACGAGCCCCGTGGACAGCAGAAGGTCCAGCACCGGACGCCGCAGCATCCGCCCGAGCGTCTCGACGGGATGCGTCAGCAGATAAACGAACACACTCCCCATCGAATCCCCCATCGTGTGGTAGCGCGCGATCGGCGTGTTCCCGGCCGCACTGTAGATCGCCGCGCCGGAAAGCTGGATCACGGCCAGCGAAAACACCCACCACGCCGCCGCAACCCCCAGCGTCCACCCCGCCCAGCCGCGCAGCTCGCGGTCGCGCAGCGATTCGATGGCCAGATGCAGCCCGAAGAGCCCGATGACCAGTGCGTAGGTTTCCTTGCAGCACAACGCCCACAGCATCCCGGCGGCATACAGGCGCGGCGACCGGCGCTCCAGAGCCAGAAACATCGCAAAGAAGCCGAGCGGCCCCAACGCCTCCTGGTGATTGGCGAGATGAATCGACCCCGTGAAATGGTTGCACAGGTATAGCGCGGCAACGGCCAGCGCGGCGGCATCGTGCTTCAACACCCGCCGCGCCCAGAAAGCCAGCGGCACGGCGGCAAGAACCAGCCCGGCGTTCTGGAACGTCAGGTAGGTCATCACGTGATCCACCAGCAAATACAGCGGCGTGACGAACAGGAAGATCGGCGTGTAGTGCGCGGCGAACTGCGTCACGCCCGTCTCCCAGTGCACCGGCGACCGCATCCATCGCCCATGCAACGGGCTGTTGCACAGGTGATCGAAAATCCCGGCGTCGGCCACAAAGATGCGGTTGGCCTGGAACTGCGTCCACGTCACCCACTCGCTCCACCCGAAGACGAGCAGCACCAGCACGCCGAGCAGAACGGCGAAGGCACGGGGAGAGCCGGGTGCATCGCGGGCGGGCGTTTCGTCTGAAGTCACGGGCAGGACCACCGGGGCCGGTTGGGATGGGCAGCGAGCGTACCAGACCAACCCCGGGGGGAAAGCGGCACTTTGCGCGAAAGAGGCAGGACGTTTCGGCCCCGGCAGGCGCATTTTCCCCTGACACCCGCGCCGCGATGTCCTATGCTGTGTAGAGTGCGTGGGGTGCACAAGCCGGGGGAGGCTCTCGATGAAAACGAAACGCGGTGTTTTTGGAGTGGCGCGGGCGGCGGGACTGGCGGCGGCGGTGGTGCTCGCCAGTGGCGTGGCTCCCGCGCAGTTGACGCACCCCTTCCGTGTGGACGGTCTGGATGGGACGAACGGGGTGCGGATGAACGCCCTCGGGGTGATCACTGAAACGGGTCTCTCCCAGCAATTGGGACGCGCGTTGACAGGCATCGGCGACGTCAACGGCGACGGCTTCGAGGACTTTGCCGTTTCCATGACTGGCAGGTGCACGAGCGTCCCCGTGGCCTGGCCGCCCTTTGGAACTCGTCTTGTCAATCGGGGCCGGGTCTACGTGGTGCTTGGCCGCGAGCGGCGCTGGTCC
>JASGMJ010000035.1 GCA_030156535.1 Candidatus Sumerlaeota bacterium
GAAAACCCCCAGAGAAACCCAAACGTCTGGCTCCTGCCCGCCCTCGATCTCGACCGCTTACTAAAAGCTCGCGCGAAGCGCGCTCTCGACGACGAAGAGTACCCAAGGGGGTACTATGTTCCTGCTTTACCCGAACTCGTAGTAGTCCCGGGCACTCATCCGGTCCTTCAGCCTGCCATAGCCACTGGGCATCCCGACGGAAACCTGCCCTCTGAGGCCCAGCCTGCGCACCGTTTCGTGGCACGCGGCATACAGGGACCGCGCGATGCCCTTGCCGCGAGCCTCCGGGTGCGTCCCGATGTCAGCACCATAGAGCCAGTCGCCCTCGGGATCGTGCGTCGTCAGCCAGCCTCCCGCCATGATGTCCGCAAACGTGTGGTCGATGTGGTCGAAGTCGAATCGCAGACGCAGCGTGGTGGTCATGCCGACGACGCGTTTGCCGTCGAGTGCGCAGAACTGTCCCTCGGGGAACAGCTCGACGTGGCGGCGGTAGTGAGGCGCCTTGAAGCGTTCGGCATCGGCGAGCGTCGGAAAGACGGCGCGCTGGAGCTCTTCGAGTTGCCCGGCGTGCTCCGCGCGCGTGGGGGCAATCACGATGCCATTGCCAAGGCGAAAGGGGAACTCCATGGCGGCTCGTCTTTCGCACGGAAGATGAGCAGGGCGATAGGGGTGTCCGGGCGCGGCAGGCAAGACGAAGTCGCGTCGATCATTCAAGAGTTTCGACGCCGGAAACGGAGCGGCGAAAAAATCTCCAAATCGGCCGTTGACAGCACCTCCCACTCGGTCCTAGTTCCTTGCCTCCCTCTCGGCGAGGAGAGGAAGGGCGGAGCCCCAGAAACACGGGTCTCTTCCTGCTGGTGTAGCTCAATTGGCAGAGCACCTGATTTGTAATCAGGCGGTTGCGGGTTCGAGTCCCATCACCAGCACCACCTCACCGAATTGCCCAATTTGTGGACGGGTGGCCGAGTGGTTAATGGCAGCAGACTGTAAATCTGCCGGGTATAACGCCCTACGGTGGTTCGAATCCACCCCCGTCCACCACTTTCTTTCCACACTCCCCTGACTGATCGCCCGCAGAGACACCAAACGGGGCACCAGTGCGGCTCCGGTAATACTTCACGACGCCGTGCAGGTTGCGGGAGCACGCTTGGAATCCGGGCACGCCGAATCATATCCAAGTGGCCCGGGGATTGCAGGGCACGATCTTATGAATGCATGCACGATTCTTCTCTTCGTTCGCTGGCCCGAGCCGGGCCGGGTGAAAACACGCCTGGCAGCAACGATGGGGGCGGAGGAGGCGTGCCGGGTTTATCGCGCGCTGGCGCAGCAGTGCTTCGCGGCCGCGTGCTCCGTTGCGGGGGCGCGGGTCGTTGTGTGCGGAACGGGGGCAGCGCCCGAAGCGTTTCGCCACTGGCTGCAGGGTGCTGCGGATTATTGGGAGCAACCCAACGGTGATCTGGGCGCTCGCCTGGAGACGATGTTTCGCCGCGCATTTGATGCAGGAGCGCAGCGCGTGGCGGCGATCGGATCGGATACACCGGGGTTGGGTGGCGTGGAGATCGCGGCGGCAATGGAGGCGTTGGGAACGTACGATGTGACGCTGGTACCTGCGGCCGATGGGGGATATGTGTTGATCGGCACGCGGCGTCATCTTCCCGAGTTGTTCGAGGGCATGCCGTGGAGCAGCGACGCGTTGTTGGCGCGGACGCTTGCGGTCTGTGCCCAGCGTGGCCTCTCAGCCGCGCAAGGTCCGCCGCAAGCCGACATCGACACAGAGGAGGACTGGCGGAACTTTTCCGGCCGCAACGAGCCTTCGGAGTAATCCGAGCGCGCGGAGTTTCGCTTAGTTTCCCTGCCCAACGAAGCGGCCGGCGAAGTTCATCCCCGCGCCCCCGGCACGCCAGACGTTCCCAACGCTGACCGTGCCGTTGGTGGGATCGTAGACAACGTCCAGAAAACCGCCGGGATCCGCGTCCGAATCGGCGATGCGGATTTCGAGATCGGACTCCGGTTCAGTCGTTCCGAAACCGGAGAGTTGATCCGGGCCGTTGCTGAAGAGCATCCACCAGGGCGTTTTCACGCCTGGAGAGAGTTTATAGCCGCCGCTGCCGAAGGCGACGAGCGAGGTGCCCTGGGGCTGGCGGCCCGTGAAGCGGAGAAACTCGGAGAGCACGACGCCGTTGCGTCCATCCGCCGCATCGTTGAACATCGCGTTGTACTGGATGGTGGAGTCCGTTGGATGGGCCACTTGCGGGTTGTGCATCGGGTCTTGGAAGTTGGCGCTCGAAACGTAGGCGATGGGCGAGGAGAGAAGCCAGAGGCCGAAGCGCCAGCGGTCGTTCGGATCGACTGTGAGACCAAAGCCGGTCGGGTAGTCGTTGTTGTCCACGCGATAGGCTTCCAGACCTGTCGCCGTGGTGCGCATGTCGCTTTTGACGCGGGCGACTTTGGCGCGCGTTTGCGCTTCGAGAAAATTGGGGACGGCGATGGCCGCGAGAATCGCGATAATGGCCACAACAATCAGCAACTCGATCAGTGTAAAGGCGCGCTGGGAATGCGAGGGGGTTCCTGGGTACATCTGCTTGCTCCTTGGTGGTCTGGCGGCGCCAGACAGGCAAAACGTTCGCATGGCCTTGACAAGGTGCAGCGTGAAGTTTTTACCACCATTGGAGTTTGAAACCCCATGATTCCACCCGGGGGGACGAAGCCGCCGCGCCAGCAGGGCTTGCCTCGCTTCGATGGCCGTGAAATGGATTCGCAGCCCCGGGACGGCACAAGAAGGAGAATCCATGAGGCTCAATCAAGCAGGCGACAAGCTCTGGCATATCAAGAACTGCCCGCTGTTCTCCGCACTTTCACAGGAGGAAATGAATGCCATCGAATCGGCCTCGCAGATGTACACGATGCCGAAGAATCAACTGGTGCCTCCTCCGCCGGAGGACGAGCCCTCGCTGTTCGTGGTGAAGAAGGGGCACGTGCAGTTGACCTATGTGGACGAGAATGGGAGCGAGGCAGTGGTGATCCTGCTGGGCCCGGGCGATGTTTTCGGAAGCCTTGATCCGACGGACGTGAATTTCGGCGAGCACTGCCGAACAGTCAGTGAAACGTGTCTCTGCCGGATCAGCCGGTCGAAGTTCGAAAACATGCTCCACAAGTATCCCAATCTCGCCTTCCGTCTCACCAAGTTTTCGATGTTGCGGATCAATCGTCTTCAGGTGCGACTTGCCGAGATGATGATGCGCCAGGCCAACGAGCGTCTGGCGCTGGTCCTGCTCGATCTCGACAAACAGGTTGGCAGAGAAGAGCCGGATGGACGGCGCAAGCTGACGCTGGCGCTGACGCACGCGGATCTTTCCAAGCTGATCGGCACGTCGCGGGAAATGGTGACGCTGCTGTTCGCCAAGTTCCGCAAAGCCGGAATGATTGAAACGGAGAAGGGGTGGATTTATCTGCGCGACGTGGAAGCCCTGAAACGCCTCGCTTCCCGGTCTTGAAGCCAGGTTTCCGCATTTCATCCCGGAACAACACAACAATGAGTGCGCCTCGCATCTCCATCATCATCCCCACGCTGAATGAGGCCGGCACCTTGCGGCGTGCCATTGCATCGGCGCGTGCCGAGGAGGCGGACGAGGTGATCGTGGCGGACGGTGGCAGCACCGATGCCACGCGTCGTGTGGCCACGGCAGCAGGCGCACGGGTCATCGCGGTTTCGCCGCCCCAGCGCGCGCGCCAGATGAACGCCGGAGCGGCCGCCGCCACGGGAGACCTGCTGGTCTTCCTGCACGCCGACACGATTCTGCTGCCCGGCTCGCTGGAGGCGTTGCGCGCAACGGCCCGGAACAGCGAGATCGTTGGCGGAGGATTTTGGCGCCGTTATCGAAGCGGGTCCGTTCTGTTGGCGGTCAGTAGCCTGCTGGGCAACGAACGCGCCCGGCGGCTGGGGTGGTGCTTTGGCGACCAGGCAATCTGGGCACGCCGCGCGGTTTTCCTCCGCTTGGGGGGCTACCCCGAGAAGCCACTTTTCGAGGATCTGGATTTCACGCGCAAGCTGAGGCGGGTGGGGCGCATCCACCTGATCGTCCCCGGAGTGGAAACGTCTGCCCGGCGATTTCGCGATGGCACCGTCTCGCGCCTGCTCGGGGACATCCTGCTGACGGTACACCACGTTTGCAGGACTGCGGCGCGTTGAGCCGCTGATGTGGGCGCGGACGTCGTGCTCCGTCCCCAAATATCGAGACGGCCCAGTGGTGCGGAGGCCGTTTCGGCGAGCGTCTTGGTGAAACGCGAAACAGACCGTCCGCGCAGGCGTAAGAACCGGCCTGGAAGTGCGGGCAGCAGATGGGCTTCACGCGGAGGAAGGGAGGCTCGCGAGCGACTCGTTCCACGGGCGCAAACGAATGCGTTTTGCGGCAAGTACCGGGCTGGGCTCCTGGCGGATCATGCCGCGCAGGCCGAGAAGGTTCTCGCTGCCAATGGGGAGAGGGAGGCGAAGCGACTCGGCCAGTCTCAGCAAGGGCATGACGCAGGAGGAAGGCACGGAGACGAAGAGCGGACGAGTCCCGAGACGACGCGCGAGGGCGCGCAGAAAGACGCGCATCGCGATCGCTTGTGGCTCCGCCACGACGTGCAGGCCCGCTTGGCGCTCCCCGGCCAGCACAAAGAACGCCCCCGCCAAATCATCGAGGTGAACGGTTTGCAGGGGCTGGCTGCCGCCGTCGAAAAGCGGGACGATCCTCGATGCGCGCAACGTGGCGCTCATCCGCGCGAAAAGCCCGCCACCGCCAAGAATCAACCCGGGCCGCACGATGAGATCGCGCTCCGCATCCAGACGCGACTCGATGAAGAGCTTGCTGCGGCCGTAGAAACTGAGCGCCCCCGCGTGGGCCGAACACGAGGAGACAAACACGAAGTGCGCGCCGGCGCGTCGCGCGTGGCGCAACACCGCCGCTGTTCCATGCATGTTGACGACACGTGCTTCCTGGTGGCCGGCAACGCGTGTCGTGTACGCCGCGTGAATCACAACGTCCGCGCCCGCGAAGGCAGAGGCGTCGATTCTCTCCGGAAGATCGCACTCAAAGGCCATAATCCGTGCATCGGCAAAGGGCGATTCGGCCGGACGGCGCATCAATGCGCGCACCGCCCACCCGCCGGCGGCAAAGCGTTCGCACAGCGCCCGCCCCAGAAAACCCGATGCTCCGGTGATGACGACGGTGCTCATCTCAGCGACCTCGCAACGGCCCCGCCCACGCGGTCGGCGTTGGCCATCAGCGTGAACGTCAGCCCCTTTGCCGGGAGATGCGGAAACGTGGAGCCATCGGCGAGGAACACCGACTTCGTCGCGCGCAGAAGCCCCTCGGGCGTGCAGGTCGCCGCGCCGCCACGCTCGCACATGGGGAACGTCCCGGCGTAGTGGATGCTCGATCCGGGTCCGGGGCGAACGGCGCCGACAGGGAGGCAGCCGAGTTGCAGCAGGAAGCGGCGGATGCGCGCTTCGTGGCGTTGCTGCGCGCGTTCGGCGGAGGCGGTTGGCTGCCAATGCACTTCGAGCGCCACGGAGTCGCCGCTGGCTTTGCGCGCAACGACGTACTTGCCCGGATGCGGGCGGTCCTCGTGATGCACGCCCAGGATAACGAAGGATTCGGAAAGCTCGCGCAGCACACCGATGGAATCGCGCACGCCGAGAAAGGCTTCCTTCACCAGCTTGAAGAGAAGCAGCGAGCGGTAGGAGTAGAGTTGCGGGCTGAGCAGGTGGCGCCGCGTGCCATCGGGATCGTGGATCATCTGCAACTGCGAGAGGCTGTGGCGCCGATTCGCCGCGGGCGCGCCGATGCGGTTGAAGTTCAGCGCCGGGAAGTACGTGTACGGATTGCACAGCAACGGCAAGCGCCGCCCATCCCATCCGAGCGAAGCGGCAACGAGGCGTGCGGTGCCAAACACGCCCGCGGCCAGGATCAGGCGCTGGCCGTCAATGACAACGCGCTCGCCCGTCGCGATCTCCGTGCAATGCAGGCGAACCGTTCCGGCGCGTTCGTCTTCTTCGAAGGATCCGGCAAGGCAGCCCATCATCAGGACGAACTGATCGGGGAAGCGCCGCTGGAGTTCCTCGATCGTGTAGCGCGGGCGATAGACGGCGCGCTCGTGATCGCTCCAGAAATCCATGTCGTGATAGCGGGCCGGGCCACGCCCGGCATGGCGCACCGTGCAGAACGCCAGACGCGCGCGGCCCACATGCAGGCCCGCGCGGGCGAAGGCTTCGCTGCGGCGCCGATAGCGTTTCAGAATCGAGGCGGCGTTGGAGTCGAGGCGCGCGGGCGGAAGCATTCCGTTCACCGGGCCCATGAACGGTGCGAGCGCATCGTGCGCGTCGCCGCAGACGCCAATGCGCGCTGCCACGCGGTCGTAGTGCGGCTGGAGGTCAGCGCGTGAGAGGGGAAAGCCCTGGAGGTCGTCGTCGATGAACGGAAGGGACGCTGCGCCCCAGCCCGCCGCGAGGCCACCGAGCGCCAGGCTCGTCATCGCCGCAAACTCCCCGGACAAGACGGGAGCAAGGCGGTCGGCCAGACGGGTGATGAACTGGCGCGGAGGAGTGAGTTGCGCACCGACGCGCACGGGGCCGAAAGGCACGCCCTCGAAATCGTCGCCGAGAAAATACCGATGTTGCCCGGGATCCGTGCGGCGGAGGGTGAGGAAGTCCTTCGCCGGAATCAGGGGAGCATAGTGCGCGTCCTTCTCCCCTGCATCGACGAGAACCACGCGGCGGCCGGCTTCGAGCAGCGCCTGCGCGGCGTGCACGCCGCTCGCCCCCGAGCCGACGACGATGACCTCGGCCGGAATCATGGGCCCGCTCCTTCCCGGACGGCGAGAAGCAGCACGGCACCGGCGAGGGCCTTGGCCGCCGCGAAGACCCCGCGCAGCGGCAGGGCGAGCAGCAGCTTGGGCCACGTCAGCGTGCGCGGCAGGAAGACGTCCGCGTACTCGGGAGAGGCTTCGAGGATCGCCGTCAGGAGCAGGAGGCGCTGGCGCAGGGGATCCTCGCGCCGCCGCAGGGCGCACCCGGCATCGAGCAGCGGAAGCAGAGCCGGGCGCCGCAATGCAAGCCGCAGCGCCGCCGAATGGGCCGCCGGATCGCCGAACAGCGCCCGGCACCCGGACTCGTAACGCGCGCGAAACCGTGCAGGCGGCACGGAACCGATGAGGTAGCGGGCGAGCAGGGCGAATTCGCGATCGTTGGCGGACACGGGATGCTCCCGGCGGAGTCAGCGTACGCCGCCATTCGCCTCCCCCGGGGCGAGAGGCTCAAGGAGAGAGCGGCGCGGTTCGTTGCTCGTGCTTCGTGGGACGCGGGCGGAATGGAGCAGGAACTGAGAACTGAGCACTCCCCCGCATCGTCATTGCTTTGCGCCCCGGGCTGCTTCTACCCTGCCGCCGATGAGCACTGCGTCCCCCGCCACCGCCCTTCCGCCCGATGCACGCGCCGCCCTCGATGCGGTGCTCGAACTCATGCGTGCGGGGAAGAGCGACGGCATCGCCGAGCTTTCCGGACTCCACGAGCAGCACCCCGACTCCACCGAGCTGATCGGGCACCTCGCCTGGGCGATGGCCCACGCCGGGCGGTACGAGGATTCCATCGCGCTCTGCCGCCGCTATCTTGAATTGCAGCCCGCCAACATCGAGATGCGGTGGCGCCTCGCGGATCGTTTGGTCAATCTGGGCCGATGGGATGAGGCAGAGGCGGCCTACCGTGCCGTGCTGGCCGAGGCTCCCGGGAACGAGGACGCGGCCATGGGCGTGCGTTACGTGGAGTTCGTGCGCCGCCGTGCGCAGGGACGCCCCCGCACCTCGCACCGCCCCGAGCGCCCCACGCCCACCGACCGCCAAAAGGAGAACGAGGCGCTCAACCGCCGCGAGTTCGACGCGGGCAGTCTGCGCCTGCAATCGCTCCCGCCGAGCCTCTACCTTGAAAGCACGACGAAGTGTAATTTCTACTGCAGGACGTGCGTGAAGGGCTATGGCGCGTACCACGCCGAGGACCTGCGCGAGCCGATCCTGGAGAAGGTGCGCTCAGAGGTGCTGCCGACGAACACGCGCATCAGCATCACGGGGTTTGGCGAGCCCACGATGGCCGGCAACTTCGATGAAATTCTCGCGCTGGCCATTGAGAACGGATCGACGGTGCACTTCGTGACGAATGCGTCGCTGCTGAATTTCGAGCGCATCGAGCACCTGACCCGCTGTCCCGTGGACATTGCAATTTCGATCGATGGCGCGACGAAGGAAACGTTCGAGGAAATCCGCGCGGGATCGAACTTCGATCTGGTGCTCGAAAAACTCGCGATGATCCGCAAGCTGCGCGACCTTCACGTTTCCGAGTTCTTCTCGCGCTTCAGTTTCAACTTTGTGGCTCTGCGCAGGAACATCGATGAACTGCCGGACGTGGTGCGCCTGGCGCATCGCTTTGGCATCGGGCACGTTCACGTGGCCGACTACGCACCGAACGAAAACGAGTTCGACGAGGAGTCGCTGCGCCACGAGCCCGCGCGCGCCAACGCGGCACTCGACGAGGCACGCCGCGTCGCGGCGGAGTTGGGCGTGCGCCTGAGCACGCCGGTGCCCTATGAGGAAACGGCCGCAAAGAGCAGCCGCGCGAAACGCCGTCCCCTGTTTTCCGCCAAGGACCGCTTTGCGCAGAAGTGCAACAGCCCGTGGCGCGAACCGTACATTCACACGGACGGCCGCGTGAGTCCGTGCTGCGCGAGCGGCCAGTACCTCGGAAACCTGAACGAGCAAAGCTTCGCGCAAATCTGGAACGGCTGGCGCTATCGTCTGTTGCGTTGGCGCGTGCACAGCCCCATCCCGCGTCACGAATGCCGCGTGTGTTTCGTGGCGTGGGGAATCAATGGCGGGAACGCCGCGAACGCGATGGCGAAGGAGGGGCTTCTGGTGCGCGCGTGGTATGCGGGCGAGGAGCGCTTCAAGCGTTTCGCCAAACGGGTGCTGGCGATTCTGCGCCGCATGCGCGGCGGCAAGGCTGCACCGGCCCCCGAGCCAAACTTCTATCGCGGACGGCCGCTCACCGAGCGCAATCGCCCCGCGGAGCCGGGCCGCTGACTCCCATGCGCCGACCACCCGCTTCCGAACTGCACCTTCCCGAGGGCATTCGCTACGACTGCATTCAGTGCGGCCGCGGCTGCACGGACTTCTGGGAAATCCCGGTGGACCCCGAGTCCGAGGAGCGCCTCGCCGCCTTCGACCTCAAAGCGTACCAGCAACGCGCCCACGACGAGCCTCCCTTCATCGACAGCGAGTTCGACAAGGGCGACCGCGCCCTCAATCGCGTCAATGACGTCTGCACGTTTCTCTGCGAGGACAAAACGTGCGCCCTGCACGCGGCCCTTGGCCCCACAAACAAGCCGCAAACGTGCATCGACTTCCCGTACCGCTACGTCGAAACACCCGCCGGTGCCTATGTGGGCGTTTCATTTGCCTGCACGGCGGTGCGCCAGAACAGCGGACGCCTTCTGACGGAGAAGGCGGCGGAAATCGGGGGAAACTTCGGGCACTCGATTCATTTCAAGCAAACCGCCGCGCCCGTGCGCCTGACCGCGCGCGCCTCCTTGTCGTTCGACGCTTACCTCGAATTGGAGCGCGCCCTCGATGAAATCCTCTCAATCCCGCGCGTGGCGCTCTGGATGCGTCTGCTCGCCCAATCGGTGTTTATCGACCTCGTGAGCAAGGCCCTGGAAGCAGGAAAGAATCCGGGCACGGGCGATCTGACGAGCGAGGAGCTCGCGGCGCTGGGGGCGCTGCCCGACACGAAGCTCGTCGCCGCGTTCGCCCAGCGTTTTCGCGCGGACAACTGGGGGCGGCTTCTGCTGATGGCGCAGAAGCAGCGCCCCTCGCCCATGGTGCACCGCGCGTTCATCGGACTGGTGACGACGTTCCGCCAGGCGCTGTGGCGCAACGCCACGCGGCCCAAGGCGCTGCTGTACATTCTGCGCCACTACACGCTGCACGCCGCCGGACTCAGCCGCATTCATCTGCAGCCTCTGCCCAAGCGCTTCCGCTACGCTGACTTTCAGGAACGCCGCGTGGAAACAGAGAGTGGATCGTTCTATGACACGCTGCTGACGCGCTACTTCCGGCACGTCCTGTTTCGCAAGGACCTCTTGTTGGCCGAGAACGTGCGGGCAGGGCACCGCTTCCTGCTCATGCACTTCGCCCTCGTTCAATGGTACCTGGTGGGGTTGATGGCGGAAGCGGGGGAAACGGTGGCATCGGACGAGACGGTGGAGAACGCGCTGCTCAACGTGGAGAAATACTACGTCCTGCACACGACCTACACGAAGTTCCTGGAGAACCAGCCGCTGCTCGGAACGCTGATCGACGCCGTGATCCATACACCGAAGTACGCGGCGTCGCTGGTCCACCCTCCGGTGCGTCCCTCCACGGTGCCTCGTTAACTTCGCACTTTCCCATTTTCTTCCCTTTCCCGGCCGCCGCCCCTATGCCACCCTTCCGCCGCCTATGAAAACTCCCTTCGACTACTCCCGCCTTCCCCCCGTCACGCCGGAAATCCGGCGGCGCGTCAATCGTGCCGACAAGAGCGACACCGTACCTGCGGGCCTGAGCATGGCCGAGGCTCCCCCCGGCGTCGTGATCGAGCGCGTGGAACCCGGAAGCCTCGCCGCCGAGGCCGGAATCGTGGCCGGCGAAACGCTTGTCCGGATCAACGGCAATGACGTGCGCGACACGATCGATTATTATTTCCATGGGGCCGACGAGACGCTGGAGCTCGAGCTCCGCGACCCCGCGGGCGCCGCGCGCACCATCGTCGTCGAGAAGCAGAGCCCGGAGGAACAACTCGGCCTCGAACTGCTCCAGTTCACCACCCAGCAATGCGGCTGCAACTGCGTCTTCTGCTTCGTGCACCAGCTCCCCGACAACATGCGCAAGTCGCTCTACATCAAGGACGAGGACTACCGCCTCTCCTTCATGCAGGGGTCCTACATCACGGGCATCACGTTGAAGGACGCGGACCTCGAGCGCATCGCGAAG
The DNA here is from genome assembly GCA_030156535.1 of Candidatus Sumerlaeota bacterium. Classification (GTDB taxonomy): domain Bacteria; phylum Sumerlaeota; class Sumerlaeia; order SLMS01; family JAHLLQ01; genus JAHCAW01. Next base: position 11,056 of record JASGMJ010000035.1, read on the forward strand.
CAGCGCCTCTCGCCGTTGTACATTTCGATGCACGCGGTGGACGAGGACTTGCGCCGCTGGCTGCTGGGGGTTCGCAAAGCACGGCCCGTCGTCGAGATGCTCGAGTTCTTCAGCCGCCACCGCCTCCAGGTCCACACGCAAATCGTTCTCTGTCCCGGGCACAACGACGGCGAGCAACTCGACCGCACACTCGCAACGCTGCTCGACTACTACCCGTCGGTGCAATCGGTCGCGATCGTGCCGCTGGGGATGACAAAGTGGCGCGAGGGGCTGCCCGATCTCGAACCGGTCACTCCGCAATACGCACGGCAATTCATCCGCCGGACCACTCCGACGTTGAAGAGCGTCGCGGAGGAATACGGCGAACCCGTGGTGATGATCGCCGATGAGTGGTACCTGATTGCGGGGCGCAGGGCTCCTTCCTACTCGCAATGGCCCGAAGTGCCCCAGCTCGAAAACGGCGTGGGGATGGTCTATCATTTCTACCGCGATCTGCCGGAAGCCCGCCGGCTGCTCAGGCGTCTCAAGCCCGGCCGCCCCTGGCGCGTTGGCGCGGTGACGAGCACGTTGTCGGTGCCGGTGCTCGACCGCGTGCGCGATCTGCTCGCGTCCGAGGCCGGCATCGAGGTCGTCGCGCTGCCGACGGTGAACACGCTCTTTGGCGAGACGATTCACGTCACCGGCCTTCTATGCGGGCAGGACATCGCCAAGACCATCACGGCGCATCCGGGCTTCGACCAGTACCTGCTGCCGGGCAACTGCCTGCGGCGCTACGACACGAAGTTTTTGGACGACATGCCGCTGGAGCATCTGCGCCGCAAGACGGGGGTGCGGATCGACCCGGTCCTCGGCGGAGCGCTCGACTTCGTGGAGACCGTCCTGGCGGGCGCGGGCCTGCTGGAGCACCAGCCCGTGACCGAGCACCCGTTCCTGCAGCCGCACTGGAGCAACACGTAGGGAGCAGGATTGCTCTGCGATCCCCGCTTGCACCGGGGCCCACCCGGCGGCCACCTTCCTGCCGCTAGTTCATTCAGGGAAGGACGCCCCATGGCGACCACAACAAACAAGGCACCCAATGCCGGCAGCGACTTCACCAATCTCCTGTGGGTGCTCGTGCCCACCGTGGCGGCACTGTTCGTCAAGCTGATCTGGATCGTCGCCATCGCATTCCTCGCCATGTCCTATATGATCCGCACGGGACGCGAGGGGCGCTGGTACATTTGGGCGCTGCATGGGTGCGCGCTGCTGATTTTGCTGCGCATCGTGGGCTACGGTTTCCTGCTTTCCACGCTCGGCGAAATCCCGCCCGCCTTCACCTCCAAAGCCGAATACATCGAAAAGTACAAGCCGATCTCCTATCTCGGCGTCCAGGAGTTCTCCTTCGCCGAGGGCTCGATCCGCGAGACCGCCGACAAGATCACCAAGATCGCGGAAGTGACGGAAAAGGACATCGACCCCTTCTCCGGCAAGCCCTACCTGTACATTGATGAAGCGGGCTACCGCACTTACTACAGCGTCGGCCCCGACCAGAAGGACCAGAAGCTCTCCGTCAAGTGGGACACGCGTCAAGGCGCCTTCAGCCCCGGCGACATCCCGGCCGCCACGGTGTTCGTGGGCGATACGGCAACGACCGGCACAAACTGAGCCGCGCTACTCCCCCTCGATCCCCAGCACGCGAATCGTGTCGTTCTCCGGCACGAGATCGAACCGCAGGACGGCGCACTGCGCACCCGGCGTGAACCACCCGGGCTCGGACGCAAAGTTGTATTCATAGACAACGACTTTCGTCTCGGCATCGAAGCGCGTCACCGCTCCCTTTGCACGCCACGGACTGATGGCGAGCGACTCCGTCCCCCAATACAGCACCGGCGCGGCCAACGGATCGCGCAACGAGTCCCCGTCCACGAGCAGCCGCAGCGTCGTGCCCATCTCCGCCGTTGTTGTTTCCGGCGGGAAAAGCAGCAGGCTCACGCTGGGCGAATCGCGGACGACGGGAATGTGCAGAGCGTCTTTCCTTCCGGCCTCGGGTGCGTCCCGGCGCACGTTCTCGGGATGGATCTCGATGGTCCAGCCCGCCTCGGGGAGTTCCGCGCCCGCGAGGCTCCACGTCCCCGCGGCGGTTTCCTCGCGCGCGCTTTCCCACTTTGCAACATTGGCGGCGAACGCCTGCTCCAGCCCCACGCGCGCGGGAGCCTCCCAAAACCCTTCCGCCCAACGCGCGTGCAGACGGTCCCACGCCTCGGGAGCATCGCCACGCATCCGCCAGCGGGCAAAGGCTTCGCGCGCGGTCAGATGCGTCCACGCCGTGTACTCGCCACTTTCGATGTGACGCACCACGTGCGCGCCATCGAGCGAAATGCCCTGATGGCGCAGGGGCGCGTAGAAGCCACCCACGAGATCGCGAACCTCCGCGCTTCGTGCGGGATGCGTCACGTAGACAAGCGCGAGTGCCGCGACGGCGGCGGCGGTGAGGAGCGACTCGCGCGTCTGGCACTTGCGCTCTTTGGCGGAGGGAGTCATCGCGTGCCTCCCGAATTCGGGATGAGTTCCCAGATCGCCTCGCGTGGCGGCGCCACCGGCCCCCAGGCATTCTCCGAGGAGAACGGTTGATCGGCAAACAACGGTTCGTCTTCCAGGGCGTCTGCGGGTGCGAGGAGATGCGTGAAGCCGCGCGCGCGCAGGCCGTCGAGCCAGGCGCGCGGGTCTGCACCGTCCTCAGGCGGTGCCACGGGCTCGGCGCGGAGGCGCAGTTCGTCGCTGACCAGACGCGTGGCCGTCAAATTGGGGACGGAGAAGGCAAGGCGGGTTGCATCGCGCACGGCGAGCACGTCGCGGGCATAGTCGCGCGCGGTGAACTCGCCGGGAAAGCGGTCGAGCAGCACCGGCGCCACGTCCCCCGTCACCACGGGATAGGCCGCGAGAACCGGTGTGCGCGGCCGGTACTGCCACGAGGGAATCACCCGGAAGGCGTTCCACGCGGCGCACGCCAGCAACACCGCCATCAGTCCGGCGCGCAGCCAGCTTGGCGCCCGGCTCAGCGTGCGTCCGAACGCGAGCGCCAACAGGCTGCCGAGTTGAAGGGCGAAGCGCGCATACCACAAATGTGGCGAAAGGAAGAAGACTACTGCGCCGATCATCACAGGCAGGCGCCAGCGCCGGTCCTCCTGACGCCACCCTGCCAGCAGCATCGCCGCGAACGCCGGCAACCCCAGCACCGTCCATTGCGGCCCGATTCCGGAAAGCCAACCGCTCAGCAACGTCACGCCACTCGATTCCATGGCATTATACCAGTAGGCGCCGGGCACGTGCACGCCCGTCGCGTTCGCCAGCGCCCCTGCCGTCGCCTCCGTCCCCAGGACGCCCGGCAACAACTCCGTCCCCAATAGGACGAACTTGTACGGATAGATGGGATTGCCGTACAGGAAGATGCCCGTCGCAATCCACGGTCCGGCGAACAACACGCCCGCCACCATGCTGGAGGCAACGAGACGCAGCGGCAACTTCGCGCGCAGCGTCGTGCTGCGTTGCACCGCAAGCACAAGCGCGAGGATTCCCAGGCCACCCGCAGCGGGCAGCATCGAGAGCTTGGCCCCCACGAAATGGCCGACCCCCAGGGCTGCCGGAACGATCCAGCGCTCCGGCCGCTCGCTCATCTTCAATGCAAGCAATGCCCACACAATCAGCCCTGCGCCCGCGGCGGCCTGCACGTCCGCGTAGCTTTCCGTTGCCTGGAGCATGGCCTCCGGAATCGTGACAAGGAACACGGCGCCCGCCGCGCCGCACCACGCGGGCAACTCCATCCGCCGCGCCAACGCCCACGCCGTCAGCAGCCACACGCCGAGAAACAGCCACTGCACCATTCCCACGCCACGCCACGAGCCGCGCACTTCGGCAAGCTGGAGCCCGAACATCATCTTTGCGTTTGGCGTCGTCTGGCCACGCGCCATCAGCGGATCGGCGCGCTCGCCCGCCGTCAGCACGAAGTGAAACGCTCCGTCCCCGCGCCACTGCGCGGCCTGCTGGAGCACGTGATAATCAACCGCGTCGAAGGCCCTCGGCGGCAGGAACCCGCCTGGCACTCCCAGCGCGACCCAGCAGCAAACCGCCAGCGCCCAGAGCGCCTTGGCGCCGCACGGGGCAACGCGCATCGCGTCGAGCCACTCGCGCAGCCAGCCACCGCCGAACAACGCGTCGCGCACCCAGGCCTCCGGGTTGCGCGCCAGGCCCGTCCTCGCGGCACCCACGGCGAGTACCACCATCAGGACCGCGTGCGCGGCGGCAAACCACCCGGGCGACACTCCCGCAACAAACGCCACGTACAAGGGAACGAGCAGGAAGAACCCAAGCGCCGACGCCGCCCACAACAGAACGCGGTCCGCCAGATGACCTTCGGGGCCGCCGAAGACCATCCAGGCGAGAAGCCGTCCCTCGAACAGCGCGGCCGCGATGGCGAAAAGGAAGAAGAGCGTGCTCACACCCGTCCCTGGAAAGCGAAAGTGCTGGCAGCGTGTCGGCCAGGCGGCAGGGCCGTCGAGATAAAAGACGCGCCACTCAACGGCAGAAGAAACCGGAGTTCGAGTAGCGGGGCACGCTGCGCAGCACGTCGTTGGGCGTCCGCGCGCGGTTTTCCACGATCCGGGCCAGGAACAGCGGCGAGGACTTGCCCGCGCGGTCGCCAATGGGGACACCGGTGCACGCCGTGGGAAGAGGAAAGCAAACCGGAAGCGTGGCAATCATCAGGTATTGCCGTTAAACAGAAATCCCGCCACGCGCAACGCGGCGGGATCTCCGTCTCCAAGAGTGCGGGGTGGAGAGGAACCCGGCTCTGTGCCGCCCACCCCTCGTCCATGACTGACTACTCGGTGCGAATCCACACGCTCTTGGTCTGCGTGTAGTTCTCGAGTGCGTGCTTGCCCATTTCGCGGCCATAGCCGCTTTGCTTGAAGCCGCCGAAGGGGGACGCGGCGTCGAACATGTTGTAGCAATTCACCCAGACCGTGCCGGCACGGATTGCCTCGGCAAGGCGATGGGCCTTGGAAACGTCCTTGGTGAAAACGCCGGCGGCCAGGCCGTACTGCGTGCGGTTGGCCCGCTCGGCGACCTCGTCCATGTCCTTGAACGGGAAAGCGGTAACGACGGGGCCGAAGATTTCCTCCTGCACCATCGTCATGTCTTCCCGCACCTGACTGAAGACGGTTGGCTGACAGAAGTAGCCCTTGGCCAGATCGCCGCCTGCGCGTTCTCCGCCCACGATGGCCTTGGCGCCCTCTTCGAGCCCCGACTTGATGTAGCCCGTCACGCGGTCCAGCTGTTCCTGGGAAACCAGCGGGCCCATCTGCGTGTCGGGTGCCATGCCGGGGCCGAGCTTGATGCCCTTGGCGATTTCCGCAACGCGGGCCAGCAGTTCGTCGTGGATCGGCTCCTCGACAAACAAACGCGATCCCGCGCAGCAGCACTGCCCGTGATTGAAGAAGATGGCCGAGGCCGCCGCTCCCGCAGCGATGTCGAGGTCCGCATCCGCGAAAATCACGTTGGGGGACTTGCCGCCCAATTCGAGCGTCACGCGCTTGAGGTTGCCCGCCGATGCCTGAACGATCTTCTTCCCGACTTCCGTGGAGCCCGTGAAGGCGACCTTGTCCACGTCCGGGTGCGACGCCAGCGCGGCGCCTGCATCCCCGTATCCCGTGATGATGTTGACGACGCCCGCGGGAAAGCCGACCTCGCAGAAGAGTTCGCCGAGACGGATGGCCGAAAGCGGCGTCTGCTCCGCGGGCTTGAGGATCACGCAGTTGCCCGTTGCCAGCGCTGCGCCGAGTTTCCACGCCGCCATCAGCAGCGGAAAGTTCCACGGAATAATCTGGCCGACGACGCCGACGGGTTCGCGCAGTGTGTAGTTGAGAAAACGTCCCGGATCGTAGGGAGGAGCAACGGCGATGACCTCGCCCTCCACCTTGTCCGCCCAGCCCGCGTAGTAGCGGAAGTGCTCGACGGTGAGAGCGACGTCGGCGGCGCGGGCAATGCCCACGGGCTTGCCGTTGTCGAGGCTTTCGAGCTGGGCGAACTGCTCGGCGTTGGCCTCGATTGCGTCTGCCAGACGATAAAGCAGCTTCGAGCGCTCGTGCACGCTCATGCGATGGTACGCGCCCGATTCGAAGGTTCTGCGTGCCGCCTTCACGGCGCGATTGATGTCTTCCGCTCCGCCCTTGGCCAGTTTGGCGAGCACGCTGCCATCGGCGGGGTTGAGTGTTTCAAAGGTTTCGCCATTCGCTGCATCGACCCATTCGCCGCCGATCAGGAGTTTCTTCGCCTTGCCCGCGAGGAAGGAACGCACTTGGGGAGCGGGTTCCGGAATTGTTGCTGTTGCCATCGATCCATTCTCCTTCGATTTCTGAATCTCCCGGCCCTTCCGCCTCCCTGCTCCGTAAAAACAATCAGCACAGCCTGCCTCGGCTGTGCCCTCCTCCAGGAGTGGTGTAGCAAACTGCTTCGATCTCCGGGGGAAACTCCCAAGACTTCCCCGGATTCTCTCAGTCAGCGCGATGTGCGAGGCTCTTGTCAAGCCCGAGGCGGTTGTTTGGCCGGGAAACCTGTTGTGGCGCACGCCGCCCGCCAGCAAAAGAACGCTGTTATCGAGAACTCTCTCAGCAAGGCTGAAGCGGACGTGCCTGAAGCAGCCAAACAAGAAGGCGGCCCCCCGGAACGCGGGCGTTCACATGGCGGGGACGTCTCCCGTAAGATCAGCCGTCTGATCGAGGAGAACGAACGCCTGCGCCAGCAGGTGACGTTCCGCGCGCTGGTTACGGAGATTTCCACCGCCTTCATCAATCTGGCTCCGACGCAAATCAATGCCGGAGTCGATGACGCCCTGCGCCGCATCGGCGAATACACCGGGGTCGATCGCGCCTACGTTTTCCGTTTCTCGCCCGACCTGAGCACGATGCGGAACACGCACGAGTGGTGTGCACCGGGAATCACCCCGCAGATCGACAATCTTCAGTCCGTTTCCTGCGCCGAAGTGCCCTTTTTTTTGCGCTGTATGTTGGCGCACGAAACGATACAACTCCCCCGGCTCGACGATCTCCCCCCGGAGGCCGCGCGCGACCGCGCCGTGCTGGAGCCGCAGGGGATCAAGTCACTGGTCTGCGTACCGATGATCCACCAGGGCAGCCTGGAGGGGATGCTGGGATTCGATTCGGTGCGCCAAGAGAAGACTTGGCCGGAGCAGCACGTCAGCCTGCTGCACAGCATCGGAGAGATCCTGATTCGTGCGATCAAGTACCAGGACACCGAGCAGGCCCTGCATCTCTCCTCTGCCGCAATTGACACCGCGCGCGATGCCATCCTGTGGCTCGGCCCGGCCGGCAACATCCTGTACGCCAACAAGACGGCCTGCCGGGACCTGGGCTACAGCGAGCGCGAACTGCTGCGCCTCTCCGTCTGGGACATCGTTCCCTTCATCAGGCCGCAGGGATGGCCCAATCAGTGGGATCTGCTCAAGCGGGTCGGATCCACGAGTCTGTCCACCGAGGCACGGCGGCAAAACGGCCGGGTGTTTCCGATTCAGCTTTCCATCACGTTTCTTTCCAGCGGCGGACAGGAGTACGTCTTCGTCTTCGCCTCCGACATCACCGAGCGAAAGAATCAGCAGCACGAGTTGCGCACGGCCAAGGACCGCGCCGAAGAGGCAGCCCGCGCGAAGTCCGTCTTTGTGGCCAACATGAGCCACGAAATCCGCACGCCTCTCAATGGCGTCATCGGCATGACGGGCCTGCTGCTTGAAACGGGGCTGAACGACGAGCAACGCCAATACGTCAAGGCGATCCGTTCCTCCGGCGAAATCCTGCTCTCCACGGTGAACGAAATCCTGGATTTCTCGAAGATCGAGGCGGGACGGGTTGAACTCGAAGTGACTGAGTTCAATCTGCGGGCGCTCGTGGAGGAGGCCATGGACATGCTGGCGCCCAAGGCCCACGAGAAGGGGCTGAAGTTCTCCGGCATGTTGCCCTTTGATCTGCCGGAAAGCCTGAGGGGCGACCCCAGCAGAATCCGCCAGGTTCTCATCAATTTTCTCTCGAACGCCGTGAAGTTCACGGACAGGGGCGAAGTCGTGCTCGAAGTCTCCGCCGAAGCGGAGACACGCACTTCCGTCTCGTTGCGTTTCGATGTGCGCGACACGGGAATCGGAGTCTATCCGCAGAAGCTCCATGCGATTTTCCAGCCCTTCACGCAGGCGGATTCCTCGACGACGCGCAAGTATGGCGGCACGGGGCTGGGGCTGGCGATCTGCCGGGAGCTGGCCGACCTGATGGGTGGCAAGGTCTCGGCGGAGAGCGTCCCGGGAGAAGGCTCCACTTTTACGTTCCGCATCGCGCTGGAGAAGGTGGAGTCGCAGAGCACCACGGGACGCCGCCGCCGCCTGAGAGCCAGCCTCAACGGCCTGCGCGTTCTGATCGCCGATGCCCATGCCGCCCATCGCCGCAACCTGCTGGAACTGGCCACGACATGGAATCTGGACGCGGAGTTCGCCGTCGATTCCGAGGCGCTCCTCGAATGCGTCACCGCCGCCCACGACGCCGAAGTGCCTTTCGAAATCCTTCTCATCGATGATGCCCTGCCGGGCCGCCCGCTCGAAGAGACCCTGGCCGAACTGCGCCGCCATCACGGCACTCTGGAAATCCTCGTCATGTCCTCGTTCGGCAAACAGGTGCATGGCGACCGCCTGGAAAAGCTCAACGTCGCGGGCGTCCTCCCCCGGCCCGTCAAGCGTACGGTGCTGCTCAACAGCCTGCTGAAGATCGTCACGCCGGGCAGCACACTGGAAGTCACGAGTTTCTCGAACCCCGGAGGACGGATGCAGAACCTTGGCCTGCGGGTTCTCGTCGCCGAGGACAATGCCGTGAATTCCATGGTCGCCAAGCGGATGCTGGAAAAACTTGGTTGCCGGGCCGATATTGTGGGTGACGGACAGGAGGCCATTGAGGCACTGGAACGCCTGCCGTACGACGCAATCCTGATGGATTGCCAGATGCCTGTGCTCGACGGCTTCGAGACAACCCGCAGAATCCGAAACTCGTCCGGCATCAACAAGTCCATCGCCATCATCGCCATGACTGCCAACGCCCTTCAGGGAGACCGCGAACGCTGCATGGAAGCGGGCATGGACGACTACCTGAGCAAGCCACTCCACATGGACCAACTTTTTTCCATGCTGCTTCCACTAAGCGCCGCGGGCACCCGCCCACCCGCCGGCCCCACGCCCCCACCCGCCCCCACACACAAAGACGTGCTCGACCTTGCCCGGCTGGAGGAAATCGCCGACGGCGACATGGCGTTCACGAAGGAAATCCTGACCGGTTTCCAACGCGACATGGGGCACCGCATTGATGAGTTGCGCGTCGCCGTGCAGCAGCAGGACTCTGAAAGCATCCGCCGCGTCGCCCACACCATCAAGGGAGCCAGCCGCAACATCGGAGCTGATCGCATGGCGCAGGCCGCCGAGCGCATCGAGAAGCGCAGCGAAGGCCTCAAGATGAAGTCCCTTCAGCCCGGCCTTGAGCTGCTCGAAACCGAGTTCCAAAGAGTTTGTCTTGAAATCGTGAAGAGGCTGGCGCCCACGGCATGAGAATCCTGATAGTCGAAGATGACTGGACTTCCCGCGAGATGCTGCGCGTGACGCTTGAGCGTATGGGGCACCAGGTGGCCTGTGCGGAGAATGGCAGCGAGGGCTGGGATGTCTACGCCGACGATCCGTTCCCGTTTGTCATCACCGACTGGATGATGCCCCGCCTTTCGGGCCTTGATTTGTGCAAGCGCATCCGCACCGAACGCCGCAACGCCTACACCTACCTCATCCTGCTGACGGCGAGAACCGATCGCCAGAGCCTGCTCGAAGCGTTCGAGGCCGGGGCCGACGATTTCCTCTCCAAGCCGTTCGACCCCGCCGAACTTCTCGCCCGCATCCGCTGCGGCGAGCGCGTCATTCAACTGGAAGAGGACCTGGCCAACAGGATCCACGACCTTGCCATGGCCAATGAGCGCATGACACGCGACTTGCAGGCCGCCGCGCAGATCCAGGAGTCCCTGCTGCCTGCCGCGCTGCCGGACGTCGCGGGCTGCCGCTTTGCCTGGAAACTCGCCCCGTGCGAGGAACTGGCCGGCGACATTCTCAACGTCCTCGCCCTCGACAACCGTTACGTCGCCCTTTATCTGCTCGACGTCAGTGGGCACGGCGTTACCGCCGCTCTGATGTCCGTCACCCTCAGCCGCATCCTGTCGGTCGTCCCCGGCGAGTCACTGCTGATGACGCCCTCGGAGAGCGAGGAAGGCGCCTTCGATGTCGTGCCGCCCGGCGAAGTTCTCGCCCGGCTCAACAGCCGCTTCCAGATCACCGATTCAGCCACCTGCCAGTACTTCACGATTGTCTACGGCGTCCTCGATCTGCTGGAGGGACGCTTTCGCTTTGCCCAGGCCGGGCATCCGCCCCTGCTGCGACATCGCGCGGGAAACAAGCCGGAGTTTCTGGAGGGCGCGGGGTTCCCCATCGGTTTTGTCCCGGAAACAATCTACGAGGAGATGACGGTCGATCTGGCCCCGGGAGACAGGCTCTTTCTTTACTCCGACGGAATCGTGGAAGCCAACCACCCGGAGAAGGGAACCTACGGAAGCAACCGGCTTCTGCAGGACACCATGCGTCTCGGGGAACAGCCGCTGGGCGAGGCCGTCGAGGAAATAGCCCGCATCCCCAAGGAGTGGGAATCGGGAAGTCCACACGACGACATCTCGATCCTCGCCGTGGAATATCTGGCCTGAGGCCTGATCCTTCTCCCCTACCAGAAAATCAGCAGAGCGAGCCAACTCCCCCAGGCCGCGATGGCGGCAATGGCGAGCGAAAGAGGATCGAGTGGCCGACAGTCGCCCGCCCGGGGCGCCCCGGTATGCAGGACGATGATACGCATGCCCCACCTCCTCGGAACATCTGATCATAAACTCTCGTATACATACAAGGCGGCGTTGTCAAGACTGACCGACCGGGATTTCGTTATTGTCCCAACCCGCGCGCCCTCCCACCGTGGGGGGGCGCAACCGATCTGACTCAGGGGGGATTCCCGCATGAACACGCCTTCAGACATTGTACCTTTTCCTATCGTGGACGGCCAGTATCGCATGGAGCGCGAACCCATCGTGCGTATCGGGGTGATCCTGCGGGAAGACGACAAGGCCGAGGTGCGCTTTGCCGTGCCGGGCGCGGGCTATGTGCTTGAAGGAAGCGAAGGGGCGCTGCCCGCCGGAGAGGTGTTGTCGGTCCGCGTTGAAGCGGGGACGTTGACACTCGCGAACACGGCGGGGGCGGAGGTCGCAAAGGCGGGCGTGCTGCGCATCATGCCTCCGGCGGGCGCCCAGGGACGCAAGGCAGGCGATGGCGTTCTGGTGAAGGAAATGGTCGCGGGACGCGGCTTTCACTGGAAGAAGCTGATTGATCAGACGCTGACCGGAATCCTGGAGTTTCGCGCCGATGGCGGCCGCGTCGTTCTCGTCAACGAGCTGCCTCTGGAAGAGTATCTGGTGGGCGTGGTGACGGGCGAGATGAGTGGCGCGTGCCCCCCCGAGTTCATCAAGGCCCAAACGATCGCGGCGCGGAGCTGGCTGCTGGCGCAGCCCGTCGCTCCCCATGCGGGCGAGCCGTTCATCTGGTGCAACGACGATTGCTGCCAGCGCTATCAGGGCACCGGCGGCTGGTCGGCCGAAGCGCGCGACGCCGTGGCGGCGTGCCGGGGCGAGGTTCTCATTACGCCAAGCAATCATTACTGCGATGCACGCTACAGCAAGAACACCGGCGGCATTTCGGAAGACGCCGAAAACGTCTGGGGAACGCCGATGGAGGGACTGGTGTCGATGATCGACGCGCCGAAGGGATCGGCCGTGGAACGCTTCTTCCCCGTCACCGAGTCGAACATCGAGGAGTACCTGACGGGCGACTGGCTGAAGGAGACCGATTGCTTCGCGGGACCGAATGTCTGCCGCGACGACGAACTCCCCCAGTATCTCGGGCGTGTTGACGAACCGGGAACGTACTTCCGCTGGCGCGTACCGGTCACGCAGGAAACGTTGCGCGAATCGCTCGTGCAGCGCGCGGGCATCACGGACCTGCGCGACGTGCTCGCCCTGCGCCCCATCCGCCGGGGCAGAAGCGGGCGCCTCAATCAGATGGCCGTGGATTACCGCGCGGCCGATGGCCAGCGCAAAACCCACCTGCTTAACAGCGAGTACAACATCCGCGCGGCGATGCGTACGTCCTTCCTGTACAGCGGCGCTTTCATCGTGGCGGATCAGCGTTATGCCGGCGAGGCACTCGCCTCGGCGACGCTCGTGGGCGGTGGCTGGGGCCACGGCGCCGGATTCTGCCAGATCGGCGGACTCGGCCGGGCCCTGAAGGGGCAGAGCTACGCGGAAATCCTGCTCGCGTACTTCAGCGGCGTGCGCATCGAACGCATTTACGACTGATCGTTTTCCCACCGATTCAGAACAGGCTGACCAATTCGAACCATGCCCCTTCTTGCCCAGCAGGAAGGGGCATTCATTTTTCCTTTTCCTCCAAGTCCAAACATCCCAGCGCTTCACGACCAATACGACTGCATTCCGCATCCTGCACGACATGGGAACAGAACTGGCACTTCGGCTCCCCCGTGCGCGTGCGCTCCCCATGCGGGAGTGCACGCCCCACAATCCACCAGGCAGGATGGACAATGAAGGAGCGTTTCGCGCGGCCCTGGGTCGCACTGACACTGGTGATTCTGGCGTTGTTCCCGGCAGCTATGGGCTACGCACAGGACGCCGAGTTGATGGCAAAGATTACGGAGTTGGAGAACGGCATCGCCGCCGCACAAATGGCGGGCGACAATGCATGGATGATGACGGCTTCCGCACTCGTTCTGATGATGACGGCGCCGGGACTCATTCTCTTCTACGGCGGTCTCGTTCGTTCGCGCAATGTTCTCTCGATTTTCATGCAGTGCGTTTTCCTGATGGGAATGGCATCGGTGTTCTGGCTGGTGATCGGCTACTCGCTCGCCTTCTCCGAGGGGAATGCGTTCGTCGGCGGGTTGGGTTACCTGTTCCTGAGGGATGTGGGAATGGAGCCCGGCGGGCCGGTCAGCGCAATTCCACACCAAACATTCATGTTCTTCCAGATGATGTTTGCGATCATCACGCCGGCGCTGATGGTGGGCGCGTTCGCCGAGCGCTTTCGTTTCAAGGCGCTGGTGCCGTTCATGTTCTTCTGGCTGCTGCTGATCTACGCACCGTTGTGCCACATGGTGTGGGGACCGGGCGGGTTCCTGAACACGAAGATTCCCGCGCTGGATTTCGCGGGCGGCACGGTGGTGCACATCAGCTCGGGTGTGTCCGCGTTGGTGATCGCGCTGATGATCGGCAAGCGGCGCAACTATCCGAACGCGGAGTACGCTCCGCACAGCCTGGTGCTCTCGACAATCGGCGCGGGGCTGCTGTGGGTCGGCTGGTTCGGATTCAACGCAGGTTCGGCCGTTGCGGCCGATGGGCGTGCGGCAGGTGCTTTCTCTGCGACGCACTTTTCCGCGGCGGGCGCGGCGCTCTCGTGGATGGTGGCCGAATGGGTCGTGCGCAAGAAGCCGAGCCTGCTCGGCGCGATCTCGGGCATTGTTGCCGGACTTGTCGGCGTGACTCCGGCGGCTGGGTTCGTCACACCGGTTGACGGCCTCCTCATCGGACTGATCACCGGCGCCGTGTGCTTCGTGGCGGTGATGTTCCTGAAGCCTCGTCTCGGATTCGACGATTCGCTCGACGTGTTTGGCGTGCACGGCGTCGGCGGGATCACGGGTGCCGTGCTTACGGGCGTTTTCACGCGCGAAGCGATTGGCGGCACGGCGGGTCTGCTCGAAGGCAACCCCGGCCAGGTCGTGCAGCAGGTGCTCGCCGTCCTCGTCACGATCGTGCTTTCCATCGCCGTCACGGCCACGTTGACCTTCATCGTCGACAAGGTGATCGGCATCCGGCCGACCGAGGAGGAAGAGATGATCGGTCTCGACCTCGTCGATCACGGAGAAACCGGCTATCATAATCTTACGCCCGCCTGACGGGTTCGCCTTCTTCTCCTCTCATCCCCCCAAAGAAAAGGACCGGCTCCGCAAAGAGCCGGTCCTTTTTGATTCTCATACGATCAACCGCACATGGATGGGCAAACCCGCCTTCATCCATGAGTCCCTGCCTAGTACAGAAAGTACCCTTTCCGCATCGACTCGAACTCCTTCACGCGGTCCTGGTAGGAGGCGATGATGGCTTCGGCGCTCTCGCCCGCCAGCACCCTGTGGCGGATGTCGGAAGTGCCGCACACCTTGTCGAACGCGGACTTGCCGCCGAACTCGTCGGTGAAAAGCCCCACCTCGGGATAGAGTTTCTGCAACGCCGTCATGATGTGAATCTGGGCGCTGACGGGGCGGATCGTGCGATAGTCGGAAATGATGAGGTGCACGCCCTCGATGGGCTCGTCGGCGAAGGTGGCATACTTGGGCGTAAAGGAAATGGGACGGACGAGAAGGCCGGGAATGTTGCGCGAGCGCAGCTCGGCGGCCAGCTCGTTCTGGTCGATCCACGGGGCGGCAATGCACTCGAAGGGGAGCGTGTAGCCAACGCCGATGTTCACGCCCTTGCGGATTTCGCCGATGATGCCGGTCAGGCTGTAGTAGAACGCGTGGCGCGCCGTCGGGATGTGCGTGGAGGTGGGCACGAAGGGAAGCCCTGTGTCCCACTGGCGCATCCAACGCTCGTAGCCGCGCATGGGCACGACGGTGAGATCGACGGGCGTTTCGAGGAACTCGCCATTGAAGAGCATCGCTGTCTCGCCGGGCGTCAGGCCGTACATGTAGTTGATGTCGTAGTAGCCGACGAAGGACTTGAACTGCGTGGTGTCGAGCACCATGCCGTCCACATAGTCCGCGCCGCAGGGGTTCGGACGGTCGAGAACGATGAACGGAATTCCGCGCTCGGCGCAGGCTTCCATGGCGTGCGACATGGTGTAGATGAACGTGTAGGAACTGGCGCCGACGTCCTGGATGTCGTAGAGCATGACATCGATGCCGGCGAGCATTTCGTCGTTCGGCCGCCGGGTCTTGCCATAGAGGCTGAACTCGGGGATGCCGGTGATGGGATCGACGGCGTCCTCGACCTTGTCACCCGCGTAGACGTCGCCGCGTACGCCGTGCTCGGGGCCGTAGAGGGCGACGAGTTGCACGTCGGGATGCTGGTGAAGGAGGTCAACCGTCGAGCGCAGCTTGGAGTCCACGCCGCTGGGATTCGTAATCAGGCCAACGCGCTTGCCGCGAATCAGGTCGAAGTAACCCGGGTCGGAGAGCAACACTTCGATGCCCGGTTTGACCGGCGGGCTGGCCATGCTGAGGACATCGGTATAACCGGAGGACTTGTGCCCGGAAGCACAGGCGGTGGCAAGCAGCAGAAATGCGGCCGCGAGCAGGGCAAAAGAGCGGCGAATCATGGACGAACACCTCCACGTGTCGATTGGGATGGGTGACGGTGCGGGAGAACGCTCCGCCGGGCAAGCGTCTTCGGCAGAGGCAAAGCAGCGCGTCCCCCCTTGCGCCAGCCTCCGCCCATCGGCATCGTCACCGAACTGCCGGGCTTTCTCCGGCCGATTCCGCACCAGGCAGGCGCCATGATTGCCACCATTCTCGGCTCGGGAACCTCCACCGGCGTCCCCCCCATCGGATGCACCCACCCGACGTGTCTCTCAACCGACCCGAAGAACAAGCGCCTGCGCGCGGGGCTGCTGCTGCGCGAGGGCCCCGGCGTTGACGTCGATGCCGCCCAGGCGTTCATCGTCGATTGCGGACCCGATTACCGCCAGCAGGCACTTACCCATCGGATCAACCGCCTTGATGGCGTCCTGCTCACGCACTCGCATTTTGACCACGTTGCCGGGATCGACGATCTGCGGCTCTACAATTTCCGCCAGCGCCATGCGCTCCCCGTCTACGGCAACGCCTTGACTCTCGATGATATCCGCACCCGCTTCCATTATGTCTTCGATCCGCCCCAGCAGGGCGGCGGCGTTGCCTCGCTCGATCTCCATGTCGTCACCGAGCCTTTTGTCTTCCTTGGCCAGCGCATCGTTCCCATCCCCGTGAAGCACGGAATGCTCGACATTCTCGGTTACCGCTTCGGCGACTTTGTCTTCGTCACCGACGCGAGCGAAATCCCGCCAGAGTCGATGGACCTGATGCGCGACTGCCGCGTGCTCGTGCTCAACGCGTTGCGCCCCGAGAAGCACTCGACGCACTTTTCCCTCGATGAAGCCGTGGAGGTCGCACGCGAGATCAACGCCCAGCAAACCTACTTCGTTCACATGACGCACTATCTGGAACACCACGAGACCAACGCGATGCTCCCCGCGGGCATGGAGTTGTCCTACGACGGAATGTCGTTCGAGTTCCAACCGGAGTACGTGGAATGAGTGTCACCCCTCCCAGGATTCTGACGATTGCGGGAAGCGATTCGGGCGGCGGCGCCGGCATCCAGGCCGATCTCAAGACCATCGCCGCGCACCAGTGCTACGGCCTCAGCGTCATCGTCGCCCTCACCGCCCAGAACACCCGGGGCGTCACCGCCATTCACAATGCGCCGCCGGAGTTCGTCGCCGCGCAGCTCGACGCCGTGCTCTCCGACATTGGATGCAGCGCCGCAAAAACCGGGATGCTTTCCTCCCCCGCCATCATCGAGGCCGTGGCGCGCGAGCTCGCCATTTACTCCGTCCCCAATTTGGTCGTCGATCCCGTGATGATCTCAAAGAGCGGGCACAAGCTCCTGCAGGACGACGCCGTCGCCGCACTCAAGAGCCGGTTGATTCCGCTCGCACGCGTCATCACACCCAACGCGGAGGAGGCGGAGGTGCTGCTCGGCCGCCCCGTGCGAACCGTGGAGGACGCGAAAGCCGCCGCTGCGGACCTGGCACAGCTGGGGCCACGCGCCGTTCTCGTGAAAGGCGGGCATCTCGCCGAAGCGGACACGGCCGTCGATGTGCTCTGGGAGCCCTCGGGACTTCGGGTCTTCACGGGGCCGCGTCTCGATGCGCGGCACACGCACGGCACGGGCTGCACGCTGAGCGCCGCGATTGCCTCGAATCTCGGCAAGGGCCTTGCGCTCGGCGATGCCGTCGGCCTCGCACGCGAGTGGCTGCGCGGCGCGATGCTCAACGCCTATGAAGTCGGCGGCGGCATCAGCCCCGTCAATCACCTGTGGGCCGTGCGAACCGCCGAGCCCTGAAGGATGTCTGGACGGGTCGCGTCACATTCCGCGATTCTTCGCGACGTGGCTGTACCACTTGGCGCTTTCCTTCAGCGTGCGTTGCTGTGTCTCGAAGTTGACATGCACGATGCCGAAACGCCGCGCGTAGCCGAACGACCATTCGAAGTTGTCCAGAATCGACCAGGCGAAGTAGCCCTTCGCCGGAAGACCTTCGGACACCGCGCGCTGCACGCCGCGCAGGTAGCCCCTCATGTATTCCAGCCGCGCGTAGTCCTCGACGCGTCCCTCCGCGTTCACCTGGCCGTCGAAAGCACAGCCGTTCTCCGTTATCAGCAGCTCGGGCGGCGCGTACAGATCGTGGGCAAACCGAAGCGCCCAATACAGGACGTCCGGCGTGATATGCCACCCCATGTCGGTGGACGGAAAGTCCTTCTCGTAGGCGCGCTCCGTCCCGTCTTCCTCAACCACGGCCTGCGAGGAGTAGATGTTCAGGCCAAGGAAGTCGAGTGGCTGGTGGATCGCCCGCATGTCTCCGTCCCTGATTTCCGGCATGGCAGCGCCGAGTTCCTCAATCTGCCCGCCAGGATAGGAGCCCTTGAACATCGGATCCAGGTACCAGGAGTTGCGGTACTCCCAACGCTGCCGTGCCGCCTTGATGCAGGCGTCGTTTTCCACGAACGGAACACAGGCCCAGGGATTGTGAACGACGCCGATTTTGCTCTGCGCGGGGAGGGCGGCGCGCAGAGCCTGAACCCCGAGCCCATGCGCGAGAAGTATGTTGTGGATGACGGTGCGGACGCCCTTCTCGTCGAGCTTCAAACCGGGCGCGTGAATGCCGGCGCGGTAGCCGAGTTCCGCGAAGACCGGCATCTCGTTGAACGTCGTCCAATACGGCACCCGGTCGCCAAGGCGCTCGGCCACAAGGCGCGCATACTCAGCGAAGGCCTCGGCCGTCACGCGGCTGCGCCAGCCGCCATGCTTTTCCTCAAGCGCAAGGGGGAGGTCCCAGTGGTAGAGCGTCAGCACGGGCTTGATGCCGCGCGCGAGCATCCCATCGACGAGGCGTTCATAAAAATCGAGCCCCGCTTCATTTACTCTGCCGGTTCCCTCGGGCAGAATGCGCGGCCACGCCACGGAGAAGCGGTAGGCATCGAGGCCCAGTGCCGCAATCATGTCGAGGTCCTGCTCCCAGCGATGGTAATGATCGCAGGCGGTGTCGCCGGAGTCCCCGTTGAGAATGGCGCCGGGACGGCGGCAGAAGGCATCCCAGATCGACGGTCCCTTGCCATCGGCATCGTGCGCCCCCTCGATCTGGTAGGAGGCGGCGGCACAGCCGAAGATGAAGTCCGGAGGGAAGGGAAACGCGGGCATCAGGACGGCTCCGGGTGGAAGAGTGAGCGTATTGCGTGAGCGGTTCGGAAGCGGGGCAAGAGCCTTGTCATTCTCGGGGGCCGACCAGCGTGCAGGACGTTCTTCTTGCCTCCGGCCGGGCCCGCGTCCATCCATCCAGAGGAACGTCAGCGGCATTCCCGCCTCCAGGAGAACGACGGATGGAAACCTCCTCCGCCCCGTGGGTTACCTACATTCCCGAATTGAAGGTGCTCGATTGCACCGTTCGCGACGGTGGACTCATCAACAACCACCAGTTCGACGACGTCTTCGTGCGCGCGGTCTACGAGACGTGCGTGGAGGCCGGCATCGACTGCATGGAAATCGGGTACAAGGGCTCGGAAGAGTTCTTCGCCCGCGAGAAGTTCGGCCCCTGGAAGTTCTGCCGCGAGGAAGACCTGCGCCGCGTGCTCGGCGACAACCCGGCCGACATGAAGATCGCCGTCATGGCCGACGCCGGCAAGACGGACTGGAAGAAAGACATCGGCCCGAAGTCCGAATCCGTCATCGACGTGATCCGCGTGGCCTGCTACATTCATCAGATTCCCGAAGCACTCGACATGATCGCGCACGCGCATGAGCAGGGCTACGAAGTCTCCTGCAACATCATGGCGATCTCGACGGTGCAGGACGCGGAAATTGACGCCGCGCTGAAACTGCTGCGCAGCTCCGCCGCCCAAACCGTCGTGGTGGTTGACAGCTTTGGCTCGCTCAACCCCGAGCAGGTGCGCATGTTGGTCGAGCGCTACAAGAATGCCCTCGAGGGCACCGGCAAGGAAGTCGGCATCCACGCCCACAACAACATGCAACTCGCCTTTGCCAACACCATCGAGTCCATCATCCACGGCGTGACGCGCGTTGACGGAACGATGGCCGGCCTGGGACGCGGCGCGGGCAACTGCCCCATGGAGTTGCTGCTCGGCCTGCTTCGGAATCCCAAGTTCAAGGTTCGCCCGGTCTGGGAACTGCTCCAGAATCACTTTGCCAAGCTTGAGCAGGAACTCGACTGGGGGCCCTCGCCCCACTACAACATGACGGGGCAGATGAACCGCCATCCGCGCTCGGCCATCGAGGCGCGCGCGGGTGCGCTCAAGGATCGGCCGCTGGCGTTCTACGACCAAATCGTTGCCGACATTTGACGATACCCTGCCCGGAGCTCCACCCATCGCCACATTGCTCGCCATCTCCGGTCCGCTGACGGGAATGCGTCTGGAACTGGCCGACGAGACACGCGTCGGCCGCTCGGAGGAGAACGATCTGGTTCTCCCCGACGCGCTCGTCAGCCGTCTTCATGCCCTGATCCGCCGCCGCAACCTGAGCTGGATCGTCGAGGATCTGGATAGCCGCCACGGCACGTTCCTGAACCGGCGCCGCATCGAGGGTTCGCGCCCTCTGCTGCGCAACGACGAACTCCAAATCGGCCAATCCCGCTTTCTGTTCGACAGCGAAGTCGATGTGCAGAACGCGGACTTCAGCGACCGGCTGGTGTATCTTGGAACGCCGACGGACGAGACGCTGGAAGTGGCGCCCGTCGCCGTGCTGGCGGGAACGCGCGAGGAGGAACCGGGGCGCGACGAGGGACTGGAGTTCGTCGTGCAGCTCGGCGAGTTGTTCGACTCTGCCAACGTGGCCCTGCCCGACGCGCTCAACGGCATGGGCGCGCGGCTGGCATCGCTGTTCCGGGCCGATGCCCTGGTGCTCTTCCTGCGCGACAGTGTGACGAACGACCTGCGCCCTTCCGTGGCATTGTATCCGGGGGGCGAAACGCTGGCCGACCGCAGCATCGTGCAGCGCGTTTCCCGCGAGCGCAAATCCCTGCTCGTCAGCGATCACCCCGATCTGGCGCGGCATCCTTCGCCCGACGCCCCCGCTCCTCCGTCGGCGCGCTCGGTGCTGTGCGCCCCACTGGAAGCGGGCGAGGCGCTGATCGGCGTGGTCTATCTCCAGCGAAGCGAACTCGATTCGTATTCCCTGCTGGACCTGCGCAATCTCAGGGCCGTGGCGCGGCTGATGGCGGTGTTCATCGAGGCGCGCCAGAAGGCCGTCGCGCTGGAGATGCGCGCGCGCTTCGACGACCAGGGGAACGGCGGCCTGATCTGCGAGAGCGCGGCGTTGCGCTCGGTGATGGACATGGTGCGGCGCGTGGCCCCGGCGCCGGTGAGCGTGCTGATCACCGGCGAGACCGGCACGGGCAAGGAAGTTATCGCACGGGAGGTCCACCGTCTCTCCGCGCCGGGAATGCGGGGAGGGGAATTCGTTGCGGTCAACTGCTCGGCGATTCCCGAAACGCTCTTTGAATCGCAGCTCTTCGGGCATGAGAAAGGCGCCTTCACGGGTGCGGTCAAACTCCAGCAGGGGCTCATCGAGCGAGCCAACGGCGGGACGCTCTTCCTCGACGAGGTCGGCGAGCTCTCCCCCGCCGTGCAGCCCAAGCTGCTGCGATTTCTGCAGGAGCGGGTTTTCACGCGGGTGGGGGGAACGCGCTGCCTGCGGGCGGACGTGCGCCTGATCTGCGCCACAAACCGCAATCTGGAGGAGGACGTGAAGGCAGGGCTGTTCCGCGAGGACCTCTTCCACCGCCTCTCGGTGATGCCGCTGCATCTGCCCCCGCTGCGCGAACGGCGCGACGACATCGTCCCCCTGGCCCAGCACTTCCTGGCGTTGCATGCCCGCAGCATCGGCCGCCCCATCCGGGGGTTCGGCAAGGATGCCCTGGAAGCCATGATGCGTTACGAATGGCCCGGAAACATCCGTGAACTTTCCAACGGCATCGAGAGAGCCGTTCTGCTGTGCGACGGGGAGGTCATCCTCGCCCGCCATCTGGTCTTCCAGGGAAGAGGCGAACGAACGGCTGCCCCGGGCCCCGCGAGGACGGATGAGAACGACACCCCCCTGATCTCGCTGGCCGACCTGGAGGCCCGCCACATCCAGCGGGTGCTCGACGCCTGCGAAGGCAACCAGATGCGGGCGTCCGAGGTGCTGGGCATCCACCGCAACACGTTGCGCAAGAAAATCCAGGACTACGGCATTCGATAGCCCCGGAGACCCCGCCCCCATCCGGCATTCGGCAAACCATTTTCAGGCGTTGACGGCCGGGCATCGCCCCTTCAGCATCGGAGGGCCATAAAGACAGCCGGGAGACACTCCTCACATGAATGTGCATTTGCCTTTTGGGTCGGAAACCGCCCCGGTGGACGTGCCGGACAACTGGATCAATGGCCGCTGCTATCGGTCCTTCCGCTTTGATCCCGCAGGGGACGAAAGAGCGGAGATACTGGCAGCATTCAACGAGCCGGTCGGGGTCGAATCCTTCAAGGCGCTGGCGAAGCGCAAGTCGTCCACCGTCGTCGTGGTTGATCCGGCCTATCCGGCGTTGTTCGACGAGTTCCTCCCCGCCTTTCTGGAAGAACTGGAAGAATCAACCGACATCAAGGCCAGCAAGATCACGGTCCTGGTGGCCAACTCGATCTGGATGCCCATCGAGCCACAGGCGCTCGATGCGCTGATCCCGCAGAAGATACGCAAGCACTACCACGTGGAGCTGCACGACCCTTTCAACGCCTCGGCCGTCAAATCGGTGGGCAAGGTGCTCGGCTCGATCGACCTCACGGTGAACAGCACCTATCTGGATGCGGACTTCAAGGTGTTGTGCGGCCCTGTCGTGCCGGACCTGACTCATGGCTACCAGGGCGGCCGTGCCCTGGTCCTCCCCGGACTCGCGGGTGAAGCGACCCTGCGCCAGCTCTACAGTTACGAGAACGTCTCGAAGCCCACCGTGACCTACGGTTCCCTTCAGAACAACCCGTTCCATGCCGCCGGGATGCAGGCGCTTCATGCCGCCGGGTGTGATCTGGTCGGCGCGCCGATCGTCACGCCCGATGGACGCCTCTCGGAGTTCGTCCTGGGCGATCCGGCCCAGGCCTTCCTCACGGCTGCCAGCCGCAACTTCGAGAAAATGCACGTCACCCTGAAAGAGCCAATGGACATCGTCGTCACCTGCGGGGGCGGGGCGCCCTACGACTCGACGCTGCACCAGGTGCTCAACGCGATGGCGGCGGCGGAGCCGGTGCTCAAACCCAACGGCACGATTGTGCTGGGGGCAGAGTTGGCGGGCGGATTCGGCCCTGACCCGTTGCGCTCGATGCTGATCGAATCGGCCAGCCCGGGGGGCTTCTATTCGCGCCACGGCTCGGCGGATTCCCTGGTGCCGGGCCAATGGATCGCGCAACGCCTGTTCCGGCTGCTGAGCCAACACGAGGTGCTTCTCTACACACGGGGCATGAGTGAGGATGAAGTCTGGTCATGCGGGCTGACGCCGACCGACAACCTGCAGAACGCCGTCGAACTCGCGATGCAGGAACACGGCCAGCGCTGCAAGATTTGCGCACTCCCTGATGGTCCCTTCTCGCTCGCCAGCGTCGCCATTTAGCGTTGTACCCGGAAATGCACTTTTCCGAACAACCCTTGGATTAACGATCGAGGGCCCGTGTAAAACGGGCCCTCGATTTCATTCAGGAACTTGTGCCATTGGCGTTGGGATCAACGGCCTTTGGCAACAATCGCGTTCTTGCGTTCGCCTTTGATCTTCCATCCGCGAGGAAGGTAGCGTGCACCGAACTTGGATGCGCTGTTGAAGTCGGTTGTGGCGAAGATGGGTCCGCCGCTGGCAGGATCGGTAACTTTAAGCAGCTTCTCGCGAAGCTCGCTGAAGGGCGTGCCGCTCTCGGTGTTTTTCAATTCCGCGGAAACAGCAGCCTTCTTTGTTTCGACGCTGACGCGGGGCTTGCGGCCTGACTTGCCGGCACTCTTGCGGCCCTTGCCCGCCTTGCCCGTCTTGGGCTTGGCGATGCCCGCTTCGACGAGCATGTCCTGCAGTTCCTGCTCGAGTTTCGCGAGATTGGCCTGCGACTTGGCTGCCGCTTCCTGAGCTTTCGCGATGGCTGCCTTCTTGGCCTCGATGCCCTTCTCAAGGAGTTCTTTGCGCTGCGCTTCAATCTGCGCAAGCGCTTTGTTCTTTTCCTCGTCGAGCTTTGCGAGAGCGCTGGCAATCTCGCCGCCCACTTTGGGAGCACCACGACGTCCAGCCTTCTTCGCGGCTTTCCTTCCCTTCCGAGATGTTGCCCGCTTTGCCATTTGATTCGATCCTTTATTCAGAGTTTTCGACAGTTTGACGGCATACACACCGCCAATTGGAAAAGAGCCTAGCGCGCCGCGCGCCGGGTTCAAGTGAAAAGGTGATACTTGTGGAAAACTCCACAAACATGCACGGAGATGCCCGAATTACCGAATAGCATTTCCCTCTTCAATTGACTTGAGTCAATAGCGTCATGCGCGATGAAGTGAACAGACCAAGAGACGAAACTACCTGGTTACACACAAAGATTATCAGAGCGATAAATGAGAAGAACAAAAATCGAGTAGGGGGACGGGTTGCCCCGTCCTCCCTCTCACACCACCGGACAAGCTCTGCGGCATCCGGCGGTTTCGTTTCCTCTGAGCATCAAGTACCT
>JASGMJ010000003.1 GCA_030156535.1 Candidatus Sumerlaeota bacterium
CGAAACGCATTCTGGAACTCGGCTGCGGACTTGGTCAGTTTCTGGAGTGTTGCCGCCATCACGGCATCGAAGCCGTTGGTGTCGAGTACAGCGAAAAAGCAATGCAGCGGCTGCGCCAGGAAGGCTTCGAGGTGTATCAGCACGACCTCGCCGAACCGTTGACCATGTTTCCGGACGAAAGTTTCGACGCGGTTTTTTCCTTCCAAGTCATCGAGCATCTTGAACGCAAGGCGCAGGTGATGAGTCTGCGCGAATCCTATCGTGTGCTCCGCACGGGGGGGCAGATGCAGGTGGACTCGCCCTGCCGCTTCTACAAGGAAGCACAGGACGCCCCCACACACATTGGCTTGCTCAGCCCGAAACAACTCCGGGATATGGCACAGGAAGCGGGCTTTTCGCGTATCAACATGGGCTATAATTTGCGCCAGAAATTCGACGATATACCCGACGAAATCGTCGAGGAAATTTGGAAGAAGTATCAGCCGGATATTTTTGCGCAGACGGCCACCATTCTCGCCTACAAGGATTAGGGCGCCCATGCAGGACAACGTCACCAATCCAGAAGAAGTTGCAAGCCTGAATGCCTCATACGGCAGTGAGGGGAAACGCACGGTTCGGGACCCGCTTGCTTACACCACCGAGGCA
Source organism: Candidatus Sumerlaeota bacterium (assembly GCA_030156535.1). Taxonomy (GTDB): domain Bacteria; phylum Sumerlaeota; class Sumerlaeia; order SLMS01; family JAHLLQ01; genus JAHCAW01. The sequence goes on from JASGMJ010000003.1 coordinate 646, forward strand.
CGCCAGATCAGCGCGCGCAATACGGCTCAGCGCATTGACAATATTGTCGGCCTCCAAGGCCAAAGGGTTCTGGAAATCGGATGCGGATATGGTGATCTTTCCAGCGAGATTGCCCGGAATTACGACGCGGAGGTTGTCGGGATCGATGTTCGCGACCTCCCGCAGTGGAAGGCGTTCAGTCATCCGAATCTTTCTTTTCAGCGCGTTGATCTCACCCAAAACGCGAATGTCTTTCCAGACAACAACTTCACGCGCATCATCTCACGAGCCGTCTGGGAACACATCAGGCATCCCTATACGGCTCTTTGCGAGAGCCAGCGCATGTTGCGGCCTGATGGAAAGAAGTATCTTTACGCCAATCTGTACCGTTCCTCGGTCGCCTCGCATCTCTACAAGCAGATTTACTTTCCGTGGCCGCATCTCGTTTACTCGCCAGAGACACTGGCAGCAATGCTGGGGAAGGAAGAGTTGGACTGGGCTTTCTGGGTCAACAAGTTGACTTACGCACAGTATCTCCAATACTTCAGGCAGCTCGGTTTTTACATTACCTACGAGGATTTGACAGTACGCAAGATCGATGAAGGCTTCTACAACGAGCACGAAAAAAAACTCGGGCTCTACCCCCGCTACGATCTTGCCTTGGATTTTTTCGAGGTCGTTCTGGAGTTCGAGCCCGAAAGGCCCAAAGAAGAAATTCCCGATCCTGTGTATCGGTTGAAAAGGTGAGTTCGGCCTTCCCCTCGGTCATTCGGCAGGATGCAGTTCTATTCTGAAGTGCGTCTCGCCCTCGGGTGATGGGTGGCTGAAAACCAGTGTGTGGCAGGGAGTAAGCACAGTGAATTCAACTGAGCGCCAGCCCAAAATAGGGTCCTCGGAACCGGTAAAGAGTTGAATCGAGGATGGTGCCGTTGGGGTTGATTTAATTGTCATATAGGCACCATCGCTTGCTCGAACCGTAACGCCACACTGATCTGGATCAATGGTGATTTGCTTGTCTACTGGTATCTGGAAATAGGTACGGCGCTCTGTGGTGGAGGCATGCTCACCGATAGACTTGATGACGTCGAAAAGCTCGATTGCATAGGGCTGGTGATATTCCAATTTCCTCTCGATCTCCCAGCCGTCGAAAACGGTCGTTCGCCCCCGCACATAACTCATTTCAGGCCCAGAGCCATAGGCAACGATACCGGTCCCCGGAGGCGCGACTTCGGGGAGCCTTTTGGCTGATGCTCCCACGATGGCTGGAACATTGTGGGCTGCGTTTGATCGGACATAAATTCGTTTGGGGTCTTTCTCCATGTAATAGTAGAGTCCTGAATCTATGAGCCAATCTTCTCCCAGTCCGTAAAGAACGAAGGACAAATCGTCATCCTGACGATGATAGTGAGAAATAAATCCGCACTTGAAAAAGATGTAAATCGTGTCCTTGAAGCTTTCGGAATCGTGCCACTTGTCACGGAATACAGCGTAGCCCGACAGAGGAAAAAACTCCACGGCTTTGGATGGTGGCTTCCCCAAGGTTCCATTCGTTGCGGCATATTGGAGGTAAGGGAAACTGAAGAAGGGGCGGACTCGATGGGGATTGGGGCGCGCGAGAACAGTGTCTCCCACGGGAGGGAGTGTTCCGTCGGGTTTCGTGATAAACGCCGTGTAATAATTGGCTCGGTCGAGAATTCCATCAAGGTGGCCGAGGTTGTCAGCATCGCCGAATTCGACGTATGTTGCCCGCAGGGAATCCAGTTTACTACTGAGCCAGAGATGGTAGGCTGGGCTATTTTCGACGTGAACCCCCTCTTCGGTGAACATGAAGTCGATCTCGTCCTTGAGGCGGCTCCGTGCTATTCGGAGAAGTTGCTCCGAGCCCTCCATCTCGGGGTACATTTGAACAGTTGCGTAGAGCGTTTCCGCCTGATCAAAACCATGATTGGTGAATTTGCTAAAAAAAGTTTCGTCGGCAAGTACAAGGCAGTGAGTATAAATGAGCTTAAGAAAATCGGCTATTGTTTCGTCGGCGACATAGGACTTTTCCTTTGAAATCTCAAATAGTGCTGTAAGGCGTTTCAAGCGATATGCTGTTCCTTGGTCATTCCAGGAAAACTCCGAAGGAAAGTCTTCTGCATAGTTGTGTTTGGCCCATGACTTTACGATATCGAGTGCCTTGGCCAAGTATCTGTCGTCGCCGCCTTCCTGATATGCAGCAATGAGATACTCAACGGTGGAGAGGTGATGATGATACCACTCCCATGTATTGTTTGTGAAAGGGTTTTCATTCCATTCGAGAGGTCCCTTTTTCTCAAAGGCCTCGAAGTTTGGATACTTGTATGTTCCTTCAAGGATGGCACGGCCGTTGGCAGCTTTCCACTCACCGGAGAATCGCGAGCGAAAGTCTTCAATGTATTTTGGAGAGGGTCTCGTTCGGAAGTAGGGTGCTGCTTCCAAAGCGCTCAAAGTATTTCCATTGATCGTGTAGAGGGGGGTTGCCGCGACCAAGGAACTAGCCGTTTCCTGCCAAGGTTGGACTTGAGCTAATGCTGTTGCGGGAGCGAACCACGCGAGAATGAGAAAAAGCAGGATGATGATGAGTTTTTTCATCGTTGGCTTTTACCCGCGGGCTGCGAGTGAGGCGTTTTGCCCGCACGCCCCCAGCCACTTCATGATGTTGGGTTCCCAGTGGAGTTCCCTGTAGGCAAGGCTCATGCAGCGGCGAGCTATGGTAGCTTTGTCGGCGGCAGCGGATGCAGCGTGCAAGCAGATTTCGGCGAGGGGGAGGGTGGTGGCGTCGGTGGTGTCGAGCACGGCGGCGGGGAGCACCATGCCGGCGTTCTCGGCCGAGGCCAGGGCGCTGGAGTCGCCGACGCAATCGGTCATCAGGACGGGGAGGCCGGCGGCGAGGTATTCGCCAAACTTGGTGGGCGAGGAGACGCGGTTGACCGGGTCGTCGCGGCGCAGCAGGACGCCGACGTGGGCGGCGCGCAGGCGGCGGGGCACCTCGTCGTGGGGGACTTCGGTGAGGGTGAAGGCCTCGGCAGGGAGCCCGAACTCGGTGGCCCAGGTGTGGACTTTGGGGTGGTCGGCCTGGGGGACGAGCAGGAGGAAGCGGCAGCGGGCGTCGTGGCGGTGCAGGGCGGCGAACAGGGCGACCATTTCGCGGCCGCATTGCCATCCGGCCATCGTGCCGGCGTAGGCGAAGACGAGGGTGTCGTCTGCGTCGGGTGTGGCGTGGGGGGCGGCGCGCAGGAAACGTTCGTCGGAGACGCAGCAGGGGACGAGGACGTGGGGCACGCCGGGGTCGCCGTACTTGGCGTCGTAGTGGGCGCGCATGGCGTGTGAGACGAAGACGTTGAGATCGGTCTCGCGCAGGAGTTTCCGCTCGGTGCGTTCCATGGCGCGGATGCGGTTCTCGTGGGCGCCGTTCATGCGCTCTTCCTCGGGGATGACGCCGTGCCAGTCGATGGAGAAGAGGACGGCGGGGCGTTGCGGCTTGGCGAGGGCGGCGAGGCGGCCGCAGTAGAGGGCTTCGGCGTGGAGGACGTCGATGGCGTGGGTGTCGATGAGGCGGACGAGTTGCTGGAGCGGTTCGGCGAATTCGCGTGCGCCGGCGTCGATGGCGAAGAAGTCGGTGACGGGGAGGAAGTGGGTGTGGGCGCCGAGGGCGGCGAGTTCACGGGCGTGGGCGTCGAGGACGCCTTCGTCGCCGGTGTGGGGGATGAGGCAGGCGAGGTGGACGGTGCAGCCTGCCTGGACGAGTGCCTTGATTTCCTGTTCGACGCGGATGCGATAGCCGCCGCGGTTGCCCGGGGGGATGTAGGCCAGGATGAGGAAGGTGGGGAGGATGGTGCGTTTGGCGTGCGTGGCGTGGTCTGTCGGGAGGACGATGGGATTGGGGGGGCGGTGGCAGGCCTGGAGGATCAGGGATTCGAGGCGTGCGCCGATGACGGCGTTGTCGAAGCGTGTTTGCGAGAAGTTGGCTGCGTAGGCGGATTCGGCGGCGAAGGCTTCGGGCGCGGTGTGTCGCCGGATCATGTCGGCGAGTGTGGCGACGGTGGAGGCGACGTACTTGGGCGGATAGATGCGGTCGGCGCCGGTCCAGTTTCGGATGGCGGGGACGCATCCGGCGGCCATGCCCTCGGCGACGGCCTGGTGGGAGCCTTCGAAGTCGCTGACGGAGAGGATGTGGCCGACGCGTGCGTACCATTGGGGCATGTCGGGGCCGTGGGGGTCGAAGAAGACGCGGTCGCGCAGGCCGGCCTGGTCGATGGCGTGGTAGACGGTGTCGTACCATTCCATTTCGCTCTTGCGGGCGTGCATCCAGGGGTAGTCTTCGGGGCGGTTGCCCTTGATGCGCAGGGTGTAGGCGTCGTCGTGGCGCAGGAGTTCCTGGAGGATGGCGACGGCGAGGTCGATGCGTTTGCGGGCGGGTACCATGCCGACAAAGCCGAGGGTGTGGCGGGCGGCGGTGTCCTGGCGCTTTTGTTCGACGCCGGCAGCGAGGGCGCCGGTGGCGTCGATGGGGTTGTAGACGAGGGCGGCGCGGTCGCGCAGGACGGGGAACTGGGCGCGCATCCAGTCGTAGATGTGCTGGGTGATGAGGACGAGTTTGTCGACGCGGCTCCAGTCGGTGCGGTAGATGAAGTCGAGGCGTTCGCGTGCCCACATTTCCTGGAGGTGGAGACGGACGAGGAGGCGCTGGTCGTCGCGCTTGTGGTGGGAGTACCAGACGGCGTTGCCGAGCGCCCATTCACAGAAGATGACGTTGGCCCAGGCGAGGTTGCGTTCCGCCTCCTTGGTGTCGGTGAGGTGGTGGCCCTGGTGGTGTTCGAGGCGGACGTCGTAGAGTTCGCTGGCCTGGCAGCGCTCGATGAGCGGCGTGAGGAACTTGAAATCATGCCCTGCAAAGAGCAGGTTGATCTTCTTTGGATGTCGCAGGATTGCCATGGCTTTTTGTTTCGCCAACCGTGGGTTGGGGTTACTCTGGAGTGATCATCAGTTCCTGATTTTCCGCGACTTCGTATCCGTACCGGCACAGAACGGAATAGGGAAGACGCGCGAGGTTCTCGCCATATGCGTCTTCGAGGAGTTGGGACGACAAGACTGATGATCGTGCAACCAGAGTACCCGATAGGACGGTGTCGGTGGGCAAGCCCCAATTCTTTTGGGTATTTTCGTTTCCGGGCGATGGTGGCAGGGTGCCGGTGATGGTGGTCTCGGGGTCGCCCATGACGGAGTGGCGGGCGTCGAGCATGTAGTTCGCGCCGTAGGCGCGGCGTGTGTCGCACAGGGCGATGATGGACTCGGGGAACCGGGCGTCGATCAGGGCCGGGATATTGTGCAGGGGAAGAGTGATGGTGTCGAACCCTGCGCGTTCGAGTGCCTGACGATGGGCGAGGACTTGCGCGTCGTGGGCCTCGATGCCGGGAACGAGGACGTTGGCCGGGCGGACACTCTGGGCGGCCATTGCGCGGGCAAAGGAGTCGGGGTCGCCGGCGGGGTGGGCGACGACAACGATGGGAGGAGCGTCGAAGCTCTCGGTAGGCAGGCCGATCACCTCGCAGATGGTCTTCATGCGATGGGCGTAGGTGTGGCTGGAGTAGGTGTGACGGATGCCCTTTGCGGAGAGGTTGTACCAGGCGTCGTCGTCGGCGAACAGAGGAGCGAGGGCGGCACGGACCTGCTCAGCGGTTTCCACCTGGGGAACCAGCGAGCCAAAGAAGCGTTCGATGCCGAGCGATGGTGTTGTGACGACGGGCGTGCCGCAGGCGAGGAGTTCGAAGACCCGGCGCGAGAACATGGTGGGGGAATCATAGACGGAGTTGACGTTGAGGAAGGCGCGATAGCGCCGGTACGCGCGGATCATTTCGTCGTAGCTGAGCTTGCCGCGGATGTGCGGCTGGAGGTCGGCCGGGAACTCAAAGCGCTTTGCCTGGGGGCCGGTGGTGCCGTGCATCCGGTCGAAGATGTCGAGCCCGAACTCGGTGGATGCGCGCAGCATGACGTCCATCCAATCACGGCGTTTCGCATACTCGTCGGCGTAGTAGGTGCCGGCAAAGCAGGTTTTGCGCAGGCGTTCCTGCTCCATCATGGGGTTGTGGATGGCGGGCTGGGCGGCAAAGGCGAGTGCCTCGATGCGGCGCACGTTCGGGCAGCGTTCGCGATAGCGCGGGATGCAGTTGGCGTCGGTGGTGAAGACGTACTGGAATTCGCTGGCGCGGTCGACAAAGCGGTCGAAATTCGGCGGGTCTTCCTTGTTCCAGAAGACAGTGGGGATGTCGAGCTTGTGGCACCAGGCGAGGACGTCGGCGAGCTCATTGCCGGGAGGCGCGTTGTACTTCGCGACGCGGTAGAGCCAGGCGTCCTTGTTGCCGTGCCACGCGGACTCAACAAAGAGGAAGTCGATGTCCCCCTCGCTCATCAGCTCCAGCCAGTTGTCGGGGCGGATGGGAATGAGCTCGCATTCGGGGGCGAAGCAGGCGTGGGTGAAGTCGTCGAGGATGGAGGCGACCCGGAGTTTGCGGCGGGCGTTGCGCGGCTGTGTTTCAAAGGGGAGCGGCTCGATACTGGCCGTGGTGTCGATGCTGACGGGGAGCTTGGCGGAAGGCTCGCCCGATGTGCTGGTGCGCGTGGGTTCCGGGGGGCTGGGTGCCTTCGGCGGAGTGGGTGCGGGAGCAGGTTTGGCCGCGGGAGTGGGTGCGGGAGCAGGTGTGGCCGTGGGAGTGGGTGCGGGAGCAGGTGTGGCCGTGGGAGTAGGGTTGAACTGCACTTGGGGCGGCGGGGGCGTGGCGGCCACGGCGGCTGGCTCGGCCATGATGTTGCCGCCTTCGCGGCGCTGACGCAGGCCCTCGCGGGCGATACGGTAGACATCGGCGGGGAGGCGCAGGGTGTTCATGCCCGGACGGAAAATGGCGCGCAGAGTTGTACGTCCGAACTGATAGCTGACCGAGTTGCGGATTCGGTTGTAGTTGTCGTGTTTGCGCGTGTTTTCGGCATAGAGGCGCCGGACCTCGGCGTCGCTGTTGGCGGCCTGCTGCTTGAGGGAATGGCAGCGTGCTTCAAGGCTGGAGGCCAGGGAGTTGGCCTCGCGCAATTGTCTGGCGGTGTCTTCGAGCGCCCGTGCTTTCTCGCGCATTTCCTGAAGATAGGATTCGCTGCTTGCCCTGAGTTTGTTGAGCTGTGTTTCGGCCTGGGCGAGACGTGCCTTGTGGCTGGCTGCTTCGGCCTGCGCCGCGCTGCTTTCGGATTGGGCGAGCCGCAGGGCGTTGGTGCGTTGGACGGCCTCGTCTTCAAGGACGCGAATTCGTTCGAGGGCGTCCGCGAGTTGCGCGTCGTTTTTCTTCAGGGTTTCCTGGGCTTGCCTGATTTCGGCGCGCAGGGCCTCGGCCTGCTGGTCCTTGCGTTTGAGGTCGTCTTCGAGTGTTTCGATCCAGGAGGTGGCATCGGCAAGGGCGCGTTTCTCGCGGCTTAGTTTTGCTTCGAGTTGAGTTGACTTCGCGTGGGCCGCGGCGTGCTCGCGTTCGAGAGTGCGCAAGCTCGACGTCAGCGCTTCAATTTCGCGCGCGTGGACTGCCTTCTCCGTCTCCATCTGTGAACGGAGACTTTGAAGCTGGGAGTCGGCGGCTTGGGCGCGGCTCTCGGCCTCGCGCAGTTCGCGGGCCCATTTCGCAACGGTCTGATCGTGTATGGAGGCGTGCTCTTTGCTGATGCGCAGGAGCTCGTGTGCGTGTTCGTCGCGCAGTTGCTGAAGACGTGATTCGAGTCCTTCGCGCAGTGCTTTTTTTGCGGCGATCTTTTCTCGAAGGGCTTGAACTTCTGTCTGGAGAGCACCCCGTTCCTTCACCGCAGCATCGAGTTTGTCGTTCAGGTGCTTGAGTTCTGTTTCGCGGGCTTGAAGGAGGGCCGCCGTTTCGCTGGCTTTGGCGTGCAGGGCACGTGCTTCTTGTTCAAGGGCGGAACGGGCGGCCTTGAACTCCTCCTGGCGTTCTTCGAGGCTGGAAGCTCGGCTGCGGGCTTCGGCGAGGAGCGCAGCGGTTTCGGCGCCAGCGTGCTCCTTTGCGCGGAGTTCCTTTTCGATGGTGCTGAGGCGGGCCGTGCGTTCGGCGGCTTCTGCCTTGAGTTGCTCGATCTGTTTGGCGAGAAATGCCTGCTGCACTTCGCATTCGCGGGCATGCTGTTTGGCGGCTTCTGCGGCTTCGCGTGCGGCCCGGGCGTCGGTTTCGGCCTTCTTGCGCAACTCGCCGACTTCCTTGACAATCGCGTCCTGCCTGGCCAATCGGTCGACAATCTCCCGTTGTTTGTCGAGGTAGTTGTTCTCGGCGTCGAGCAGGCCCTTGTCGGTCAGTTCCAGCAACTTGCGCAAAAGGGTGCGGTCTGCCTCGGGAGAGAGGGCAGGCGGAGGGGTCTGGTATTCGCCGACCGCACGGACGTACTTGCCTGCAACATCGAGGTGGCAGATCGATGCATGGGGAGCAAGAAGGTCGTGAATGGTGCGCAGGGTGTGGGTGCTCTTGTGATCCTGGTCGCGATGAACGCCAAAGGGAACGGTGATGACGATCCGGCCGCCTGGATTGAGATAGCGCAGAACGTGGTCGAGGAGAACCGTGGGGTCGGAGAAGTGCTCGAGAACTTCGGAGAGGATCAGGGTGTCGAACGTTCCCTCGGGCTCGTAGTCGAAGATGTCGGCACAGACGAAGGTGCAGCGGTCGGAAATGAAGGGGAACTCGCGCGCCTGATAGTCCTTGGCGTACTCGATGGCCTTGGGATTGAGGTCGATTCCCAGGACTTTGAAGCCTTCGCGGGCGAGAAGCATGGGAACGATGCCCTGGCTGCATCCGACATCGAGCACGCGCTTGCCTTTGGCCTGCGCACAGAGCCAATGAACACGGTCGCGTGCGATCTCCTGGAGACGGGCGTCCCAGATTTCACGGTTGTAGAGTTCCAGGATGCGATCGTTGTTCATTCCCATGGCACGTACTCCCTTGGCACAGGCAAAACAAAAGCCAGTGTTGTGCTCTTGCTTGCAGGCAGGCAAGCAGCAAGTTGGGCAGTCGGGGAGGCCGTTCAGGAAGGGATGGCTGGTACTCTCGGCTTGCCACGGTGGACGAAGTCCGTCCGATTAGCGCCAGACTTTCCCGCGCGCGGGGCCAGTCCGGCGGCGCCTTTTTCGGCGGCCTACTTTCCGTACCGGATTGGCAAGAGGCAGGCATGAAGGTTCTCGTTACCGGAGGAGCCGGTTTTATCGGAGTTCATACGGCGCGGCGCTTTGCACAGCGCGGCGATGACGTGGTGGTATTCGATAATTTGTCGCGGGTGGGTGCCCGGGAGAATCTGGCGTGGCTTCAGGAAGCTGCCCCCTCCGTGTGCTTCATGCCCGGCGATGTCACGCGCGCCGAGGACCTTGCGGAGCTCGCCCGCCTGCACCCGGAAATCGAGGCAATCATCCATCTGGCAGGGCAGGTGGCGGTGACGACTTCCGTCGCGGATCCCGTCGCCGACTTCCGTGCCAATGCCGAGGGCACGCTGAATGTCTTGGAGATGGCCCGGACGGCGCTCAGCAGCCCAATCGTCCTGTATGCGTCGACGAACAAGGTTTATGGGGGGCTGGAAGGCGTCGCTGTCGAAAAGCGGGGGCGGCGCTACGAGTTCCGCGATTTCACCCGGGGAATTGGCGAATCGACCCCCCTTGATTTTCATAGTCCCTATGGATGCTCCAAGGGCGCGGCGGACCAGTACGTTCGCGACTATCATCGCATCTACGGGCTTCCCACGGTTGTGCTGCGCCAATCGTGCATTTACGGAACCCGTCAGTTCGGCATCGAGGATCAGGGGTGGGTGGCCTGGTTCACCATCGCGACGCAGCTGAAACGGCCCGTGACGATCTTCGGCGACGGGTGCCAGGTGCGCGATGTCCTTTTCATCGATGATCTGGTGAGGGCGTACGAGGCGGCGATCGACAGGATCGACGTTTCGGCGGGGCGGATTTATAACGTGGGTGGTGGACCGGACTATGCCATTTCCCTGCTGGAATTTCTTGATTTGCTGAGCGAGGCGGCGGAACTGGTGATCCAGCCCCTTTCGGCCGACTGGCGCCCCGGGGATCAGCGGGTCTATGTGTCGGACATTGCCCGGATACGAACGGAGCTGGGGTGGGAGCCTCGCATCGGCCCGGCCGAAGGCATTGAGCGCCTTGTTGAATGGGTGCGGGAGAATCGTGAGATGATCGCGCCGATTCTGGCGGCAGGGGCGCGGTAGCAGGCGCCGTCCTATTTTCGATGCTTTATCCTGGGCGAGTTGCAGGCGAACGCGTAGGCGCGTTTCGTCGCCTCCACGCTGTGCCCCCAGCTCTTCTCGCGGACGATGGCCTGTGCGGCGGCGGCTCCCAGACGCTCGCACAGCGGTGCATCGAGCAGGAGCCGCGCGGCCTGCTCGACGAAGTCGGCGGGGTCGCCACTGCGAAAGAGCCAACCCGTTTCGCCGGGTGTGATGATTTCGCTCATCGCGGGCAGGTCGGGAAGGAGGACGGCTTTGCCGAGCGCCATCGCCTCAAAGGGCTTGAGGGGAGAGACAAGACTGGTCACGCGCGAGGGCAGGCGCGTGATGGCGAGCACGTCGATGATGCTGTAGGCCGACGCAATCTGCTTGTTGGGAATGGGGCCATGGAAGAGGGCGCGGTCGGCCAGTCCCTGGGCGGCAAGGCGTTGCTGCAAAGCATCCGCGTAGTCCTGGTCTCCGCCACCGACGATGAGCAGACGAGCGGAGGGGACGCGGGCGAGCAGCGCACCGAAGGCATCGACGAGAAAGTGTATGCCTTCGAGTTTGCGCAGACTCCCGACATAGCCGAGCACGGGCGTTTCCGGCGTGGCTCCAAGGCGCGCGCGGATTTCGCGCACGAGTTCAATATTCTCGGTGGCACGAAGTTGCTCCGTCAGGCTGGCGGCGGCGCCGTTGGGGACGACAAAAATCTTCTCCTCGGGGACTCCTCGGCGGGCAATGTCGCAGGCAAGCGCCTGGGTGATTGTGAGCACGGCATCGGCACGCTTGACGATCGCCGTCTCCATGAAGCGGAAGCCGCGATAGATCGGGGAGCCTTCCTTGAACTTGCCTCCCTCGACGGCGGTGTCCTCCCACAACCCACGCATCTCATAGACGAACGGCACGCCAAGCTTCCGCGCGGTCCACAGGGAGGGGAAACCGTTGCGGAAGGGAGTGTGTGCGTGGATCAGGTCGCAGTTCTCGCGCCGCGCCAATTCCACCAGGCGCGGGTAGAAGGTACACCGGGCCTGCGGCAGGCTGCGCGCGGCGGTGATCAGTTGAAAGACGAACCGGGGAACGTACCAGTAGGCGCTGCGATCGGCCAGCGTCTCTCCCACCGAAAGGGCGTTGGGGTCGGTGGTGTCTCCCGGGGCTGCGCGGAAACGCGGATTGGGAACACGATGGTAGGTAATGCCGTCGATCGAGAAGGGCTCGGGCGTATTCAGGCAGGCGAGTGGGTAGTAGGGGGACGTGATGCCGACGGGTGCGAGCCCGGCCTCGACTTGGGCGCGCAGCAGCGCATGGGTGCGCACCGCATAGCCATTCAGGTGCGGGGGAGAAACAGAGAGAACATGCAGGGGACGTTGAACGGCCATGGCACCTCGTCCGGGAGGGTGTCTATGTTGCGGGAGCGAGGGCTTCGCGGACCATGCCGTCATAGGGGGTGTCCGCAAAGAATCGCAGGAGTTCGCGCTGATTGCTGACGAGGTCTCTTTCGCTCGTGATGGACTTTGCAAGCGGGAGCTGGCGTGGCAGGTTCTTGAGTTCGGCTTCCTTCATGAGCTTCGCCAACTTCCTGGGAATATTCGGGGCGAGGAGATTGTTGCCGACGAACATTTCCTCGTAGAACAGTTTCACAAGGCGCTTATGGCCTTCAAGCGCCCGGTCGATCATTTCATTGTCCTGCTGGAGAGCGTTCATTCGGCGCAGCATCTTTGCAGGATCGATTCTCAGGGAGACGCCTGAGGTATCGAGCTTTTCGCCGGCACGCAGGTGCCAGGTGCCGGTTTCCTTCGCGACGATTGTGGAGAGCGCCTGCTTGAACAAGTTGGCGCGCACCAGACGGATGATCGGATGATTCCCCTTCACCAGGAGGTCGAGAAGAAAGGGAGGCTGCGAGGGGCTGTGCCAGATGGTGTTGAAGTGATGCAGGCTGTTTTGCTTCACGTCGATGAAGACGTATCGTTTCGTCGAACGCTGGTGGCAGTATTCAAGGAAGCGGGTGAAGAGTTCTGTTTTGTTTTCCTTGGTGGGGAAGAGATAGAGCTGGGCGCATTCCGGCTCGGTCTTGAGAAAGTGGAAGAAGGAGTAGTAGTCGCCCTTCTCCGGGTGAAAGACTTCGCCGTAGGGATCGAACAGGCCGCTGGTGGCCAGGGTCTCGCGCAGCACCGTCGTCCCGCTCCGCTGGGGGGCGATGAGAAAGAGGAAGCGAACAGGTTCGCCATCTCCGAAGAGCTTGGAGCGCAATCGCTCAAGCATTGGCAAAGCTCTCTTCGTACTGGCGGATCACGTCGGCGGGATCGCCGCAGGCTTTGACCTCGCCGCGTTCGAGCCACAGGCACCGGTTGCACATGGCCTTGATGGAAGGCATGGAATGGGAGATGACGACAATGCAGCGGCACTTCGCCATCATGGATTGAATGCGGGCTTCGCATTTTTTGCGGAAGCCGGAGTCGCCCACGCTGAGGACTTCGTCGAGCAGGAGGATGTCGGGTTCGATGGAGGCAGCAATCGAGAAGGCGAGGCGGGCGCGCATTCCACTGGAGTATGCGCCGATCGGCTCGTCGAAGAAATCACCGAGTTCGGAAAAGTCACGGATCTCGTCGATCATGGCGTCCATGCGTTCACGCGAGAACCCGAGAAACGAGCCGAAATAGTACGTGTTGTCCCGGCCTGAAAGACCGGGCTGGAACATGCCTCCGAGTGAGAGGAGGGCGCTCACGTCGCCGTTCGTGATGAGCGTTCCCTCGTCCGGCTCGAAGATACCCGATAGAACCAGTGACAGCGTGCTTTTTCCCGCTCCGTTTCGCCCAATGACGCCCAGCACGTCCCCGCGCATGCATTGGAAGGAGACGTTGCGCAGCGCCCAGTATTGCCCGGCCTTGCGCCTGTGATGGAGGCGCTTGAACAGGGTGCGGCGGCGGCTGCTGGGGTAGTAGAGCCCCAAGTCGCGCGCCTCCAGGACGAGCTCGGGAGCAGCCGTGGTTTCTGCGGACGGGCCAGCCGGATTGTCGGATTGTTCCATGGTTCTTTCCTAGGCGGCAGAGGCCTTCAGCAGGCGGCGGTCAAGCAATTGGTACGTTCTGTATCCCGTGTACAGCAAGACGCTCGTGTGAATGCACATCACACCCCACCACCACATGGGAATCATTTGGTGTGACCAGATTGCGTGGCGATAACTGGTAAAGAGAATCGCGAAAGGATTGACGAACATGTAGACATCGACGAGCCAGGGGCTGCTGGCAAAATGCTTTTCGAGAAGGTCGAGTCCGTAGAGCGAGGGGCTGAGGTAGAAGAGGAACATGACGACATGGTTGACGTAGATGCTCAGGTCGTAAATCAGAGCGCCCAGGCAGGCCATAAGCAGCGTGATGCCGAGCATCATGGCGGCCTGAATGATGACGAGAGGGACGAGTTGCAGCGCGTAAAAAGTGGGGTGAACGCCCATCCCTGCAGCGGCCACGAGCAGGGCCGTGAGGCCGAAGGCAAACAGCACGCCCTCCTCGGCCACGAGCGCAATCGGGAGCACCGCGGTGGGAAACGGAATCGAGCGCATTGTTGCGCCGTGCGTCTTGAAGATGCGTATTCCGTTGGAAAAGCAGCGGGTGAAATACTTCCAACTCACGACCGCGCAGCCGATGAACACGGGGTAGGGCGAGTAGTTGTGGGTCGAGCGGATGACAGAGAACACAAACCAGTAGATGATGACCATGATAATGGGGTCGATCAGCCACCAGAGATAGCCCAGACGGTTGTCCACGGCGGAGGACTTGAGGCGAAAGCGCACAATCTCGGCGATGAGTTTGCGTTTGCGCAGCAGGTTCGGCAGGTTCGACTTCATCCTACGGGGCTCCCTGCTCCAACGACGATAGAGGCCACGGCTGGATTCAACGACGCTCCTGCGGTGATTTTTGTACGGCAGGCAAATTCTTCAAGGTGCATCGTTGTTATTCCGCAGCCGGGTCGAAGGCGTCAAAGGGCTCGCCTGCCAGCAAGGCAACAATGCGGCGGGCGGCCATGCCGTCGCCATAAGGATTGTGGCTCCGGCGTGATGCTTCGAAGACGGCCGGATTGTCCAACAATTCCGTGGCCGAGCGCACAATGGCCTCCTTGTCGGTTCCGACGAGGCGAACGGTTCCCGCGTCCACTGCCTCGGGGCGCTCGGTTGTCGTTCGTGTCACCAGAACGGGTTTGCCAAGCGAGGGGGCCTCTTCCTGCACGCCTCCCGAATCCGTGACGATCAGATGAGCGCGGTCCATCAGCCAGACGAACGAAAGGTAGTCCTGTGGGGCGATGAGATGGACGTTTGCGCAGGAACCCAGAACGCGGTTCACCGGATCCTTCACATTGGGATTCAAGTGGACAGGGTACGCAATTTCCACGTCGTCGCGTTCGGCGAGTTGCTTCAGTGCCTCGCACATTTCCTCAATGCCGCCGTCGAAGCTTTCCCGGCGGTGCCCGGTGACCAGAATGAGGCGCTTGCCGGGATTGAGGAAGGCAAAGCGCTCGGCCATCGTGGTGGCCAGGGGCGCTGTGCGTACCCGCTCGGCGACCTGCAGTAGGGCGTCGATGACGGTGTTGCCGGTAACGACGATGCTCTCAGGGGAATAACCTTCAGCCAAGAGGGCCTGGCGGGCGCGCTGCGTCGGGGCGAAATGGTGGCGTGCCATGACAGCCGTCACCCGGCGATTCATTTCCTCGGGCCATGGTGCGTACAGATCACCGGTTCTCAGTCCCGCCTCGACGTGCCCGACGGCGACACCGGCATAGAAGGCCGCCAGCGTGGCGGCCATGACGGTTGTCGTGTCGCCCTGAACGAGAACGATGTCGGGCTTCCATTCGTCCAGAACGCCGCCCATCGCCTCGATGACGCGGCTTGTCAGGCCACCGAGCGTTTGATTCGCCCGCATCAGATCGAGATCAAAGTCGGGGCGGATTTCGAAAATATCGAGAACCTGGTCCATCATCTGGCGATGCTGGGCAGTGACGCAGACCCGGGCGTCGAATCCGGGATGACGGGAAAGCTCCTGGACAACGGGCGCCATCTTGATGGCTTCGGGGCGCGTGCCGAAGACGGAAAGGATGCGCTTGTAGGCGGGACGGGGATTGTTGGGATGCATGACACGCCTTTGGTGGAGCAGGCAGCGGAGAATGCGAGCGCCCTTGAAGGTGAACCGAGGGGACGCTGGCCAGTGGTGCGGAGGGCGTCAAATCGAAATCGGAAACGCAGCGCCTCCGCACGAAAGGGATGACCCCATTTTCGTTGACATCGAATGCAGTGGAACCAATCCAAGACCCCTCTTCAATGGCAAGGCCGCGAGGCTTTGATTTGCTCTCTCAGGATGCTCTCTCTATGCGTGCTTCCATCGTCTTTGTTGCCCTGGCTCTTGTGGCCGGACTCGGATGCAAGACTTCCGGCCCAACAACTCCGGTGGCGGTTCCGCCCTCGCCGGAGGCGCCGGCCATTTCCCCTGTGTCCGACGCCGTGGAGACTGTGGAAGAGCAGGGAGAAGGCTTTCTGCGGATTTCCTGGCGCCTCCAGACCCAGGAGGACGTATATGGATTCAACGTTTATCGCGCCGATGCGCAGGAAGGGCCGTACGAGCAGATCAACGAGAGGATTCTGCCCGGGCATGGGACGTCGGCGTTGCCGCACGAATACGAGTATTTTGATCGCGGCCTGACAATCGGTCAGCGGTACTATTACTACGTGACCGAAGTGACGTTGTCGGGAGCGGAGAACGAGATTACTCCGCGGCTGAGTGCGGCGGCGAAGCCGCGCTCAGTCTATGTCGAGAGAGGGCAGCTTGCACCGGAGGATGAGGCACCGTAAGCAAATTGGTGTCCGCATCGAAGGAACAGGCGCCCGTTTCCACGATCAGGATTTCTCGCCGAACAGTTCGCCGAAGATGTACTTCGGCGTCATGTAGAGAATCTTGAGGTCGAACACCGTGGAGACGTTGAAGGCGTACAACAGGTCGTAGAACAGTTTGTACTCGAAGTGCGTGTCGTAGGAACCCTTGACCTGGGCGAGGCCGGTGAGGCCGGGGCGCACAATGTGGCGCAGGTTGTAGGACGGGTTCTCGGCCACGAATTCCTTGACGCGCTCGGGGCGTTCGGGGCGGGGGCCGACGAGGCTCATGTCGCCCTTGAGGACGTTCAATAGTTGCGGCAGTTCGTCCAGATGCGTGCGGCGCAGTACCCAGCCGATGCGCAGCACGCGGGTGTCGCGGCCGTGGCAGATGACGGCGCCCGTCACCTTCTCGGCATCCTTGATCATCGTGCGAATCTTGTAGAGGGTGAAGTGGCGTCCATCGCGGCCCACGCGCGGCTGGGTGTAGATCAGCTCGCCGCCGTGCAGCAGACGGTACCATACCCAGAGGAAGCCGAGCATGGGCAGGGAGATGAGCAGTCCGCCCGCCGCGAAGGCGATGTCGGAGGCGCGCTTCACGGCCATCGTGGAGAGCGAGAGGTTGGACTTGTTCACCTCGACGAAGGGGACGTTGTTGATTTCGCAGGTGGCGAGTTGGGTGCTGATGGGTTCGAGGCCGCGGGGGAGAACCTTGATGCTGACCGAGTGGTTGCTGATGGCGGTGATGACGCGGCGCTTGAGGTCGCGCTCGCCCGTCACGATGAGCTCGTCGATCTTGTATTGATTCAGGATGTCGTTGATTTCGCCGGGGGTGCCGAGGAAGGCGACGTTGCCGGTGAGGTCCTTGCAGCGCTGGTCGTCCACATAGCCGACGATGCGGCGGAACGGGGAGTTGCCGCGCGCGCGCACGACGTCCAGCCCCTCGCGGGTCATGCCAGCGACGATGGCGCGGTGCTGGAGCAGGGCCTTCTTCTCGATGA
Organism: Candidatus Sumerlaeota bacterium; assembly: GCA_030156535.1. Classification (GTDB taxonomy): domain Bacteria; phylum Sumerlaeota; class Sumerlaeia; order SLMS01; family JAHLLQ01; genus JAHCAW01. The sequence goes on from JASGMJ010000003.1 coordinate 17,740, forward strand.
CGATGTTGAGGAGCACGCGCCAACCGGCGAGGAAGAACAGCTCGCAGACGCCCTTGGCCAGCAAGGCGCCGCGCGAGAAGCGGTAGGTGTCCGGATCAACGTAGAAAATCACCGCGGGAACGAGCAGGACCTCGATGACGGTGGTGAGCACGGCGTACTCCATGATCGTGAGGACGGTCGTGCTCTTGGTCTCGAACGCCGAGTCATTGTAGAGCTTGTAGAAGAAGAGGGCGCCGAGCTTGGCCAGCACATACCAGACGAAGAAATCGCGGTAGAACAGCGAGTTGATCTCGGGCACCTTGAAGTTGAAGTACACCAGGTTGGCGGCGAACAGGGCGGCGACGATCATCACGGCGTCGACCAGGAAGGCCAGACCGAGGACGAAGTACTTCTTTTTGCGCAGATGGAAGAGCGACGTCAGGACGGCGGCGGAAGGGCGCGCGGCCGCTCGCTTCTGCGTTTGCGTTTCCGTCAGTGCAGACATGAAAGGCTTCTTTATTTCATCAGGCCAGGGCCTGGGTGGTGTGTGAGCGCTTTGCGAACGAGCGGCGGCGCCCCACATTGAGGAGGCTGGAAAGGGCGGTCGTCCTCATTCTATTGCCCTTAGGGTAGGAGAGCGGGGTACGAGTTCAAGGGGATTCTGGGGGGGGCAGGAAGGCTTGCCGGGCTTGGGCGGGAGGCCACGCGGCGTTATTCGGGCTTGGCGGTGCGGAAGAGTTCCGTGGCTTGGGCGTACAGGGCGTCCGGTTTCAGGCGGTGCTGAGTATTGGCGTAGCGTTCGATGAAACGGGTGGCGTGCGCGATGGTGAAGGGACGGCGCAGAAGGGCGACGAAGAGTTCGAGCAGGGCTTCCTCGCGCTGGCGGCGGGTGGGGATACGCCCGGTGGTCGAGCCGTCGAGGTCGATCAGGGCGTAGCGTTCCCCAATGGGCGCGGTGGGCGGCGCATCGGTGCGGTAGACGTGATCGGTGCGGTAGTCGTCGTGGTAGGCCGGGAGGGCGTGGAGCCAGCGGGTGTAGTCGGCGAGGGCGTCGAGTTGCTCCTGATCGAGGCCGTTTTCGCGGAACCAGTGGGAGAGGGGCTGCCAGGCGGAGGGGAGGCCGCGGGTGACGAGGTAGGTCTCGTGATGACCGGCGGTGGCGTAGAGCACGGGAACCGGGACGATCACGCCGGCGGCGAGGAATTCGCGGGCCGCGTGCCACTCGCGCTGGAGTTTGTCTCCGCGCAGGTGGGCGGAAAGGCGGTGGCGGAAGGTGCGGGCGCGGGCGCGCTTGAAGTACAGGCGTTCGCCATGGAAGTTGGCGGCGAGGACAAGGCGTGAACGCGAGCGTTTCGCCAGCAACACGCCGGTGGGCAGCGGCTCCTTGCTGGCGGCTTCACGCCACGGCAGGGCAGCGGGATTCAGGTCCTCGTACCCCGGTAGGGAGAGCCCGTGGAGAGGGCCCCGGTTCCATAAGAGCGGTTCAGGCAGCACGGCAACCTTGTCAGAACATCTTGATGAAGTCGCTCAGCGTGACCAGAACGACGAAGACGAGTAGTGAGATGAGCCCCCAATTGAACACGGGGACCAGGATTTTCGGAGACATGGGGGCGCGGAAAACAGCCTCCCAGGCGGCCAGAACAATGTGCCCGCCGTCGAGCACCGGGTAGGGGAGCAGGTTCATCACCGCCAGAGCGATGTTGAGCATCACGAGGAAGCGCAGAAAGTCGTCGAAACCGAGGTTGGCGTGATAGCCCGCCATTTGGGCAATGGCGACGGGGCCGCCGAGGTCCTGGCGCACCTTGTTGATCTCGCCGTGCAGGAGCCGCCCGCCGATCTTCTTGAGGTTCAGAACATAGCGGATGGTGTTTTCGTAGACGAGCACCGGGCTCTGGACGATGGCCTGCGAGAAGGGGATGCTGTAACGCACCTTCTCGGGGTTTCCGGCAACGATGCCGATCTGGCCGACGCCGTCCTCCTCGGTGGACTCCATGGGCTTGAGGGTGAAGGCGAGCGTTTCACCCGCGCGGTCGACTTTGACGTCGAGGCTCTTGCCGAGCGAACCGCGCAGAATATGCACGAGCTCGCCCCAGTCGTTGACCGGTTCGGCATCGACGTCGGTGATGGTATCACCGCGGCGAATACCGGCCTTGTAGGCCGGGCGGTTCTGAATCGCGTACTCCACATAAGCGGGGCGGGAGATCAGGCTGGCGATGTCGTCAAGGGGCGTGGGCTCCTTCTCGCCGCTCTTCCACGGCACTTCCAGCGTCTTCTCGAAGGTTTCCCCGCCGCGCTCGAACGTCATGGCCAGCGTCACGACGGACTGCCGGGCCTCTTCCTCGTCTTCCGGCAGGCTCTGGCTGACTTCGCCGAGCACCTTCCAGTAGTCCTCGTTCGTCTCCACGGGAGTGCCGTTGACGGCGGTCAGGCGATCGCCTTCGAGGATTCCCTGGGCGGTGAGGAACGAGCCGGGGGCCTGCCACCCAACGACGGCGGGGAGCGGGGCATCGACGTACTGCCCCTTGACGGCCTGCACCGTCAGGATGGCGGCGGCCAGCACGAGGTTCATGAAGACGCCGGCAGAGTAGATGATCGTCTTCTGCCAGAAGGGCTTCCTGTACAGCGCGCCCTGGTCGATCATGGCCTGGCCGGTGAGCGAGGCGCGCGAGACCTTGTTGACGGCCTCGTCGTCGTGCGTGGCGGCGACGGGCTCTTCCGCTTGAGCCCCGTCCTTGGACTTCTTGGCCTCTTTTTCGGCATCCTTGTCGTCGAGGTACTTCTCGATTTCCGGGTGAATGGTGCCGGTCATCTTGACGTAGCCGCCGAGGGGGACGAGGGCGAGGCCGTAGATGGTGCCGCCGATTTCCTTCTCCCAGATGCAGCGGGGCATGAAGGGCATCGCGTCCTTGTCGAAGCCAATGACGAAGCGCTCGACGGGGACTTTGAACATCTTGGCGGCGAGGAAGTGCCCGAGTTCGTGAATGAACACGGCCAGCCCGAAGGCCAGAAGGAATCCACCGATTCCGATAAGCGCGCTGAGAACATGGTCCATCAGGTGTTGACGTCCTGGGGCTGGCTTTGGGTGGAGCGGCCGGAGGAGGCTCCAACGATCTCGTTGATGATTTGGGTGGCCGAGGAGCGGGCCTGTGCGTCGGCCAGGCGCAGGGTTTCAAGGTCCTGTCCCGGGAGGCGCTGGTGGGCTGCGAGCACCCGAGCCAGCGTCCGGGCGATGCCCCCATAGGGGAGATGCCCCTCCAGGTGCGTTTGGACGGCGACCTCGTTGGCGGCATTCAGGACGCAAGGAACAGTCCCGCCCGCGCGGGCGGCGTCGTAGGCCATCTGGAGGCAGGGGAAGCGCTCGGAATCCGGATCGCGGAACTCCAGATTGCCGACCCGGGCGAGCGACAACGGCGGCACCGGGGTGGGGCGCCGGAAGGGGTGGGTCAGGACGTTCTGGATGGGCAGGCGCATGTCCGTGGTTCCCATCTGGGCGATCATCGAACCGTCGACGAACTCCACGATGGAGTGAATGATCGATTGTGGGTGGATGATGACTTCGATTTTGTCGAGCGGAACATCGAAGAAGTAGTGGGCTTCGATGACCTCGAACCCTTTGTTCATCAGGGTGGCGCTGTCGACGGTGATCTTGCGTCCCATGTCCCAGGTGGGGTGGGCGAGGGTGCGTTCCGGACCGGCATTTTCCGCTTCCTCTTTCGCAAGATCACGGAAGGGGCCGCCGCTGCACGTGATGATGAGGCGGCGCACGGGTGCTTTGGGGCCGGCGGGCCCCGCGGCCAGAGCCTGGAAGATCGCGTTGTGCTCGCTGTCGAGCGGCCAGATTGTCGCACCGCTGAGGCGGGCGGCTTCCATGACGAGGGGGCCGGCGCAGACGAGGACTTCCTTGTTGGCCAGGGCCACGTCGCGCCCGGCGGCGAGAGCGCACAGGGTGGGCTCGACGCCGGTCCAGCCCACGGTGGCCACGACAAGGAGGTCGCACGGGACGGAACGGGCGATCTCGAGCAGCCCCTGGGGGCCAGTCAGGAGCTCTATCCCCAGTTCTTTCAGTTCTTTGGATATCGTGGAGGCGGCTGCGGCGTCGTCCAGATGGACGACGCGCGGGCGGAATTCCCGGGCCTGTTCGAGCAGCAGGGCGGCGTTCTTTCCCGCGCTCAGGGCAGCGACGTGAAATTCGGAGCGATGGAAGCGCACGACGTCGAGTGCCTGCGTTCCGATGCTGCCGGTGGAGCCAAGGATCGCCAGGGTTCGCGTCATGCGGTTGAGGAGTCCGAAGGGGTCGATGGGTGGGCGTTGGGGTGCCCCTTGCAGCACAGGGGGCGGAGTGGGTCAACCGTGAGGGCGTGGGGGGAGTGTGTGATTCGTGGTTTGGAGCTTGATGGAGCCCGGCTCTTTGGGCGCCGGACGTTTTTCCTGGGCGGCATGAATCCCGCTCGCCACCTTCAAACGTTTTGACGCCGTGGGAGGGCGGTGTGAATGTCCTCTCTCGTCCGACGTATTGACTGATAATGCCGTAACGGAGGGGGTTTTCTCCCTCGGAATCGAAAAAGCTCCAGGAGAATTTTGAATGCTTCAACGTGTCCGGATATGGATGCTGATGGCGGCAGTTGCGCTCGCCTCTCAGGTGGTCACCGCCCAGAAGGTGGCGGTTCCCCAGTACGTGCCCTCCGACGTGCAGGCTTTTGTGAGTGTCGTGGAGGCCAACGAAATGTGGGCAGCGTTTGCGCAGACGCCGCTGTACAAGGAGCTTGTGGGGGTCTGGCAGCTGCCGCAGGTGCAAAACGACCCGGATTTGCAGGAATTCCAGCTTCTTCTGGACAAGGCATCGGTCGATTTGGGCTTCAGCCTGAAGCCGGCCGATCTGTTTGGCGAACACTTGAAGGGTGCCGATCTGTACATCACGCAGGCCCCTGGAGCGGGTGAACCGAATCTGCTGGTGGTGTCGCGTTTCTCGGATGCGGCAAAGGCAAACGCGGTGGCCGACTTCATCGAAGGCGAAATCCGCAAGCAGTCGGAAGATCGCAAACTGGCGGGGCTGGAGCCGCTGGCGGTGCAGCGCACCGATCTGCCGGGCGGCGTCCAGGTTGTCGGCGTCGAGTCGGAAAACCTCTTTTTCACGTCAAAGGACGACCTGCTCTTCCTGAGTTCGTCCAACGCCGTGATGGCCGATTCGCTGGCTTCGCCGGGAGAATCGAGGCTGCTGGAGAACACGGCCATCGTCGAGAATTTCGGCGAACTGTCCTCCGCTTCCGGGCAGGTGACGTACTATTTTTCGGGTTCGATGCTCGCGACGATCGCGCAGGCGGCTGGGAATCCGATGCTCGGCAGCGCACAGTTGCCGCGCTCGACAGCCGGAACGTTGACCGTGCGCCCCACCCGGATCGAGTCGACTTCGTACATGGCGGGCCTGCCGGCGTCGGGGGCGTTGCTGCAGCTGGCTTCGGTGCCTGGCGGTGATCTGGCGAACCTGCTTCGGTACGGGCACGCCAATGCCCTGATAGCGTTCGCCGCCAACACGGTGGACGGCCCGGCCATGTTGGCCGCGCTGAACGAGCAGGCGAAGACGAACCCGCAGGCGGCCTACCAGATGGAGGAGACGCTCAATCAGCTTCGCACGGTATGTGCGGAGAACGGGCTCTCGTTCGATACGGACGTGCTGGAGGCCTTTGGCCCCGAGGCCGGGTTCTTCTTCAATGCCTTTGACATGACGAACATGGCAGCTCCCAACCTGGATTTCCTGGCGGTGGCGAAGATTCGCGACCGTGAGAAGGCGGACAAGGTGCTGGCAGCATTGGAGCGCGCGGCGGGCAAGTACTTGACGCAGCAGGCCCAGAGCATGGGGGGCACGCCTCCGCCGGCCGAGCCTTCGGTGGAGAGTTACGCGAACGCCACCGTGCGCAGCATGGTCTACAATCACCCGCTCTTCAATGTGCCGATGGGGTTGACGACGGCGCGGACGGAGGACGGGTACCTGCTGATTTCGCTGACGCCACAGCCCGTGAAGAGCGCTCTGGACCGGGGCGATGGGGCTGCGGGCAGCTTGGTCAGCTCGCCCGCATTGGGGGCAGCCCGGGTGGCGCTTTTGCCGGAATACAACCAGTTTCTGGTGGTCAACGTGGAGCAGATCGGCACGACGCTCCAGATGTTCCTGCCGATGCTGATGGCCCGGATGCAGGGTAGCGGGCAGGACATGGCGAGCATCAATCAGCTTGCCGCGCTGGTGCGCAGCGTCGGGACGGCGTACGTGACTTCGGCGGTCTCGCCGGACGGAAATCGTATCAACGCCGTGTTGTCGATGGAGTGATTCGAGATGGAATCGGGGTTCCTCGCTTGACCACTTGGGTGGGGAACCTCTCACATTGCGGCTGCCGCGAGGGCTTTTGTCCCCGCCCATGGCCCCCACAAGGAGAGCGAGAGTGCCCCATAGCGTGCGAATCCTTGCTTTTGTGCTGATTGCCCTGATGGGCACGGCCTGTTCGACAAACCGCAAACCTCGCTACGACATGGAGGACGGTCAGTCGGTTTCCTTCCGACGGTACACCGGGCGTCCCTGCGTCGATCACATTTTCAAGTGGAGCAAGAAAGCTTTCCATAAGGTGGACGGCGAACTCAGTATCGTGCCCAGCGAGGACGCCAATGAAGTCCTCCAGCGCCACGGCAAGCCCGATTATATCCGGACGGACGTTCAGGCCGAGGGCGACGAGATCTTCGATGAGTGGGTGTACTGGGACCAGAATGTGATTCTCCAGTTCATCGACGGCCAGTTGGTATATGAAGGCGAACTGCTGGATTCAGACAAGGTGCTTGTACGGCGCGGCTATCCGTCGCGGGCGTACTCGCAGCAGTACGAAATCGGCCCGCGCCGGGAGTTCTGGATTTATCAGGACTTGTTTGAGGTGGGGGAGGATTCGTACTCGTTCAGCAACGGCAAGATGATCTTCCAATCAACAAACTGATCCGGGAGCGACGGTAGCCTTGAGAATTCCCCGATGCTTCCTCCGGCGGTTGCTTCCCCTGTCTCTGGCGGTGCTCGCCACCTCGTGCGCGGTGGAACGCCAGCAGCACGTTGAGGAACGCCGAACGGTGGCCTTCGATCTGTATGCGGAGGGCGAGGCCCTGGAGAAAACCCAGGATTACGAAGCCGCCCTGCAGAAGTACCGCGCGGCGCTGGAAATGGAACTGACCGAGCGCCCCGCGTTTCTCTACAAAGTGGGGCGAATGCACCATTTGCTCGGCAATCCCGAGCGGGCGATGATTTTCTACGACCGGGCAATCGAGCTCGCGCCGGACTTCGAGATGGCCGAAGCGCACCGGGAACTGGCGCGCCTGGAGCTCGTGGAAGCGGGTGTGCTGCGCGAAAAGGCGGAGGTCGTTGAATCGGAGCCCGAGGATCTGGCACCGCTCTCGGCCCTGGGCACCCCGATGCGCGACCGCAAAGCCAGGGAAGAGGCGTCAGCACCCGACGCGCCCGCGGACACGCCGCCGGGGCAGGCAACGGCGGTCGCACCAGCCGAGGAACCTGTTCTGCCCAAGCCAGCCGAAGTTGCGTCTGCCTTTGAGTCCCTGAAGCCCGAAGCCGCGCGAGCCGCCATCTTCCCCGAGCTCACCGAGGGGCCGTTGGCCTCGGTGGACGCTGAGAAGGCCCGGGCGCGCGATGCGGAAAGCCAGAAACGCTGGTCGGACGCCGCGCTGTCCTGGTCGCGCATCCTTCGCTCCCATCCTGGGGACGTGGAAGCGCACTTGGGGTACGCCCGGGCGTTGGTGAAGACCGGACGGATCGGCACGGGGATGGAGGAATTCGCGGAAGCCGCGCGGCTCGCCCCGGAGAATGCGGACGTTTATCTTCGCTGGGCCAACGCGGCCGTCGAAGCAGGAGAATGGGACGAGGCGGCACGGCTGTATGCCCAGGCGCGTTCGCTGGATCCGTCCAACTTGAAGGTTCTCAACAATCTGGCTGCCCTTGAGCTTACGCGGGGAGCCTATGGCGAGAGCGTTTCGCTGCTCCGTCAGGTCGTCGAGGCCGAGCCCCGTTTTGCGCCCGCGCACCTGAATCTCGCTCTCGCCCTGGAAGGTGAAGGGGCGCCTGCCGGGGAGGTCATCGAGCCGCTGGAGACATATCTCCGCCTTGGTGGAGCGCGTTCAGCCGAGGCCGAACAGTGGCTGGTGCGCCTGAGAGGGATGCAGGCCGCTCCCTGATCTCGGAATCAGGGGGGCAGGCCGTGAAAAACAGCCGATGCCAGTTGACAGCTGCCTTCGAGTGCCCTACATCTATGGGGTCAAAGAGAAAGAGCCGGGGAAGAGAGAGGAAAGCGTTAGAAGCGCCAATAGCAGTTGACGGCCGCCTCGAAACGGCTCTTATACTCTATCCACACGTGGGAGCACTACGCCCGACGTGTTGTCGAATGGATTAGTGTGATCGTACAATGATTCCAACACCAACGAACAGACTCAGGAGGTACTGCGAAGGTTTGCCAAACGATTTGGTGAAGTGCACCCCCTGCTCTTCCAAAAGTCCCTACGGGGCAAGTATGTCAAAATGTTGGGAAAGGAGTAACATCCGCATGCACAAAGGGTTCACCCGTACAACCCTGGGTGTTGTCGGCGCTGCCTTGCTCAGTGGTAGTGTCTTCGCGGCGGGTCCTACGCTCAAGAACCTGCCCACCGTGATCATCACCGACAAAGCCAAGGATGGGACATTTACCTGCGGCGTTCCTTACGACGGAGGTACCGTCCTCACTGCTGCAACCGAGAACCGTTACCTGTTCACGGATGCGATCGACCTCGTTGACTACTCTCTTCCGGGCGACAGCACTCTCGATCAGGTTAACTTCCTGTTCGAGGAGTTCGCTTCGGATGCGAGTGGCGCCGAGGGAGCTGCCCGCACTGCTTCGGCGCGCGCCATTGCCATCAATGGCTCGCTCGCGTATGATGCTGGCGGCACGATCGACCGCGACACGGTTCTGAACAATGCGGTCGGCGACCTGCAGAACGACAACGTTCTGACGTTTGTTGACCAGATCCGCTCCGGCGGCGACGGCACCAGCCCCGGTCCCGATCCGGGCGGCGCCTTCACGGACTACGCGTTGCTGAAGTTCTACGTTGCCAGCAGCAATCCTGGCACCGCAGCAGCTGAAGTTTCGATGAAGTCCATGAGCGTCATCACCACCAACGATACGGCCTGCGACGAGGGCGATATCCTCTCCGTGCCGACATCGATCTTCACGCCCGAGAAGTGCGTGGACGACTTCGTTGGCTGGTGGAACACCAACAGCTTCGCCGGCCTTCCGGATGTGTCGGAGAACCTCACAACCCGTCCGACAGCCTTCTCGGGCAACTGGACAGCCACGACGCAGCCGATCCTGACCCCTACGCCAACAGGCTCTGTTACGAGCTCGGTTGGATTCGGCAATGTTGCCGTCACCGAGTCCCCGACCGCCGCGCTGGGTGTCTTTACACACGCGTCGCCGGGCAATGCGGGTACGACGGATACCACCAAGGCTCCCCAGTTTGCCGTTTGGCAGTCTTGGCGTCGTGACATCGAAGCTGCTCCGAAGACCACCGTTCCGATCACCGCCGACACGGTCTACATGATCCGTTGGACGGTTGAGGTGCAGGCGGCTACACAGTCGGCTACCTCCCCGCAGCTGCCGGACGTCCGCTTCCGCGTTGGCGAGAACACGTCGTATGGTCTCGGCCAGGCGCATGACGTTCTTCCGGCTCCGGGCGCGAACGGCATCGTTGGTGCAGGCGTGCAGGAGCATCGTTCCTACTACTACGCCCCGCTCAACACGCCGAGCGGTTCCGAAATCGGCTTCATGTTCGACACCTTCGACTTCTATCAGGGCACGGGCGGTGGCTTCTACACGGAAGGCGCCTCCGATTACGGTCTCGACCTGCAAAAGATCGAGGTCTTCTCGTTTGACCGTGCCGACCTTGATGGCGAGACGATCGAGCTGAACGCTGGTAACGACAGCATGACGCCGGGTGACGGCACGACTGCTCCTTCGGGCGCAGCTCCCTTCACGCGCTTCGATCAGGCTGCCAGCGTCACAACTGGTGACTGGGAGTTCCGTCCCGGCACATTCATCAGTGGCGGTGTTGCTAACACCAACCGCAACCCGAGTGGCGTTTTCGCAGCTAACAAGCTCTCGATGAGCTTGTCAGCTGGGACAGAGAACGCAACCGGTGAGTGGGATACCCGTGGCTATGTCCTCCGTCAGGATCCGGTAAACTTTGCACCGGACAGCACTGCGGATGAAATCGTTGCTGACATCCCGAACGAGAAGATCCTGTTCGTGGATGCATGGCTGTCCTCGCCTCAGGGCTCGACAACCAACAACCACCTGCCTGTTGTTCGTGTCGGCTTCAGGACTGACGTCTACGGTGAGACTGGTCTCTTGCAGTCCAGCCCCGTTCGTCAGATTACGCAGGGTCGTGTGTCCTACATCGAATTCCGCGGTTGGAATCGTACGGACGCGGAAGACGTCGGCAGTGTCATTCCGTCCACCAATGCGATTACGACGGCTCCGAAGCGCTTCACGGCGGTGATGGAACCGATGATCCGCACAGGCAGCACGATCGACGTTCGTCCGTTCGTTCAGTTCTGGTCGTTCCCGACCGACTGGCGCACAGAGGTCGTTGGTACGTACTTGGATGATACGCTCGACGCCGGCACGATTGAAATCAATCGCGTCGTCATTACGAGCTACGATCGTCCGAACCTGCCGGACGCGCAGATCTGCCAGTAATTCCTAACCCTCGACCAACAACTTGGAGGCCGGCTCGCAAGAGTCGGCCTCCTTGCTTAATACACCAGGCATAACCTGACTTCTTGGAGGTGAAAGTCCTCTACGGTCGCAATGAACGGAACAGCGAACCGGGGGCAAGGACGTCCGGGAAACCTGAGAAGGGCTGAATAGCAACCGCAAGGAACAGTCGACAGAGTTTCGATGGCGCGGTGCTGCGGCAAAATGGCGGTGATCAACTGGAGTTTTTCGGGATCAGTATAGACGTGCTGTACCCCGGCGCCGCTTGTGCGGCCGGAATCCAAGCAGGCGCGTGCGAGGACTCGTGCTTCCATCATGGGAATGCGGGTAAGCACGTACCATTGAAAGAGCGATCAAGTGAGTGTCATGACGAAACTGTAGGTTGTATGGCCTATTTTGTGTCTGGCCATCCGACCGGGATGTCATTAAATCCAGGATGGGTGGCTTCTACCTTGACGGGTTTTCCCTTTAACCCAACAAAGCAAATCCGGTCATCCGGTTCAAAGGTGGCGGGGAGATGACATTCAAGAACCGATGAGAAACCAGAAGAATTAATGGCGTTGTTTAGCGATCTGCGATTGAACCAGAAACTTGTCGGAGTATCAAGGGAAGCCCAAAGATTCGCGCGGCGTGCATCCGGAGAAAGTGATTCCTCATGCTCGCGGAACTCAGAGCCCCAGTACGTGCGGCCCTTGTACTGACGCGAGGTTTCGCTTGCGAGCGCGATATGGGTCTCGAAGAAGGCCAGGCGGCTGCAAACCTCTCCGATGGACTCAAGAAACTCGAAGAGATCAGGAGCCTCAAGGTGATACAGGATTCCGGCGCAGATCACGACGTCAAAAGTCCCATGCTTGGCACGGCTCAAGTTCCGGACGTCGTCCACGTAGAACTCGACGTTTTGCAGCCCCATTTCTTGACGGACAAAGTTGGCCCGCTCCACGTGGACATCGCGCCCTTCGATACCAACAACCTGGGCGCCCTTAAGAGCAAACTCGATCGCGTAGTACCCTTCACAACATGCCAGGTCTAGGACGCGAAGCTCAGAGAAAGGCTTCCCAAGGATGTCGGCTGTAACTTGGAGGAAACGGCGGGCCCTGAGTCCTAACCCCATCACCTCGTTGCGAATTGTATAGACGTTTTCGGCAAGCCTGATGTTGTGCCCTGTCCAAGGGCCATGCTGTGCTGCCACTGCCTGCATACGCTCGCGAATTGCCTGCGTCTCGGGGTTTTCTTTTGGGCGGCGATTCCACATAGAACGGTACTCCATTCGCTATTCAGTGGGCTTGATTTACATAAAGGAACGGCTCTCAAACGTCCCGCGCATGCCCCCTCAGCCAAAACTGGCCAGAAACCTAGCGTCCATCCTGAGGGGCGACAATAGACAAAGTATTTTGTGTGCAGGGCTTCATGAATTACGAGTGCCAGAAGCGATCTACGACTCGAAATGGCTAGGAGCGTTAGCGTCTTACTTGAGCAGGATACGAAATCTGTCACATCATCACTCTTGCGGAAACTCGTAGTCTTCTGTGTCCACTCTCCTTCGCCCTCAAGGCCTCCTCCGCACGAATACCATGTGAGCATCCGACTCATGGAGGAGTTCGTATTTTGTGGCCACGAAAGCCTGCAGTGCAGGGCTTTGCTCCAGCACCTCGGCGCTGGAAAGGTTATTGTCCAGCGTCCAGCCCATTCTGTCGTTCAGGGGAACGATAAGGGCCGCGGGTGGGTTGGCTTCCATTTCGGCGATCAACCGCGGCGTCCACTTGTCCTGCAGGGCACTCAACCTGATCGGGGTCGTCGAGAGAAAGCGCGTGGCACAATCCCGGCCGGAGTCGATGTAGACCAGGGGATCGAATCCCAGAACCTGGATTTGGTCCTCTGGGCGGGTGTTATTGCGGATGAGGGCGCTCACTTCCCGCAGGTCCTGCCGCGAACTGGGCCATGTATCGAACGCCTGAATTTCGTCAGCCCCCTGCCCGTCGATAAACAATGAGGAGATGACTTCACCGGCTGTGCGCGTCCAAGACCCGTTGCGCTGATAATCTTCCCAGGAAGAAACGAAGAACGAAGCGAAGAGGCCAAGAGCGAGCGCCAGCCGCTTGATTCCCCCGGGGCATCGTTGCAGGAGCTCCCACCAGCCCAGAGCCGCCAGGAACCCGAGAACGGGAAGCATGACCTGATAGTGATACGGATAGAACTTCCCCTGGATGGCGATGACGAGAATCATCGACAGGAGGAACAGGGCGAGAAAGCGGCCGTCGGGAGCGCTCGAACTGCCGTGCAGATACAGGTAGGCGAACAAGCCGATCAGCAGCGGGGGAGGGAAGTACAAGAAGACATAGCGGATTACCTGGAAAAAGGTGTCCCCGAAGGCCATGCCCCCAAAGCCCGCTTTTGCCAGTTCAACGGCGACACCGAAGAACGTCTCGAGAAACGCCGGAATGCCTCCCTGAAGTGCAAGAATCCCAAAGACGAGTGCGGGGAGCGCAATGATGCCCAACGCCCCCCAGGCGCCGGCACGCACGGCTTCTGAAGTCCCATGTCCCCTGCGATGCGCCACGCACGCCCACCCCAGGCAGATCAACCCGGGCAGCACGTAGAAGGGCTTGATCAAGCCGCACAGGCCAACGGCGAGACCTGCAATCAGGATGCGGCCTCTGGCCTCGGGGGGGGGCTTGGGCGATCCCGATTGAAGCTCCGGATACAGGAGCGCCATTGCGCCGAACAGTAGAAAGCCTACGAACACTTCAGACTGGGCGGTGTGCCAGTACCCAGAAAGCACTGCCGCGTGCAGCACCAGCGTCGCTGCTATGAGGGAGGACAGGTAGCTCGTTTGGCGGCGTAGTAGAAAGAACGAGCCGACTCCAAACGCCACATGGCAACCAAGCTCCAGGATTCGAATCCCGTGAGTGGACGTTCCAAAGAGAGCTTGGGAGAGCATGTAGAACAGAAAGGTGCCGGGTGGCTTGACGTCCCAAACGTCGACGTACAGCGTCTGGCCTGCGAGAAGGCCACGTGCAATCAGAGCAAAGATGGCCTGATCCGCGCCGTAGGGAAAGCAAAGAAGAACAAGAGCAAGCAGCAGGAACAGGAGAAGGCAAGCGGTGGCGAGCACCCGCTCGGTCAATCTGGCGGAAAGCCGCTCCTCTCCGTGTGCTTGATCGGAAAAATCCAACACCGCTCCCCTTAATCGATGTCCAGCGAATCTAGGTCACCTGGTTCATCCTGTGCCGGCGGGGGTGGGGCAAGTGGGGCGTCCTCGATGCCCGTCCCCAAGTCGAAATCCGTTTCCAGTTTCTGGTCCATTGGCGGCGTGTGCTCGTCGCCCAGGTCGAAATCGGTCTCCAGCACGCGGCGTGGCTCGGGTTGCTGGGGGATGTCGAGCCCGGAGGGGAGATCGACGCTTGAGGGCGGAGCGGAGGGCTTCTCGGGTATCGGAGTGTTCTCGTCGATCGTCGTATGCGGAACGGGCGAGGAAGCCTGAATCGTCGATGCAGGGCGGGCCATGCGGTCGGTGCGGTCCTGATTCTCGCCAGCGTCGTCCATGTCGAGTTCGCTCTCGAACTCGGTGTCGGTGGGGCGCTGGACGAGGTGGCGCCGGATGGCGGTTTCGGAGGAACGCAGGCTCGCCAGCGTGGCGACTTCGGTGGACGAAGCGAGCAGGGGGAGGACGGCCTGGCGCGACTGCGGATTGAGGCGGTCGGGGTTGCCGCCGTTTTGCACGAAGCAAAGCTCCAGTGTGCTCTTGAGATCGAGCACCGTCTGGAAGCGGTCGGCGGGGTTTTTCTCAAGGCATCGCGTGACGATCGCGTCGAGGTCGGCGGGGACGCGCTCGCAGATTTCGCGCGGGTTTGTGGGGAGCACGTTGACCTGCTGGTAGCTGATGTCGCCGGAGATGAACGGGGGCGAGCCGATCAGCATTTCGTAAATGATGATGCCGACGGAGTAAATGTCCGACCGCGCGTCGATGCGTCCGCCGTGCACCTGCTCGGGGGACATGTAGCGCGGCGTGCCGATCAGCGCGCCCGTCGGGGTGAACGTCGCCTCCTCGATGTGGACGATGCCGAAATCCGTCAGCTTGATGACGTTGCCCTGGCCGAGCAGAATGTTGTCCGGCTTGATGTCTCGGTGGATGATTCCCTTCTGGTGTGTCGCGTTCAGGGCATCGCACACCTGCATCATCCACTCGGTGACTTGCAGCATGTAGTCGGAATCGATCTCGATGGATTCCGCGAACTTGTCCTCCACGATGTCGCGCAGCGACGGCCCGTCGACGAACTCCATGGCGATGTAGGACTGGCCGTAGGTGTTGGAGATGTTGTAGTCGAGGATGTTGACGATGTTGCGGTGGCGCAGTGTGGCGGCGATGCGGGCTTCGCGGAAGAAGCGGTCGATGGCCTTGTCGCTCGAACTCAGCCCCTCGCGCAGAATCTTCATGGCGACTTCGGTGTTCGTCTTCAGGTCGAGCACCTTGTGGACGACACCCATGCCGCCCGAGCCGATCTTGGCAAGATAGCGATAGCGGCCGATGGCGTGGTCGCCAATCAGTTCCTTCATCTTGGGATCGACGGTGAAGGCATCGCCCGAGGCCTGGATGCGCGCCTCAATGTCGGCGATCTTTTGTTCGATGTCGCGGAAGTTGGGGTCGAAGTCGCGGACGAGTTGCGCGGCCTCCAGCGCCAGACGCCACTGCTCGGCGTTCTGGAACGAAATCATCAGATCGTACAGGTGCTCCAGGTCTTCCGTTTCGAGCACGGGGAGTTCCTGGAACTTCTCGAAGGCCGCCTTCGTGTCGCCCGCGCGCGAGAGGGCGACGGCAATCCGGCGGTTGGCCTTCATGCTGAACTCGGGGTAGGAGGACGCCTTGCGGTACTCCTTCATCGAGCGCTCGAAGTTGCCCTTCTCCAGGTGCATGTCGCCGAGCTTGAGCCGAACTTCGCAGGCGTCGGGATCGCCGAGGAGAATCTGCTCGCACGCCTGCATGAGCCGCGCGCGGATGTCGTCGAGCGTGGGGTCAAGAAACAGGGCCCGCTCGGCGTAGTACAACGTGCGCCGCCAGTCTCGTCGCTCGGCAAAGAAGTTCGCCAGAAACGCCAGCTGGGCCTCCGAGACATCCGGAATGCGGTCCATCAGCGAGTCCAGCGGTTCGAGGATGGAGCGATAGTCTTCGAAGCCCATTTCCAGCACGCGCAGATAGGCGTCGAAGGCCTGCTTCCAGCGCCGGTTGCGCCAATGCAGTTCGGCGAGCTGCATCTCGGTGTTGATTTCGATTTCCCATTCCTGCGACCGGCGGGGCTTTTCCTCTCCCGCCTCGGGAGGCGGCGTCTTCTCCCTGGCGGGCGGGCGCTTTCCGCCCGAGACGATGTCGTGCTCGTTGATGTATTGCAGCAGATAGACGGCCGTGTCGAGTTCGCCGCGCTGTTCCAGCACCACGGCGATCTCGTTGATCAGCGATTTCACCTCCTGATCCATTTCAATCTGGCCCAGATAGTCGAAGGCCAGGCGGTAGTCGCCCTTGTCGATCAGCCGGCGTGCCAGCTTCTTCACCAGCTTGGGATTCTGCGCCAGAACCTCGGCGGGCATCTTCAGCGCCCAGCTCAGCGCCTCCTCCTCCTCGGAGAGCATCATGGAAATCTGGCAGAGTTCCAGTGCCGCCTGGTGCATCGCCGACTCGCTGTGCTTCAGCGACTCGATGCGGCGGCTCAGGAACGAGAAGTACGCGCGCAGGGTCTCCTCGGCGACATCGCCCTCGTCGATCAGGCGGCGGTACAGGCGGTGCGCCTTGTCCGCCCGGCCGATGCGCTGGTACAACTCCGCGAAAAACGCCACGACGTTCGGCGGCATCGAAAACAGGTGGTCGAGCGTCTCGAAGTGCGCGCAGATCGGATCGATTTCCTCGATCCCCAGGGCCAGGGCCGAGCGATAGTGGCGCAGGGCGTCGGAATACTCGCCGCGGATGAGCTGGAGATCGCCGACGGCGCGGTGCACGTCGGGCGAATCGGGAAACTCGGTCGAGAGCGCGCTCAGGCGCTCGACGGACCGCGCCAGGCTCTCCTGGTCGATGTCCTCCAGACTCGGTGCGTCGCGCAGCAGCGCCTCTCCCTGGCTGACCATGTAGCCGTTGGCCATGGCGCGCTGGATGCGCATGTCGCCGGGATAGAGTTCGCTGACCTTCTCGTAGACGGCCAAGGCGCGGCTGTTGAAGTAGCCGGCGGTGAAATAGGAAAGCGCCAACTGCCTCAGCAGTTTGGGGTTGTTGGGATGCGCGCGGCAGGAGGCCTCCAGCGAATCGATCGTCCGCCGGTACAGCTCCTTTTTCCTGACCAGAGTCATATTATCCCTACTCCCCCGCGCCGTGGGGGGAGACAGCTTCCTGCCCAGTGTCCCCACGGGCCCCCACGGATCAAGGAGGAAGGGGGGGCGGCGGAAGAAGCGAGGCGGTTTTCGGCGATTCCACAGGGACCGGAGGGCTTCTCCGGAGACCGACTGGCCGGAGAGACGCAGGGGGGAAGAAATGGCAGGGCGCTTCCCGGGTTCGTATTCGTTGGGAGAGAGGGGGAGAGGCGTTGCCTTGCAAGGAACGTCTTCCCAGTGCGGACCTTGTCGTCCCGACAGGGGCGAATCCGGGTAGCCGTGGGGCGAGCGCAGCGAGTCCCACGGTTGGCGGCGTGTTTGTTGCCGCGTCCTGACGGGACGCAAGAATCGACCGTTGTTGTGGCGAACCCTTCGGGGCGCGGGGTGATACTGGCCGTGTTCCGGGGGTTCGCTTCGCTCACCGCCCGGCTACCCATCTTCGGCCGCGTCGCGGCCGGTCCCTTTCTGAAAGCACGCGCTCCGTCCCTCGGGGTTTTTCCGGCAGAAGAAGCAACGACAGGGTAGACCGGCGCCGGCGTCCCGGCAGGGACGCGACATCAATAGCCCCGTGTTTCAACGCGGGGAACCGGGCCCATCCCCAGACCCGGACCCCGGCAGGGGTCCAACATTTCCCCCTGACACCCGTGCCGCGATGTCCTATGCTATGGGCAGTGCGTGGGAGGGAGGCTCTCGATGAAAACGAAACGCGGTGCCGTGGGCATGGCGCGGGCGGTGGGACTGGCAGCGGCGATGGTGCTGGTCGGAGGCGTGGCGCACGCGCAGTTCCCACATCCCCTGCGTCTGGATGAACTGGACGGGACGACGGGAGTACGGTTTCAAGGCGTTCCCGGTTCTGATGGTGCGGGCGGTGGAGCCGCGCGGACCGCTGCGGGAGTGGGCGATGTCAATGGAGACGGGTACGAGGATTTTGCCCTCGGCGCGGTGGGGAAGGCGACTATCGATTGGACGACGACTCCGCCCCGCGCAACGACTCGTGGGCGCGTCTATGTGATTCTGGGGCATCCGGGGCCATGGCCCGCGACGTTTCGCCTGGAGAATCTTGATGGGACGAACGGTTTCATCGTCGAGGGGCGAACAGAGCAGTCCCATGCTGCCGAGAGGGCGCTATCGGGTATCGGGGACTTCAATGGTGACGGGTATAGCGACTTCCTCATCGGGTCTCTCGGCGATGGATTCTGCGAACTACCTTTTGATGGTTCGGTTTCCGTTGTTTTCGGACGTCCCAACTTTCCCGCTGTATTGGAACTGAGCGAAATGGACGGGCAGGATGGCTTCAGCCTGGTTTCCACGCTGGTTTGCGACCGCGCTGACGGCAGGCTGACGGGTGGCGCGGGAATTGGTGACGTGAACGGCGATGGGTTTGATGACATCGCGGTGACGTATCGCAACGGAACGCCAGACAATCCCGACTACCCGAGCGTTGAGATCGTGTATGGGAGGGCGGGAGGCTGGCAGCCAGTGGTTCAGATGACTACATTGGGCGCGGGGGAGCACACCAAGTTAACTAATTGTTCCCACAACGGAGATTATTACGATGAGTCGGTGCGAATTCGCGCTGCGTCCGACATAGATGGTGACGGAATCGATGATTTCCTAATTGGATATCCAATCGTGGCTAATACCTCTCCTCACTCGGCCGGAGCAGTGAACGTTTTGTACGGAAGCCGTAGTAACTACGGAGAAGAATGGGATCTCTCGTTACTAGATGGTAAAGATGGATACACGATCAGGGGCAGGGAGGAGAACGGAACGGGTTGGTATGTTGGCAACTCAATGGGATCCGGGGATACGGATGTGGATGGCGTCAATGAGCTTGGTATCGGGGCTGCTTTCGCCGCGGTGGAAGATCGTCAGATGGCTGGAAAAACCTTCCTAATCCGTTCAAGAGGACAGATCTCTCCTGAGGTTTACTTGGATGACTTTGGCTCAGACAACATAAAGGTATTCTGGGGCATTGATTATAGCGATGCTTCTGGCGGCTCTGTTGAATTCACAAGCTTCTACAGTCAGGGAGAACTCGGAATGGCCATATCCGCCTCTCAGGCCGAAGATGAAAACGCGTCAGGTACATTCTCTACAGGAGAGGTATATTTGCTGAATTTGGAGTCGGCAACTGCTCAGACTTCTCCAGTCTTGCTCTCAGATCTGGATGGAAGTAATGGATCTCTTGTAAGGGGAATCTCCAATCAATCAATATTGCTGATTGAGGGAAGCGGATTCGACTTCGATGGAAATGGCACACGCGAACTACTGTTGACGGCTCGCAATACGAATCAGGGAGAAGCCTATCTTCTCTTCGGTGGCGATCTCGTTCCTTCCGCCACATTCAAGGCGTACATTGCGCCAGGCAATGCGCCGCGCAGGGCTGTTGGGATGCTTGGTGGCATGCATCACACAATCCCGTTGTCCCGCTTCTGGATCAAGTTCGGCTCGGGCGACGACGGGAATGGCAACGCGAGTCTGATGACGGTGACCATCCGTCGTAATCTTGACGGCCTCTCGAACCTCCCCGGTCCGGCGGCATCGGTCCATTGGATCGGCGAGTGGGACCGCCCGGGGTGGGATGGTGCCAACATCACGCTGAAGTACCTCGACTCCGAGGTCGCCGGGCTTAATCCCGCGCGGCTGCGGCTCTACTATTCCGAAACTCCTGAAGGTCCGTGGACCGAATCCCAGCACCCGTTGATCGACACGCGCAAGAAGCGCATCGGCGGCGTCGTGTGGTCGAAGGGGTACTACGTCCTGATCGAGAAACCCTTGGCCAGCGGCGACGTGAACAAGGACGGCGGCGTGACCCCGGCCGACGCAGAAGACGCTTTCGATTGTTCGATTGGAGCGTGTCCTCCCGGTGCGGACATGGATTCAGCGGATGTCTGCCCTCCGGGCGGCGATGGTTTCGTTACCGCCGGAGACGCGCAGGGAATCTTCCAGAAGTGGCTGGGCCTGACGCCGTGTGAGTAGAGCAGGACGTTCTCAAAGTCCCCGATCCCGGTGTTGTGCATCGGCACTCGGCTCGGTCAACGTAGCGCCGCCACGCCTCCCTCGCCTCGGCCGTCAGCCTTCGCCAAGGCTACGGCCGGACAAGAGCACGCCTTGATCTCGGGGATTTGAAGAACGTCCTGTACTTTGCCGTCCTGACTCCGAACCCCGAACCCCGAACCAAAGACTGAGGACTGAGAGTTGAGAACTGCTCTCTGCCCTATGCCGATTCGACGAGTTCGGGCAGGGCGATGCCCTGGGCTTTGCGGGCCCGCAGGCGCCAGAGGTAGGTGGCTGCTTCCACGATCATCCACGTCTGGAGGACGAGCACACCCATGCCGACGAGGATGAGGAGCCAGTCCTTTTTCTCGGCGAGCAGGTAGGTGCGCAGGTTGAGCACGAGGCCGGTGCCCGTCATGGTGAGCATGAAAACCATGGGCAAGGCGGCGAGCCAGATCGGTTTGCCTTTGCGATAGAGCCAGACAGTGGCGACGAGCAGGGCGAGGCCGGCGAGCAGCTGGTTGGTGGCGCCGAACAGGGGCCAGATGACGAGGCCGCCCTTGCCACCGGTCTTCAGGCCTTCGAGGAGCGAGTCGGCGCGGAAGACGTCGAACATGGCGAGGACGAGGCCGGTGAGGACGGCGATGCCGGTGGCGACGTGGCGGTTCATCAGGGCGCGCACGTTGATGCTGTTGCCGAGTTCGCTGATGACGTAGCGTTGCAGGCGGGTCGTGCTGTCGAGCGTGGTGGCGGCGAAGCTGGCGACGAAGACGCCCATGACGGCGCGGGCGAAGTCGTGGGTGACGAAGGGGATGCGCTCCATCATGTTGGCGGCGCCGGGGATGAAGGCGGCGAGCGAGGCGCCAAGGCCCTCCTGCCAGAGCCCGTACTGGCCGTTCCAGGCGTCGGCGCCGAGAAGCCCCTTGTCCGACCCCATGCCGAGTCCGGCGGTGCAGGCGATGATGACGAGGACGGCGAGCATTCCTTCCAGCAGCATGGAGCCGTAGCCGACGAACTGGGCGTCGCCCTCGCTCTTGAGCTGTTTGCTGCTGACCCCGCTGCTGACCAGACAGTGGAAGCCGCTGCACGCCCCGCAGGCGATCGTGATGAAGAGGAAGGGGAAGAGCAGCGGGGCGGAACCCGTGGCGTCGGTGAGCCGGGCGGCGGGGGCGACCATCTCGGGCCGCGCGGCGAGAAGTCCCAGGAAAAGCAGGCCCATGGCGACGATCAGTTGCAGCGAGTTGATGTAGTCGCGGGGCTGGAGGAGCGTCTGGACCGGGAGGATGCTGGCAATGTAGCAATAGATGAGCAGCAGGATCGTCCAGAAGCCGACGCCGGAGAGGTGCGAGAGGCCGAAGCTCGTCTGCCCGCCCCCCGGAGCGGCGGCGCCGGGATCGAGCACGGCGAACTGCAAGGCGGGAAACGTGGAGGAGAGCCAGATCGTCAGGTACATCAGCAGCAGCGCCACGATGCCGCCAAGCTTGAGATTCCCCCCCCTGGAAATCCAGATGCCGAGAGCGACGGCGATGGGAATCTGGGTCCAGACCGGGAAGACGGAGGCGGGGAAGATCTTGAAGACGCTGGCGATGACGAGCCCGAAGATCGCGATGACGATCCACAGCGCGAACATGATGATGAGTAGGAAGAGGATGCGGACGCGCCGATTGATGATGTCGCCGCAGTAGTCGCCGATGGTGCGCCCCTGGTTGCGCAGGCTCATGACGAGAGAGGCGAAGTCGTGGACGGCGCCGATCAGGATGCTGCCGAACAGGACCCACAGCAGAGCGGGAAGCCATCCCCAGAAGACGGCAATGGCGGGGCCGACGATGGGGCCGGTGCCGGCGATGGACGTGAAATGGTGCCCGAAGACGACGGAGCGCGGGCTGGGCACGTAGTCCTTGCCATCCTCGTGCACCTGCGACGGTACGGGACGCGAGGGGTCGAGTTGGAAGATTTTGCGGGCAAGCCACCGGCCATAGGTATGGTAGGCGACGAGGTAAAGAACAGCGGAGGCGACGGCGATGAGGACGGTGGTCATGAGAGAGTCTTCAATTCTCGGTTTTCAGGTCTGTACCCGTACCGCTGTGCGGGCATGGCTCGTTTGCTGTGCGGGATGCCCTCAAGGATGGGGGGCAGGTTCTGGTGATTGTCAAGCTGGCAGGGGCCGGAAATGTTTGTTTTGCGCTTGGTGGGCCCGCATTCCGGCTGACACACGCAAGCGCTTGATCCAGAACTCTCTCCGGTTGGGGAACTGCTTCCTGATTCTGTCAACGATATGGGGGACTGATGAAGACGAACAGACGTTTTTGGGCGCTGTGCGCCATGATGTTGTGTCTGGGGCTTCTGACGACGGCCGCGCGGGGGCTCGAGATCGTCGTCGATAACGATGCCTCGGCGCCGGGCTTCAATCAATTGCCCTATGTGGAGACGGGAAGTTGGCGGACGAGCAGCACGACGGGCTACAATGGCGGGATTTACCGCTATTGCCGGGGGAACGAGTCTGCGGCAACGGCGACGTGGACGCCGACGATCACCGCCGAGGGGACGTATGAAGTGGCGACGGTCTTCCGGGCGGGATCGAACCGCCCGACAGCGGCGCGCTATACGATCACGCATGCCGATGGCGTCTCGACGGTGACGGTCGACATGACGGGCAATGCGATGACGGAAGTGTCGCTCGGCGAGTTTCGCTTCAATACGGGGACGACGGGCTCGGTGATGCTCGACAACTCGCATGGCGACTACACAGCGGTGATTTCCGACGCGATCATCTTCCGCTCCACCGGAGTGATCTCGGGGCCGGATGTTGGCCAGCCGGTTTTCTTTCCGTCGCAGCCGACAGAGCAGGACATCGTGACGGTGCAGGTAGCGATTCGCCAGGATCGCGGCTTCACGGGTGTGCGTCTGCAATACCTCGCGCTCCCCTCGGGGCTTTCGGGGAGCGTGGAGGCTTACGACGACGGCCAGAGCGGCGACGGCCTCGCGGGCGACGACATCTGGGCGGCGGCGCTGCCGTCGTTTGCCGCTGGCCAGACAGTGTCCTGCTGGTTCGTGGCCACCGACGCGGACGGACACGAGACGAGCGGCACGCCGCAGTCGGTCCCGATTCTGGATTCGTCCTTCGTGCCTCGGGAGTACCGGGCCGTGTGGGCGGACAGCTGGAACACAAGCTTTCTGAATGCCTCGCAGGCGGAGACGCTGATCCAGACGCTGCGCGATGCGAACATGAACGTGGTCGTTCCCGAAGTGCGCAAGATCGGCGACGCGTACTACAACTCCTCCATCGAGCCACGCGCGACGAACATCTCGGGCGGTAGCACGTTTGATCCGCTCCAGACACTGATCGACCTGGCGCATGACACGACGGGCGGCAAAAGGCGCGTGGAGGTTCACGCCTGGTTCGTGATGCACCGCATCTCGAAGAGCGAAACGCTGGCTCCCACGCACGTGCTCTCCCAGCACCCCGAGTACCAGATGTCGAACTCACTCGGCGAGCTGACGGCTTCGGGGAACAAGTACCTGGATCCCGGCCATCCCGGCGCGGTGGATCACAACATAGCGGTCATTCTGGACTGCATGAGGAACTACGACATCGATGGCGTGAACCTGGACTACATCCGTTACCCCGAGTACTCCGGGGAGTGGGGCTACAATCCCGTCAGCGTGGCGCGCTTCAACGCCTTCACGGGGAAGACGGGGCAGCCCGATGGCTCCGATCCCGATTGGGATGCGTGGCGGCGCGAGTGCGTGACGCTGGAAGTGAAGAAGCTGTACGTGCAAATGAAGAAGCTGCGGCCGGAAGTTGTGCTGACGGCCGACACAGTGAACTGGGGCTACGATTACGACGACTACGAGAGTTCCTCGGCCTACGCGGGGGTCTTCCAGGACTGGCGGGGATGGCTGCAGGAAGGGATTCTCGACTACAACATGCTGATGAACTACACGACGGATTCCAGCGTGGGAGGGCGCTTGCAGGGATGGACGCAGCTGTCGCTGGATAACGATGAAATCCGCGGGAGCATCATCGGCATCGGCGCCTACCTCCAAAGCAGCGTGCAGGCGTCTGTGAACCAGTTGCTCTACATTCGCGGCGCGGGCGCGGAGGGAATGTGCATCTACGATTGGGGGAGCGAGGCGAACGCCGCCGGGGCGACGCAGGCGCAATTCTACGACGCCGTGCGCCAGCAAGTCTTCCCTGATTGGGCCGAGCCCCCCGTGGCCACCTGGATCACCAACCCCACGAAGGGGATAATCGAAGGGACAATCATCGAGAACGGCGCGCCGGCCGATCACGCGGTGGTGCAGGTTGCCGGGCTTCCGGCCAAGCGGACGCATTCGGACGGCAGCGGCTGGTACGGCATCCTGGAACTGACGCCGGGGCCAGTGACGCTCGAAGTGACGGGGCCCGGGGGGGCGTCGAAAACGGTGGTGGTGAACCTGCCCGCGGCGGGGGACATCGTGACGGTGGACATTGATCTCTCAGCAGCCCCGGTCGTGGACAATGACGGACTGCTGGTGTACTGAGGGGGGGAGGTCTGCCCGGACCTCTCCACTCCGCATTCCGATTGAATGGCTAGGGGGCGTTGGCCAAGGCTGACGGGGCACTCAGGGAAGGTCTGACGCCCGATGCTCCCCCCGCTGCTCCGACGCCCGAAACACCCACGCCCTCCGGCGCCCGGAGGGAATTCGACGCAGGTTTATTGCTGGCCGTTGGGAATGAGGCGCGCGGTGCTTTTGACGCCGTGGCTGGCGGGTATTCTTGTTGTGGTCGGCTTTCTGTTCATGTGGGCCGGTGCAAAGGCACAGAGCTTCGAACAGGTGACGGGCGGGCTGCTGGAGCTGACGCTGGGGCTGTCGCTGCTGGTGGGGGTCGTGGTGCTGCATCTGGTGGGGGCGCGTGAGGTGCGTTTCACGCGCGACTCGCTGGTCGTTCGCCAGACAGGGCGCCGGGAGTTGGTGCTGCCGTACTGCGAGTACCAGCACGAGTGGGTGGCGGACCTGAGCAACCCGCATGTGGTGCGGCTGATCGTCTTCGGATTCAATCGTGGCTGTATGCTGGTGCTGCCGCCGGAATGGGTGGTGGGGGCACTGCGCGAGGTGCGGCGTATTCAGGAGGAGGAGGGGTGGTACTCGCCGGAGGGGCGGTGAGGGAGAAAAAGAAAACCGGCTCCGCGTGAGCGGAGCCGGTGGAGTCTGGTGGTTTCCAAGAGAGGGAGAGGAGGTGGGTTTTTCTTGGAGGAAGAATGTTCTTCCTGGGGAGGGGAGTTGTCCCTTGCGGGAGCGAAGGAATGAATTTTGGAAGGAAATACCCGGAGGTTATCCGGTGATTCGCCTCGCCTTGGTTCAATCCACCATGACTGAGCTAATGTTTGGGTTTTTTGGTATTTCTCCTTAATGCAGAGGTCTTGTTTTCCCGTACTTGCTGAAGCGCGTTTCCGGCGTACCGTACTTTGCGCTTCTGTTACTGCCTTGCTCAAGTATCCCCTTAGAGATTAGCGTGCCAGATTGAAAACTCCGGTGTTTTCGGGGTTTTTCGCGGGAAAGTTCCCGATTTGGGGGGCTTTGGAATAGTTAGGGCGTTGCATTCCTGCGAAGGCAGGCATTGTCGATGTCGCGTGTTGCAATTATGCAACAGGCGGACGAGTCGAGCCGTCTCAGGCGGTGCCGGGGGCGGGATTCAAGCCGCGAAGACCCGGTTCGGCTTCCGATTGTTCGCGGTACTGGAGTTCGTAGAGGCGGCGGTACAGGCCGTCCTGGGCGAGCAGTTGGCGGTGGGTGCCCTGTTCGCTGAGGTGCCCGTGGTGGAGGACCAGGATGTTGTCAGCCTGCTGGATGGTGGAGAGGCGGTGGGCGATGATGAGCGAGGTGCGTCCGGCTGTGAGGCGGTCGAGGGCGGCCTGAATCAGCTTCTCGGTTTCGGTGTCGATGCTTGAGGTGGCCTCGTCCAGGATGAGGATGTCGGGCTCGCAGGCCAGGGCGCGGGCGAAGGAGAGAAGTTGCTTCTGGCCAACGGAGAGCGTGGCGCCGCGTTCGCGCACGTTGGTGTCGTAGCCCGAGGGCAGGCGGCGGATGAAGGTGTCGGCCTCGACGTTTTTGGCGGCGGCGTGGATGCGTTCGATGTCGATGGTCTTGTCGCCGAGGCTGATGTTTTCGGCGACCGAGCCTTTGAAGAGGAAAACGTCCTGCATCACGATGGCGATCTTGGAGCGCAGTTCCTGCTGGGTCATCTCGCGGATGTCGATGCCATCGATCAGGATCGCGCCCTTCTGCACGTCATAGAAGCGGCAGAGCAGCGACATCATGGTGGTCTTGCCCGATCCCGTGGGGCCAACGATGGCGACGTTCTGGCCGCGTTCGATGCGGAAGGAAACGCCCTTGAGAATCCAGTTCTCGTCCTTGTAGGCGAACCAGACGTCGCGGAATTCGATGGAGTGATGAAAGCCCGGGTGGGGCGTGGCGGCGACGGGGTCCTGCACGTCGGGCTTCTCGTCCATCAGTTTGAAGAGGCGCTCGCTTGCCGCGATGGCGGACTGGACGAGATTGAACTTTTCGGAAAGGTCGCGGATGGGAAAGAAAAAGCGTTCGAGCAGCGTGACGAAGAGAATGAGCTCGCCGATGGTGAGGTAGTCCTGGAGGTACATTTTCCCGCCCTGCCAGATGATGAGGGCGAGTCCGAGGGCAGAGATGAAATCGATGAGCGGGAAGAAGGTGGCGAAGGCGAAGACGCTGCGGTAGTGGGCGTCACGGTACTGGTCGTTCAGGCGCTGGAAGATGCCGAACTGGCGGCTCTCGCGCGTGTTGGCCTGCACGGTTCTCATGCCCGTGACGTTCTCCTGCACGTGGGTGTTCAGGCGCGAGAGACGCAGACGGGTGAGGCGGTAGGAGACGTTGATCGCGCGGCGGAAAAAGTAGGAGAGCAGGAAGACCAGCGGCATGACGAGCATCGACCAGAGCGCGAGCTGCCAGTTGTAGAGGAACAGAACGATGACGATGCCGGCGAGAAGGAAAATCTGCTGGAAGATGCCGACGACGCCCTGGGCGAACAACTCGTTGAGCACGTTGACGTCGGAGGTCATGCGGGTGACGAGCCAGCCCACGGGCTTCTTGTCGAAAAAGGCGAGGGAGTGGCGCGTGAGTTGGCGAAAGAGGTCCATGCGCAGATCGCGCATGGTTTCCTGGCCAATGCGGGCGATCATGTAGGAGGTGAATGCCTCGATCACGACCATGAAGAGCTGGGTGCCCACCAGGCCGAGTGAGAGCCAGATGACGCCCTGGAAGTCATCCTTCGAGATCCCCTTGTCCACCATGATCTGGGTCAGGATCGAGGGGGCGAGCATGAGCAGGGAGAGCAGGATGGAGAGCGCAACGGCGGCGGCCACGCGCTTCCTGCGGGGCGCGAGGTAGTGGAAGAGGCGTTTGACCTGGCGCCAGTCCTCGATTTTTTCGAGAACCTCCTCGTCCTGGAGGTCGAGGCCGAGTCGCTTGAGGCGCTTCTCGAGTGCCTTTTGCTTTTGTGTTTTCTCAGACAATGCCCTCCACCTCCTCTTCCAGAAGCTGCTTGCGGTGGAGGTCGGCATACAGGCCCGGCTGGGCGACAAGCTGCTCGTGAGTGCCGCGTTGGGTGATGGCGCCGTCTTCGAGGACGATGATTTCGTCGGCGAGGGCGACGGTGGAGATGCGGTGCGAAATCAGAAACGTCGTTCTCCCCGCCATGACGCTGCGCAGGGCGCCAAGGATGGCTTCCTCGGTGTGCGTATCGACGGCGGAGAGGCAGTCGTCGAGGATCAGGATGCGGGCATTGCGCACAAGCGAGCGGGCGATGCTGAGGCGTTGCTTTTGGCCGCCGGAGAGGTTGATGCCGCGCTCCCCAAGCATGGTGTCGTAGCCCTTGGGGAAATCCTTGATGTCCTTGTGGACGTCGGCGGCGGTGGCTGCCTGGACGATCTGTTCGTCGTCGAGATCGCCGAGGGCACCAAAGCGAATGTTCTCGGCGATGCTGTCGCTGAACAGGAAGGTGTCCTGATAGACGATGCCGACGGCGCGGCGGAGTTCGTCGAGCGGCCAGTCGTTGAGGTCGATGCCGCCAAGGGTGATCGTGCCGCGTTCGACGGGATACAGGCGCAGAAGAAGATGCACCAGGGTGGACTTGCCCGAGCCGACTCTTCCCACGATGCCGAGTGTCCGGCCGGCGGGGACGTCGAGCGTGATGTTGCGCAGGGCGGGGTTGCCGGCGCCGTCGTACGTGAATGTGAGATTGTTGAACGCGATATCGAGAGTGTCGGGGAGGTCTTCGGGCGCGACGACCTGGGGCGAGTCGGAGATGCGGGGTTCGGCCTGGAGGATCTCGTTGATGCGGTCGATGCCGGCGCTGCCACGCTGGTACAGATTGATGACCCATCCCGCCGCGATCAACGGCCAGATAATCATGCCATAGAGCATGATGAGGGCCATGAGCGTGCCGAAATCCGAGGTCTCGTTGATGATATGCCAGGCGCCGACGAAGAGAATCGCGAGCATCCCCATGCCCGTGAGCAGGCGGATGGAGGGGAAGAAGGCGGCCTGGACGCGGGCCACGGAGAGGGATTTGTCGATGTAGGTTTCGTTCTCGTCGAGGAAGCGCTTGGCGCTGTCGTTCTCGCGGCCGTAGGCCTTGATGATGCGGATGCCGGCGAGTGATTCCTGCACGAAGGTGGTGAGGTCGGCCATGCTGTCCTGCTGCTCGCGCGAGCGCGAGTGCAGGCGCGAGCCGAAGGCCTTGACCAGCGGAGGGAGCAACAGAAGAGGCGCGAGCCCGGCGGCCGTCATTCGCCAGTCCATCGCGGCCATCTTGTAGAGGACCAAGGGAAGGACGACGATCGAGTTGGCAGTGTACATGATCGCGGGGCCGAGCATCATGCGCACGAGGTCGATGTCGTTGGTCATGCGCGACATGATGTCGCCGGTGCTGTTCTGGTCGTAGTAGGTGGGGTCGAGGCGCTGGAGGTGCGCGTAGATGTCGTTGCGGAAGTCGAACTCAATGTCGCGCGACGTGTCGATCAGGACGCGGCGCATCAGGTAGCGGAAGGCGCCGCTGATGCCGGCGAGTGCGACGATGTACACGCCGATGACGGCGAGGTCCCCGAGCAGGTCGGAGTGCCCGGTCATCGAGTTGATCGTCATGCCCACGATGCCGGGGATCTGGACGTTCACGTAGTTGGTGGCCAGAACGAACAGAAAACCAAAGAAGAAGCGCCAGCGATAGCGGTGCAGATAGGGCCAGAGAGAGCGGTAGGACTTCATCGGTGGTCAGTCGTAGTGGCGGGCTGCTGCGGGCGGGCAGGCAAACGAGCGGGGACCCCGCGGGGCCTCCGGCGGAGTCGAAGCAGGCAACGCAACGCAAAGAACGCTCCACTGGCGTAGGAGATCAGAACCTGGCGGCGGAATCCGCGGGCAAAGGGGCCGAAGAACCAGCGGGTCTCGAAGGGGAGAAACTCGGTGAAGAAGCGCCGCCAGAGCAGATTCTTGACGACGAAGATCATGCGCGAGCGGTAGCTCATCCGCACGAGGGCAGGGCTGAACAAACCCAGCTCCACCGACTCCCAATGGTAGCCGATGGCGGCAGAGAGATAACGCACGCGCCGCCCCGAGGCCCGCAGGCGCCAGCAGAGATCGGTTTCCTCGTAGTAGGCCGGAAAGAAGTCCTCGTCCAGACCACCCAGCGCTTCGATATCCGCGCGGCGCACCGCGACAAGGGCCCCCGTCACGAAGTCCACGTCCTTGTCCTCGTCGAACTGTCCCTCATCCAGAGCGTTCACCCCTGGGTGCTCGGCCATGGCATTGGGATGCAGCACTCCGCCGGCGTGTTGCACGCGATGAGAGTGGGGGTAGTAGAGGCGTGCGCCGACGATGCCGATTGTGTCGTCCTGCAACAGTGCATCGGCCATGATTCGCACGGTGTCGCGTTCCACGCAGCAGTCGGGGTTGAGAAAGACGACAAGGGGGTGGGTGGCAGCGCGCCAGCCGACGTTGTTGCCTCCGGCGCAGCCGAGATTCCGCCCGGTTTCGATGACGCGAGTCACGGCTGGATGGGCCCGGGCAAGGGCGGCCGAATTGTCGCGCGAAGCGTTGTCGACGACGAGGATTTCGAGATCGACGCCACGCGAGCGCGCCAACTCGTCGAGGCAGACGGGAAGATAGCGGGCACTGTTGTAGGCGAGAAGGACAACAGAGACGGCGACGGTTGCTGGCGGAGGGTCGTTGGGCGAGGGCATGGGGGATGGTCGCAGGGCGCCGTGAAAGAGGTGCAAAGAGACTAGGAGAAGGGGCTGGCGGGGGGGAGCGGTTTTTTCGGGAGGAGGCCCTACTCGCCGCTTGCAGGATCCAATGCCATTGACTGCTTGCCGCCGTGATGAAATTCAGGTCGTACTATCAAGCGTTTTCGGATTGGACGATACCATGGCTGGGAATTTGCGGGCTGTCGTGCTTCGGATCAAGGGCTGTGCCGGATGGCGGACGCGGCGCGCGGTTGACGGCGTGCATGCCGCGCGTTGTGCCCCGTTTTTTCTTGCCGTTGTTCGCACCATGCGGACAGGCTGGCCGGAAGACTCTCCCTCCCCCTCAGAGAGGAACGGATCGCTATGCCAGCCAAGACGCAACTTCCTGCCCCGGGCCTGCTTGACCCTGAAGAGACCGACCGCCCCTTTGGGCGCCGCGAGGTGCGCCGCGAACTGCTCGGTTCGCTCGCCGTGCTTGCCGGGCTCTTTTTGCTCGTCTGCCTCGTGGCGGGGACGCGCGAGTCCGCCGTCGGCGTGCTCGGTGCGCGGATGCGCGAAGGACTGAAGATCGTCTTCGGGCTCCCCGTGGCGTTTCTGATTCCTGCCACCGTGATCTGGCTGGGCGTCGAGATGTTCATCGGGCGCACGCGGCGTTGGTCGGCGATGCGGATTTTCGGGCTGTTCTTTACGGTCTGGGCGATTTCGGGGCTGCTGGCGCTGCCGGGGGCCGGCGGCGAGGAACCGCGCCCGGAGACGTTCGAGCGCGCGGGAATGCTCGGCGTCTTTTTGGTGGAGAATCGCGGCCTTGGTCTTGTCAGTCAGTTCGGCAGCGTCGGCACGGCGTTGATGCTGTGCGGGCTGCTGCTTGTGGGTTTGGTGATGACGACGAACAGCGCGATCTCGGCGATGGTGGCAAAGGTGCGGCGCTCGGGCACTGAGGAGTCGGACGCCTCCGAGCCCGAGGCCGAGCCGCTTCCCGAGGCAAAGAAGAGCACGCGCCGCAAGAAGCAGGCGGTGGCCGAGGCGGAGCCCGTTGCTCCGGCGAAGCCTGACGTGCCCGTTGCCGCCGACGAGGAACCCGCTCCGCGCGGGCACAAACGCGGTTTCCTGGCGCGTCTGTTTGGCGGCCGCAGGCACGACGAGATCGAGCGTGCCCGCATTCTCGTTCCGCGCGACGAGCCGACGGGATGGGATGATCCGGTTGACGAGGACGTTGCCGCCGCCGCGCGGGCGCTCGAACAACACGAGTGGGAAGCGCGCGTCGCGGGCCGACGCCTGCGTGTGGCCGACAAGGAAGATCCTCTGATTTACGACGAGACCGAGGACGAGTTCGAGGCCGCAGGTATCGAGTACAACGAGGACGCCGAGGAGCTGCAGGCGGCGCTGCGCGAACTCGAAGAGCAGATCGCCACCGAAGAAGAATCGGAAAGCCTCGATGAGGAAGAGGAGGAAGCGGAAGAGGAGATCGTCTTCCAGGATCACTCGGGGCCGCTGCCGATCACGACGGGGAATCCGGCCAACGTGGGCGAGGGACTGGCGAAACTCTTTCCGAGCCGGTGGCCGAAGGAAGGCACGCCCGCCTCGGCAAAGAAGGAATCCGCCGAGGAAATCATG
The DNA here is from genome assembly GCA_030156535.1 of Candidatus Sumerlaeota bacterium. Taxonomy (GTDB): domain Bacteria; phylum Sumerlaeota; class Sumerlaeia; order SLMS01; family JAHLLQ01; genus JAHCAW01. The sequence continues at coordinate 49,718 of JASGMJ010000003.1, forward strand.
GACAAGTCCGAGGCGCGCATGTTCCGCCGCACGGAAGCCGGCGCCGCCGCACCCGAAGAGGATTTCGACGAGGATCCGCTCTTCAACGAGGAGTTCGACACGCGCCCGCATGGGCCGAAGGGTACGCCTCAGCAGATCGAGTTGCTCAAGGCCCAGGAGGAGGAAGACCACTCCGTCCCCGAAGGCTACCTGATGCCGCAGATCGAGTTCCTCGACGACCCGCCCCAGGTGGACGCGAGGATGACGCGCGAGGAAGTGCTCGAAATGAGCCAGACACTCGTGCAGACGCTCGTGGATTTCGGAATCGACGGCAAAGTGACGGAAGTGCACCAGGGCCCGGTGGTCACGCGCTTCGAGTTCCGTCCTGCGGCGGGCATCAAGGTCAGCCGCATCGTCGGGCTCGAACACGACATTGCGATGTCGATGCGCGCGATCAGTGTCCGCATTCTGGCACCGATTCCGGGCAAGAACGCCGTCGGCATTGAAGTGCCGAACAAGAAGCGGCAGGGCGTTTATCTGAAGGAACTCATCTCCTGCGAGGAGTTCTGGAACGGTGCGGGGGCGTTGAACTTCGCGCTGGGCAAGACGATCGACGGCACGCCGTACTTTGCCGATCTTGCGAAGATGCCGCACTTGCTGATCGCGGGTGCGACGGGTGCCGGCAAGTCCGTCTGCCTGAACACGATCATCTGTTCGCTGCTGTATCGCAACCGCCCCGATCAGGTGCGGCTCATCATGGTGGATCCGAAGCGCGTCGAACTCTCGGTGTACGGCGACATTCCGCATCTGCTGGCCCCCGTGGTGTGCGAGCCCAAGTGCGCGGCCTCGGCCCTGGAGTGGGCGGTCGAGCAGATGGAGGAACGCTACAAACAGCTTGTGGCCCTTGGCGTTCGCAACATCGACGGATACAACCGGATCGCGGCGAATCCCGAGAAGCACGCGAAGTCGCGCGGCCGGAAGATCAAGCCGATGCCGTACATGGTCATCGTTGTGGACGAGCTGGCCGACCTGATGTTGGTGGCGAAGGCCGATGTGGAAGAGTCGATCCAGCGCCTCGCGCAGATGGCTCGTGCCGTCGGCATCCACCTGATTCTCGCGACGCAGCGCCCGTCGGTGAACGTCATCACGGGCATCATCAAGGCGAACTTCCCCAGCCGCATCGCCTTCCAGGTTTCCCAGAAGGTGGACTCGCGGACGATTCTGGACATGAACGGCGCCGAGGCATTGCTCGGCAAGGGCGACATGCTCTTCTCGAAGGGCGGCGCGGGGAAACCGATCCGCATTCAGGGCGCGTTCCTGAGCGACGACGAGGTCGAACGCATCGCCGAGCACTGCCGCGAGCAGATGCCGCCGCACTACGAGGTCGAGGAGTTCGAGGCCAAGCTGAGCGAGAAAGAGCAGCGCGAGCTGGCGAAGATGATGGGCGCCGCGGATTTCGACGATCTCGAAGCGCAGGAACGCATGGTGCGCGGCACCAACAAGGTGATGGGCAAAGTGACGGCGGGGATGTTCGTGCCGCACGATGGCGGGAGCGCGCGCGCGGGAGACGAGGAAATCGACGAAGCGCTCGTGCGCGCGGCGGCGCGGTTGATTCTCGAAACGCGCAAGGCATCCGTGTCGCTGCTCCAGCGCCGGCTCAAGGTGGGCTTTGCGCGCGCCGGGCGCCTGATGGACATGCTGGAGGAAATGGGCGTGGTCGGCGAGTTCAAGGGCTCGAAGCCGCGCGACATCATCGTGGATTGCGAAGCGGCGCTGCTGGAACTCGACAAGCTGGAGGCCGCACTGGCGCAGGGCCGCAGTGTCGACGAAATCGCCGAGCGCCCGGAGCGTTCATCCGCTCCCGTGGAGGAGTACGAGGACGAGGAAGAAGAAACAGACGAACTCGGCGACGAGTACGAAGACCCCGATGACCCCGACGCCCCCTGGCCCGAGGAGGAAGAGGACCGGTAAGCGGGTGCGGCGTGATTGCTTTTTCGCCTTTCAGTTCCCGACAAATCACTGACCGCAAAGCTCAAGGGCCTCCCGGAAAACCGCCGGGAGGCCCTTCGTGTTCTGTGTCGAACCGAAAACGGAAACGACGTTCCTACTCCACCTTGGTGGTGATTTCGATTCCGAGTTCGTGAATGCGGTTGAAGAGTGTCTTGTAGGAAATGCCGAGGCGTTTGGCAGCTTCGGCCTTGTTGCCGTTGCACAGGCGCAGAGCGCGGATAAGGGCACTGCGCTGGGCGTCGGCGGCCACTTCGGAGAGCTCGCGAATGGCGCCGCCGGGGCCGAGGTTGAGGATGATCTCGTCGTCGGAGATGCTGTCCTGTGCTGGAGCGGGACGCTCGGGGAGCTCGGGCAGATCCGGCGTCGGTGCTTCCTCTTCGACCGTGCTCGCCTCCTGGGCAGAGGGCGGTGGCACGGGGCGGAACGGGGATTCCGGCGCACGCATCGGGATTTTCAGGAGTTCGGGCTCCTGCATGATGACGGCCTTCTCCACGACGTTCTGCAGTTCGCGGATATTGCCGGGCCAGGTGTGGTGCTTGAGCGTGTCGAGGATCTCCGGTCCGATTTCGAGTGTTGGCAGATTGTGGCGCTGGCTGAAGCGATTGGCGAAGAACGTGACGAGTTGGGGAATGTCGCCTCGCCGTTCGCGCAGTGGGGGAAGGTGAATGGGGATCACGTTGAGGCGATAATAGAGGTCCTCGCGAAATGCTTTCGTTCCGACTTCGTGGGCGAGATCGCGGTTGGTGGCGGCGATAACGCGCACGTCGACAGTGTTTTCCTTTTCGCCGCCGACGCGGGTGTACTTGCCGTCCTGCAGAACACGCAGGAGCTTGACCTGAAGGCTGAGGGGCATCTCGCCGATTTCGTCGAGGAAGAGTGTTCCGCCGTCGGCGATTTCGAACTTTCCGCGCTGCAGTGCGTGGGCGCCGGTGAAGGCGCCACGTTCGTGCCCGAAGAATTCCGACTCAAGCAGGGACTCGGGAAGCGCGCCGCAATTGACGGCGACAAAGGGTTTGTCGCGCCGCGAGCCGTTGAAGTGAATGGCCTGTGCGACCAGTTCCTTGCCCGTGCCCGATTCCCCGGTGACGAGCACCGAGGTCTTGAGGTCGGCGATCTTGCGCACCGTCTTGAAGATGCTGCGCAGGCGCATGTCCTGGCCGATGATGGGAAGCGGGGTATGATCGGCGCCGAGGAAACTGGGGTGGCTGAGTTCGAGCTGGGCGAGAAGATCGCGGCTCTCCATCGTGCGCCGCACGGTGGCGCGCAGCAGGACGTTCTCGAAGGGCTTGACGATGAAGTCGGCGGCGCCGGCGCGGATCGTGCGCACGGCGGTGTCGATCGTGCCGTAGGCAGTGAGGACAATGATGCTCGTGTCGAGTCCGAGCTTGCGAGTTTCCTCGATGACGCCAAAGCCGTCGAGCTCGGGCATCGCGAGATCGAGGATCATGACGGGGATTTCGTATTCGCCGCGGCGCAGCGTTTCGACGGCCTCGCGGCCGTTTGCACACGCAATGACTTGCCAGCCGTCGTCCTCCAGAACGTCGACGAGCAGGTTGCGCATGTTCTTCTCGTCATCGCAAACGAGGATACGGGTTTCGGGTGCCATGGGTCTGCCGTCTGTCTTGTATTCCGGCGGTCCGGTAGGGAACGCCTGTTCTTCCGAAGGAAGTACCCGAGGGCTCGGCGCCGCGCTAGCGTGAAATTCCGAAGGGGGATGGGCTTTCAGGACTCCTTGCCGGGTCCGAAGGTTTCGGCGGGATCGAAGCCGAGGGTCTCGCGCTGGGTCACGCCCTTGCCGGGGTCCTGGACGCAGCGTGCCTGCGCGGCCGCGTACAGGTCGCCGCCTTCGCTCCAACGGCCATCCATCAGTTCCCTGTACAGCCTGATGGGCTCGGGGTTTTCCACGTCGAGACGCATCCAGCGTTCGAGGCGTTCGCGTGCCATTGCGGTGTTGCCGAGAGCGAGGAAGCTGAGGCACTCGCCGCGCAGGGCGTCGAGGTGCCCAAAGTTCTTGTGCAGAAACATCTGGAAGCCGTTGACGGCGTCGAGATAGCGGCCCTGGTCGAGCGCCGCGTAGGCGCGCTGGAGCGCCTTGGGGCGGTCGATCGCTTTCTCCACGGAGATGGCGTTGACGGAGGCGCGCACGTTGCGCTCGTGCATTTCGCCGAGCACCAGGCCGACGAGCGGGCCGAGCTCCTCGAGCGCCAGCAGCATCAGCGCCGCCGCCGCCGGCAGCAGTACGACGGTCGATCCGAGCATCAGCGCCGCCGCGCCGAGGCGGTAGGCGCGCAGACGTTCGACCCCCGTCAGGGCCGCGCTTGCCGCCACGCCGCGCACCCAGCCGCAATCATGCTCCACCATCATCGGGATCACCCACTGGCAGGGGACGATCACGAGCGACCACGTCATCAGCAGCACGGCGAGCACAGCGGTTCCGAACGCCTGCCACGGGGCGGTGCCTGCGGCGATGAGCCAGCCGTGGATCGCATAGCCCGCAAAGCCGAAGCCCGTAAGCAGTGCGAGAAAGAAGCTGCTCGCGACGACGGTGGCGAGGATTCCGAGCGTTCCCATCGCCGTGTCCGTCTCGGACCAGAGACGGCGGCGCGATGCTCCGCCCTCGCGCCGGATGTTGTGCACGAGGCGGCAGGTCGTCAGCAGCGCGGCCATCACGAGAAAGAACAGGGCGGCCCAGCCGAGCAGGATGGCGAGCTTCAACGCCAGCGGCAGGTCGTGCACGAGGACGTCGGTCCAGGCATCCCTCCGGCGCAGGCCCAGCCAGCCCAGCCCCAGCGCTGCGGCCGATGCGAGTGCTCCCACCAAAAAGAGCGCCGCGTAAAGCTTGAGGAACACGCCGAGCAGGCCGCGCATGTTGTCGCGCTGGAATTCGATGGCCTTCTGCACAAGCTCGGCAACCGGCGTGGCGGGAAGGTCGGCGCGCAGACGGCTCGTCTCGCTGCCTTCGCGCCGTGACTTCAGGAGAAGTCCGCCGACCAGCAGGAGCAGCGGCACCAGCAACGCATTCCACACGATGGCGCGCACTTCCGGCGCCAGCGGCATTCGCCACGCCGTGAACACCATCATCACCACCAGCGTCGAGCCGCCGAGAATCAGCAGGCCGTGCAGGTTGCCGCGCAGGAACGCACCCAGACCCGGCTCGCGGCCCGATCCTTCGCGCAGCCACCGATGATGCAGGGTGTGGACGGCAAGGCCCACGTGCAGCCCGGCGGCGAGCAGCGCGGTGGCCGCGGCGGCGATCCACCACGCGTGCGGCATCACCAGGGCCGCGAGCGCGAGAACGGCGGCCACGCCGCGTCCGGCCCAGACCGTTGCCTCCCAGACTGTCACTCCGGCTTTGCGTGCCATACGCCTGCCGTTCTCCGCGACGCCGTCACATGCGTTCGGGGATTTCGATTCCCAGCAGTCCCAGCAGCAATTCGAGTTCGCGCAGCACGAGCGTCATCAGGGCGAGCCACGACGCCTGGCGCGCGGCGTCCTTTTCGTCCATGATGTGGCAGGCATTGTAGAAACGGCTGAGCGCCTGGCCAAGGTCGAAGGCAAAGGCGCAGAGGTGGTGGGGCATGCGCTGCTGGGCGGCAGTGGCGATGGCCTCGGGGAGTTGCGAGAGCGCCAGCATCAGCGCGCGTTCCTCGTCGCACGAAGGAGGAAGGATCGTTCCGGCCGCCAGGTTGCGCTCGGCCGCCTTGCGCAGGATCGACTTGATGCGCACCGCCGCGTACAACAGGTAGGAGCCCGTGCGTCCCTCGAACTTCGTGAAGCGTTCGATGTCGAACACATAGTCGGCCGTGCGCACATTCATCAGGTCGGCGTACTTGAGCGCCGCCATGCCGACCTTTTGTGCGATCTCGTTGCGCTCTTCTTCGGAGTACTCCTGCGCGACGTTGGCCTCGAGCATGCGCTGGTGCGCTTCCCGGGTCATCATTTCGATGAGGTCCTTCAGGCGCATGACGCCGCCCTCGCGCGTCTTGAAGGGACGCCCGTCCTTGCCGTTCATCGTGCCGAAGGGGAGGTGCTCCATGCGGGCGTTGCCGCTGATGCCGCTCTTGGCGGCGGCGCGGAAGACCTGCTCGAAGTGCAGGCTCTGGCGCTTGTCCACGACGTACAGGATCAGGTCCGCGTGGAAATCGCGGACGCGCTGCTCGATGGTGGCGAGGTCCGTCGTCGCATAGTTCGCTCCGCCGTCGCTCTTCAGCAGAATGACGGGGGGAATCGGCTTCTTGTCGGCTTCTTCGGCGACGTGAACGACCAGGGCGCCGTCGTCCTCGACGGCGATGCCCTTCGCCTTGATCTCTTCCACCATCGGCGCCAGGCGGGCGTCGTAGTTGCTCTCGCCGTACCACAAATCGAAGTCGATGCCGAGGCGATGGAAGTCGGCTTTGAGTTCAGCGATGGAAAGATCGCGGAAGTGCTGCCACAGGGCGCGGTAGCCCGGGCGCCCCTGCTGGAGTTCGACGGTGGCGGCCTGCGAGGCGTGACGTGCCTCCTCGTCCTCCTTGCAGCGTCCCGAAATCGCCGGGTACATCTGCTGGAGGTCGTCCATCGTCACGGGGGGCTCTTCGGGATAGGGCCCCGTGAAGTTCGCATCGAAGTAGGGGAGAGAAGGCTGGCGGTTGCTCAACTCGAAGATGAGCATCCCCATCTGCGTTCCCCAGTCCCCGAGGTGGATGTCGCCCTTCACGTCGTGCCCGAGAAAGCGGAACAGGCGCACGATCGCGTCGCCGATGATCGACGAGCGCAGGTGCCCGACGTGCATGGGCTTGGCCACGTTGGGGCCGCCGTAATCGACGATGACGGTCTGGGGCGAGGCGGTCTTCGCGATGGCCAGGCGGTCGCTGGCGGCCATGCGGGCGCATACGCCTGCAAGCACGTCGTCGGTGATGCGGATGTTGATGAAGCCCGGCCCGGCAATCGTGAGCTCGGCGAAAAGCGCGGGGTCGGCGACGGCATCGATGACGGCCTGGGCCACGTCGCGGGGTTTCTGGCCGAGGGCCTTCGACGCGCCCATGGCGCCGTTGCACTGGAACTGCCCGAGTTCGGGGCGCTGGGAGAGTGTCACCTGCCCGAACTTCGAATCGGCCCCGAGTTTCTCGAACGCTGCGGCAAAACGCGCCGCCAGCGTCTCCATCAACGATCCCGCACTGCTTGTCTGATCCGTCACGCGCACACACCTCAACCGGGCGATTTACCGCCCACGGGGCGGGCGCCCACGTCAACGCCGGGGGTGGGGGGTGTCAATCCGGGTGTCCAGAATGGGCGTGGCGGACCGGGTGCAGGCAGTAAAGCCGGACTTGGGAAGCGGGACTTGGGGTGCGGTGCCTGCGGGGCGTCCTGCCGGCTATTCCGGCACGACTTCGATCTCCGGATCGATCTGATGCTGGAGAAGGTTCTCGATGGCCATGAGCGTGTTCGCCCTGGAGGTCGGGCAGCTTCCGCACGCCCCCTGGTAGCGGATCGTCACGGTCTTGCCTTCGATGCCGACGAGCTCGATGCCGCCGCCGTCGCCCGCCAATGCCGGGCGGACGTACTGCTCGAGCACGGCGTTGACCGGGTCGTAGAGTTCATGGCTGGACTGCCCGGCGGTGCGTGCCGTGGCGTCGGCAGCCTGCTGCTCGGCCAGGCGGTTCGCATCGGCCACGCTCCACTCGGCCAACTCGCGCGCCACCACGCCTTCGGCCTCGTCCCAGTCGGTGTCCTCCGAGCCGCTGACGGAGACGAAGTCCTCGGCCACCATGACGGCCGTGACCGTGCCAAGGCGGAACAGTTCGCTGGCGAGCGGGAGCTTGCTGGCTTCGGCCATGGAGGCAAAGTTCAGCGAGCCGTTCTCCACCAGGGGAGAGCCGGTGTGGAACTTGAACGCATTGGGATTGGGGGTCGGAGCGCGGTCGGCGATGGTGAACATGGGCAGGCTGCCTTGCGGGGAAATCGTGGGGCGCACGGGGCGCTTCCCTATTGAGCAGGCATCATTCGTGCCGCACGGGACGGTGGCAACTCAACCGTCCTGTTTTTCCAGCGCGCGGAGAACGTTGCCCGCCAGACGCGGGCCTTCGTAAACGAAGCCCGTGTAGACCTGCACAAGGGTGGCGCCGGCGTCGAGTTTCTCGCGCACGTCGTCGGCCGTGAAGACGCCCCCGGCGCCGATGAGGGGAACGTGCCCGCCCGTGAGATCGCGCAGGCGGGCGATCATGGCGGTGCTGCGCGCGGCGAGAGGACGTCCGCTCAGGCCGCCGGCCTCGGCGGCTTTTTCCCCCGGGACGCCGTCGCGGGCGAGCGTCGTGTTCGTCGCGATGATGCCGTCGATTCCGGCGGCGAGAGCGGCCTGAACGGTGTCGGTGAGCTCGGAGTCGGTGAGGTCGGGCGCGAGCTTCACGAAGATCGGACGGCGCGGAAGGTAGCCGTGGCGCGCGAGCGTGCGGCCTTCGCGCACGAGCGTGCCGAGCAGGTCCTCGAGGTACGCGCGGCCTTGCAGGCGGCGCAGGTCCGGCGTGTTGGGCGAGCTGACGTTCACGGCGAGGTAGTCGGCAAAGGGGTACACGTGGCGCTGCACGGCGAGGTAGTCGGCCGCGGCGTCTTCAAGGGGCGTTTCCTTCTGCTTGCCGAGGCTGACGCCGAGGACGAACGAGCGGCGGCAGCTCGCCAGACGTTTGAGACGCGGGAGCGCGCTCTCCACGCCGCCGTTGGGAAACCCCATGCGGTTGATCAGCGCACCGGACTCGGGCAGGCGAAAGACGCGTGGCTGCGGATTGCCGGCCTGCGGGCGCGGCGTCAGCGTGCCCACTTCCACGTGCCCCCAGCCAAGTTCGGCCAGCCCGGCGGCCACGCGCACATCCTTGTCGAAGCCCGCCGCGATGCCGATGGGGTTGGGAAACCGCAGGCCGCACACGCACACGGGGCGGTAGGGGATGCGCCCGGCCACGGCGCCCAGAGCCCAGCGCCCCGGCGGCAACGTCTCGGCCAGCGCGAGCAGACGCACGGCGCGGTCGTGTGCCGTCTCGGGATCGAGACGTACGAGGCGCGGAAAGACGAGGTCCTTGTAGAGGTTCATGAGGCTTCCGGCGGGCGTGAGGCACCCGCAGGGTGACTTGAGGAGAGGGGCGCGGAGGTCAAGGCGGTTTAGCGGCGGACGCCGCCGGGAGGGCGTGTCGTGCTTGCATTGGAGGGGCATTTGGAGATTGAATCAGGAAGCAGGTTGGAAATCCTGTCTGCCTTCGCATTTGAGAGAGAAGCCATGCCGCGACTCGTCGCGTTTTCGCTCCTGCTGGGAATCGCAATCTCAACGGTTCAGTCGGTGACGCTGACTGCCATCATGATGGGTTCTCCCTATGAGGGTTTCACGTGGGGAGTGGGCCCAGGGGTCGCCATCGGAGTGTGCCTGTCTCCGTTGGTTCACTGCTTTGTACGCGAGTCGCGATTCCAGAGAATGCTGGTTGTTCTGCTGTTGGGCTGCTCGGCGGGCAGTGCAGCGTGGATTTATCACGCAATGCCCTCGAATCCCTCTGACTCTTCTCTGCTGCTTGTCTGGGCTTTGCCGATGGCAGTGATCCTGCCGTGCATGCTCTTTGACGAGGTCAAGAGGCACGGGCGGCGCACTCACGAGAACGGAATCGTGTGAAACACGACCGTTGGCGTGAAGCTGACGCGATGCAGGACCTTTCCCTCAGGCTATCGGGCCGATAGCCTGAGGGCGTCCTTCGTCTCAATTTGCGGCGAGCACTTTGGCGACCATGGGCTTGTACGCCACGGCCATGCGGTAGAAACCGAGGTCCGTCGGGTGGACGCCATCGACGGTGGCGTTTTCCGGGCCGTCGAGTTGTCCCGCGCCCGGCAGCCAATAGATATTCGGCACTTTGTCGCGGATCAGGTTGTTGTAGATCTTGAGGAGTTCGATGTTGTCCGCGCGGTCACCTTCGAGCGGGCTTTCCACGAGCACGATGGGCGTCGTGGGGCGCAACTCGCGCAAGCGGTGGACGAACGGCTCGATGCGTTCGGCGACCATCTCGGCGTCCATGTTCGGCAGGCACTCAAGGAAGTAGGCCGAGGCGTCGATTTCGCCGAGCAGCTCGGCCATGATGGGCTCCATGCGCCCCGATCCCGAGAAGCCGAGGTTGTAGACTTCGCGGTCGAACCACCGGCCGAGAATCGCGGGATGCGACATGCCGGCGCGCGAGGCGCAGCCGCCCTGCGTAATCGACGTACCGAGGAAGACGAGGGGCTTTTCCCCGGCGGGACGCGGCGGAGCGGCAGCCAGCAGCGAGCCGGGCTGCACGCCGATTTGCAGCTGCGAGACGGTTTGGTAGAGCGGCAGGTAGAGCAGGTACTCGGTCGGTTCGGTGGCGAGGTTCTTCGCGAGGGTCTTGGTCGTGCGCTCCGTGTTGGGGCGTCCCACAGCGCAGAACTCCCATTCGCCGTTGGGAAGACGTTTGTAGAGGTCGAGACCGCTGTTGCCCGTTGCGGCCATGTGGTTCATCGCGCCGCCGCCGTCCCACGACGCGCCGATTTCGGGAGAATCCGTGACAAAGCGGTAGGCGAAGCCTGACGTATGTTTGCTCACCCACAGGGCCGTGTCGGAGACGTTGCCGACGGCGCGCACGGGGAGGCGTTCGTAGTACGTCGCCGTGTCGTCGAAGGCACGGCCTTCGATGGGCAGCAGGCGGGCGTCGAACCAGGCGAGCGAGGAGTCGGGAAGTTCCACACTCTCAGCGGCATTCAGAGGCTGGAGACTGGCTACGTCGATTGGTGGGGCGGTGCGCGGCGTTGCCTTGGCGCAGCCCAGTACGCCCCCGAACAATGCAAGGGCGATGAAGGATGCCAGCGCGCCCGTGCGCGTCTGGAGGAAACCGGGTGTGATTGTCGTCGCTGTCATTACTGGTGTTCTCCTTCCTGCTCGTTGTCGTGATCGCCGTCGTGGTCATCGTCATCCAGGGGATAGCCTGGCTCGATTTCGACGCCGCGATAGTAGTGCTTGAGGATGGTGTCGAAGGTCTGGCCCTTGAGGGCGCGGCCGATGGCGCCGGTCTGGCACATGCCGACGCCGTGCCCCCATCCCGCGCCCCGGAAGACGAACGCCGCGGGCTTGGCGGCGGGGCCTTCGGTGGAAACAATGAAGGCCGCGGACTTCAGGGGCGGATCGAACACGCGGCGGATGTTGAGTTCGCCTGTAATGGTGGCGTCTCCCTTTTCGCCGACGAAGGTGACGTCGATCAGACGGCCGGAAACGCCGCGCTGGCCGGGAACGATGGCGGTGACGGCGCCGATGTCGTGCCCCTTGGCGGCGAGGAATCCCGCGAGTTCCTCGTTCGTGACACGCTTCTCCCAGCGGTGGTGCTTGTGGGTCCACTCGGGGAGTTCAGGCACGGTCTCGGGATTGCAGTACGAGGGCGAAGGCACCTCGATCCACGCGATCATGTTTTCCTCGCGGGTGAGATCGACGCCGATGCCTTCGTAGTCCGGGTTGCCGCTCCATTGCTCGGCGGGGCCCGAGCGCTCCGGCCACACGTTCTCAATGTTCTCGGAGTAGCCGCCGCAGTTGGACGCGTAGTAGGCGGCGATGGGCTCGCCGTCGTGGAACATGGCCAGGCCGCGTGTTTCGCGGATGGCCTGATCGGTCGCCGCGCTGCGGCTGGCAATGCCGCCGTAGACCTGGCAGTCAACGTCGGCGCAGATGTCGTAATTGGGGCCGGCGTACTTGCGCGAGACGAGAGCGTCGAACGTCTCGGAGCGCGCGGCAACGGCCTGGGCCTTCAGCGCCTCCAGCGGTGACGAGGAGCCGATCTCGCGCGGCACGACGCCGCGCAGGTATTCTTCCATGGGGAGGTGGACAACGGTGTCGAGATGCCCGGCGTCGTTCACGCGAAAGTACAACGTCCCCTCGTAGATGCGGTCCTCTGTGTTCTCCCACCACCAGCCAACGCCATAGGGCACGCCTGGGATCGTGGTGTTCGCCTCCGGCGTCAAAGGTTCGAGCACGACCAGATCGGCCGTCACGCTCTCGCCGCCCACGGCTGCACGTACATTCGTGCCGTCGGCTGTGAAGGCCACCACCGCATCCGCGTTCAGCGGTACTTCCTTCTCGCCCGCCACGAGCAGGTACGGCCCGTGCAGCGTGGCCTGCATGTCATCGAGCGTGAACGCAATGCGCACACGCACGTCGGGTTCCTTGTCGAAAATCGTTTGCTGCTTCTTGCCCGGCAGCATCGCACAGGCTCCCAGAAGCAGGCTTGCCAGAACCGCCAACCCCGTTTTCATCTGTCGCATGGACGTATAACCCTCCGAAATGGATGCCCATGAGTTGGCGCCGCAGGGGGGCGAAGCGGCAAGAGTGAAGTGGGAAGGTTTCGTTGTTCGTGGTCTGAGGTTCACGCGTGTCCCGTGTCCTGTTTCGTTGTTTCGCACCACGCACCACGTTCTCCACCGTCCTGCTTGCGTCACCCCCCGCCCCGAGCCCACCGTTGCGTCTCAATTCGGACCAGGAGAGTCTCCTTGGCACGCCGCAACCGAAACACCGCCGCACCCGGCGCCTCAACTCCGACGACGGAAGCCCCAGCCGCCCCGAACGCCGCTCCGGCCGAGGCGGAACAGCAGGCGTCCGAACCCCAGCCCGGGGGCTTTGCGGGCTGGCACTGGGCTCTGAGCCTGACGTTCGGGCTCGTTGTTTTCGATCAGCTTACCAAGTGGCTGTCGGTGATGTTTCTCGCGCCGGCCCCGGCGGGCGAGGGACGCACGATCGTCCTGATTCCCCGCGTCTTCCTGCTGCGCTATGCAGAGAACACGGGCGCGGCGTTTTCGCTGTTCACGGGCAAGGTGGGGCTGCTGGCGATCGTCAGCCTGCTGGCCTCGGTGTTCATCGTGTGGTGGTGGACGCGCATCCCGTCGCAGGAAAAGTGGGGGCGCGTGGCGTTGACGATGATTCTGGCGGGCGCCGTTGGCAACCTGATCGACCGCGTGCGGCTGGGCTACGTCATCGACATGTTCGATGCATACATCGGGTCGTACGACTATCCGGTGTTCAACGTGGCCGACGCGCTGATTTGCGTGGGAGTGGGGGTGCTGCTGTGGCGCTCGTGGAAGGGGAAAGTGTAGGGGGGCTGCCTCGCCCCGTACAGCCGGAGTCCGCAGTCACCCCTTTGGAGTGATACGGCTCTGTGTCCCCCCTCATTCGTGCCGGAAGTCCCGTTTGATGGTCAGCACGGCGAGCACGCAGGCGTCGATGGCGGTGATGCCGTTCTCTCGCGCGAAAGCGTGGATTTCCTCGCTCTCGGCGCCGGGTTGCAGCCACACGTACTTGATCCCCGCGTCGCGGATTTCCTCCATCGCCTTCAGGCCGGCTTCAGGGTTCACCACCATGTCGACCACGTCGACTTTTTCGGGGATCGCGGCGATGGATGGGTAAACCTTCAGGCCGTCGATCTCCGAAACAGCGGGGCGCACGGGGTACACGTCGAAGCCACGTTCGCGCAGCAGTTGCATGATCTTGTGGCTATAGCGCGCGGGCTTGGGCGAAGCACCCACGACCGCCCACTTCTTCATGCGGATGGTTTTCTCGGCAATTTCCTGCACGCTCTCAGACACGGGGGGCTCCCTTTCCGCTCTATTTCGCGTTGGTATCGATAAACTGCTGGATGTCGGCAGCGGCAAACTCGCCGCCAAAGCGCCGGACTTCCTTGCCGTCCTTGAAGAAAATGAATGTCGGCAGAAACGCGAGGCGGTACTGCTGGATCGCCTCTTCGTCCTCGCTGGTGTCGAGGCGCAGCGAGCGAATCTTGTCGCGGTTGTTCACGGCCAGCGCGCCTGCAACGGGCCAGATGCGCTGGGACGCTTCGCTCTTGGTCGAAAACATGTAGACCATGACGAGCTTCTGTTCGTGCGTAAGGATCGGGTCCAGTTTGCGGAGCGTGACGGGCTGGATGAAGAGGCCGGGTTCGACGTCGCCCGCCGCCTCGTCAACGGTGCGTGCGGCTTGTTCCGCCGCGACGGCGGGGTTCACGGGTGTGTTGTCCACGGGCTGGAGGCTGTTGAGGTCGTCGAGCGTGATGGTCAACGCACCGTCATCGTCCTTCTCGTTCGTATCAAGACCGAGCAACTTGGGCGCCTTGGGGAGAACGTTCAGGCGCAGACGTTCGGGCACGTCGCCGCTCGTGGCAATTTCCGCGATCCTGAAGTCCGTATCGACGAGATGAAAGCCGGGCGCGAACGCACGCACGCCGCGCGCCAGCGTATCGCCGGACGCGGCAACGACAAAGCGTCCCTGCTCCTCCGCGATGCCAAAGTGGCGGGCCCACGCCCGCGCGTCCGCCGCGGTGGGCGCGCCGCCATCGGGTCCGGCGATCAGAATCGTGACATGGGCAAAGCGCTTGTCGCCGTACTCCAGCCCCTTGGCGAAGAACGGGAGCACCTCGCCGAGCGAAAGCACGTTCGTGTCCGGCCGCACCTCGCCCAGCGCGCCGCGCAGGTTGGCGCCCGCGAAGGCCTGCGAAATGGGCGACGGCATGGCGGCGTACTCCACGAGCAGCACCTTGCCGCGCATCGAAGACAGGCGCACCGGCTCATCGCGCCACGACACCAGATCCAGCGCGGGGTACGTTTCGCCCACGCGGGGAATCCATTGTTCAACGGCGGGTGCCGGTTCGGGAACCTCGGCGGGTTGGGCGAGGGGAGCGGTCTCGGCCGGGGAAGGCTCGGAGAAATTCAACTGCGCGGCGGCGGGTGATGCCAGCACCAGGACGGCGGCGACTGCGGAAGCCAGGGACGCGGGACGAACGATTTGCATGGAGTGGGTCTCCTGAGAGATTCTCCCCCATTCCGGCGAAGGCGGTCCGCTTGGTCAAGGGCAAGTGGGGGGGGCGAATGCTCCCAGCGCCTGCCAGTACCTACAGGCGTGGGGCCCACATGGGTTGCAGGAGATCGTGCATCCCCTTGTTGTCCGGGAGGCTTTCGGTGACGCCCAGGGGCTGGCCTTCGGGCGAGAGCAGGCCGATGGCGGGGGCCTTGGTGGCGCCGATGCGTTGCAGGACGGCGTCGCGGTCGGCGGGGGAAGGCTCGCTGAGGACGCACTCTTCGAGCATCACGCGCAGGCTGCGATTGAGGTTCAGGCGGTCGCGGAAGGCGGCGCTTTCGGGCGATTCGTCGAAGACGAAGACGACGTGATAGCGATCCTGATCGCGGGCGCGCACGAGAGCGGCCTGAAAATCGGCCAGGAGCAGGCCCTTTTCGCGCACGCTCTCGCGGTACGTTTCGGAGCGCTTGCCAGCGGAAACATCGGCGGTGGGGGGAAGTCCGAATCCGCGCAGGACTGCGGGGGCCGTGTTCGCGTCCGCCACGATGAGCTGGTGCACGGACTCGAAGGGAATCAGCACGGGATCGTTGGTGGCTGGTATTCCGATGGGGATTTCGCGCCAGCCGGAGATCGCGCCGAAGGGGCGCGTCGTGGCAAAAGTCAGCGTCTGGCTCGTTGCCGCGTCCGTGGCGGCGGCGTGGCGCGGCATCACGGCGAACAGGCCGTTCACTTCGGCGCCCCGGGCTTCGCGCATTTTGGCGGGCAGTCCCCGCGCCACCATCCCCCACGTGGAGGGCTTGCCGTTTTCGTCCACATCGGAGCGGAACACGGTGTCGAACTCCACCGTCGTGCCGTTGACTTCCAGATGGCCACCTGCGGCGAGCACGTACTGGGGGGCGGAAAGGAAGGCCGCTCCGGCGCGCGCATCGGGAATCGGAGGGCCGGAGAGCCACTCGGGCGTCTGCCCCAGGCTGGCCAGCGTCTTGCCCGCGATCCAAGTGTTGTCCTGATTGCGGCCCAGAAAGCGGATGACGCCTCCCTCGATGGCGACGCCCTCGATGGTCTCGAACGGGTACTCGTAAGCGGGTGGATCGGCGGCCTGGCTGCGCTCATTCCCAGCGTCAAGCAGGTAGAACCGCTCTGCACCGGCGGCGCCGACGATCCAGCGTCCCTCCGAGCCATACAGGCTCTCGGCTCCGGCGAAGGGAGCCCGGTTGATTTCGGTGATCGTCCAGGTCGTTTCGGTCGTTCCGGCTTCCTCGGCGGGAGCGGCGATGCCCTCGGGGCCGATGCTGGTCGAAGCGAAACGGAGCTTGGCGGCGTCAAGACGGCCGATGTGCAGAACGCCTTCGTGGACGAAACCGGCCTGGGGGGCAAAGGGGGCGTCGGCCTGCCAGTTCGACAGCAGACCTCCGTTTTCCGGGTCCGCCTGCATGGGCGTGATCGTGATCTGGGCGGACGCAAAAAGGCCCGGCAGCAGAAAAGTCAGAAGAAGGGCGGTGTATTTTCCGATCATAGGGGGCTTGCTCCAAATGTGTCAGGGACGGCGGAACGGGCTTTTCCTGCACTAATCGACGATTCGGGCGGCCCGCCGGTTTGCCCGGCTGCTTGTGAGGGCCCGGGGCTGGCGGCGCAATGGGGATGGAGCAGGGCGCTTTTCCCTCATCCATTCGCGCCTGCATGTGCTTTTGTGGATTGCCCTCTGATAGCACGCGAGAATCATGGACGCATATTCAACATCGCGGGGAGGTTCGTTATGTCGATCCGGTTCTTGGCCGCCGTCGCAGCCTGTGTCACGCTTCTGACGTTTGGGCGTCTCGCTGGTGCGGTTGTTCCGAATCCGGATTGGGACACCGTGACCGCGCAGTTGGAAGAAGGCGGAGACGCTTACCTTTACGCTTCGCTCGACACGGCAATGGATAGCATTCTGGACCGACTCTACCTGCTGGCCTTGATGGGTGCGCAGCAGGGCGGGCAGTATCAGGCCGAAATCGATCAGATGATGGAGGTTCTGCGGGCTGTCGTCGAGGTGACGGGTTTTCAGGAACTCGACGACGTGGGGGCCTCGGTGGTGACGCTGGAGGACGGATCGCGCCGCGCGCGCCTGTACCTCCAGCTTCAGGAAGTGCGCGGGTTCTTCAATGCCCGCGGAGACGAGCCGCGCGTGCTCGAAGCCATGTCGTTCATTCCCCGGGATGCCGTCGCCGCCACAGTACAGAACATCGACACGGGGGCCCTGATGCAGGTCATCGACGAGGCGGTGGTCGTCGGTGCCGGGCAGGTGGGGAAGACGGAACTGGACAAGCAACTTCAGGTACTGAAGGACAAGTCGGGCGTTGATCTGCGCGGAATCGCCACCTCCATGGCGGGCGAGTACGCCACGTGGATGACTCTGGGCGAGCCGGTGCTCAAGGAAACGCCCAACGGTGTTCTCCGCATTCCGCGCGTGGAGTTCTGTTTCCTGGCAAAGACCAAGGGCGGCTCGCCGCTTTTTGACTCGATTCACCACGGGATTGATCGGGCGGGCAAGGTGGTGAACGAGCAGACCCACAGCGGCGGCGGCCGGATGCTGGTGCTGTCCGCAGAAGCGAACGAATTTGGTCTCCGGCCCCTGGTCGTGGAAGTGGGGGATTGGGTGATCTTTGCCAGCAACGAAAAGGCGCTGGAGCGTTCGCTTTCCGCCCGTGCGCTGGGCACGCTGGCCGCTTCGCCTGCTTATCAGAAGCTCGCCGCCGGAATGCCGGCAGAAGTCAACAGCGTCATGTTCATCAGCCCCGAGGCCAAGCTGGCGCTGGCGGATCTTGCCGCACAGGTGAGCGCGCTCAATCCATTGCAGGCACAGGAGATGGGGCCCGTTTTGGGAATCATGGGCATTGCCTACACCGAGGGCAACTTCGAGCCCCGCGGCATCCTCTCGGTGCGAGTCAACAAGCCCAACGGCATTCTGTGGATCACGCAGGGCGACGTGGATGCCACCGATGCCTTCCGGGTGCTCTTGCTCCCGGCGCTTCCCGTGTTCGCGGCCATTGCCGTGCCCAACTTCATCGAAGCACAGACCCGCAGCAAGGTCGCGCGTACCCGCTCGGACATGCGCTCGATGGCCACGGCGATCGAGACCTACCGGGTGGACCACAACGACTACCCAGCGTGGTCGCTCGATCCCGCCCTCAACGCGCGCGGCAGCGCCGAGATTCCTTCGCTCCGCACTTGGCCGGAAGGCACCTCCTCCTACGAGGGGCTGCACATGACCGTGACTTCGCCCATCGCCTACATCACCTCCCTGCCGGAGGACATTTTTGCCGACGAGAAGGTGACGTTCGGGTACTATGCGATTCCGGGTGACAAGGATTCGGGCAGCAGACCCGCGTGGCTGCTCTTCAGCCCGGGGCCGGACGGCGATTTTGACATCAAATGGGAGATGCTGAAGCCCGGCGGCCTGCCGGCCAACTCGCCGTGGCTGCTGCCGATGACCTATGATCCCACGAACGGCACAGTGAGTGACGGCGACATCTGGCGAATCAACAACAGGTAATCAGTTTACCCCGGGGAAAGCAGGTTTTCTCCGGGGTTTTATGACTTCCTTTCTCCTTGCCATGAGGCCCGGTCGAGGGAAGAACATCACTGCTCAGAGGGATTGAGGTCTGGAGTCCCGGTTTTTCCGGGGAAAATCAGATGTCTGCCCGCAGCATTGCCGCCTTTCTCGCTGTGGCCCGGGCTCTGCATCTCCTACCAAGCCAGCGGTATATTGAAGGAGACGACACAGGATGTCTGTCGATAGTCCGTCCCACGGCCCAGCCAAGGCCACCATGGACCTGCACAGCGCCACCGTCCGTTTCGCGGGCGATTCAGGCGATGGGATGCAGTTGACGGGGATGCAGTTCACGAACACCTCGGCCATCTTCGGCAACGACGTGAGCACGTTCCCCGACTTTCCCGCCGAGATTCGCGCCCCCGCCGGCACGGTCTACGGTGTTTCAGGCTTTCAGCTGCACTTCAGCAGCGAGGATATTTTCACGCCGGGCGATGAGCTCGACACGCTGGTGGCGATGAACCCGGCGGCGTTGAAGATGAACATCGCGGAGTTGAAGAAGGGCGGGATTCTGATCACGAATCTCGACAGCTTCAACGATCAGAATCTGAAGCTCGCGGGCTACAGCCACAGCCCGCTGGTCGACGGCTCGCTCGACAACTACCGCGTGCATTCGGTGCGCATGACGGAAGCAACGCTGAAGGCCGTCGAGGAGCTCGAAGCCCTTCGCAAGGAAGAGGGGAAAGAATTCTCTCTGAGCAAGAAGGACGCGGCCCGCTGCAAGAACTTCTTCGCATTGGGGCTGGTGTGCTGGCTGTACGGCCGCAAGATGGATCCGATCGTGCAGTTCATCAACGACAAGTTTGCGAAGAAAGCAGACGTGCGGGACGCAAACCTGCGCGTGCTGAACGCCGGTTTCTACTACGGCGAGACCGCAGAGATCTTCCAGAACAACTTCAAGGTGCGCAAGGCGGCGCTGCCTCCGGGCAAGTACCGCGAGATGCGCGGCAACGAGGCGCTGGCCCTTGGCCTGACGGTGGCGAGCCAGCTTGCGGGCAAGCCGCTGTTCTATGGCAGCTATCCGATCACACCCGCGACCGACATCCTGCACGAGCTGGCGAAGCACAAGTCGTTCGGCGTGCGGACGTTCCAGGCGGAGGACGAGATCGCGGCGATCGCCTCGACCATCGGTGCGGCCTTCGCAGGGACTTTGGCGGCAACGGCCTCCTCGGGCCCCGGCGTCGCTCTCAAGGGCGAGGCAATGGGCCTGGCGGTGATGCTCGAGCTTCCCTTGATCATCATCAACGTCCAGCGCGGCGGCCCCTCCACGGGACTGCCGACAAAAACCGAGCAGGCCGACCTGCTGCAGGCCATTCTGGGCCGCAACGGCGAGTGCCCCATGGTGGTGCTGGCCGCGGCGCGCCCGACCGAGTGCTTTGACATCGCGATCCAGGCCGCGCGCATCGCGTTCCGCAGCATGACGCCGGTATTGGTGCTGACTGACGGCTATCTGGCCAACAGCACCGAGCCGTGGCTCGTTCCCGATGTTTCCTCGCTCGACCCCATCGAAGTGGAACACCCCACGGAGCCCAATGGCCCTGACGGCGCCTACCTGCCCTACAAGCGCGACGAATGGCTCGCGCGTCCGTGGGCTCTGCCCGGCACGCCCGGACTGATGCACCGCATCGGTGGCTTGGAGAAGGCCGCCGAGACGGGCAACGTGAGCTACGACCCCAGCAACCACGAACGCATGGTGCAGATGCGCCAGGCGAAGGTGGACAAGGTCGCCGAGTATCTGCCCGAGCAGGAAGTCTTCGGCCAGGAAGACGCCGAGACGCTGGTGATCGGCTGGGGCGGCACGTATGGCGCGCTGCGCGAGGCGTGCACGATGCTCCGCGCGAAGGGGCACAAGGTCTCGCACGCCCATCTGCGCTGCCTGAACCCGTTCCCGCGCAACCTGGGAGAGATTATCAAACGCCACAAGCGAGTGCTGGTGCCCGAACTGAACGGTGGCCAGTTGTGCATGCTCCTGCGCGCGAAGTACCTTGTCGATGCGCAGTCCATCACCAAGATCAAGGGGCGTCCCTTCATGGTGACCGAGTTGTACGAACGCATTGAAGCCATGATGACCGACAAGACGAACGGCAAGTAGGCCGCCGAGGATCTGAACGATGACGACAGCCACCGAAGACCGCAAGTTCACCGTCGCGGATTTCGCCAGCTCGCAGGACGTGCGCTGGTGCCCGGGATGCGGAGATTACTCCGTTCTCGCCGCGGTGAAAAAAGTTCTCGCCGAGGAAGGCATTCCGCCCGAGCAGTATGCCTTTATCTCCGGCATCGGCTGCTCCAGCCGATTCCCCTATTACATGAACACCTACGGGATGCACTCGATCCACGGCCGCGCCACAGCCGTGGCAACGGGCTTCAAGATCGTGCGTCCCGACATGCAGACGTGGGTCATCACGGGCGATGGCGACGCGCTCTCCATCGGCGGCAACCACACGATCCACACCATCCGCCGCAACGTGGACCTCAAGATTCTGCTGTTCAACAACGAGATCTACGGCCTGACGAAGGGGCAGTATTCGCCGACCTCGCCGCAGGGCAAGGTGACGAAGTCCACGCCCTTCGGCTCGATCGACGACCCGCTGCATCCGTTGTCGATCGCGCTCGGCGCCAACGCCAGCTTCGTCGCCCGCGCCGTGGACATGCACCCCAAGCACCTGATGGGAGTTCTGCGCCGCGCCCATCATCACAAGGGCACGGCGTTCGTGGAAATCTACCAGAACTGCAACATCTTCAACGACGGCGCGTTTTCCCACGCCCAGGACCGCAAACTGCGCGCGGACAACGTGGTGGAACTCGTGCATGGCGAGCCGCTGGTTTTTGGCGCTAAGCTGGACAAGGGCGTCGTGCTCGACGGCCAGAACCTGCGCGTCGTGACAATCGGCGAGGACGGCTTCACGAAGGACGACCTGCTCGTTCACGACGAGAAGGCCGACCTGTCGATTCACTTCCGTATGGCGCGGATGCGCAGCCCCGAGTTCCCCGACGCCATCGGCGTGATCCGCTGTGTTGAACGCCCCACCTACGACGGAATGGTGAACGCACAGATCGAAAACGTGATCGCCAAACGCGGCAGGGGAGACCTCCAGGAACTCATCACGGGCCGCTCGACGTGGGACGTGGCCGAAGTGGACGAGGACGAGTAGCGTTCCGCCCCTTCCACCAACCTCTGAATCCAACGACCGGCCCGCACTGAGTGTGGGCCGGTTCTTCTGTGCGCCAGATATGGCGCGTCCCGCGGATTCGCTGAACAGGATTCCTACCCGCATGGTGGTGGGACAGACGAGGTCAAGTCTGTATACCATGTCTTGATCGCAGCCACCAAACTGAATACCGAGAATCGAAGACTTCTCCCGGAGCCGTCTCATGGAGCCGGGAGATGCACCCGGAGAGACATCGAAACGGATTTTCGTCTTGCACGGGTGCGGCGCGGGGCAAACCCTGCCGCCCGATTGCCACGGGAGGCTGCACACATGGGTGACACCACAATCCGCCCCGAAATCCAGAGCCTGATCGACCAGGTGAAGTTCGACGACAAGGGCCTCGTGCCCTGCATCTGCCAGGACGCGGCCACGGGCGAAGTGCTGATGTTCGCGTTCATGAACCGCGAGAGTCTCGGAATCACGCTGGAGCGCGGGCTGGCCTGCTACTACTCGCGTTCGCGCGGCAAGCTGTGGCTCAAGGGCGAGTCCAGTGGCCACACCCAGAAGATCAAGGACATCCGTCTCGACTGCGACGCCGACTGCCTGCTCATCAAGGTGGAGCAGCAGGGGGCGGCCTGCCACACGGGCTACCGTTCGTGCTTCTATCGCCATCGCGATGCCGCGGACACTTGGGCACCGGATGGCGAGCCGCTCTTCAGCCAGAACGAAATGGACGCCAAGTACGGCAAGAAGTGACGAGAGGGTCTTCTATTCTCAGGCTGGTAGGCTGTGCTTCGCAACCGTCTGTCACGGATGGGCGGTTGGGCTTCACCGTCCGTGTTGATCGGCTCTTCTCCGCCGTACGTTCCCCCAAATAACCCGGGCGCCGCTTTTCTTCGCGGCGCCCGAATGCATGGCCGTTGCTTGTTCCGCCGGGTGTCAGCTCAACGCGACCACCTTGTCCGCCTTCATTCCCTTGGGCCCCTGAATCGATTCGAAACTGACGCGCTGCCCTTCGGTCAGGCTCCGATGCCCTTCCGCCTCGATCGACGAAAAATGCACGAAGTGATCCTTCCCCCCGCCGTCGGGAGCGATAAATCCGAATCCCTTCTCCACGTTAAACCACTTCACTGAACCTGTAAGTGCCACTGTTCCAACTCCATTTAGTGAACTGATGCCGGTTTACGTGCCGGCACCATGCGGTCCATCGCTTGTGTCATCCTCTCCGATCTTCCGCCGGAAGGCCCGCTGCTCATTGCCGTCCGCTCTGAATGGCTATTGCCAGCGGAAGACGAGGATCAACGGATCGGAGTTTGATAGGAACTTATCAACCCTCTTACCGCATGGGTGTGATTTCAAACCGCCATTCATCACTTCATTGGGTCAATGGTCAAAATTGCCTTGTTTCTTTTTTCCGCCATCTCCGGCGGGCGGGATTGGGCTTCCCTTCCTTCCGCTGTTTCTGCCATAATTTGGCTCCTTCGGGAGGTCTTGTTCTCCGATGCACAAACGCCCTCTTTTCCTTCTTGTTCTCGTCCTTCTGGGGGGAGCCTTCCTGTGGTTCCTCTTTGGGCGCTCGTCGCTGAACACCTGGCCCATCGTGAACGAATCGCCTTCGGGGTCCACGATTGTGGCGCTCGGCGACAGCCTGACGTTCGGGTACGGCCTGGCTCCCGAGCAGAGCTACCCGGCCCAGCTCGCCGCGCGCCTTGGCCGCCCTGTCATCAACGCCGGCATCAACGGCAACACGACGGAGGATGCCCTGCGGCGGCTCGACCAGGACGTGCTGGCGCGCGACCCCGCCGTGGTGCTCGTCTGTCTGGGCGGCAACGACATGCGGCAGAAGTGGGACCTGGAACGCACGATGGCGAATTTGCGAGAGATTACCGAGCGCCTTCAGGCCAGCGGCGCGCTGGTCGTCCTGATCGGAATCGAGGGCGACGGGCTGATCTACTCGAACGACCAGGGCGAGGCCTACGAGGCGTTGGCGCGCGAGAAGGGCGCCGTCTACGTGCCCAACATGCTCAAGGGGGTTCTCGGGCATCCTTCGCTGATGCACGACCCCTTGCATCCCAACGCCGCGGGCTATGAGAAGTTTGTCGACCGGCTCACCGATATTGCCGGGGACTACCTCGAACACTGAACGGATGGGGATCACTGATGGAGGGCTACAGGCTACCGGAGAGCGACGACGCGTTGCTGGAAGAATGCGACGTCGACGTCTTTTGCTCCAGCGGCCCCGGAGGGCAGAACGTCAACCGGCGGGAAACGGCGGTGCGTTTGCGTCATCGCCCCACGGGAGTGGTCGTCTCGTGCCAGGACGAGCGCAGCCAGCTCCGCAACAAGGTGCGCTGTCTGGAGCGGCTGCGCGAGCGCCTGACCCGTCTCGTGCATCGGCGCAAGCCGCGCGTCTCCACTGCGACCCCGGCGCGGGTGCACCGCAAGCGGCTGAAGGCAAAGCACCACCGCGCGGGCCTGAAGGCGCAGCGGCGCCGGCCGGCGTCCGACGAGTAGAAGTCCGCAAGCCCGGGATACTCTCGTATTGGCGAACGTCCTGCTTGAGCGCCCCACGGCCCCGGATTACCTTTGCGGCTCGGCTGACTGAAAACCATTCTTTCCGGGCCTGTCGTGAGGCAACTCATGGCGGGACGGGATACACCACCGCCCACCCCGTCTGCTGGCCCCTGCCCGCGGACGGAGTCTTGACCGAGGGATGACGAAGTATGGGCCTGCTTTCCAAGCTGTTCGGCAGCAAGGCAAAGAACCGGGAGATGCAAGTGCGCGGCGCCGTGCTCGACGATGTGCGCAGCATCACGGCCGAGCCGATGAAATGCGAAGGCTGTCTCGCCAAGCTCAAGGATGCCTTTCCACCCGAAACCGGGTACGACCTGCGGCTGGAAGCGGTCAACCGCCTGTTCGACCTGGAACGCAACGACTGGGCGGAGGCGCTGGCGCTGGACATGGCGCTGGACCCCAAGTGCCCTCTGCCGATCATGAAGGGGCTGGCGCGTCACTTCATCGAACTCGACCGCATCGGCGAAGTCGAGGAAGCGGTCAGGCGCCTTGTGCTCACCAAGCCGTCGGAGACGGAGTTCGCGGTGCTGCTGGCGCGGCACTACCTCCGCCATCGCAAGTTCGACGAGGTGCTGGAAGACATCCAGCCGGCCCTCGATATTGCTCCCGACGCGCGGCATCTCTATGCCGTGATCGGGGAGGCGCACTCGCGGCTCAAGCGCCACGAGGAAGCAATGGTCCATCTGCGCACGGCATGCGAATTGTACGAAGAGGCTTTCCGGCTGCGTCAGGTGCTGCCGGACGAAATGAACGCCGAGCAGCTTGAGTACTCGCGCTTGTACGCGATGCTGGAGGATGCGGCCCGCGTTCATCTTGGCGAGGAACACATGGCCGACGCCTTCGAGGGACTGGCGCTCCAGCCCTCCAGTTTCGGCCTGCAGAACGAGGCGGGCAAGATTGCCGCCGAACGCATCGACTACAAGCCCCCGAGCCTTGAGCTGCATTCGCTGGAGGAAGTCGACGCGCTGATCGAAGCCTGCGGCGACGATCCGGAAAAGGCCGGGCACCTGAGGATGCTCAAGGGGAAGAAGGCGTTGCGCGACGGGCGTTTCGAGGACGCGATGGCGCTTTTCCGCGAGTCCCTGGAACTCGACCTCGAATTGTACGCGTCGTACTTCGGCTGGGCGGCGTGCGATGCGCTGCTGCGGCTCGATGAATTTCCCGCACCGAAGGAAGGTTTTCCCGAAGCGTCGCGCGGCGATCTCGAAAAGGTCTGCCCGGACCTGCCCAAGATGACCGCACGCGAGGTCCGCATCGTCGAGGCCGCCGCCGCCCCCATTGCCCGCTTTCTTCCGCAGCTCGCGGCGTTGGATTTCACGTGCCGCGTGCATCCGCTCGACGTGCGCCTGACTGACATCTATCCGGAGCGCGTGCAGATGCGTTTCGAAATGGACAACAAGCCCCCCGCGGCGGTGAGTTCCTTCGCCGCGAAGGGGAAGGCGCACACGCGCCTCGACGAGTTCCTCCTCGTGCGTCCCGAGCAGTTCACGTTCGCGCGTGAACTTGGCTTTCTCGTTTCCGACGCACTGCTCGAACAAGGCGGTGCGAATCTGGAGAAGGCCAAGGAATTGCACAAGAAGGTGCAGGCCTGCTTCGGCCCGGGGCAGGCGCATCCATCGGCGGCATTTGACGCGTTCATCGCTTCGGCGTGCGAGAACCTCGCCTGCGTCACGCTCTTCGGCGATGCTGCGCGCAGCGAGTTCACCGAGTCCTGGGAGAAGCAGGGCGTCTTCGATTTCCTGCACACCCTCGCAGGCTGAAATTCACCAAGGAGTGAAACCATGACGAAGAAGAGAGTCGGCATCATGCTGTCCGGTTGCGGCGTGTACGACGGCAGCGAAATCCAGGAAGCCGTTTTCGTTCTCCTTGCCCTTGATCGCGCGGGAGCCGCGACCGTCTTCATCGCCCCCAATATCGAACAGATGCACGTTATCAATCACAAGGAGGGGCATCCCTCGACGAAGGAGACGCGCAACGTCCTTGACGAGTCCGCGCGCATCGCACGCGGCAGCATCCGCGACGCCGCCGACGTGATGGCCGGAGACCTCGACGCGCTGGTCTTTCCCGGCGGCTTTGGTGCCGCGAAGAATCTGTGCACGTTCGCCGTCGATGGAGCGAAGTGCACCGTCGATCCGCAGGTCGAACGCCTGATCAAGGCCATGCATGCCGCGGGCAAGCCGATGGGATTCGCCTGCATCGCGCCGGCAATCGCGGCAAAGGTGCTCGGTCCCGTCCACGTGCAGCTGACGATTGGCACCGATGAGGACACCGCAAAGGCACTCGAAGAGATGGGCGCAAAACACGTCAACGCGCACGTGACCGAGTGTGTCGTCGACGAGGGCAACAAGGTGGCGAGTGCGCCAGCCTACATGGATGGCAAGGCGCGCCCCAGCCAGGTGCTGGAGGGAATCGAGAAGATGGTGGCGAAGGTGTTGGAGATGGCGTCCTGATCAGGACGCCACGGGGTGCTGCTAGTCCGTCGAAAGGCTGGGCGCTGTGGCGAGAACGTCCTCTGCCGTGACGTTGGGCGAGCTGCGATTCAGGCGCTTCCACCATTCGATTTGCTGGGAGAAGGTCATCGATGCGCTGGCCGGATGAGGATATTCCCCCATGTTCCAGGGGAAGCTGTTGGCGACCTCGATGCCGGTGGTCGAGACCATGACAAGATCGCGGCCATTGGGAGTGAAGGCCACTCCCAGGTAGAGTCTGCCGTCCTCGTTCGAGGTGACCGTCAGAATCTCACGTCCGGCTTCGGTGTCCCAGACTTTCACGGTGCCGTCCTTGGCCGTGCTGGCCAGGCGGGTGCCGTCGGGATTGAAGGCGGCGCTGATGACGGTGCGCTGATGGCCCGTCATGACGGCGTGGACGTCGCCCGTAGTCAAATCCCACAGCGTGATGCGGTCGTCCGTTCCGCCGGAGGCCAACATGAGGCCGTCGGCGGAAAAGGCAAAGCAGATGCCCGGAGTTCCCTCCGCCTCCAGTTGCCGGGCAATCGTGCGATTGGCCAAATCCCAGAACACGATATCGCGCGCGTTGTAGGAAACCACGAGCGATTCGCCGGAGGGATGAAAGGCGATGGCCTTGATGAGATCGTAGCCGCGTGAGGTGCTCTTGCGCATCTCCTCCGGGCGGGTCAGCACGCCGAGTGGCTCCAGCGTCTTGCCGTCGAACAGGCGCACGTCGTCGCTGAAGTCGGCGACGGCGATCAGGCGGCCGCCAGGGCTGAAGCGCGCCTCCAGCGCCGTGTCTTCCACGAGTGTGCCAAGAAGCTCTCCTGTCACTGAATCGATCACGACGGCATCTTGGGTGGCGCGGTCAACGCGCACGAGGCGCGCGTAGTCCTCGCTGAAGTCCGAATCCATCGCGAGAACGGCGTACTCCTGCCCGTCCTGACGCGCGATTGTGGCGCCCGCCTCCACGAGCCATTTCCTGTCGCGATTCCGCCAGACGGCGCTGCGGGCTTCGTGAACGCCATAGGCGCGCACGCGCACCGTGGCATCACGCAACTCGGTCATCGTCGGCTTCGGATCCAGTGTGTACGACGGCAGGAGTCTTTCCAGGGAGAAGACTCTGACCGAACGGCGCGACGTTGTGACGAGGCGCTTGCCATTGGGGGAAAAGTGCACTTTCCACATGGGGTCGTCGGCCTGAACCGAGGTGATGCGGTTGCCTGTCTTGAAATCCCACAGAGTGCAAAGGCCGGCGTCGTCGGCCGTGGCGATCAGCTCGCCGTCGGGACTGATATCGATGTCGTGAAGGTAGGCCGCTTCATTCCTGAAAACGCGCAGGAGTTCGCCCGTTTCCGTTTCAAAGATGCGGATGTTGCGATCGCTGCCCGCGGTGGCGATGAACTCGCCCGAGGGATGAAACGCGATGCCGAGAACGTTCTCCGGATGGCCTTTGTACTCGGCCAGCTTGCTGCCCGTGGTGCTGTCGTAGAGAGCGGCGCGATTGCCCAGTGTGGCGACGGCCAGTGCCTGGCCATCGGGGCTGAAGCGAACATCGTAGACATCGTCCCCGAAATCCTCGATCACCAGGCCGGGCGTTCCCGTGATGGCATCCCACAGACGCACCGTCTCGTCGGCACCGCAGGTTGCAAGGCGTTTGCTGTCGGGCGAGAAGTCCACCCCGCGCAGCATCTCTGTGTGCCCTTCGAGGCGGTGCATCACGTTGCCCGAGACGGCGCCGAGCAGGTAGGCGGAGTTATCGCGGGAGACACCGGCAATCCAGTGTCCATCGGGGCTGATGGCGACGCTCCACAGGAGCTGCGTTCCCACCGGCGTGTGCCAGAGCGGTGCTCCCGTGGCCGCGCTCCAGCGTGCCACTCCCTTGGCGTCGCTGGTGACGACGGTTGCGGCATCAGGTGAGAAGAGGGCGTCGAAAACGTCCACGGAATTCAGCGACAGATCCTCGCGCTGAACCTGGGACATCAGGTGCCCCCATTCCCAGTTGGCGAAGACCTGGGGCACTCGGTTGAGGAGCATCTCGCTTGTCTTCTCAATCCGGCCCTGCTGGAGCGTGGCGTCGGCGATTCCAATGGAGGAGAAGTATTGCTCGCGCGTGGCGCGCAGGCGGGCGCGGTCGGCGGCCTCGCGCGAGGCGCGGGCGATGTCGCGTTCCACGGCCAGGTTTGCGGCGGACTTGTGTTGATCCATGGCGTACTTCATGCCGCCAACGACGAGCACGGCCATCAGGAGCAGCGCGCCGACAACGGCCACCTTGCGCTGCTCGTGGATGCGGGCGGTGCGGCGGTGCAGGGCGGCCACTTCTTCGTGGACGGTTTCGGATTCTTCGCGGTCGATGATCTGGTCGGCGAGCGCGCCGGCCAGCGTCAGATCGCCGTGGGCGATGGCACTGCGCGAGTAGCGGCTGAGCACCATCTCCCGCAGCGTGTCCACATCGGGGTTGCGCGACCACTTGGCCACGGCCTGCTGGAGCAGATTCAGGCACTCTGTAAAGTCGCCGTAGATGTTCTCGGTGCGGCCGTCGTTCTCGCTGCCATCGCGCGAGGAATGGCGGCTGTCGCGGAGGTTGAGCGGATGCACGCCCGTGTCGAGCCCGACAAGGCGGTCGGCGACGCGGGCGGTGAGGCGAAGCGAGTCGCGGCGATTGGTCGAACCGGAGAGGTACTCCTGAATGTGGCGGATAAACTCCTCGGCCGTCTGAAGGCGGTTCTCGGGGTGTTTCTCCAGGCACTTCATCGCGAGTTCGGCGAGTTCTGCGGGAACGTAACGCCCGGCCACGCGCTCGCGCGGGTCGGTAATCTCGCCTTTGCGCGCACGGGCCATCGACAAATACGAAGTGCGGTCGTCGTGCGGATAGGTGCCTGTCAGCACGAAGTACAGGCAGCCGCCGAGCAGATACATGTCCGTCAGCGTCGTGATTTCCTCTGCTGTCGGCTGGGTCTGCTCCGGTGCCATCAGGCAGGGGGTTCCCCCCGGGCTCGACGCGGTGATCGGCGTGGGGATGCTGCTCTTCAGATCGGCCAGTGTCTTCAGGTCTTCCTCGGGGTCGCCGACGAAGACGGCAAGCCCCCAGTCCATCAGCAGGACTTCGCCGTAGGCCCCGACGATGACCTGCGAGGGCTTGAGGTCGCGGTGAACGATCGAGCGCGAGTGCGCGAAGGCGACGGCCTGCGCCATGTCCAGCAGGATCGTCAGGTGCTTGTGCAGATAGTCGTCGAGGTCGAGCTTGTCGGAGTCCACGCGCAGAAGCTGATTCCAGGGGGTTCCCTTGACCAGCTTCATGGCCAGCAACGGGTGCCCGTTGTCGTCGGTTCCCAGATCGTAGATGGGGACGATGTTGGGGTGGTCGAGCTGGGCGGTGATGTAGGCTTCCTGGCGGAACTGATCGTCGAGGATGAGGACTTCTTCCTCGTCGTCTTCGATTTCGGCGTAGTGGGTGTCCTGGATTTTTTTGACGGCCACGGTGCGGCCGAGCGAAGCCTGCACCGCCTCCCAGACTTCGCCAAAGCCACCCATGCCGACGCACTGGCGCAGGATATAGGTGGAGCAGGGCCCCGCCTGGGGCGGAATCAGGTCGGCCGGATTGAGGCGCCCCCCCGGAGCAGCAGAGGAGCGAAACGAGATCCCGACGGTCTCCTGCTCCATGACCTGACGGATTCCCCAGGTCACCGACCCCGACTCGGAGGTGCTGGACTTGCGGGTACGCCACTCGGTGCTGGGCTCGCGGCGATAGGATTCACGCGGGTCGTCCGGCAAATCGTCCGGCAGCGGTCCGGCGGTCTTGTCGTTGGGATCAACGTTCTCGGCGTTGCTCATGAGTCTCCCGGGGCAGTATCGTCGTGATGGATGGGGCGGCTGCCCGGTACAATGGTATGTATCACCTCGCGCCTTATCCCCCGAAAAGACGCCGTCGAACCGTATCAGGGAACAACGCCTGACGCAACTGTACGTGAGTCACTGCCTCCCCCAGCAAGTAGAAATCGTCCTCTGCCAGCGCTTTTTGGATGCGCGGTTACGTCCGAAACAGCACGCTCTCGCGCCGGAACATCACCACACACAATGCTACGCAGACCCCCGCCAGCAGCGAGCACGAACCCAGCGTCAGCGCATAGTACCCCCAGTTGATGTCTCCCTTGATGCACTCGCGGGCCAACATGCTGACGTTGACGAGCGGGATGGCCGCGATTTTCCAGCTTAATTCCAAACCAGGCATCAAGGGCGCGGCGGCGGGCAGGATCAGCACGAACTGGAACGGCACGAGGTAGGACTGCGCCTCCTTGAACGAACGCGCCAGAATCGAGACGGTCAGGAACACGCCCGAAAAGACGGCCGCCGCCGGGATGACCAGCAGGCCCACGAGCGCCCACGCGCGTGGCTCGATTTGGATGTCCAGGTACTCCAGAATCGCCACGGGGACCATGTAGCGCACCGAGAGCGTGAGCGAGAGCACGCCGATGCTGGCGGCGCACAGGCTGGTCGTCAGGATGACGAGAAATTTGCCGAGGGCGATTTCCGTCCGCGAGGCGGGGGAGAGCAGCAGGGTCTCGAGCGTCTGGCGCTCCTTCTCGCCCGCGCCCAGGTCGATGGCGGGGTAGATGGCGCCGAGGAACGCAAAGGCGAGCAGGATGTAGGGGAGGATGCCGCCGATCTGCTGGACGACGCGCTGGCCGACGGAGGCGAGGTCGGTGTCGCGCTTCAGTTTCACGGGGGTGAGGAAGTCCTCGCCGAGCCCGTGGCGCTCCAGGCGTTCGATGAGCACGGCGCGGCGCGAGGCGTCGGCGACGCGGCGGATGCGCCCGGCGGCCTCGCCAGAGAGCGACTGGGTCGAGTCGTGCAGGAAGACAAGTTCGAGTGACGCGCGGTCGCTGGCCCGGACGCGCTCGAGTGTTGGTGGAACGGTGAGGACGCCGTGAACGTCGCCGCTGGCGATGGCGGCGGTGTCGCGCCGGATCGTGGGGAGTGCGGCAAGATCCTCGGGCAGCTCCCCGGGCTCGAACGAGGTGGGGGGCTCGGCGAGCTGAGCGGGATCAACGAACTCGATCAACCCGAGACCCTTCACGGCGACGTCGTAGAATTCCATGGCCTGCTCGCGCACTTCGGGGGTCAGGCCGCCGCCGGAGTCCTTGAGGCGCTCGCCCACGTCGTCGAGTTCCGCGCGGGCGTTCTCGGCGATCTTGTGCGTCCAGGCCGCGAAGGCTTCGGGGTCGTCGAGAATCTCGGCGGGGACTTCGTCGAGTTCCGCCAGCTTCTCCGGCCGGATCAGCACGCGCAGAAACGGCGACTTCAGCGCCTTCAGACCCTGCGCCGTTTCCGTTTGCAGGAACCAGGAGTGGACGAGTTCGAGGTAGGCGCGGCGCGATTCCTCGTTGGCGGCGACGCGGACGGTCTGGACGGCCTGCTCCTTCTGGATGGCGGTCGCAAAGCGCGTGGCCCCCAGAATAATGAGCGGCGTCAGCACCGTGGGGATCAGCAGCATGAACATCAGCGTGCGGCGGTCGCGCAGCGTATCGAGCAGTTCCTTGCGGTAGATTGTCCCGAGATGGCGCATGGCGAAGGCCTTGGAAATCTGTTGTCCGGCGGGGAAATCCGGCGTGATGTCGAACGCACGGAATTCGCCGCTTCGACGAAAGGGTCTGACCATGTTCCTGCGCACTGCTGCAATCGCACTCTTGCTCGCCGTCGCTCTCGCCGCGTGCGAGTGGCAACCGAACATCGTGCCGCGTTTGTCGCCCGATGGCAAGCGTGCTGCATGGATCGCGAATGCCCGTGGCATCGGGGACGACGAGGGACTGTCGGAAATCGCCATCGCCGACGTGCGGGCCGGTACGGTGGTGCGCCATCGCGTGCCGCCGGGCTCGCGCATCTGGGGTTTCGCGTGGGTGGACGGGCGCTTGCTCATCCAGTTCGACCCCGACCGCGCCATCACGGCGCCGCCCTTCGCCGGTGGGGAGGACCGCACGTATGGGGCGCCGCTCTTCTGGTGGATGGATGTTGAGAACGGGCGGCTCTCGCAGAGCGAGGATTCCGAGACCATCACGTTCCTGACCAATCTGGCGCCGGCAATCCGGGACACCGATCTCGACGCCATGACGTCGCCCGCGATGCCGAAGCTGCTGGAGCAGGGCATTTCGCCCAACCTGATGTTCCCGGCAGGCCAGGGAGGGCTTGCCGTGCTGCGTCTCCTGGTGGCCGATGCGGAAACCTACGAGGCTCTTGTGACAAAGGGCGTTTTCAATGTCGACGATTTTGGAAAAGGCCCACGCCCGGTCGCCATCGACCTGTACGACCATCGCGCGAAGTTCCTCGGTTCCGTCGCAGCGGAGACCGACGGCGACGAGCTCAGCGTCTTTCCCGTCATGCGCCTCTCGCCCGACCGCAAGCGCGTGCTGGTGCTGCACAATCCGGACTTCGATGGAAAACCGCTCAACCGGTTTTCCTGCCACGATGTGAAGACGGGCGACGTGTTGTGGTCGGCGTGGGCTCCGTGGGCGTTGACGGGCGTGCCGGCGTTCGACGGCGATTCGTTTGTCATCGCGGAAGCCAACAAGGAAACGACGGTGCTCCTGATCAATCGTTACAGCCGCGAAAGCACCGAGGAAATCGCGCGTTTTGATCTCGTGCCGCGTGGCAAGGAAGAGCCCGGGTTCCTCTTTTCCTGCGACGAGAAAGCACGGCGTCTGATCGTGCAGATTGACGATGGCGACCCCCGCATCGTCATCGTCCCGCTGGACAAGAAGACCGTACGCGAGGAAGATGTTACGGAGTTGCGGTGGTGAATGGAATGGCCGCGGGGAGATCAGAATGAACGCCCCGGAGTTTCCAGTCGGCGATCATTTCATTTTTTCTTGTAGCGGGAAAGTGGCATCCCTTCGGGGCGCATCCAACTTCTGACACCGCACCCGGCATCGCCTTTCGGGGCGATGCCGGGCCAATCAACTGCGACCCCTTGCCGGGGTGGACGGGACGGCCGCCTCACTTCCCCGGAAAGAACGCGGCGACGGAGTCGATGTCCACGGCCAGCGGGTCGAGGTGGAACAGGATCGTGTCGATCTGCGCTTCCACCGCGAACTCGCTGCCGAAATGCCGCGTGAGCACTTCGCTCAGCAGCGCCTGGAACGGACCCATCGTTTTCGTCAGATGCGCCTTCGCGTCCAGCCGCGCCGCTTCAAGCGCGAACTCGCCTGCGCGCGTCACCACGCCATCCCAATCCTTCGGCAGGTAGTCCAGAATGGCGGGGCCCGTATCGAGTGACGGCTCGCTCTTCTGGTAGGGTGCCAGGTAGAGCGCGCGTTCCTCTTCGTCTTCGATTGGCTTGCCGTCGAAGTCCACGATGACGTGCGTCATGCGCGTCGGGAAGTTGCCGGCGGCGGAACAGAACAGCGCGGGCTGGATGTCCTCGGGGAGTTCGCGAATTGCCTCGAGGAACGACGGCGGAATCGCAATGCGGCAGGAGAAGACGAACGCGCCGCGCGGGATACCGCTTCGTTCGATGAAGGCCACGCGGTCCTGGCTGTCCTGGAGCGCGATGCGGGCCATGGCGCGCACGAACGGATGCCCGGGCGAGAAGAACTCCAGGCGCTCGTGCCTCACGGCCTGAATGCGGTTGAAGAAGCCTTCCATTTCGGAAAGCACGCCGGTGAAGGCGTGCAGCGGATGGTGGCTGCCGACCGTCAACGTCACGCGGTCATGCGAACGGTCGACCACCGAGCCCAGCATGCGCGTGAAGGCCACGACGCGGTCGCCCAGCGTCTGCAACTCCTCGTTGTCGCGCAGACGCGGCACGAGCTTCTTCACGTCTTCGACGCCCGTGTCGCTGCGCGTTTGCAGGCCGCGCGCCTCGCGCTCGCGGCGCTCCTCCAACTCCTCGTGCGTCTCGTCGATCAGGTCGCGCACCGCATCGGGTCCACCCATGATGCAGGCACACACGAGCCGGCGCGTCACGTTCTCAACGCGGTCCTCCACGGGGGCGAGCGACTCGTTGAAGACACTCACGCCATCGCGCTGGAAATCGTAGATCGCCGCGTCGAGTTGTTCCTTCGCCACGAGCACCTGCGAGTCCACGTCCAGATGCGGATCGCGGCCCACGCGGTCGAGACGGCCGATGCGTTGCTCCACGATCCACGATGCCGGTGGCACGTCGAAATGGAACAGCGCGTTGGCGAACTGGAAGTTGCGTCCCTCGCCGCCGAGTTCGTCGGAAATCAGCACGCAACGCCCGCGGCACTCCTGAAAGGCAAAGGCACTCTTCTCGCGCTCGCGCCATTCCACGTCGGCGCTGATCGAGAAAACCTCCACGTCTTCGCCCAATGCCTTGTTGAGCAGCAGGTACAGCGGCCGCACGTTGCAGTCGAAGCTGGTGAACACGATCAGGCGGTGCGGGTCGTCCTTGTCTTCGAGCATTTCGAGCAGGCGGGCGCGCATCGCCAGATAGCGTGGCAGCTGGGCCAGCGCGCGTCCCTTCATGTCGGCGGCCTTGCTCTGGCGCGTCCAGATGACGGTGGCCTTCTGCAGTTGTTCGAGCAGTTCGTCCTCGCCGGGCAGGCGTTCGAGTGACTCGATCAGCTCGCGGTTGCGGCGCACCGGATCGGCGGTGACGCCCTCGTACGGTTCCATCTTGCCCAGACGTGCTTCGAGCCATTGCTCCACGGCCAGAGGCGTGCTGTGGGCGGCCTGAATCAGAATCGCGGCGGTGTCCTGCCACCCGGGGCGATCGGCCAGATTGTTGGCCTTCACGAGATCGAGCCACTGGCGCACGAGACCCTGAACCTTTGTCTCCTGGCGCCCGGGTTCGTACTCGATCGGCTCCTCCACGCGTTCGGCCATCTCGTTGTCCGTAGCGAGGAACTTGCGCTGGTAGCGCAGAATGCGCGCGCGCGGGTAATAGCGGTCCGTCACCAGCGCGGCCAGCTTGTGGCGCACGAGCGCATCGCTCGGGTCCACGATCAGCGAGAGGATGCGCGCCGTCAGTTCATTGTCCTCCGTCCCTACTTTCTCCCACAGGTCGCGGATGGCCTCACCGCCAACAGAGGGATCACGCAGGGCCTTGAGCAACGTCTCCACGCACTCGGCCTTGTCGAGCAGCGCGGCGAGCTGGCTCTCCGACGTGATGCCCGCGTAGAAATCCGGATCGACGAGGTGCAGGAGCTTGAGCAGGTTCGAGCCGTCGTCACTCGACGGCGTCGCCGTCAACAGCATCACGGCGTGTGCCTTGCGGCTCAGCTTGAGCAGCGCGTCGTAGGTCGCCGGATCGCGCAGCACCTGGTGTGCCTCGTCCACCACGATGATCTCGGGGGTGCGCCGCTTCCCCGCCCACTTGATCGCCCGCGCATGGGACAGGATCACGCCGGGGTCTTCCTCACCCTCCTCGGGTTCCTCATCCTCGTTCAGGCGGAAGATCGACTTTCCGAACTTTCCATACATTTCCAACGCCCACTGAACGGTGAGCGATTCGGGCACGAAGAACGCCGTCTGCCAGGACGGGAAATACTTTCTCAGCGTCGAGACGATCAGCCCCGCCTCGACCGTCTTGCCCAGGCCCACCTCATCGGCGAGCAGAAAGCGCGTACGCCCGAACAGCAGCGCGTAGCGCGCCGCGCTGATCTGATGCGGAATCGGCAGCATCCGCGCGCCGTTATACCCCACGATGCCCAGGCTGCGCACCGTCGCGTCGAAGTACGCGTGCAGCAGCTCCGCGCGCGCCCGCGCCAGCCCGGCCGGCGACGCATCGAGGCTCTGGAGCTGCGAGAGCGGACTCGGGGCCTCCGAGCCATGCAGCACTTCGAGCTCGTGCTCGCGCACGGTCAGCAGCGTCCCGTCCTCGCCCACACCCTCATACTCATACAGCTCGGTTGCGCGCGGATTGCACAGACGCTTGATCGTGATGAGTTCCTGCTTCCGGAAAACCTGATCGGTGGTCTTGATCTGGTAGCGGCGCAGGTCCGTCACAGGCACCTGATGGCGCGTGGCACCCAGAGAGATCGGGGCGAGGGTGGCGATCCGCCCCTCCAGATCCACAATGCGCCACATGTCCGGCGCGATGGCTTCGCGCAGCGTAACAAGCATTCCGATTTTGTAGGCGGGTACGGCGGCGGTGTTGGCGTTTGAGGCTGATGGGGTCACGTGGTTCGCTCCAGGGGGAGTCGGGATTCCGCCCCGGGCGGGACGGGCTTTCGGAAGAAAACGGGCTCTTGTGCTAAGGCCCTCACCGGTACCCTAGCGGCAGGGGACGGGCGATGGCAATGATGCTTTCGGTGAACTCGTGACATAGGGCAAAGTCTTCAGTTTCCCCAGTCTTCACTCCCCCTTCCCTTCCCCAGCCCCGCGCCGCATCCCTCCCGCGATGGCAGACGATGAGACCGGTTTCGTCTCGTTGGACGAGGCCTGGCAAAGCCTTGGGAGGCACTGTCTTGTGGACAATCCTTTCTCTACTGCCAGACCGAAGGGAGCTTGAGCACCTGCCTCCAAGGGGCGAACCGTATTCTCGGAGCCACGCCCGCCCGCGACAATGGGAGATGCATCCTTTTTTTGTGCGGCTCCCAAAGCGCTTGACAGGTTTGGCGCAGTCTCTAACCTGTTTTTCACACTGGTCTTCTTCGGTTATTCGTGCCTTTCCCGGGAGATAGAGGGGAGAGGTGTGCAAGGTTCCGAGTGACCACATTTCACAAGAGGAGGCGCTGAATGAAGCGCATCAAGGCATTTACGCTCATTGAATTGCTGATCGTCGTTGCGATCATCGCGATCCTGGCCGCCATCGCGGTTCCGAACTTCCTGGAAGCGCAGGTACGCTCGAAGGTCTCGCGGGTTCGGTCCGACCTGCGCACGCTGGCTACGGCCATTGAAGCCTACACGGTTGACTACAACCATCCGCCCCCCGAGGCACGCGGTACTGCTCCCAACACAGGCCCCTTCGCCCCGCGTACCATCGACGGTTTCCCCAATCAGACGGGCATCCTGACCCCGGCGCTTTCCACGCCGGTTTCGTACATTACGAATTCCGACATCCGCGACGTGTTCTTCTCCAACGAGGGGTCCAACAACACGACGTCGCGGCCGGATGTTCAACTGTTCACGTGGAAAGCCTACGACTGGGAATGGCTCAACAAGGCGTCCTCCGATCCGATCGGCTACAACGAGGGAACCCAGCTGACTGGTGACGAGTTCCGCCAGTTCTATGGCGCTTGGCGCCTCTTCTCGGTCGGCCCTGATCGCGACTGGGACAATGTTGACAACGGTACCCACTTCTCCTCGCCGTCTCCCGTCGGTATGCCCTACGACCCGTCCAACGGCACGATCAGCGCTGGCAGCATCGTTCGTTCGCAGGCCGAGCCCGAGCAGAAGACCTGGAAGGTATTCTAAGCTCGCCCTTCGCAAGACCCGTTTCCCCTCCGACTGTTTTGCAGTCTCCGAGCCCACGGCCACGTGCCGTGGGCTCTTCTCTTGTTCGAAAAAGTTGCTGTCTTATCTATGGGAAGCAACTTGTCTTGAGCAGGGATTCGTTCGGCCCACAATGGCCCCGACGGGGCCGAATACCATAGCCTAGGACCGCGCCCCTTCGAGAGGCACCCCTTTCCTTCGTAGCCAAGGGCCATCTCCGAGACCTGCTTCCGGCCATGAGTCATCGAAAGATACTCTATTGCAGGCGCAGGTGCAGGAAAAACTCGCGGTTTCCCTCGCCCCCGGCGATGGGGGATTCGCACTCGCCGAGCACGGCGAAGCCTTCTCCCTCGGCGGCCGAGCGCAGCGCCGTCACGACGGCTTGCTGCACGGCTGGGTCGGTGATGACACCGGTGGGGGGGACGTCGGCGCGCGGGGCCTCGAATTGCGGTTTCACCAGCACGACGGCCTGACCCCCGGGGGCCAGCACGCGCGCCAGCACGGGGTACGCCCGGCGCAGCGAAATGAAGCTGAGGTCCGCCACGGCGAGCGACGGGCGCGGGTCGAACTGCTCGGGCTCCAGGGCGTCCAGATGCGTGCGCTCGCGGGCGACCACGCGCTCGTCGAGTTCGAGCGAGCGGTGCAGTTGCCCCCGGCCGACGTCGATGGCGTGGACGCGGGCGGCGCCGCGCTGGAGCAGGCAGTCGGTGAAGCCGCCGGTGCTGGCGCCCAGATCAAGGCAGACGGCGCCTGTGGGGTCGATGGCGAAGGCGTCGAGCGCCCCGGCGAGCTTGAGCCCGCCGCGCGACACATAGGGGCAGCCCGAGCCCTTGACGTGGAGTTCGGTGGCTTCGTCGATGAGGTGGCCGGGTTTGTCGAGCCGTTCGCCAGTGGTATGCACCAGCCCGGCGCGGATCAGGCGCTGGGCTTTCTCCTGCGACTCGGCCAGCCCGCGGGCGACGAGGAGGAGGTCGAGTCGGCGGCGGGTCATCGGAGGGCCTCCGCACGGTTTGGCCGAAAGGACGTGGTGGAGCGCAAGGGCATCGGGGACGGGCCTCGTTGTCTTGGGATGCACGGTGGCTGTTCGTTCCCCGGTGGGACAATGGGCATGTCGGTGGAAATGTGCGCGGGCATCCGCCCAGGCTGGGGGGATCCTCGTTCTTTCTACTCCGTTTTTGCCATAAAGCGTTGTCGTTCAATACTGTGGGCGCCTTGCAGCGGTCATTCCCGGGCCTCTTCGATTGGGTGTGCCCGCCTGATGTGCAAGCCGTCGTTGACGCCGCGCCGGAGTGGAGCGTCCATTTCGGGCGCGCGCGGACCCATAGTTCGCGCCCCATTCATCGTGTTGCCCCGGACCGGAGACCAATGAGCAAGCGACCGACCCCTATCACTGAATCCTCCAATGAGCTGACGCGCGATCTGGATATTTCTTCGCCGCTGGAAATGGCGCGCCTGATGCGCCAGTCCGACGAGCAAATGTTCAGCGGCTACCGGGGCTTTCCCGGTTTGCTCGACGACGAAATCGTGGGGAAGATGGCCCGCCTGGTGGGCGAAGCGGCGAGTGCCGTCGAAGCGGGCGAGCACGGGGCGATTTTCCTTTCGGGCGCGGGGACGAGCGGGCGCTTTGCCCAGCTTCTCTCCCGCCAGTTCAACCGGATACTGCGCAACGCGCACCTTGCCCCGGTCTTTCGGCCACTTGTTGCAGGTGGTGCGCTGGCGTTGGTGAAGGCACAGGAAGGAGCCGAGGACGATCCGGCGACGGCAGCACGCGATCTGGAGAACGCGCTCCCCGAGGAGCCGAAGAAGGTGCTGTACGTGGGGGTGACGTGCGGGCTCTCGGCGCCGTACACGGCGGGACAGCTTGACTACCTGCACGAGAAGCCTTGGGCCTCCTCGGTGCTGATGAGTTTCAATGCCATCGAAATGGCACGCGACGTCCCCATCGAGGGATGGGACAAGACATTCGCGGAGGTCATGGAGACCTGTCTGACTTCCGATCGTTTCGTGCTGCTGAACCCCATCCATGGGCCCGAGACGGTGATGGGTTCGACGCGGATGAAGGGCGGCTCAATCACCAAGATCATTCTTGAGTGCATTTTCACGGTGGCGCTGGAACTTCTCGGTGCGCTGCCTCCCGAGGAAGGGGTCAAGCCGCCGGCACGCGACGATCTCGCGGCGATCGAGAAGCGCATCCGGCAACTGCTGCGGCGCTATCGCGAGACGATGCACGCGGTCTACGAGCAGATCGGCGTGCTCGAAGGCCTGATCCGGCTGGGCGGGACGACGCTGCGCAGCGGCGGTCGGGTGAGCTATCTGGGACGCGAGTCCGCCGGGATCGTGGCGCTGATCGATGCGTCGGAGTGCCCGCCGACGTTCGGCGCCAGTTTCGAGGACATTCGCGGGCATCTGGCGGGCGGGTGGCATTCGCTGCTCGACAGCGAGGACCGCGACTTCTCGGATTCCGGGCCGGAGTTCCAAATCGATTTTGACGCCTTTGCGACCAAGAAGATTCCGGATCTTGCGAAGGGCGACGCAGTGCTGGGCGTGGCAATCGGCGAGATCGGGCCGAAGACGCGCCCGCTGCTCGAACAGGTGGTCAAGACAACGCGCGCGACGGTGGGCGTCGTGCTCGTCACCGTCGTGCCGCCCAAGAAGGGCGACCTCCCCGTCGCGCCGGAGAACGCGCACATCCTGACGATCCCGGCGCTCGGCTTCACGCCGGGGATGATGAACCTGGCGGAATTCGCCCTCAAGCTGGCGCTCAACGCACTCTCCACCGGGGCCCACGTGCTCATCGGCAAGGTGTACGAGAACCGCATGATCGACCTGCGCATCTCGAACAACAAGCTGTACTTCCGCTCGCTGCTGATCATCCAGAAGCTGGCGGAATGCACGGAGGAAAGGGCGCGTCTGGCACTGCACCGTGCGGTTTACCGCAAGGACGTGCTCTCGGCCGAGGAACTCGCCGCCGCACCAAGCACGATCATCGCCGCGGCGACGGACGTGTCACGTATTGTGCCGACGGCGTTGCTGCTGGCGATGGGGGACATGACGCACGAGCAGGCGTCGGAACTTCTGGCGGCAGACCCCGTGCCTCGCCGCGTGATCAAGGCGCAGATCGACAAGAAGAAGTAAGGGACTTCTTGTTCAAGGCTCGGGGGAAGAGGCGGTCTGCTTCCACGCGGGGAGCGGTGTGCCTTCGTCCTGCGGGAGACGTCAGGACGATTCCCTTCCTGCTTGCCAAGCACGCGCCTCCACACGATGACAGCACCAGCATTCGATTCCTCGACGAGCAGGAGTTTCTTCCAATGATTCGTTCTTTCAAGGGCGCCGCATTGGCGCTTGCCCTGGCTGGCCTTGCAACGGCTGCCATCTCCCCGGCGCTGGCGCAGAAAACGAGCGGGCCGCCGTTGCCTCACTGGGCGACGGGCACCGCCAGCGGCGTGGTCTTCGAGGACACCAATGCCGACGGGGCCTTCGATCCCGATGATCGGGCACTGGCGGGAATCCGTGTTTCCAACGGCCGCACAATCGTGCGCACGGGGAGCGACGGGCGCTACACGATCCCCATTACGGACGACTGCAACATCTTCGTCATCAAGCCGCGCAACTACCGCACGGCGGTCGACGAGAACATGCTGCCGCGCTTCTATTATACCCACAAGCCAAACGGCTCGCCCGAGTCCCGTTTCCCCGGCGTGGCGCCGACGGGACCGCTCCCCGCGTCCGTCGATTTCCCGCTGACGTTTGACGCCGAACCCGACGTGTTTCGCGCGGTCTTCTGGGCCGATCCGCAGCCGCGTGACCTCAAGGAAATCGAGTACATCACCCACGACGTGATCGAGGAACTCGTTGGTGTCGATGCAGCCTTCGGCGTGACGCTCGGCGACATCATGTTCGACGACATTTCGCTCTTCGAGGAGCAAAACACCCGCGTCGCCATGATCGGCATTCCGTGGTACAACGTCATCGGCAACCACGACCTGAACTACGACGCCCGCGAGGACAAGTACTCCGACGAAACGTTCGAGCGCGTCTTCGGCCCCAACTACTATTCGTTCGACTACGGCCCCACGCACTTCATCGCGCTCGACGACGTGAACTGGTACTACGACGAGGGGGAGAAAAGAGGGAAGTACCACGGCGGGCTGAACAAGGAACAGTTGGAGTTCGTGAAGAACGATCTCGCGATGATTCCAGAGGATCAGCTCGTCGTCCTGATGATGCACATTCCACTGACGAACATCGGCAATCGCCAGGAACTCTACCGCCTGATCGAGCAGCGTCCCTACTGCATGTCGATCTCGGGGCACACGCACTATCAGGAGCACAAGTTCGTCACGCAGGCGGATGGATGGAAGGGCCCCAAGCCCCATCACCACGCAATCAACGTCACGGTGTCGGGGAGCTGGTGGTCGGGCGTGAAGGACGAGCGCGGCATTCCGCACACGACGATGCGCGACGGGGCGCCGAACGGATATTCGATCATCACCTTCAATGGCACGGAGTACGACATCGAGTTCAAGGCCGCGCGCTTCCCCGCGGACTACCAGATGAACATCATGACGCCGGAGGAAGTGGTGCAGGCCGAGACAGGAGCAACGGAAGTCGTCGTCAACGTGTTCGGCGGTTCGAGCCACTCGAGCGTGGAGATGCGCGTTGCCGGCGGCGATTGGATGCCTCTGGAGAAAGTCGAACGCGTGGACCCGTGGTTTGCCGCCATGAAGAGCCGCGAGAAGAAGTGGGTGGGCAGCCTGGAAGCCGAGGCCGCCAAGGAGCGGGTTCTTCCCTTTGGCCGCACGCTGCCAAATGGAATCAAGTCCTCGCATCTGTGGGCGGCGAAGCTCCCCGCGGACCTTCCTGTGGGCAAGCAGCTCATCGAAGTGCGCACGACCGACATGTTCGGCAAGACGTACACGGCCGAGCGCGTCATCGCCGTCCGGTAGGCAATC
This sequence comes from Candidatus Sumerlaeota bacterium, assembly GCA_030156535.1. Classification (GTDB taxonomy): domain Bacteria; phylum Sumerlaeota; class Sumerlaeia; order SLMS01; family JAHLLQ01; genus JAHCAW01. Next base: position 92,596 of record JASGMJ010000003.1, read on the forward strand.
GCGAAGAAAACGAATGCACGGCTGAGCGCGGGGTGATGAGCCCCGCGCTTCGCTATTGGTTCCGTGCGGTGCGTTCGAGGATGTCGTAGGCCTGATGCGCGGCCTTTTCCCAGGTGAAGGCGTCGGCCCGGAGAATGCCGCGTGTTCGCATGCGCTGCCAGAGCGCCTCGTCCTTCCAGAGCAGACGAATGGCTTCGCCCATGGCTGTTGTGTCGGTGGGGTGAACGAGCAGGGCGGCGTTGTCCGCGACTTCCGCCATGGCACCGACGTCGCCCGTCACGACGGGAGTACCGCACGCCATGGCTTCGACGATGGGAAGGCCGAAGCCCTCGGTGAACGAGGGGAGCACGTGGAGACGCGCGTTCTCGTAGAGGGCGGGGAGGAACGCGTCCTCGACATAGCCGAGTTCGTGAACCTGCTTCGCCATTCCGTGACGTTGGATCGTGGCGGCGATTTTTTCGTAGTCGTGACCGCGCTTGCCGGCGAGCACCAGGTGGATGTTCTCGGCGCCGTGTTGCTGTGCCCAGGCAACGGCATCGACAAGGCGTGGCACGTTCTTGTGGGCTGTCAGCGTGCCGAGAAAGAGAACGTACTTGTCCGGCAGGTTCGGGAAACGCGTGCGCAGGGCCTGTGCACGGGACGCGCGCCCGGCGTCGTCGCGGCCAATGAAGTAGGGCGCTCCTGCACCGATGGGAACCACGGTGAGTTTGCGGGGGTCGGGCTTGCCATACCTCAGGATGTCGCGGCGCGACGCTTCGCTGTCCGTCATGATCGCATCCGCCACGCGGATCGTCGCATGCGTCCAGCGATGCCAGTAGAAGCGGCGCAGCGGCGGCAGGGTCTCGGGGTGTTCAAAGAACGTCATGTCGTGGATCGTGGCGACCATTGGAGCGACGTGGCGCCACGGCAGAAAGTTCGACGGGCCCCAAAAGACATCGGGCTCCATTTCGCGGATGGCGCTCTCCAGGAAGACCCATTCCTCCAGACGGCGCGCCATGACGCGCTTCCACGGCCGGCCCCATGTCAGCAGGCGGAAACGATCGGGCGGCGCATCGGGGAGCGCGAAGGCGCGCCGGTTGATCGGCGAGGCCAGCCCGATGATGCGTGGCCGTGCGGGATGGCGCAGCAACGCGTCGATCATGTAGCGCGCATAGTACCCTGTACCCGTGAGCGTCGCCTGCGCGTGCAGCAGATTCACCATGATCGTGAGGGGACGGGACATGAAGGGGAAGACCGGAAGAGGATTTGCAGGGGAGGGCGGGGAACTACCTGGTACCGCCGGGGGGCGGTTCCTGCTGGCGCATTTGCGCACGGCGTCGTTCCAGTGCCGTGATGTCGAACCAGACTTCATTGCCTCCCTCGGCGGAAAGGACATCGAAGACGCGTCCGTCCTCGTGCTGGATGACGCTTTGCATCGTGGCGCGGCGGCTCGTGGCCGCCATGATGAAGTGCTCGTCGTCGACCTGCGTCACCAGATAGGGGCGCGCGGGCGTGCCGTCGCCCGATTGGAGGAGGCAGTCGCGCAGCGCCACATAGAGGAAGACTTCCAGCTGCTCGCGTTCGGTGTTGCCGAGCGCGCTGGCGGCCTTGCCTGCAAAGTAGTGAATTGAGGGAGAGAGCAGGCATGAGGGCATGAGGCGTTCAGCGAGCTTGAGCAACACCGTGTAGTTGCCCTCGTCGAAGAGCGCAGAGAGCGACTGCATCGGCGTCTCGACGGGCAGGTAGGTGGGCGAGACGACGAAGGCCTCGCGCAGAGCACGGAAGGTTTCCTCGCAGGGGTTGGCGATGAAGTTTTCAAAGGGCTCGCGCATCGTTTTCTCCCACGCGCAGGGTCTTCGCCCGGGGGCTGTGTGTCCAGACGGAAACGGCACTGATCTGCCTTGACGGAGCGAGGGTGCCCGCTCTCCATCGGGCGAACGGAATTCCTTTCAGGAGCGCTCTGCCATGACCCCGTCTGTCCCCATTCCCACGATTATCGACACCAACACCTTCCCTGCAAAGCCCGTGCAGATGGACGGCGTCAAAGGCGCGACGATCCGCGAGGTCATCACGGCGCGTGACGGTGCCCCGAACTTCGCAATGCGCGTTTTCGAGGTCGAGGCAGGCGGTCACACACCGCTGCACTCGCACAACTACGAACACGAAGTCTACATCCTGGCCGGACAGGGCGAACTCCACACGGCCGAGGGACCGAAGACATTCAAGGCCGGCGATGCGATTCTCGTTCCCGCCAACGCCGAGCACCAGTTCCGCACGCTCGGCGACGAGCCCATGAAGTTCATCTGCCTGATTCCGATCGAGCAGAACTGCGCGCGCTGAGACGTTTCAAATGACAAACCGCGTGCCTTCGAGGGCGATGACCTCGCGGTAGAGTGCCTCGATGGTGGGAAAGTCGTCGTGGTACACGTCGTACTTGTAGGCGGTGTAGCGTCCTCCGGAAGAGGCCCGAAAGGTGCGCTTGCGGATGTTCTGCTCGCCGGCGATGCGGACGACGATCTCTTCGAGACGGGCGTGGTAGTCGGGGCTGGAGGCGCCGACGAAGCTGTAGCGCAGGACGTTGGGCAGCCGAAGCTGCTCGCGAAAGCGCTCGGGGTTCTCGAAGACGGACTTGGCGGAGAAGGGCTCGTTACTCATACAAGCCAGCGTAGAGGCCGATGCGGCTGGCCCGCAAGGGCTTCGTGGCATTCCCCTCCGCCGTGTCACCCGCTGGGGGCGACGAAGAGTTCGCCGTCGGCGAGGCAGGCACACAGGCGTTCGTACACGGTGCGGATGTGTTTGGGCTGAGGGTTCTCGGGCAGCGCGGCGAGGATGCGGCGGGCCAGCGGGCCTTCGTGCAGCATCACCCACAGCGCATCCTGGTGCTCGTCGGCCACCTCCACCGATTGAGCCAGATGGTTCCAGACTTCCTCGGCAGTGGCGTCCCAGGCGAGGTCCATCCCGAAGAGTTTGAGGTAGTGGGCATCGGGCACGATGGCTTCCTCACCGCGCTTCACCGTCTCGTTGAGGAGTTGGATGAGTGCCGGTGTGTTGGCGTTCTTCTGGTCGGCGTAGCTGCTCCACCTTTCCTCGACGAGGGCGCGGACGACGGCGACGACGAGGGCCACGATGGCGAGGTCGGCCTCGGGGCATTCCTGCAGGTCGAGCAGGCGGATCTCGATGGCGCCGCGGTCGAAGCGCGCGATGGCGCCGCGGCTGTTGAGGAAGAAGTGGCTCAGGATCTTGTCGGGGTCATGCGGCGCGATGTCGCGGTCGATGACCTTGAAGATGCGCTCGTTGTAGTCGGCCTCGGTGAAGACGCCTTCGGGGATGACGCTCCCGGTGACGGACGGAATGCGCTTCTGGTTCATGGCATAGTGGCGCAGGCGCGTGTCGAGAAAGCCGGTCTTCTTGTTTTCGAGCACGGGGGAACTGGCCGCGAGGGCGGGAAGCAGCGGGAGTACGAGGCGGATGGCGGCGTGCAGGCGTCCGAACTCCTCGTCGCCGGAAAACGGCAGATTGATGTGGACGCTCTGGACGTTGGACCAGCCATGGCCCTTGCAGCCGAAGATGCGGTCGTAGGCGTGGTAGACGGGGCTGTACTCATGGGGCCAGATTTGCGTCTGGGTGAGCGGGTCCATCCACGGGTGCATGGCGGCAGGCATGAGGCGGCCGCCAAGCGGTGCGAGGAGCGCGCCGATCTTGTCGATGTCCTGCTGGAATTTCGCACCGAGGCCGTCGAGCGTGGCGGCGGGGCCGTTCGTCTTGAGCTCGACGACGTGGAGAGCGAGTTCGTTGGACCAGGAGAGGTCGCCGATGTCGATTTCAGACACAGGGCTGCCTGCCTGAGCCTCCATCAGCTTGTCGCACACGGGAAGGACATCGAGGGTTTCCTTCCCAACGATCATGTACTCGAGTTCGACGCCGGTGCCCGCGAACAGGTGCAGGTTGTCGCTCATTTCTGCTGTTTGCCTTCCTTGCTTTTTTCAATGCGCCTCAGGAAAGCCTGGGCGATTTTCTGCCAAAGTTCTTCTTTTTGACCGTGATCTTCGTCGCCTGCGTTGATGTCGGGGTTGTCGTTCACTTCCATGACGTAGGCCTTACCATCGATTTCCTTGAGGTCAACGCCATAAAGGCTGGAACCGATGAGGGCGCAGGCTTGCAGGGCGGTCTGGACGACGTGGGGAGGAACGCTCCACAGCGGCAGCGTGTCCGTCTTTCCCCACTGGGCCTTGCCGTCGCCCTGGCGATTGACGACCTGCCAGTGCTTCTTGGCCATGTGATAGCGGCAGGCGAACAGCGGTTCACCGTCGATGACGCCGATGCGCCAGTCGTATTCGGTGGGCATGAACTGCTGGGCGATGAACAGGTCGGAGTCCTTGAGCATCACGGCGGCCTGCTCGAGCATTTCCTCGTGCGTGTTCACCTTGAGAACGCCCCGCGAGAAGGCGCTGTCGGGCTTCTTCAGGATGCAGGGGAGGCCGATTTCGTCGGCCAGCGTCTTCAGATTTCCGCGGTGCCCAATGATCGTGCGGGGCGTGGGGATTTTCGCGCGGGTCAGCAACTCGGCGAGAAACACCTTGTTGGAACAACGCAGAATGGAGTCGGAGTCGTCGATGACGGCGAGGCCTTCGGCCTGTGCCCGGCGGGCAAAGCGGAAGGTGTGGTGGTTGACGTTTGTTGTTTCTCGGATGAACAGGGCGTCGAACTCCGCGATCCGGCCGTAGTCGTCCTTGGTGATGACTTCGCTGGAGATGCCGAGCTTCTCCGCCGCGCGGCGGAAGCGCGCGATGGCCTTGGGGTCGGACGGGGCCTCGGGCTCGTCGGCGTTGACGAGAATCGCCATGTGAAAGCGCGAGGAGCCGATCTCCACGGCGGTGGGAACGTAGCGGTGGCTGAAGAATTCAGTGGCGAACTCGGTCACGGCGTCCCGGTGCCCCTCGGGGATGTCGGCGAGCGAGATCGGTTTGACGTTGCGCAGGCGCCAGCCCGCTTCCTCGCGGACGAAGCTGCAACGGAGCAGTGGCGCGGGGAACAGGCGGAAGAGGCGGGTACACAGGCGGTCGTAGCGCTTCGCCATGTTGCGCCCAAGATAGATGCTCAGCGTGAAGCGGTCGGACTGCAAGGGGGCCAGAGCCCGGTCGATCATGTCCTGCAGTTCCTCGCCCGCCAGACGGTGCAGCGAAACCAGCGAGAAATCCACGATGGTCGAGACCGAGGGGAGGGGCTTGTGCCCGCGCGCGGCGGCGAGCAGCGACACGTAGTAGCCCATCGACTGGTACTTGTACGAGCGGCAGAGATTGAACACGCGGGCGCCCTTGATCTGGGCGAATTCGTCGCGAGTCAGGTACTCCTGGGCAGTCACCGTGTCGACTTCCGGGGAATCCACCGACCAGTCGCCCTTGTCTTCGAGCACGACGATATTTCTCATGATGTGAGTTCCGGGTGGGGGGGAGTTCCGGATTTGGGCGGAACTTTCCGGCGAGGCTGGATAATCAGGAAATTCGCATCGAATGTCATGACCCCCAAGAGTATGGCAGTCACGACCCGGGCAAGGGGAACCGTGTATTTGTTTTGGCAAAACGTTGGGTTGGGGGAAATCGGGTCGGCAACCGTCACTTGGCGCGTTTCCGAATCCAGCCCCGTCAGGACGACAAAGTGGCCGGACGGATCGCCCCGCACGTCGTCGTAATCGTCCTTGGGGCCGTACTCGCGCGGCGTGCGGTAAAGGAACGTCGCGCTCAGTCCCGTCAGGATCGGTTGGTCCCGCTTCAGATACCGGCGGATCAGCGTGGAGCTCAGGTCCTCCATCCGGATCTCCCCGCCGAGAGCAAGGAATTCACGGTAGGCATTGATGGCCGAGCGCAGTTTTGTCCCCGTCTTGTGTTTGGCCCGCGCGGCCAGGCGCTCGCCGATGTCAGCGACAGTCGGGTTGAACCACGTGGGATCGAAGACGTTGAGGTTGTACGAGTAGAGCTTGGCGCCGTAGCCGCGCTTGAGGGCGTGAACGCCGAGGAACGCCGCGATGGTGCCGCCGCCCTCGACACTCGGCGTTTCCCGAATGATCTGCTCGATCGTGATGGTGTCGCCATAGTAGCGGTAAACAGCCTGAAGACATGTCGGCCCACACGCCGTGTCGTTCGGCTGTGCGAGCATCTGGATGGGTAAGCTGGTCAAGGCACGCCTTTGCGGCAGAAAGAAATGACGAGCGCACGACGCCAAGGTGCGCCCGTCGAACTCAACACCGATATAGTAGGGCTAGATCCGAGTACGGAACAAGAACATTTCGACAGGACGTCGTTCAGAATTTCTGGCCTTCATGCTGCCCGGCGGCACCCGGTTTGGTCAGTTCGACGGCAGCGGGTAGTCCGATTCACCGCCCGAATGCCAGGGATTGCAGGGACGGTTCAGGCTGCTCTTGCGAAAGCGCGAGAAGACGAACACGTTGAAGAAGTGCATCAGGCCCAGAATCAACAGCACAGCCCCCACCTTGGTGGTGACGTGCTCGAGCGCCGCGACGCTCGTCTCCGGTTTCGCTCCCAATCGCAGGGCCATGCTCACGAAACCGACGTTCACCAGATAGAAGCCCACCAGCAGCAGGCGGTTCACCGAATCCGCCAACGGCTCGTTGCCGTGGAACGCGTCCACCAGAAAGATGCGCCCGTTTCGGAAAAGAACGCCGCCGACAAAAACCGTCACGGCAATGCTGATGGCGAGATAGATGACGTGCGACCAAAGGACGATCATGATGGGGCCTCCTGCTGAAGTGGGTTGAAGGTTGCTCTATGGCGTTTCCGTTGTTTCGGTAGAGACTGAAATCAAGGGACGCACCTGTGCCACGGTTCCGGTGAGCGCCGCAGTTGCCTCAGCCGCCGCCGATCACCCTGGGAATCTTCGATCCAAGTTTTGCGAACTTCCTGAGTGCCGGTGTCGGAACGCGCCGCAACTGCTCGTAAACGTCGGAGACCGTTTCCATGAACGCCAGCATCTCGGTCAGCTTCCGCCGCTTCTCCTCGCTGCCGGGCGCTGCCTCATCCAGCGTTCCGATGCATTCTCTCAGCGCCGTGACGGTGGGATCGAACTCGCGCTTCTTGCGCTCCTCGGCGATGATGCGTGCCATCTCCCAGACGTCGCCGAGGGCCTCGTAGTAGTCACGGCGGTCGCCGAGCTGCTGGACGGTCCGCACGATTCTCCAGCCCACGAGCTCGCGCAGGCTGGTGCTCACGTTCGAGCGCGACACGTGAAGCGTCGCCGAGATTTCCTCGGCGTTCATGGGCTCGGGGGCGATGAACAGCAGGGCGTGGATTTGGGCGACTGTCCGGTTGATTCCCCATCGGGTGCCCATCTCCCCCCAGTGGAGGATGAAGCTGCGGGTGGCGTCGTCGAGTTCGGGCATTGGTGTTTCCTTTATTTCGGTAATGACTGAAACAACAGAAGGCTCCGGGTCAAGGGCTTTGTGGTCCAGCCACCTTGGCAGGGGGCGAAGATCGCGAATTGGGGAGGGTCACAACGCGCGGCTCTTCTCGCAAGAGTCCCGCAGGGACGACTGAGCGATTGCTGTCGGAGAGACGCTGCTTCGAGATGATCCTGCCGTTGGTGAAAGTCGCCCAACGTTCCTGTTGCCGCGCCATCCGTAAGCGTATACATCCTTCCTCAAATGCTCCGCTCAAGAGTCCCCCCAAGCCCTGCCTGCTCCCAATGATCCGGCTTCTCTCACTCCTTGCGGTGGCGCTTCTTTTTATCGGCCCTGCCATGGCAACCCCTTCGGAACCCTCCATGACCCTGACCCCTGACATCATCACCTACGATCTCACCGGGCTGACCCGCCTGGACCTTGCAGATCCGGCAGCGCGGCGCCGCTACTGGGACGAGACGCATCTGGTGGCGGCTCTTCAGGGGCTGGCCAATCGCGAGGCCCCCCGCCTTTACCTGCGCGCCCTCGCCGAACCCGATGACTTCTGGTGGGAAACGATGCACGCCCCCGGCGGATGGCTGGAGAAAAGCCACAGCCGCCGCATCGGCGGTCTGGAGGCGTTGCTGGCAGCGTTTACTGATGCCTATGAAGGCGCCGTTGTCTGGGACGAGCGTGTCCCGGCGACATCGAATCTGGCGTCCACGATTGCCGGAGCCGAGCGCCTGTTGCCGCTGCGCTTCGACGAAACACCGGGCTCGCTCTACCGTGAGCTGGTGATCGAACGGAAACTGCTGACCGTCCGGCGGCGCCTGATGGCGGAGGATGGCGCGCCGCTCTTCACGGGCACGGGGACGATCCCCGGCACCGCTCTCCCGTCCACCGGCAGCGCCAAGTGCGATGCCTACCGCTGGCTGCTGGCGCATTACGTCGAGACGGGCCTCGTGGATCCGCACCGACAGGGTTTCTACCTCGATGCGTGGTGGCTCCGGTCATGGTTCGTCAGCGATCCGTCGAACTGTACGCTGCTCAACCACGACTACATCATCGCACACGGTGGACTGTTCTGGGATTTGAACGTGTGGGAGGACGAGGCGCCCGTCGATGATCCGGCGCAGCGCCCGGGCAGCGACCTGGAGACGCTCAAGGCGCTGCTGGCGGCCTGCCATGCGCGCAAGGACCCCGGCCGTATGATCCACGTCTGCGGCTTCACCCCGTGGGCGTACAAGTACACCGATGTGAAGACCGGGAACTACTCTGCGGGGGGCGGGCACCGCGCCGTGCCCACGGAGTGGCGCACGACCGAGATCCTGACCTGCTTCGACGCTTATCTCGACGCCGACGCGCTCTCGCATTCCGCGATGGCCAACGCTTCGTTTTTCCGCCACTGCCCATTGCCCGAGCGCGTGGAACAGAAGGCGCCGCGCCCGTCGCGCGAGCTGCTGATTGCCCGCGGGATTCTCGACGCCCAAGGCCACATCGTGCCGCGCAACTACTACGCGCACTATGTGGGCGACTACGATGCGGCCGCGTGGCTCTACTGGCAGCTGCCACGGATGTGGAGCGACCCCGCGCGCGGCACGCTGCCGCTGACGTGGGCCTTCAACCCCAACCTCGAGGAGCGCTTCCCCGTCGGAATGCACTGGGCGCGCCGCCACGCCACCGAGGCGGACACGTTCGTGACGGGCGATTCCGGCGCGGGCTACATCAACCCGTGGCATTTGTCGGAGCCGCGTGAATTCTCCGGGCTCCCCGATGGCTGGGCGTTGTGGGAGAAGCACAGCCGGCCGTTCTTTGAACGCTGGGACCTGGACGTTGTTGGGTTCGTGCTCGACGGCCATACGCCGAACATGGGGCAGGAAGGGTGGGAAACCTACGCGCGGCTTGCTCCCGGCGGCTTGATGCTCCAGCGCGCCGAGGGCCCTCCGCACGGCGTGCGCGCGGGCATTCCCTACATCGCAATGACCGGAGACCTGCCGCATGATCCGGACAAGGCCGCCCGGATGATCGCGACCCGCCTTCGCCCCAACGGGCCCCACTTCATGCTCTTCCGTTCCATTCTCCGCACACCGTCGTGGTACGCCGCCGTGACGCGCAAACTGGAGAAGCGCCGCGCGGACGGCGCACTGCCCGAGGCCATGGCCGTGGATATGCCGACCCTGCTATGGCTGATCGCCGAGTACGAGCGCGACCGCGATGCCCATCACGTGAACGGCCATTGGGCCAAAGCGCCCGCGATTGTCTGCCGTCCCGGAAACGGCGATGGGTTGTACACCGCGCTTGTTTCCGACGGGCCGTTCGAGGAGATTCGCCATCCCGACGGGCTCGTTTGGCAACTTCCCGCTGTCGAAGCGAACACGTACTTCTACTTCGATGCCGATGAGGATTTCGTCCAGGCAGCCGGGCCGCAGGTAAGCATCGAGATTCTGTACTTGGATGCGGGAACCGGACTCCTCCAACTCCACTACGATTCGCTCGATCCGGCGGCGACGCTTCAGGGGGCGTACAAGGCGGCGGGCGAGGCGTTGCCGCGCACGGGGACAGGGGAGTGGAGACGGGCGCGTTTTGTGGTGCCCGACGCACGATTTCAGAACCGGCAGAACGGGCTGACGGACTTTCGTATCTGGAGCCATGGGGATGCTCTGGTGATCCGCGAAGTTGTCGTCTCCCGGCAGTGAAGTAAACGGTTGCAACCCGTGCGTCCGCTCCCCAAGATTCCCGGACGCATCAGGCGAGAGGACTGGCAGGGGCAATGGCACGTAACACTGGCCGCAAAGCTACCGCGGGAGGACGTGGTGATCTCTCCGCGGCACTCCTTTTTCTCGCGCCGAACTTCCTCGGCTTTCTGCTGTTCGTTGCCTTTCCTATTCTGTTCTCCCTTGGGCTTGTCTTCACCAATTGGAGCCTGAAGCCCGCTGTCGAGACTCGCTTCATCGGCCTGGCCAACATCTGGGCTCTGGTCGGCTTCCGTCATGCCGATGGAGCCGCGGGGGGGGCGGTCATCCTCGTCGCCTTCTTTGCGGCATACCTGCTCCTGCTTGCGGGGATCATCGGTTCGCTGATCGGTCTCGGGCGCCAGTGGAACGGGGTGCGTGGCGGGGGATTCCTTCTCGCCATCAACGGCGTCCTGCTCTTTGCGTACAGCGTGCTGACTCAATCGAGCGTGGGCTGGGCGCTGATGGGGCTGACGCTGCTGATGGCCTCGCTCTTCTTCATCGTGTCCGAGTCGGAGGGCTGGGTGGGGCGTGGGCTTGCCGGCCCCGCCGCTCTTGCACTCGCGTGCGTGTTGGTGCGCGTGCTGCGTGATCCCTTCTTGGAGACGTGGCGCGCGAACGATCCGAACTTCTACAAGTACCTCTACAACACGCTGTACCTGATGTTCGTGATTCCGTTGCAGATCGCGGGGTCGCTGGGGCTGGCGATGTTCCTCGGCAAACCTCTCGTGCGCACCGGCGCCACGAAGCGCACGATCGCCACCGCGATTTTCGCCTTGATCGCTTTCGGAGGACTGACGGGGTTCTGGCTGTCCGGGCATCCCGACGCGGGCGTCTTGTGGGCCACGTTCTGGGGTATCGCCGCGCTGGGCGTGGCCGTTGGGCAGGTTGCACTGCGCACGATCTTCTTTCTCCCGTCCTTCACGGCCGGCGTGGCCATCATGCTGCTGTGGAAGCAGATGTACAATCCCGAGTTCGGCCCGCTGAACGAAATGCTGCGGCTGTTCGTCGATTGGGCGAACCTGCTGCCGGGCATCGAATGGGACCCCGCACTGCCGGAATGGCTTCACGATCCCCACTGGGCCAAGCCCGCGCTGATCCTCATGGGCTTCTGGACGGTTGTCGGCGGCACGAACATGCTGATCTACCTGGCCGGGCTCGCCAACATTCCCGAGCAACTCTACGAAGCCGCGCGCATCGACGGCGCCAACAAGTGGCAGGAATTCCGTGCCATCACGTGGCCGCAGCTCGCACCGACGACGTTCTTCATCGTCATCATGAGTCTGATTGCCGGATTGCAGGGAGGCTTCGAGCAGGCGCGTGTCATGACACAGGGCCGGCCGGCGGGCACGACCAAGACACTCTCCTACTACATTTACGAGCGCGCCTTTGAGGAACTCAGCCTTGGCTATGCTTCCGCGATTGCCTGGGTCATGTTCGTGCTGATCTTCGTGCTGACCGCGATGAACTGGAAGTTCGGGAATCAATATGTCAACGAGTAGCCGCCAACACCTGAAGCCACACGAGGTGGACCAGCTCACCGTCTCCCTTGGGGGAGTTGCGTGGTTTGCGCGCCATATGCTGATCTGCTTCGCCGCGTTCCTGATGGCGTTGCCGTTTGTCTGGATGGTGTTCGGCAGCTTCAAGTCCCGCCCCGAAGCCGAGCAGGTTCACTTCGTTCCCAAGAATTGGCAGCCGGAAAACTACGCCATCGTCCTCCGGCTGGAGGAGGACAAGTACACCAATGAGTTCGTCGATATTCAGTTCGGGCGCTTCTACTTCAACAGCGTCTGGGTGACGCTGGCCGTCGTGCTTCTGCAACTGGTCACATGCGCCATGGCGGCGTATGCCTTCGCGCGGGTGCGATGGCCCGGACGCGACAAGGTCTTCTTCCTCTACCTCGGGACGCTGATGATTCCCGGTGTGGTGCTGATGATTCCCAACTTCCAGACCATGGTGGCGTTCCACATGATCGACACCTACCGGGGGCTGATCATTCCGGCGGCCTTTGCGGGGAGTGCCTTCGGGACGTTCCTGCTGCGGCAGTTCATGCTGACGATTCCGCGCTCGCTCGACGAGGCAGCCGCGATCGATGGCGCCTCGCACTGGCACATTTTCTGGGACCTCATCCTGCCGCTGACGCGTGCGGGGCTGGTGACGCTGGGCATCTTCGCGATCCTGAGCAACTACCAGTCGTTCTTCTGGCCGCTTGTCATGCTCAAGACACAGGCACTCTACACGCTTCCGATCGGGTTGCTCGAATTCGACACGTCGTACGGCAAGCAAACCGAGTTGATCCTGGCCGCCACCGTCATGAGCACGCTGCCGCTGATCCTCATCTTCGTCTTTGCGCAGAAGGCGATCGTGAAGGGCATCCAGCTCGGCGCGGTGAAGGGATGACGCGATGAAGTGGTTCTTTGCCGCCAGTGCCGTCGCCATCGCGCTCCTGTGGGCGCTGGCCGTGGCGACGTTGCCCGACAACACCGCCGACGGGCGCACCCCTCTCTCGTGGTCGACCGATCCCAACCCCGCACGCCGCGCGCAGATCGCGCCCTTCGAGGAAGCCAATCCCGACCTCGCGATTCTCGTCGAACCCGTCACCGTCGACAAGACGATCATCCAGTGCTCGACGGGTGTCGGGCCGGACATCATCGAAGTGTATTCGACCGAGCAGATGGTGACGTTCATCGACGCCGGCATTCTGCTCGATCTGACGCCTTATGCGGCGAAGATGGGCTTTGGTCCTGAATCCACGTATCCGAAACTCGTCGGCAATCTTATGTACGAGGGGAGGCAGTATCGCTATCCCGCCAACGCCGCGTCGCAGGTGCTGATGTACAACAAGCGCATGTTCCGCGAAGCAGGCGTCGCCGAGCCATCGGACGGCATGCTCTGGGATGACTTCATCGAACTCATCAAGCCGTTGACGGTGAAACGCGACAGCGGCCGCGGGTATGAGCAGTTCGCGCTCCTGATGTCGAAGGGCTACGCGCGTGACATCCATCTTCAGTACGGCGCGCATTTCTTCGCGGAGAACGGCACGGTCTGCGTGCTCGATTCTCCGGAGTCCATTGCCGCGATGCAGTTCTTTTACGACCTGATGGTGAAACACGAGGTCATCCCGACTCCCGCGGCGGCAGAGGCGCTCTCGGCTGCCGGAGGATGGGGCGTCGGCGAGATTCGATGGTTCGCCGCCGAGAAGTCCGCCTGCATCTGGGGCAGCCGCTGGATGATGGTGATTCTGCGCCAGTACCCCGAACTCCAGAAGGAGATCGGCGTGGCCCTTCTGCCGCGAATGCCGGGTGGCGTCCCGGCCAGCTACAGCGGCACGCGCGGCCCCGGCATCAACGCCAACTCCGAACGCATCGACGAGGCCCTGCGCTTCCTCCAGTACCTGGCCAGCGACGAGTACGCGGAGGTCATCGCGATGAGTTCCGACGGACTCCCGCCGCAGGCCGCCTACACCGAGGATCCCTCGCGCCTTCTCAATCCCAAGTACCCGTGGGAAGATTTCCAGCAGAAGTTCATCGACTCGATGAGTTACGCCGAGCCGCCCGAGGTCTCGCCCTTCGTCAGTTCCATTGTCGTCGACCGTGCATGGACCGACGCCATCGACAACGTGCAGAACGGCCTGATGGAACCGGAAGAGGCGATGAAGGCAGCGGCACGCACGATCAACGACCGCATCGCCGCGAACATCGCCGAACGCCCCGACCTGGCGGAGAAGTACCGCGCCGCAAGAAGGGATTTTGATTCACCACGGAGAGATTGAGACACGGAGAAGGAATAGGAACCACGAATCGTCGAACGGCACGAATGAAGAGGAACGCCGGAAGAGAGTCTTTCTCTATAGTGATGTCGTGAAAAGCGACTTCACCACCAAGATCACCAAGGCACCAAGAAAAAGAAGAGACCACGAATTGCACGAAGGAAGAAGCGAACGCCAACTGAAGACGGTAGCTCTTTTCAGTCAATCGAGAGAGCCCGCAGGCAATGGAGAGAGTCCCACAGGGACGACTGAACGATTGATGCCATAGAAACTTTGGATACCGCTCACGAAAAGCTTTCGGGAATGCTTTTCTTTGTGCGCATTTGTGCGATTCGTGGTTTCTGCTCTTTGTGGTGAACGGCTTGCTCAGTTATAGCGTGTCCATCCACCCTTCACGCTCGCCGTGCTGTTCATGTACGGGCCGCCGATGACGACGTTGTCCACGGCGAGCTCGTTCAGGTTGTACGTGCCAATGCGCACGAGCCCGGTGCGTTGCCCGCCGTCCGTCACAGTCCAGTTCACGATGGGCGCCGCGGCGTCGTTCTCGTACACTTCGTACTTCAACTCCGTCCCCATTGCAGTGATCAGGATGCGGAACGAATCGCCCGTGGCGATGCCGTTGCCGCCGACGGTTGTCTGGAAGCCACCGATGTTCTCTCCCCAGTTATTCACCCTGCGGAGGATGATCGTGTTGGCGTTCGTCTGCGAATCTGCCGTGAAGAAGGTGAGCGAGTAGCCTGACGAGCCTTCGCGGATGCGCACCTCGAAGTTTGCCTCGCCCGTTGCTGTGCTGGCGCGCGCCGCGTTGTTCAGCGTCACGTTGGTTTCCAGGGCGAAGTCGCTGAACGCGTAGCCTGCCGTGCGGATGGAGCAGCCGCCAAAGTTCGAGTTGTTTCCACGCAGCAACACGTGCCCGCCGCTGGCCGTTGCCGTGCCGCTGCCAACAGGTTCCACCTTCCAGTCGGGCAACGGGGCCGTCTGGTCCACGGTTGATCCGTCGAACGTGTCCTCGAACCACGCGGTGCCCTGCGGGATCGACGTTGGTCCTCCGCCGAACTGCCCCGCCGGGTGGTTCTGTTGTGCGGCGTATTGGAACGAGTACCACGGGTTCAGTTCCTTGTCTGTCGAAGCGATGTCGGTCTTCCAGCGGAGAAGTGAATAATCATCCCACCCATTCGACGGATAGACGAACCACGTCATGCCAACGATGTTGTGGTTCGGCAGTCCGGGGAGTGTTCCGCCGCTGGCCGCGTTCCAGTCCGCGACGTTCTGGTAGGCACGGTGCAGGAACTTTGCGCCGATGTTCGCTTCCGTGGCGTTGGGCATGTGCTTGTTGAATTCGGTGACGACGAGGGGGCGGTCGCCAAGGCCGAAGGAATCGATAATCATGATCTGCTCGCGCAGCGAATCGAAGAAACCGTCGTAGCCGTAGTTTGCACCGCCGGGCTCGGCATAGGCGTGCAGGCCAAAGCCGTCGATCTTGCTCTTGTCCGCGACGGCGTCGATCATGCGGTAAAGGAACTCGTTGCCGTCCATGAAGCGATAAGTGTCGGCGGGCCCCGGTGATACGGGTTGCATGAGGACGATCTGATCGGCGGGTGCGACGTCGGCAGAGGCTTCGTGGATCTTGTCGCGCACGGCCACGTAGGTCGCCGCGTACTGCTCGGGTGTCGGGGTCCATTGCGCGCCGCTGTAATCGTTGCTTCCCGCGTTCCAGCGCCGGTTCTCGTCCTTGATGTTTACTTCATTGCCGACCTGCCAGATGTGGACGAAGTCCTTCAGCGTCTGCGCCGCGCTCTTTGCATCGGCGGCGAACTGCGCGTTGGTGTACGGGTCGTCGGGGTGGGGAACGTTGCAGTTCCAGTAGGGCTGGAGACGAAAGACGAAGGAGTGCCCTTTGCCCTGTGCGGCCTTCTGGGTGTGCGAAACGAAGTAGCTGGGCTGGACCCATGCGGGTGCGGCGGCGGTGTTCACGTGGGTGATTTCGGTGATCCAGACGCCGGTGTTGTCCGCCATCGTTTCCACGTCGGTGGCCTGGCCGACCGAGAGGGCGTCGGTGTTGGGGTACCAGTGAATCCCCATGAGCGAGGTGGCGTCGGGCGTGACGGCCAGAACGGGTGCGGTGGCGAGCAGAAGTGTGGCGAGCAGAGATGCTTTCATGTGCGTCGGTCTTCCTTGTTCGGAGCTGAGAACCTTGCCTGTAACCGGTTACAAAGAGCCCCGTTTTATCGGCCGACGCAAGAGGAGATTCTCTGAGGTAAATCCCCTCCAGGGGGTCTCAAGAGCAGTCCCGCCTGGGCACGAAACGTTCAATCGTCCCTGCGGGGGTCGGGAAGGGTCCCGCAGGACCCTTCCGTGTCGCGCTCTTCGAACCACGCCAGAACGTTGAGAACGTCCTGAAATCCCCGCCTATTCCTTGTACAGCTTCTTGTCCAATTCGATGGCGCTCTTCAGCACCCGCAGAACTTCCTCGGCCTGGTCTTCATAGCCAGCGATGGCGTCCTCCGGCATTTCCCAATCCTCCGGGTCCTGATTCAGAATCCCGTCGATCACCTCGCCGAAGCGCGTGGGGAAATACGCCACCGGGTAATCCGTCAGGTTTGTCACCAGCCGCACGATGCGGTGGGTTTCGGGGTCGATCTGCACCATTGCGTCGAAGTGCATCCATCCGATCTTCAGATCGTTGTGGTGGACGCGATAGACGCGATACGGCTTCCCGTCCACGTTGATCAGATAGACCTTGATGGTTTCGCGTTCGGTGAACGTGCTGAATTCGTTGTTGCGGTGAATGTCGACCGAGACGTTGTCCTCGGTGATGTTGAACCGCTCGGCGACGATATTCTGCGGGTAGACGCCCATGCCGGTCTTGGAGAGGGTCAGGCGGCGCAGGGAGTCGTACTCGTCCTCCGTCACCCAGGGGACGCGTTCGATTGTCGCACCGGTGGGGCGGGCGTCGCCGTCGAGCTTGAGGGTGATTTTCTGGAATTCCCACGGCTTGCCTTTGGGGATGATGAGTGTCTTCCCGACCTTGCGGGCTTCGGCGGGGCCCTCGGTGTACTCCAGGATCACGTCGAGGGCGGGCCATGACTGGGCAAAGGCGTCGTTCTTGGCGGGTGGGAAGTCCGAGAAGGCGATGGCGGGGCCCTGTTTGGAGGCGAGTGCCGTCTCCAGCACCTTCTCCGGCGGCGTGATGCTGGCGTTGCCCTGCACGACGGGGACGCCGGCGATGCGGTCGGGGTCCGTGAGGGCGATCAGCTCCACGACGCCGTTGTCCGTCGGTATGCTGATGTGGCTGGGAATGTCGAGGTACATGCTGCTCTTGTAATCCATTGCGCACAGGTACAGATCGACGTGGCGCGGATCGCGGCGCTTGGCCCCCTTGGAGGACGCGCCGTAGTAAAGGAAGTCCTTGGCCGTCATGTTGACCGCCGCAAAGCCGGTGTCGAAATAGAACTTGGCCATGGGCGAGAAGTACGACGTCTCGGAGTCATGATTGGGGACGGTGAAGCCACCCTGGTCGAGGAGGAGTGCCTCCTCGTCCTCGGCGGAGAGCGCCTTGACCTTTTCAGTGAAGCGCTTCTCGCCGTCGAGTTCGTCCGGCGGGTTGTACGGCCGCCAGGCACGCCCCGATCCGTTCGTCACGATCAGGTTCAGTTCGTCGCCTTCCCACTCGGCGTGGGCGTCGGCCGCGCCCAGTGTCAGCGCGGCCAGCAGCGCGAGCCCAAGCACGGCGCTCTGAATCAGTGTCCGGTACGTGTTCGGCATCGTCATCTCATGCAACCCATTGTGTCGTGGTGTAGTCATGGCGAATTTGTCGCTTCGATTTTTGCTTTTGTTTCCCTCAGTCCCGCCTCGAAATCCTTCGGTTTGATCCCCGCGGTGGCCCATGTTGCGGCCGAGTCCATCGAGACATCCGCCGGGCGTGCGGCGGGAGTGGGGGAGTCCGCCAGCCGCACCGGCGCCAGCAACTCTTCCTCGTACCCCCAGACCCGGCAGACGGCCTGGCCCATCTGCAACCGATTCAGGCGCTCGGGTCCACCGCCATGCCAGACTCCGGTCGCTCCCCGGCGCAAGAGTCCTTCGAGTGCGCGGCACAGATCGTCGGCAAACACCGGTGTGCGCCACTCATCCTCGAACAACGTCAGCCGCTCTCCCGCCTCCAGGGCCGAGCGCATCCAGCCCAGGAAGCTGGCCTTGTGCGTTACCGGTGCCCCGTACATGAGGGCCGACCGGACAACGCACCCTGTCGGCAGGCCCAGCACCGGCTGTTCTGCTGCCCATTTCAGACTGCCGTAGGCCATCAGAGGTTTGGGCGCCGCCGACGGGGAGTAGGGGGCCTCGCGCCCGTCGAACACCAGGTCGGTGGAGAGCGCGATCAGGGGGGCGCGGGGAACGTGGCGGGTGGCCGCGGCGCAAAGAGCCGTGGTGGCGCCCACGATGGCGGCATGGGCGGCTTCGGGGTGCTGCTCGCAGGCCGCCGTCTGCGTCATCGCCGCAGCGTGAACAATGGCGGCCGGGGCGGCTTCGCGGACAAGACGGTCGACGGCGGCGGTGTCCGTCATGTCCACGCGGACGATTTCGGCGCCGGGGATCGAGACGGCATGCGTGTGCCACGTCCCGACGACGGGCACGCCCGAGGCGGCGAGGCGGCGGCACAGGTGCTCCCCAAAGAATCCACTCGCACCGGTGACGAGGACGGGTCTGTCAGGTGGCCATGCAATAATCATGGGACGAGTCTGTTGCCGGGGGATGGGCTAGTCAAATGGAGCGCGCGGGACGGTTGCGAAGATGCCGAACCGCGAACCACGCACCACGGGGAACGAAAGTTTCCGCTTCTTTCACTTTTGTGTTTTTCTTACTTGACGTTGTTCGCGGCGCGGGACGTTTCTTCGGGTCCAGACTGAGACACGAAGAGAGAGGCCCTTTCGTCCCATGCGCCAAATCCTCGACCGGCTGATCCTGTCCGACCTCGGCCAGGCCAATGACCCGTTCTTCCTCTCCCAGAACGACGTTCAGGCGATCCTCTACTTCGGAGACGGGGGCATGTTCCCCGACGACATCAAGTTGTACCACCGCCCGGCCCTGCCGGATGGAACGTTGACGACTGAAATGCTGCGCGATGGCGTCGTTTTCCTGCGTGAAAGCCTCGCCGCCGGCCGCCGTGTTCTTGCCGTCGGGCCCACAGGCGCCACCATTGTCGCCGTCTACCTCACCGAAATGGGCTTCAGTCCCGCCCAGGCGATTCAGATGCTCGCCGAGGCACGGGATCTGGGCATCTCTCCCGATATTTCCCTCCTCAACGAACACAACGAAGCCATGCAGCGCCGCAGCCACACCACGCTCGGCCACCGCTGATCCCTCCTCCTCCCAACCCGCCAGGACAGAGACTTCACCCGCATCGCCTCCGGCTACGGCCCGGGGGCGATGTGTGTTTGAATTTTCAGTTTTCAGTTTTCGGTTCTCGGTTTTCAGTCCTGCGGGCCTCCTGAGAACGAAAACGATTGTACGCGGGGCGGCAATTCGCTCGTAATCGCGCCGGGCCGGTAGGCCCGCATTTTCTCCGGATGCCCCGATTATGACGGAACTTCCGTGGCTCGAAACGTACGACGGTCAGACGACCGAGGAACTCCTCGCCCTTGAGGGCAAGTACCGCACCGATTCGCTGGTCGCAGCTTTCGAGGAAGCGCTGGCCAGCATGGCCGACGGCAGCCACGGGTTCTCCTACGAGGAGGTGGTGATCCTGGCCGTCGAGGCGCTGGAGTACGAAGTCAACAACGGCGGGTACATGCAGTTTTTCGTGAACGCGTCGGAGTTCGTGCCGCTGGCGATCGACGCGCTCGAAAGCATCGGCCGCACCGATGCGCTGGCGCTGACGCGGCGCGCGATCGAGGTTATTGGCATCAAGGGCGAAGTGACGGCCGAGGCCGTCGAGGCAGCCATCGAAGAGGAGAACCCCGAGCGCGACGAGAAGCTCGAGGAACTCGACGAGAAGTATTTCGAGGAGATCGGCGACTTGTCCGACGACCTGTTCGCGTACATCAAGGCGAACAAGGACGAAATCGTGCTGACGGAATCCGAATCGGACGCGGAATAGTCGGCACACCGGTCTCTCTTCGTGCCTGCTCCTATGCAGGCGATTCTTTGTGGTAATTGATTGGTCTTGACTTGAAGTGTGTGTCTGCGTAGAATATGCGGACACGGACAAGCCCTGTGTTTGCCCACAAAAAACGCCCTGCGATCAGTCTCCTCCCGTCATCAATATGGTGGGGGGAGACGCTTGTATTGCGGGGCAAAATCCAACCACAGAGGTAGGCACCATGACCCACAATCCGAGTTGGAAGTTCCCGTATGCCACCATCGCTGAGGCTGTTGAGAATCTCAGGTGGAGCCCGAATGGCAGTCCCAAGTGGAATGGGAAGAAAAGTGGTCAGTTCTTCATCAACGAACCTGAATTGGTATGTGTTGCCTACACCAGCCGCAACACGACCTCCGAGTATGCAGATCTTGTCCAGGGGAAGGCACGGGAGAAATACTTTCCGTCGGACTGTTCGGAAACCGCATTGTATCGCAACTCGAACCCCACTGCCGCAGCTGAGACTGCCACCATTAAGGTCTATTCCATCCTTGTCAGCTTCTTTGCACTGCAGGGTGGCGTGCGCAACTTCTGGCTCGAGATGTCGCTCGAGAAGCGTGGAACTCGTCTTCACTATACTGAAGAGCAGAAAGCCCGCGTGATCGATCTCGTGCGGCGTACTGCCGAGGAGGCTGGTCCTGGACTTGTGCTGGTAGTCCGGGTGGAGCGTCCCTACAGCTAGGGCTGGCTGAGTTGACTCAGCACCACGCGCACTTGAGCAGAAACGTGTTCCCACAAGAGAAGCGCCCGGAACCTCTAATGGGGTCCCGGCCGATTTTCTTTTGTCGTACAATCGAGGTGTGTTTCTGTCCGCTCTTCTCAGCGTGCGGCGGCGGAGGTGGCGAGCGAGGAACGGCGCTTTTCCTCGCGCTTGCGCAGTTCCGCGTCCAGGATCGCCTTGCGCACGCGAATCTGGTCCGGCGTCACCTCGACCAGTTCGTCGTCCGCGATCCATTCCAGCGCCTGATCGAGCGACATCCGGCGCGGCACTTTCAGCCCCGTGTCCACTTCCTTCGTCGAGGAGCGGTGGTTGGTGATGTGCTTCTTCTTGGCCGGGTTGCAGGGGAGATCGTCGCCGCGTGAATTTTCGCCGACGACCATGCCGGCATACACGCGCTCCATCGAGCTGATGAACAGTGTGGTGCGCTGCTGGAGGCTTTCGAGGGCGAACGACGTGGACTCGCCCGTTTCCATGCTGACGAGTGATCCGCGGTTGCGCGAGGCGACCTCGCCCTTCCACGGCTCGTAGCCGATGAAGCGCGAGGCCATGATACCCAGCCCACGCGTGTCGGTGAGGAACTCGCCGCGATAGCCAATCAGGCCGCGCGTCGGGATGCTGAACTCCATGCGCACCATCCCCGTGCCCGTGTTGTGCATGGCCGTCATCTCGCCTTTGCGCTGGGCCAGCTTCTCGATCACGGCTCCCTGATACTCCTCGGGCACGTCGATGACGAGCGCCTCCATCGGCTCCAGCAGTTCGCCGGTCGTTTCGTCGTGGTGCGTGATGACTTCGGGGCGCGAGACGCACAGTTCCATGCCCTCGCGGCGCATTTCCTCGATCAGGATGGCCAGGTGCAGCTCGCCGCGGCCGGAGACCTTGAGGCCGTCGGCGCGGCCGACGTCCTCCACGCGCAGCGCCACATTCGTACGCAGTTCCTTGTCGAGGCGGATGCGCAGTTCGCGTACCGTGGCCGCGCGGCCGGAGTCCCCGGCGAACGGACCGTCATTGACGAGGAAGAGCATGGAGACGGTCGGTTCCTCGATTTCGAGGGGGGGCAGCGCCTGGTCCGCGACGTCGGGGGCGGCAAAGGTGTCGCCGATATTGATTTCCTGGGGGCCGGCGATCGAGACGATGTCGCCCGCCACGACTTCATCCACGGCCACGCGGTCGAGCCCCTCGGTGCGCCAGAGATACTCGGCGCGCTCGGTGGTGGTGCCCACGACTTCCCACTCGCCTTCCTGGCTGTTGAAGTCTTTCCAGCGCGTCACGATGCGCGAGAACATCTGGCCCTTCTTCAGCTTGCCAGAGAGCACGCGGCCACAGCCGATGCGCCCCACATAGTCGTTCCACTCCAGCGTCGTGGCCTGCATGCGGAAGGGGCCGTCGGGTTCCGCCGGGGGAGGGGGGACTTTGTCGATGATCGTCTCAAAGAGTGCGTCCATGCCCTCGTGCGGGTCCTTCTCCAGATCCCGCACCATCCATCCGGCCAGGCCCGAGCCGTAGAGGGCGGTGAAGTCGGCCTGCTCGTCGTTGGCGCCGAGTTCGACAAAGAGATCGAACGTCTTCTCCAGCGCCTCGGAGGGGCGCGCATTCGGGCGGTCCACCTTATTGACGATCACGATGGGCTTCATGCCCAGGCGCAGGGCGCGCATCGTCACATAGCGCGTCTGGGGCATCGGGCCCTCGTTCGCGTCGACGAGCAGGAGCACGGAGTCCACCATGGAGAGCACGCGTTCGACCTCGCCGGAGAAATCCGCGTGTCCCGGCGTGTCCACGATATTGATGCGGTAGTCCTGCCAGTTGATGGCGCAGAGTTTGGAGCGGATCGTAATGCCGCGTTCCTTCTCCAGGTCGTTGTTGTCCATCACCCGTTCCTCGACGCGGGCGTTGTCGCGAAAGAGGTGGGCGGCCTTGAAGATGGAATCGATCAGCGTCGTCTTCCCGTGGTCAATGTGGGCGACGATGGCGACATTGCGAATCTTATCGACGGCTGTCATGGGTGCTCCTGGGCGTGGTGGCCTGAAAAGGGATCGTTGGAATCCGGTTTTCCGAGGCCGCGCAAGGGTGCATACGCCCCTTGGGGCCGTCAAAGGACAAAAGGCCCCAGCCTAGAAAGCGCTCGATAGGAATGGGGGGCGGGGAACTCCCAAGTGTCCGATCCCTGCGTGCCAACGGAGAGGCCGAGTGATGGCACCGTTACCCTTAGCGGAAGGGTGGGGAGGACCGAAACCGGAAGAAGCTGTGTCAGGAAATTGGGAACCGAAAACTTTCCCCCGTCCACAATCCTCTTGCCGTCGGGCCCGTAATCCCCAACATCACACTTCCGTTGCCGGAGTGGCGGAATGGCAGACGCGGCGGACTCAAAATCCGTTGGGCTAATCACTCGTGAGGGTTCGAGTCCCTCCTCCGGCACCACCCCCCTCCCCCGAACATTCTCAAAGTCTCCGTGCCCCCCG
Organism: Candidatus Sumerlaeota bacterium; assembly: GCA_030156535.1. Lineage (GTDB taxonomy): Bacteria > Sumerlaeota > Sumerlaeia > SLMS01 > JAHLLQ01 > JAHCAW01. The sequence continues at coordinate 115,776 of JASGMJ010000003.1, forward strand.
GGCCACTTCTCTCCCTTCCCCGGAACGAGGCGCGCCGTTCTCTTGTCCCAGCAATCGGAAGAGACATTCCCACCAATCCGGCCCTTGCGCTCCTGATTCGGGCCGGGTCATTCTTTTCCCGCCGGGGTTCCGCCCGGCAATCCGGCTGTCAATATTCCCCAGCCCCCTGGAGGCCCGCCGCCCGATGATCCAGATCAGCAACGTCACCAAAGTCTACAAGGACCTCACCGCCGTGAACGGTCTCTCGATGGAGATCAATCAGGGCGACATCTTCGGATTTATCGGCCCCAACGGCGCGGGCAAAACGACCACGATCAAGATCCTCGCCACCCTGCTCAAGCCCACCCAGGGCTACGCGCTCGTGTGCGGCTACAACGTCCTGACCCAGGCCGACGACGTGAAGCGCGTCATGGGCTACATGCCCGACAGCTTTGGCGTGTACGACGACATGAAGGTCTGGGAGTACCTCGATTTCTTTGCCGCCGCCTACAAGATCGAAAAGGCCCGCCGCAAACAGATCATCGACGACGTGCTGGAGCTGACCGATCTGACGCACAAGAAGAACGATTACGTCGAGGCGCTCTCGCGCGGCATGAAGCAGCGCCTCTGCCTGGCCAAGACGCTTGTGCACGACCCGCAGGTGCTGCTGCTCGACGAACCCGCCTCCGGGCTCGACCCGCGCGCCCGCATCGAGCTGCGCGAACTGCTCAAGGAACTGCGCAACATGGGGAAGACGATCCTCATCAGTTCGCACATCCTGACGGAACTGGCGGACTTCTGCAACTCCGTTGGCATCATCGAGCAGGGCAACCTGCTGTATGCCGGCGACATCCAGACGATCACGGAACAACTGCGCGGCGCCCGCGTCGTCGAGATCATGGTAAAGGAAGGCTTCGAGCAAAAGGCCGAGGATATCTTCATCAACTGCAAGGAAGTGCGGGAAGTCGAACGCGAAGGCCGCATCGTGCGCGTCCACCTGCCGTTGGACTTCGAAAACGACGACTTCGTGACGGACACGCTGGTGGAGAACGCGATCAAGTTCTCGAGCGTCAAGGAACTCGAAGTCGATCTCGAAGACGTGTTCATGAAGGTGACGAAGGGGCTGGTGCAGTAGGGCGCCAGCTCGTATCCGGCAGCATGTAGACGCCGCATCGGTCGATGCCATAACCCGCGATTGCGGGGGCGAAATCATCGCGCCATGCACTGGCAACCTGTTGAAGGCGCGCCGTGGCAGAGTGTCCGTGCCAGTAGAAAGCGCCCGCGCTGCCGAGCGCGGCACCGGCGAGAAAAAGCGCTCCGAAAGACAGGGCCGTACGACGGCGCGACGAAGCAGGCATGGTCAGGCTCCCCAAATCCCCAAAATCAAGCGATTCTAGCAAACCGTTTCCGCAGATTCCAGACAATTCGCCTCCCGCTTGCCGTTGACCTTGTCCGGCCTCCCGGGTTCGCTCGCTGCACTTTCGCAGGGGAGCGACGCGTGACTGCCCAAAAACTCTCCACCACCGACCTTTGCGCCCTGCTCGGCATCGACCGCCCGGCGGGCGCGCCTGATGCCATGATCGAGGGCATTACCACGCTGGACCTTGCGGGTTCGGTGCATGTGTCCTTTCTGGCGCGGCGCAAAATGGCAGCGGCGGCGGCGAGCTCCGGCGCCGCGCTGATCCTGGTGCCAGCCGCAGACCCACTCGCTGACCCGCGGGCCCTGCCCGTCAAGGACGTGTGGGGTGCGGTGCTGACCCTGCTGAACCATTTTCATCCGCCCCCCGCCGTCGAACCCTTTCGCCACCCCAGTGCCATCATCCACGAGTCCGCCACCATTGGCGCAAACGTCCACATCGGCCCGTATGTCGTCATCGAGGAGAACGCCTCGGTGGGCGACGGGTCGCGCGTGGGGGCCTTTACGTTCATCGGTGCCGGGGCATCTGTCGGCCGGGGAGCGACGCTGCTCGAACGCGTGACGCTGCGCGAGGGCTGCCGCCTGGGCGACCGCGTTCTGGTGCACAGCGGCGTGGTCATCGGCTCGGACGGGTTCAAGTACGAGACGATCGGCGGGCGCCTGACCAAGATGCCGCAGGTCGGGATCGTCGTCGTCGAGGACGACGTGGAGATCGGGGCGAACAGCGCGATCGACCGCGCGAGCTTCTCGGTCACCCGCATCGGTGCCCGCACCAAGATCGACAACTTTGTCCACGTCGCGCACAATTGCGACATCGGGCCGGACTGCATTCTCGTGGCCCAGGTGGGAATCGCGGGATCGGCAAAGCTGGGGCGCGGCGTGCTGATCGCCGGTCAGTCCGGCGTCGCAGACCACGCCGTCGTGGGCGATGGCGTTCGCGTCGGCGGCCAGTCCGGCGTGCGCGGCCGGATCGCACCGGGGCTGGATCTCGTCGGCTCGCCCGCCATCGATGCCAAGCAGTTCGCCCGCCTGCAAGTCATGCTGCGGCGGTTCCCCGATATCTATGCGGAACTGCGTCCGCTCCTCAAGCATACCGGGGAAACGGACGGGGAAGAGGGGGAGTAACCCCCTGCCGGGACGATGGTCGCCCCCCCCTCCTCTCATGGTCCAATGTGAGCCAACGCATTGACGGGAAGAACTGAAAACCGAAAACTGAGAACTGAAAACATTTTCCCGACCCGTCTTGCGGGCCCCGGGGAAACACGTTCGAGCAGCACCACGCCCCCTCCCTTGACGCCGCCGCCTTGACTTGGGCACCGTTCGCCCCGCCATCAGGCCACTCAGGAGACTCGCCCCGTGCTCATCGAACACCTCGTTGGAAAACGCATCGCAGACGCCCCGAAAGACGCTCAGACCCCCGGCCACCGGCTCTTGCTGCGTGGCGGGTACATCCGCCAGGTGGGTCAGGGCATCTACACGCTGCTGCCGCTGGCGCACCGCGTCTGCCAGCGCGTCGAGGCCATCATCCGCGAGGAGATGAACCGCGTCGGCGGCCAGGAACTCCTGATGCCCGTCGTCTCGCCCGCCGAGCTCTGGGAGGAATCCGGCCGCTACCAGACCGTCGGCTCCGAGATGCTGCGCTTCACCGACCGCAACGACCACCCGTGCGTCCTCAACATGACGCACGAGGAAGTCATCGTCGATGCCGTGCGCGCCAACATCGACAGCTATCGCCAGTTCCCCTTCCTCGTGTACCAGATCCAGACGAAGTTCCGCGACGAGCCGCGCAGCCGTGGCGGCCTCATCCGCGTGCGCGAGTTCACGATGAAGGACGGCTACTCGTTCCATCGCACGGACGAGTGTCTCGACAAGACCTACCACGAAGTCCACAAGGCCTACACGCGCATCTTCAAGCGCGTCGGGCTGCGCCGCTTCATCGACATCGAATCCGACACGGGGATGATGGGCGGCAGTGTCGCGCACGAGTTCATGCTCGTGTCCGACGTGGGCGAGGACACGCTGGTCCTCTGCAGCGCGTGCGACTACCGGGCAAACCGCGAAGTGGCGCGCAGCAAGCGCGTCTACGAGTCGTCCGAGGCGATGCAGCCCCTGACGAACGTCGAGACTCCCGGCCAGAAAACCATCGACGAGGTCACCACGTTCCTGAAATCCGACGCGCGTCACGCCTGCAAGGCCGTCGCCTTCATGGCGGGGGAGAAGCCCGTCGTGGCCTTTGTGCGCGGTGATTTCGACGTCAACCTCGCCAAGCTCAAGCGTGCCCTGCGCACCGGCGACGTGCGTCCAATGGAGGACAGCGAGTTTGCGTCGTTCGGCAGCGTCGCGGGCTTTGTCGGCCCGCTCGGCGTGGACACCGCGAAGGTGACGCTGCTCTTCGACGAATCCGTTGCCCAATCGCCCAACCTGATCATCGGAGCCAACGCCGTCGATCTGCACACCACGGGCTTCAACTTCACGCGCGATCTTCCGGCGGGCACGCCGGTCCACGATCTGACCGACGTGAACGAGGGCGATCCGTGCCCGTGCTGCGGCAAGCCGCTGTCGCTCGAACGTGGCATCGAGATCGGCAACATTTTCCAGCTCGGCAAGAAGTACACCGCCGCCATGCGCTTCGAATACAGCGAGGAAGACGGCTCGCTCGCGATCCCCACGATGGGGTGCTACGGCATCGGCGTGGGGCGCACGATGGCCTCGGTTGTCGAAGAGAGTAACGACAAGTACGGCCCCATCTGGCCGATCTCCATCGCACCGTTCCAGGTGCAGGTGTGCTGCCTGGGGGCGAGCAAGGACCCGTCGATCGCCGACGTGGGCCGCAAGGTCTACGACGACCTGCGCGCCGCCGGTATCGAGACGCTGTTCGATGCCCGCGCCGTCGGAGCCGGCTTCATGTTCGCCGACGCCGACCTGATCGGGGCACCGCTGCGGGTGATTGTTTCGCCACGCAACCAGAAGAAGGGCGTCGCGGAACTGAAGTACCGGGTTGTGGAACCGCCCGCGGACCTTCCGGCAGAGGCGCCGCTGGACAACCTGATCCCGGCACTCCAGGAAATCCTCGCCCGGCTGGCGGCCCCGTTCGCCGCCTCCTGATTCCCCGGAAACGGGATACATCGCAGGTTGTTGACTTCGCTGGCTTGTCCCATACTTGCCGGTGGGCGGGTTCGCGTGGGGGCACTTCCCGGCAACTGGGTATTGCGCCGCTCGGCTGCTCTCGGTCACAAATGGCACCTATGGGGTTTTTGTATCATCGCCGGCCGCAAGGCCCACGAGGTGAAGCGTTCATGGGACGACGGGGAACGACTGTGTACACGATTCTGGCAGGGGGGATGCTCGCGGTGCTTCTGGCTCTGCCCGCAGCGTTGCCGGCGGATCGTCTTTTTCTCAACAATGGCAGTGTGCTCGAAGGCACCATCGTCTTCGAAGACGGCGCCGAAGTCCGCATCCTTGTGGGCGGCAGCGAACTCGCCATCACGCGCGACCGCATCAGCCGGGTGGAGAACACCGAGGACGTGGTGGGGCCCGGCGAGAGCGAGGCGACGACCTCGCGCCAGGCCCTGAAGGATGGCCGCATCGCCGATGCCTGGCAGGCACTCCTTCAGATGCACCAGGCCGATCCCGACGCGTGGCGCCGCCACGAGTCGCACGTCAAGAACGTCATCAAGGAAATGCTGGACGCGATCGACTCCTCGATCGCCCGGGGGGACGCGGCTTCGGCGTTGGCGCTTGCCGACGCGCTGGCCTCTCCGGAATCCAGCGCGCTTGTTTTTGCCGTCTATCCCGACTCGCAAACGTCGGTCGCCAACCGCCTTCGGCTGGCCCGGGGAGGCGCCCATGCCTCGGCGGGACGTGTTGCGCGCCAGCAGGGGAACCTCGAATTCGCCGAGCAGGAACTCCGCCAGGCACTCGAATTCCTGAAGCCCGATGACCTCGCCTTTGCGCCCGCCCAGTACGAACTCGGAGGTGTCCTGAAGCAAAAGGGGCTCGCCCTCAATCAGGCGGGGAACAAGCAGGCCGCCGCCACGGCGTTCAGTGCGGCCCTGCAGGCGTACGAGCAGGTGCGCCAGACGGCCCAGCGCGATGCGGCGATGCTGCGGACGGCGACCTCCGAGATTCAGAGCATTCGCGAGGGGCTGCTCAAGCCGCTCAACGCCCAGCTCAACGTCACTCCCACGCCCGTGCCCGTTACCGTTGTTCAGCGCACGCCGTTCCCGTCGCCCACGCCGGTGCCCACGCCCACGCCCCAGCCCGGCCTGACCGAGCGGGTGTTCGGCGCCGGGGCCCGCGAGAAGGTCTCCGGATTCTTCAACAAGCTGCTCCCCGAGTCGATCGACGGCGGGAAGGTGGCCGACTGGACCCTCTACGCCATCCTCTTCATCGTCGGCTTCTGGGTGATCCCGGGCCTCATTCTGCGCATGCTGACCAAACGGCTGGACCCCGTGGCGCAGACGTGGCTCGGCCGCGTGCTCTATCTGGGGCCCATTGCGCTGGCGGGATACGCCGTCTCCTTCATCAAGATGCCAACGAAGAAGGCACGGACGAAGAAGGCCAAGCATCCTTGCCCGCACTGTGGCTTCGCCCTGGACAACGTGCTGGTCTACGAGAGCCTCGACTTCCGCCATTGCCCGAACTGCGGGGGCGACATCGCGCCCATCTACACGCTGGAGGACTACATCAACCTGGTGAGCAACAGCCTGGCCACCGACGCGGAGAAGGTCGTGATGGGGCTCGTCACGATGGAGAGCTTTGTCGGCAAGGACATGATGCAGCGCTTGGTGCGCGCGATGATCATCAAGGCCGTGCGCGACCGCGCGTCCGACGTGCACGTCGAGCCACAGCAGGATCACGTGACGGTGCGCTATCGCGTGGACGGCATGATGCTGGAAATGACGCGGCTCCCCGCGTCGCTCGGTCCGGCGGTTGTCTCCGCTGTCAAAGTCACCGCGGACATGGATATTTCGGAGAAGCGCAAGCCTCAGGACGGGCGCACGCAATACGAAGTGGACGGCGCCAACATCGACGTGCGCGTGGCGTCCTCGCCCTCGCCGCAGGGCGAGAAGCTCTCGATGCGCCTGCTCGATTTCCGCTCGATCGAGACCGACGCCAAGAAGCTCGGCATGACGAAGTCCACCCGCGATCTGTTCGACCGCTCGATCCACGAGCCGCATGGTCTGGTGCTCGTTTGCGGCCCGACCGGTTCCGGCAAAACGACGACGCTCTACGTTGCCCTGCGCAGCCTGGCGACTGGTGACAAAAACATCGTCTCCATTGAGGATCCCATCGAGTTCCGCCTTGCGGGGATCAACCAGACCCAGGTCAACCCGGTTGCGGGTCTGACGTTCGCCAACGGATTGCGCTCGATTTTGCGCCAGGACCCCGACGTCGTGATGGTCGGCGAAATCCGCGACAAGGAAACCGCCGAGATCGCCGTCAACGCCGCGCAGACCGGGCACCTGGTCTTTTCGACGCTGCACACGATCGACGCGGCGTCCTCGATCACGCGCCTCTACGACTTCGGCATCGGGCCGCGTCAGTTCGCCGACGCCCTTTCCATTGTCATGGCCCAGCGTCTGATCCGCCTCGTTTGCCCCGAGTGCAAGAAGCAGACGAAGCCGGATTCCGAAATCCTCAAGGCCATCGGCATTCCGGTCGTGGAGGAAGACCAGTACCCGTGGGTTGTTGGCAAGGGATGCGACGTCTGCAACAAGACGGGCTTCCTGGGACGCACGGGTTTGTTCGAGATGCTCGTGCCGAACACGGCCATCCGCACGGCTCTGGAGCGCGGCGACATCACCACGGCGGAACTGCGCGAGCTGGCCATCGCCAACGGAATGCGCACGCTGCGCGAGGAATCGCTCGTCCTCCTGCGTCAGAGCATGACCACCGCCGAGGAAGTCCTTCGCGTGACGAAGTAGGGTTCCGCCCCGGAATTTGCGAACGTCAGCCGAGTGCCCCTTCGCCGATCGCGGTGTAGTGAGGGCCTTCCGGGCGCAGGGTGCTTTCCATGAGCAGCACGCGGTTGGCGGGTGCTGTGCCGAACTCCGCGTCCTTGTGGGGAGCCGCCAGCTTGGAGAAAGCGTAGGTGCCGCGCAGGCTCCTGAAGCGCGCCAGAGTGATGTGGGCGTGGAAGTTATCGTGCTGGAGGGTGAGGCCTTCGGACTCGATGAGCCGGGCGATGCGGTTGTGCAGCGCCATCAGCCCGGCGAGCGGGCGCGAGACGCCAGCCCAGAAAACGCGGGGAGCCTTGTGGTGGGGGAAGTAGCCGATGCCGCGCAGGCGCAGCTCGAACGGCGGGACGTCGCGGGCGGCGGCGGGGAGCGCGGCGATGAGGCGTTCGACGGTGGGAACGGGAACGGCGCCGAGGAAGTGCAGGGTGAGGTGGAAGTTGGCCGGTGGAACCCACGAGATTTCGGCGGGGGTGAAGCGGGCGGCCTTCGCGAGGCGCTCGGTCATGTCGGCCAGGACGGCGCGCCGGGCGTCGTCGAGGGGCAGGGCAAAGAAGACTCGCTTGGTTGCTTGTGACCCGTCTGGTTGCACGGGCGCGGAGGGCGGGTTCTCGTTGATCATGGGGAATGCTATGCCGGGGTGCGGGGGAGACCTCAAGGGATGAGGAGGCTTGCCTTGACAATTAAGCGCTTAATTGGCGCAATGCGACGGGTGCTGCTGAAAGGTGGGGGGGCGTGAGTCGGGCGGAGTGACGCCGCGTCTCCCGTTGGTGGCACCGTTGGCTTCCTCGTTGCTGTTTTTTTGGTGATGGGGTCTTGCGTGCGGCGAGGCAGGGATGCTTGGATTGGCAGCGCCAATGTGAAAGGGCCCCCCGTGGAATCGACCCGAGTGGAAATCAACGTCGTCATCGTGAACCGTCAGGGGCTTCATGCGAGGCCCGCCGCTCAGTTTGTGCGGCTGACGGGGCAGTTTCCGGAATGTGAAGTGACGGTGGTCCGCGAGGGCATGAGCGTGAACGGCAAGAGCATCATGGGAATGATGATGCTTGCCGCCGGGCCGGGGACCGAGCTGTCGATCGTGATCGAGGGCGAGGGAGCGGACGAGTTGAGCAAGAGCCTGCGGGAGCTTATCGAGTCCGGTTTCGGCGAAGAAATCTCGGGATAGCGAAGACGCCGCCCGTTGGGGCGCGTGTTGCGGGAGACCAGGGATCCCACTCATGGCGGGAAGACGCACATTTTTCTTCGAGGGCATCGGCGTTTCCGAAGGAATCGCGATCGCTCCGGCGTACGTCATTGAGACGGATCGCACAATCGCGGAGTCCTATGAAATCGCCGCCGAAGACATCGAAGAGGAAGTCGAGCGATTCGAGACAGCCGTGCGCCAGGCCAAGTGCGAAGTGCGCGCCATCGGCCAGGAAGTGGCCGAGAAGGTTGACCGCCAGCAGGCCGCGATTTTCGACGCGCACCTGCTCATGCTCGAAGACCCCTACCTGATCGAAACAACGATCAAGCGCATGCGCAAAGAGCGCCGCAACGCGGAGTCGGTTCTGTGGAAGGTAACCACGGATCTGGGCAACCGCATGCAGGCGATCGGAGACCAGTACTTCACTGAACGGAATCACGACCTCTACGACGTTTCGCGCCGGGTGATCCGGCATCTGCGCCTGTCGGGGAGTGGCGAGCAGGCAGAGGCGCCCTCGCGCCACAGCTGCATTGTCGTGGCCAACAATCTGGGCCCGGCGGAGACGGCGCAGTTCTCGCGCGATCAGGTGCTGGGGTTCTGCACGAACGAGGGCGGGCCCACGGGGCACGCCGCCATTGTTGCCAAGGCGATCGGGATCCCGGCGGTTCTGGGCCTGGAGTTCGTCACCAACTATGTGCGCACGGGCGATCTTCTGATCGTCGACGGTTTCGAGGGGAAGGTCATCCTCCACCCCTCGGCCGAGCAGCTTCGCTTCTACGAAAAAAAGGCCGATCAGGCCGCGCTCTACCGGCAGGCGCTGGAGGAGTTGCGCGACGTCCCGGCCGTCACCCTCGACGGGACGCGAATCAACCTTTTCGCGAACATCGAACTCCCCGAGGAAATGCCCGCCGTGCTCCACAATGGAGCGGAGGGGATCGGACTCGTCCGCACCGAATTCCTCTACCTCAACCGCCCGGGCCTGCCGACACATGAAGAACAGACGGCCTCCTATCGCCGCTTCATCGAGGGAATGGATGGGCGCCCCGTGGTGATGCGCACTCTCGACATCGGGGGGGACAAGCTGCCCGCGTTTGCGGAGAAGACGACCGGCGCCAATCCGTTCATGGGTACGCGGGCAATACGGCTTTGTCTGAACAACCCGGACATCTTCCGCACGCAATTGCGCGCGATGCTGACGGCGGCCGCAGGCAGCCAGATCAACATCCTGATTCCGATGATCAGCGGGCTCGACGAGATGCGCGAGTCCCGCCGCATCGTCGACGAAATCGCGGAGGCCATGCGCGAGGAAGGCCAACCCCTCCCCGAGAGCATCCGCATCGGCGCGATGGTGGAGATTCCCTCGGCCGCCCTGCTGGCCGGTCCTCTTTGCAAGGAAGTGGACTTCCTTTCCATCGGGACGAACGATCTTGTGCAGTACACGCTCGCGGTGGACCGGACGAATCGCGAGGTGGCGCCGCTGTATCGCGAGTCCCACCCGGCCGTCCTGGAACTCATTCGCCTGACAGTGATCGCGGGCCGGGAACACGGCATTCCGGTGAGCGTGTGCGGCGAAATGTCGTCGGACCCGCGCTTTGCCCTGCTGCTCATCGGCATGGGGGTGCGCACGCTCAGCATGGCGCCCTCGGCCATTGGCATCATCAAGCGGGTCGTGCGCTCGGTTTCAATTGAAGAGGCGGAAGAGATGGCACGCGAGGTGCTGTCGAAGACATCGCCAAGCGATGTGGAACGCGTGATGAAGCGCCGTCTGAAGATGGTGCTCGACAAGTTGCGCCAACTGCACGCTTCAACGGACGGCATTGCGCAGATCGCCGATGAGTCGCTTGCCTCGCCGTCCTGAACCCCTCTTCAGCGAGTTCGCAACGCGATGACAGATTTGACGCCGACGGTTCCCACTCTCGACGACCTTCTCAAACGTTCCTCCGCCACCGAAGCCTTCAAGAACGCCGTGCGCGATTTCGCGGCCGACCGACAGTTCAGCGAGGCGATTGCGGCCTCGCCCGGTTCTCCCCCCGTCAAGGTGCTCCGCGCGATCCAGCAGCTTCTCGACCAGCATGCTGCGTTGGAAGTGGCGTCGGTGCACGTGGATGGCCGCTCGGGATGCTCGGATTTTCGCGGGCATCTGGACGCGCATCTTGCCGATGGTACGCGGATGAAGTTTCGATTCGTATGGGATTGTGCGTGGCGGGCGCGTCAGGAAGGCTGGAAGACTTTTTGGGGAGACCCCGATCAGCAAAAGGCCGCGAAGGTTTTCGGCTACCGTTGCTTCGAATCGTTTGAAGTGGCGGGGTAAGCTCCGGCGTCCCCGGGCTGTGACGCCAGCCGGGCGGCGGCCTGTTCGAGTTGGCGTTGTGCTTCCTCCGGTTCCGGGCACGTTGTGTCGGTTGCCAGCACCGCCAGACGTTCGATGTGCAGCGTCGCCCGGGGATCAACGCCTTCGGGAGCGAGTCCGCTGATCGCCCAGGCGCGCACTCCGGCGCGATGGGCTTCGAGCAGCGCGTGACCCGCCCCCTTTCCGCTAAGACTTTGCGCGTCGATCCGCCCCTCGCCCGTCAGCAGGATGTCGGCGCTCCGCAGGGCTTCGGCAAAGCCGATAAGCTTGAAGATTCGCTCCGTCCCCGGAACGAGCCTGGCGCCGAGCAGAGCGACGGCGGCTGCGCCCATTCCTCCTGCCGCCCCGGCACCGGGCAGCGCACGGACGGACGTGCCGGTGGCCTGCTCGATCACGTCATAGGCACGGCGGAGGCCGTTCTCCAGCCGCTCGACATCGCCGGGCGAGGCGCCCTTCTGGGGGCCAAAGACGCGAGCGGCACCGCTTCCGCCCAGCAGCGGGTTGCTCACATCGCAAAGCACCTCGATTTCCACGTCCGCCAGCAGCGTGCGCAGCGCCGAAACATCGGCGCTGGCAACGCGTTCAAGGTCGGCTCCGGCAAGCGCCTGCGTGATTTCCCGATTCGCGTCGTCGAAGAAGCGCACGCCCAGCGCCTGGGCCGCGCCCAGTCCGCCATCGACCGTTGCCGTGTCCCCAATGCCGAGCAGGATGCGGCGGGCGCCTGAGGCGATGGTGGCGCGCAGGACCTCGCCCGTGCCGTGCGAGCTGGCCCGCATCGGATCGCGCTCGCCGGGCGCCACCAGGGCCAGGCCCGAGGCAGCGGCCATTTCAACGACGGCGGTGCGTTTGTCCGCGAGCATCCCCCAGCGCGCCGCGACGATGCTCCCCAAGGGGCCGCGCGCTGCCGTTGTCTGAAACGCACCGCCCCGAGCCCGAAGGATCGCCTCGACGGTTCCGCCTCCGCCATCGGCGAGCGGGAGGGTTTTCATCCGCGCGTGCGGCCAGAGGCTGCGCAGTCCGCGCTCGGCGGCCTCGCATGCCTGTGCGGCCGTCATCGTTCCCTTGAACGAGTCCATGGCCACGAGAACGGCGGGAGCGGGTGAAGTCATGCCCTGATTGCTTACTGGGGCGGTGGCAGGCGGGAGGGATCGAACGAACTGTCCTCGTCTTCATCCTCGTCGAAGGTGGGGACCTCGTACATGGCCGAGATTTGATCGGCCGAATCGGGCATCCTGATGCTCTCTTCATCCTCGTCCGCCTTGGCGGCGGTGACTCCGGGTTGAAGAACGGGAGAGGCGGCGCGCGGGCGAGGTTTCCACGGCAGGCCGGAAGGTTTCGGTGGGGCTTTGGGGGCGGGTGCCTGGGGAGCGGGAGGTGCCTGGGCCTCTTCGTCTTCGCCGACGGCTTCCCCGGCGTGCTCGAAATCGTCGTCGATCTCCGGGGAGGCGTCGGCGAGGCCTTCCTGCGTGCGCTGTTGCTTCACGGCCTCGCTGCTGCCCTCCTCGTCCTGGGAGATGACACCACTCTCGACAGAGCGCTGGCGGCTTTCCTCAAGTTTGCGGCTGAGGACGCGGGCGAGTTCCTCATTGGCTTCGTAGAGTTCGCAGACTTCCCTGATCTTCTCCTCGAGTTCGCTCATCGTCCGCTCGTCCATGGCCTCCATGGCGAAGTCGAGACGGATCATGGATTCCTTGAGAATCCGCAGATCAGCTTCGGTGACGAGGTCGCCGAGCCCTTCGATGAGCTTGTTGGCGCGGTCCTGAACGCGTTCGGCCTTCTGGCGGCGTTCGGCAAAGCGCATGAAGCGCTCGTCCTCGTCCAGATGCGTGGAGGCGGTCTGCACGAGGCGATCGACGATGTCGCGGCGCTGGCCGATTTCGCCGTAGTTTTCGACGACGACGCCGGTTTGCTGGCCGGTGCTCAGGTCGATCGCCGTAACCGAAAGGATGCCGTTGGCGTCGATATTGAACTTCACTTCGATCTCGGGGAGTTCCTTGGGCGCCGGAGGAATGCCGACAAGGCGGAACTTCGCGAGCGAATGGTTCTCCGAGGCCTTCTTGCGTTCGCCCTGCAGGACATGGACGACGACGCTGGCCTGATTGTCCACGACGGTGGTGAATTTGCGCGAGGCTTCGCAGGGAATGGTGGAGTTGCGCGTGATGAGTTCCTTGAAGACGCCGCCGGCGAGCTCGAGTCCCAGCGTGAGCGGTGTGACGTCGAGCAGAAGGACTTCGCGCAGGGCCCCGGTCATGACGCCCGCCTGAATCGCGGCGCCGAGCGCAACGGCCTCGTCCGGGTTGATCGAGCGGTTGGGCTCGCGTCCGAAGAACTCGGCAACGAGTTGCTGCACCTTGGGAATGCGCGAGGAGCCGCCCACGAGCAGGACTTCGTTGATGTTGTTGATCGTCAGGTTCGCATCGGCGAGCGCGCGGCGGCAGGGCTCGAAGAGGCGCTCGAGAATCGGCGTGATCATTTCCTCGAAGCGGTCGCGGGTCAGCGACATCTCGAAGTGCTTGGGCCCCGTGGAGTCGGCAACGACGAAGGGGAGCGAGATGGTCGTCTCCTTCATCGTGGAAAGCTCGCACTTCGTCTTTTCCGCGGCCTCGCGGATGCGCTGGACGGCCTTGGAATCCAGCGTGGGGTCGATGCCGGTGGACTGAAGAATACCGTCGCAGATTTCCTGGAAAATGATGTGATCGACGTCGTCGCCGCCCAAGCGGTTGTCGCCGTTGGTGGAGAGAACCTCGAAGATGTCGTTGGAGATTTGCAGAATGGAAATATCGAACGTGCCGCCGCCGAAGTCGAAGACGGCAACGGTGCCCGCAGAGTCGGCCGTGCCGACGCCATAGGCCAGGGCGGCGGCGGTTGGCTCGTTGATAACGCGCTGGACTTCGAGGCCGGCCATTTCGGCGGCAGCCTTGGTGGCCGTGCGCTGCTGGTCGTTGAAGTGGGCAGGCACCGTGATGACGGCGCTGGTAACTTCCTCGCCGAGGAACTCTTCGGCAGTCAGGCGCAAACGCTCGAGGATGTCGGCCGAGACTTCCTCGGGGCGCATCAGGGCCCCGCCGCCGATCTCCACGCCAGCCATGCCGTCGTCGAGTTCCACGGTGTGGAAGGGAAGGTCTTCGGCTTCTTCGCCGAGTTCGACGAAGCGCTTGCCGACGATTCGCTTGACCGAGCGGATGCAGCGCTCGGGCTCCAGGAGGAGCTGGCGCTTGGCGAGCTCGCCGACGATGATTTCTTCGTCACCCTTGTAGAAGACCACCGATGGAGTCAGCTTCGATCCCTCGGGGTTCGTGATGCTCTCCGCGCGGTCGCCTTCGATAAAGGCAACCACCGAGTTCGTCGTGCCGAGGTCGATTCCGATTGTTCGGGACATCGCTGGTTCACTTGGGGGTTTGGATGGGGGTTACTTCTTTTTGCTGAACATCGCCACAATCTTGTCAAGTACCCCTTTGGCCCCACCACCCCCGCCTGAATTCCCGAGCAACTGAAGGCGGTTCTTTGCCTCGCGATTCGTGGCATCCCAGCGAAGGACATCCTCGTAGATTTCCTTCGCCTTGCTGTTCACGCCAGCCTGTTCGTAGACGTCGCCGAGTGCGAGCTTGAATTCCAGGTTGTAGGGGTCAAGCTGGCAGGCCATTTCGGCATGCTCGGCGGCCTTGGTGAAGCTGCCTTTTGTGCGCATCAGGCATTGGGCGTACTTGAGGTGGTACTGGGGTTCGGATTCCGGGTCGTTCTGGACGGTCACCTCGAAAAAGTTCAGGGCCTGCTTGTAGTCGGCCACCTTGAAGTACTGCATGCCTTTGACGAAGGCCTTCTGGGCCATCGACTTCTTCTGCTGGTAGACGGCGTTCTGGCGCTTGGAGGCTTCCTCGGGATTCTGTTCGCCGTCGGGAATTCCCGAAACAGTGGCCATGCCCGTGGACCTGCCGGTGCTGTCCTGGCGCTTGCCGGGACGGCGGATCGGCGTGGCGGAACTGACGGACCCCGAAGAAGAGGAAGCGTCGCTGTTCGTGGCGGTCTTGCCGCGAATCTGCTGGTCGTACTCCGCCCGTTTGCGCGGGTCTTTCAGAGTGTTGTAGGCCTTGGAAATCGCGGCGAGCTTGCTCGCGTTCGTGGCACGCTCATCCTCATCCTTCGCCTTGTCAGGGTGAAGCTTGCGGGCCAGCTCGTAATAGGCCTTCTTGATTTCGCGTTCAGGTGCATCCCGCGAAATATTCAAGAGACGATAATAATCCAGTTCGCTACTCATGAAGAACCCAAGAGCATCCATATCCGCGCGCCATCTACTGGCACGCCTCAGCATTTCTCGGGCCTAGCCTTTGGGCGAAGGCCACTCGTGTCAATGGCTTTGACCCGGATGCACCGTGCGGGGGGATCTGGGCAAATGCGTAAAGGGGGAAGTCCGATGCAGGCATCGCCCAGGCAGGCGATGACAGCGAGGCAGCATCTCCTGGAGAAGCTCTGGCAACAGTTTCGTGCCGCCCCGTCATCAGGCTGATCCCGTTTCGGGTTGGCTCCACTTTTCTCTTGCGCTCGCTTGGCCGATTGGCCAAGTCTCCATGCGCGCCGCACGAAAGGAGCCCAGCATGTCCGACATCACGCGCAAGACCGAAGCCCGGGCAGGGATCCTCAAGGCGATGGCACACCCCGCCCGCCTCTTTATGATGGAAGAGTTGGCAAAAGGCGAGCGCTGCGTCTGTGAGTTGCGCGAGATGGTGGGGAGTGATCTCTCGACGGTCTCCAAGCACCTCTCCGTTCTCCGCAATGCCGGGCTCGTGGAAATGGACAAGCGCGGGCCGCAGGTCTTCTACAGCCTGAAGACCCCGTGCATTCTCAAGTTTGTGGACTGCATCGACGCTGTGGTAAGGTCGAACGCAGAGAAGCACATGGAGTTGGTCAAGTGAACGCGAAATCTCCCACCCCTTTTTTGGACAATAGCTTGGCGAATGAGCCAATCCGCCAAGAGCCTGCGCTGCCATGGCGCGAACGCCTGGGGGGACTCTTCAGCACGGAAGGCAAGATCCTCCTCGCACTGATCACCGTCTTCCTCGTGGCATACTTCCTCCCCATTGATCAGGCGCGATTCAACAACGCAGTGCACGAATCGTTGGCGCTGACGAAGTGGTACGCGCAGGAACACGTGCTGCTCTGCCTGATCCCGGCATTCTTCATTGCCGGGGCGATCGGGGCGTTCGTCAGCCAGGGCGCCGTGATGAAGTACCTGGGTGCGCAGGCGAACAAGTTCGTGGCCTACGGCGTGGCGTCGACGAGCGGGACGCTGCTCGCGGTCTGCTCGTGCACCGTGCTGCCGCTCTTCGCGGGCATCTGGAAGCGCGGTGCGGGGCTCGGTCCGGCGGCGGCGTTCCTGTACAGCGGCCCTGCGATCAACATCCTGGCGATCATCCTGACGGCGCGGGTTCTTGGTATCGAACTGGGCGTGGCGCGGGCCCTCTTCGCCATTTCCTTCAGTGTGATCATCGGCATCGTCATGGCCATGCTCTTCGCGAAGGAAGAAGCGCAGAAGGCCGCCGAGGCCGCCAAGCAACCGCCAATCCCGGAGAGCCGGCCGCTCTGGCAAACGGCCACGATGCTGGCGGCGATGACCGGCATTCTGATCTTCGCCAACTGGGGACATCCGGCGGAGCAGTCGGGCCTCTGGTACGTCATCTGGTCGTGGCGCTGGGTCGTGACGGCGGGCTTTGCGCTCGTGCTGGCGGCGGGACTGCATCTCTTCCACACCGTGCGGCTTGTCGAGGTCATCGCCTCCATCGTCATCGTCGGGGCGTTGGCTCTGGCCTTTCCCGCTTTCCCGCTGATCCCCTTCGTCGCTGGCGTCATCGCGCTGGCGCTGATGGCGACGAGCGGGAACGAGGAGCTTTCCGACTGGCTGAGTCAGACGTGGGACTTCACGAAGAAGATCCTGCCGCTGCTGCTCGCGGGTGTCATCGTCGCCGGTCTGCTGCTGGGCCGCCCGGGGCATGAAGGTCTGATTCCGTCGGCCTGGGTGGAGAGTGCCCTCGGAGGCAACTCCTTCGGCGCCAACGTTTTCGCCTCGGTTGCCGGAGCGCTCATGTACTTCGCGACGCTCACCGAGGTGCCGATCCTCCAGGGCCTGCTCGGCGCGGGCATGGGACAGGGCCCCGCGCTGGCGCTGCTCCTTGCGGGTCCGGCACTTTCCCTTCCCAACATGATCGTCATCCGCAGCGTGATGGGCACGAAGAAGACCCTCGTCTTCATCGGCCTCGTCGTCGTGCTGGCAACCATCAGTGGCCTC
Source organism: Candidatus Sumerlaeota bacterium (assembly GCA_030156535.1). Lineage (GTDB taxonomy): Bacteria > Sumerlaeota > Sumerlaeia > SLMS01 > JAHLLQ01 > JAHCAW01. Next base: position 132,942 of record JASGMJ010000003.1, read on the forward strand.
CTGTACGGGGCCATGTTTACCTGACCACTTTCCGATCAAAGGAGATCGTTCCATGAAGAAGCTACAGATCCTGGGCACCGGGTGCCCCAAGTGCAAGAAGCTCACCGAGATGACCGAGGCCGCCGCGAAGGAAGCGGGCATCGAGTACGAGCTGGAGAAAGTTACCGACATCAACGACATCGTGGCGTTTGGCGTGATGACGACGCCCGCGCTGGTTGTCGATGGCGAGGTCAAGGTTGCGGGCAAGCTGCCCACGGCAAGCGAACTCCAGACGATGCTTGGTTGAGGAGCCGGCTATGAAGTCCAAAGTGATCGTTACCTCCGCGCTGCTTCTCTTCGTCGGTATCAGTCTGGCTGCCATTGTGGTGAAGGAGATGGGGCGCGAGTCCGCACCTGTCGCCGCACCCGAAACAGCATCCCCACCTGATGCGGCCGTGCAGGCGCAGGAGGAAGGCCGCTACGTCGTCTACTACTTCCACGGCGATGTGCGCTGCCAGACCTGCCAGACCATCGAGCAGCAATCCCACGACGCCATCGCCACGATGTTCGCCGACCAGCTTGATTCCGGCGAGTTGGAATGGCGTCTCGTCAACTACGACAAGCCGGAAAACGCCCACTTCCGCGATGACTTCCAGCTCGCCTTCCAGTCCGTCGTCGTTGCCGAAGAGCGTGACGGCAGGATCGTCCGCTGGAAGAACCTCGCGGACGTCTGGACGAAAGTCCACGATACCCCTCAGGAGTTCGAGGAGTACGTGGTGGATAGCACCGCCAGCTTTATGGCGGGCGGCGCGTCATGAACGAATGGCTTCTGGGGGCGGGTACGGCGCTCTGGCTCGGCATCCTCACGTCGATCAGTCCGTGCCCGCTTGCCACGAACATCGCGGCCGTGTCCTACATCTCGCGCCGCGTGGAGAAGACGCGCCTGGCGGTGTTCTCAGGGTTGCTCTACACAGCCGGACGCACGCTCACCTATCTTGCGCTTGGCGTCGTGCTTTCGGCCAGCCTCCTTGCCGTGCCTCAGCTTTCGCACTTCCTCCAGAAATACATGAACAAGCTCATGGGGCCGCTGCTGATCCTCGTTGGGATGTTCCTGCTGGAGCTCTTGTCGCTTCCGACGAGTTCCGGATCCGGCTGGGGGCAGAAGATGCAGGCGCACGCGGACAAGCTCGGCGTGTGGGGCGCCGGCCTGCTCGGCATCGTCTTCGCGCTTTCGTTCTGCCCCACATCGGCGGCGCTCTTCTTCGGCAGCCTCCTACCCCTCACGATGAAGAGCGGCTCCTCTGTCATCTATCCGGGCCTTTACGGCATCGGCACGGCTCTGCCTGTGCTCGGGTTTGCGCTCGTGATTGCGTTCGGGGCGAAGGGCCTGGGCGCAGCCTTCAAGCGGGTCAGCACGTTTGAGCTATGGGCCCGCCGCATCACCGGCGGCCTCTTCATCGCCATCGGTGTGTGGATGAGCGTGCGGTTCATCCTGATGGCTTGAGGACGTACCATTTGGGACATTGGACTCCGAGAACGAACAGAAGATTCACCAGCGGACTGCCCCGGGTCCCAGCCAGCAGCTGACGGCCTTGCTGGCATGAATTTGGCCGTGAAACGCGCCGATTATGGGGAGTCCTTCTGATGAAAGCGATGATCCGCACCGCTCTACTCGTATCTCTGACAACCGCCTCCGCCGTGGCCCAGCACGAGGGGTATCCGTCACCGCTTGGCCTCTACTGCAGTTGCCCACCCACCAATGCTCTCAGTTCCTCCGCGCTGCCCGACGTGATCGACAAGGACTACGTTCACGGAGTTCTTGTGCGTGTCGCCTGGTCGGACTTGGCGCCACAGCCGGGTGTGTACAACTGGGAATTGATTGATGAGCAGCTGACGCTGTTGGAGGAAGCGGGAAAAACCGGATGCCTTGCCGTAATCAACGGGCGCTACTATCCGTCGTGGCTGGAGGAGGACCCGGCGTTCGAGACCTTCCATTATCTGTTTCGCGGCACCGAGGATGTCAGCATACCCGTGCCGTGGAACGAGGCCTACCTCCAGGCTTGGAAGGAGACCATTGCCGCGCTGGGCCAGCGATATGACAACCATCCGAGTCTGCGCTTGATTCGGATCACTCATGCAACTTCGAACGGCATGGAATTCCAACTGCCTCAAACGCCGAGCGACATCGCCAACTGGACGGAGGCAGAATACAGCCATTCCCGTCATCTTGCTTCCTGGGTGGAAGTCGTTGATGCTTTCGGACTGGCGTTCCCCACCATGCCTCTCGATCTGGACTTTCACCCGGTCAACATCACGCAGAGCACCGAGGGCTTTGACGAGGATACGCTCTCCGAAGAGGTTTACCAATATGCGGTCACGCAAATGGGTCCCCGGTTTGGAGCGCTCGCCGCCTGGTGGAGTCGGAAAAACTCGAGCGTGTACTCTGGCCAATACAAGATCATGCAACAAAGCGAAGAGCGTGCTTTCGCCACGACTCAGTTCGTGGGCAGTTCTCACGACCACTGGGAAAGCCGCTTCGATGCTGCTTCGCCATTCGACGCGGCGGTGGACACGCTTGAATTCACTCTTGATGAAAATGGCATCCGATATCTGGAGCTTTGGAATGCCGATTTGGTGGCGCCGGACGATGCCATGCGCGAGTTGCTGGAGGATTACGCGGCACAGGTTTCTCCGCCGCAACCGCCAACCGGCCTGGCAGTCACTGCCACGGAAGACAGAGCCACGCTCAATTGGGAAGGCACGGCAGAAGCCATCACCTACAATGTATACAAGAGGGATGATCAAGGTGTGCCCGTGTTGATTTCCCCCGGGCAAACAGCCACCCACTATCAAGAGGATACCGACGGCTTCCCTGGCACTTACGCCATCACGGCAGTCGATTCGGAGGGACGCGAATCCTGGTTCTCCGAGTTCGTTTCGGCTGAGGCCCAAGTGGCAGATCTGTGGCTCTTCTTCTAGCGCGTGTCGTCAGTTGCTTTCGCCGTCGCCATCACGTGGCTGAATTGACGACACGCCTGACCTCATGCCTTTCAGGACTCGCAAGGGAAGACCCGAAGCGAAGCTGCCTGCACGACAAGACCAAGCCGGCTCAGCGGGATGCGGATGAACTCAGGATTTGTTGAGAAGGATGGTACCCCCACTAGGACTCGAACCTAGAACCAACAGATTAAGAGTCTGCTGCTCTACCAATTGAGCTATGGAGGCACTCGAAATGCGCGGGAGGAAGACCTCATGTCCGCGCGAGGGGCATCGAAGTACCCGGAAGCCCGTCCCCGATGCAAGCCAATAGTTGAGGCCGCGCACCCAATTTTTTTGGCGGGCACGGGGACGTGCGTTTTCTATAATCCCTTTACCCCCGCAACGGCGCTGTACAAGCTTTTGCCCGCGTCCTCGTGCGTCTCATCCTCCAAGCCACGCCGCCGAGTTTTGCCATGTCGGATACCCAGTATCAGGAACGCCGTTCGACTCTCCGCCTCAAGATGGAGGCGGAAGTGGAGCTGAAGCTGCTTGTTCCGCACGAGACATTCTCGCCGCGCAGCCTCTCCGGGCGCACGATCGACATCTCGGCCGGTGGGCTGGGCCTGGTGACGTACGATCTGACGAAGCGCGAGTACGGTGAGATTCTGCGGGGAATGAGCCATGCCAAGCTCACCGTGGTGCATCCCTTCTTCAGCCAGCCCCTGCAGCTGGCGGGCAAGGTTGTCTGGTCGTCGTTTCACGATCCGCGGCCGGGCAAGCCGGCCCATTGCTTCCTCGGGATTTCGTTCCACCCCTTCTCGCGCAAGGCGCGCGAGGAGCTCGATGCCGAACTGCTGCGTGCGCAGGAGAACCTGACAGCTTCGCGAATCGACCTGCCGCGCCAGTAGGCTCTTGGCGCTTCCCAGCAGATTCCCGGCGTCCGCCCCGAGAATCCGCGTTGCCACGCCGGGGGCGGTGCGTCTTCCCTTCAACCCCATTTTGACCCCGGAGCGCGCCCCCTCATGGAAATCGGACTCATCGGACTTCCCGGCAGCGGCAAGACCACCATCTTCAATGCCCTGACTGGCCAGGCAGCCGCCACGGCGCCGTCGGGCCGCATCGAGGCCAATCAGGCCGTCGTTGCCGTTCCCGATCCGCGCGTTGACAAGCTGGCGGAAATCTTCGACCCCAAGAAGACAACCCACGCCACGATTCACTATGTGGACATCGTTGGGCTGCAGGTCACCGAGGGCTCCGGCCTGCCGACCCAGGCGCTCGTGCTGCTTGGCACCACAGAGATGCTGCTCGTCGTGTTGCGCGGTTTCGACGGCGGACTCGGGACTCCCGACCCGGCGGGCGACGCGGAGTCCATCGATCTGGAGATGACCGTCAGCGACTTGCAGAAGGTGGAGAACCGCTTCGAGCGGATTCAGAAGCAGATTCAGCGCGTTGCCGGGGCGGAGCGCGATGCGTTGAAGCTGGAGCTTCAAGCGCTCGAGAAGGCGAAAGGCCCGCTCGAAGCCGGGCAGGCGTTGCGCGAACTCGACTTCACCGATGAGGAGCGCAAGGCGATCCGGGGCTTCCAGTTCCTCACGCTCAAGCCCGCGCTCTACCTGGTGAACACGGAATCCGTCGAGCAGGCCGCCGATCCCGCCTCCATCGCGCCGCTGCAGGACCGGGCCGCGCGCCCGAACACCGGCGCCGCCGCGCTCGCCGGTGAGATCGAGCAGGAAATCGCCCAGCTGCCCCCCGAGGACCGCGCCGAGTTCCTCGCCACCTACGGCATCGAGAAGCCCGGCAGCGACCGCATCATCAAGGCGACCTACGATCTTCTGGGCATGATGTCGTTCCTGACTGCCGGGAAGGACGAGGTGCGCGCATGGACGGTTCGGCGCGGCGCGTCGGCGCCCGAGGCGGCCGGCGTCATCCACACCGATTTCCAGAAGGGCTTCATCCGCGCCGAAGTCGCCTCCTTCGACGCCCTCAGCCGCCTCGGCACGATGAAGGCCTGCCGCGAAAACGGCGAACTGCGCACCGAAGGCAAAGGCTACATCATGCAGGACGGTGACGTGGTGGAATTTCTGTTCAGCAGGTAGGTAGGGGGAGTGCGCTACTTGTCGAGCACCTGACGGAACACGCGCCGCGCGTTCTCGCTCATGATGCCGCGGATCACGTCGTCGCTCATGCCGCGCGCGCGAAGTCCCTCCACCACCTTCGGCCAGTCTGAAGCCTTCTCGATGCCAACCGGGAAGGCCCAGATGCCGTCGAAATCCGATCCGATGGCAACGTGCTCGGGGCCTGCCACGGCAACGGCGTGCTCGATGTGATCGAGGTAGTCGTCGAGAGTCACCACGGCTTCGGGAGCCAGTTCCGCCTGAATCATCAGACGGCGCGCCTCGCGGTAGTCCGGCGAGCGCGTGTTGCCGCCGTGCTTCTGCTTCAGCGCTTCCACCTTGTCCGCGATGCGTGCTTCCGCCGCCTCCCAGCCCGCCTCCCATTCCTTCTTCAGGAACGTCGGCAGCACCGGAATGCCCACCACGCCGCCGTTTGCTGCCAGCGCGCGCAACTGATCATCCGTCAGGTTGCGGTCGTGATTGCACAGCGCCATGCAGCCTGAATGCGTGGCGATGACCGGATCGCTCGTGATGGCCAGCGTGTCGTAGAACGTCTGTTCGGAAACGTGGCTCACGTCCACGATCATGTTCAGCCGGTTCATCTCGCGTACGACTTCGCGGCCGAACTCCGTCAGCCCCATCGTCGCGTCGTGTTTGTCAGAGGACGAGCCCGCCCACGAAAGGTTGTTCGACCACGTCAGCGTCATGCCCCGCACGCCCAGTTGATGGAACGTGCGCAGCAGCGCGAGATCGTCGTTGATTGGCGCGCCCCCCTCCAGCCAAAGCCACATTGCGACGCGGCCGCTTTCGCGGATGCGGTCGGACTCCGCCACGGTTGTGGCCAGCGCGAACTTGTCGGCGTGGCGCGCAGCCTGCTGGTTGAACAGGTCGATCATGCGCAGCGCGCGGTGCGTTGCTTCCAGACCCGTGAGGTCAGAGGAATCCACCCAGACCGAGAGGACCTCGTCCTGGACGTTGCCCAGCGCCATGGTCCGCGTGTTCACGGCCGTCCATTCCGGTGCGTTGCCGATGTCCACGCCGTGATCGATCGCACGGTACAAAATGTCTGTGTGCAAATCCATCACGGGCACTTCGCCCGTTTGGGGCGTGCGCGCGCAGGAAGCCAGCAGGGGCAGGGTCAGCAGGAGTGCCAAGAGAGTCCTCATGAAAAGTCCTTTGGAGGGGACGGAGTTGCAAAACTCCAATCAGCCTTTCCGGACCGGTGCGGACACGCAAGCAGGAAGTCGGAAAGGGATCGCGGCTGGGGGAGCATCCCCCGGTTCCCTGAGACGGCTCCGGGAGAAGACTTCACTTCCCAGTCGACAGTCTTCAGTTTGGTGGGCCGCGAACGGCGATCTGCGGTCAAGGCATGGCAGACGGATTCGCCCTCGTTCCGCCCCACCACGATGAATCCGGGAGGCTGTTCACCGAGTCTTCGCGCGGCCCTCCCCTCCGTTCTCCTTGCCGTCGGGGCCGGTCGTGGTGACTGTTCGCGCATGACTTTCGACGCCCTTCTCCTTCATCCGTCCCTGCTTGCCGCGATCGCCGATCTCGGATTCGAGCACCCCACCCCCGTTCAGGCGCAGGCGATCCCGCCAGCCCTGGAGGGACGCGACGTTCTCGGCAAGGCCCAGACGGGCACGGGCAAGACGGCGGCCTTTGCGCTGCCGATCCTGCACCGCCTGCTGCCTGCCTCCACCCCGCGCCTGCGGGCGCTGGTCATCACGCCGACGCGCGAGTTGGCCCAACAGGTCCACGATCACATCGCCGCGCTGGCGCGCCACACGCCGCTGCACGGGCATTGCGTGGTGGGGGGCGACGACATGCGCCAGCAGGAGGACCGGATCCGGCGCGGCTGCGACTGGCTCGTGGCGACGCCCGGGCGTTTCGCCGACCACTTGCGCCGCGACTACGTGGACGTCGGGGCGCTGGAGGTGCTGGTTCTCGACGAAGGCGACCGCCTGCTCGAGCTCGGGTTCCTGCCCGACATCCAAGAGATCACGAGCTATCTGCCGCCGCGCCGCCAGACAATGCTCTTCTCCGCGACCCTGCCGGCGGAAATGCAGGGACTCGCGCGTCAGTTGCTTGACTCACCCGTGCGGATCGACATCGGGACCACGGCGCCGCCGTCCCCGGTGTCCGAGGAAGTCTGGCCCGTCGCCGCGCGCCAAAAGTTCGAGCTGCTGGCCGAGCTGATTCGCCGCCGTGGCATTCGCGGGGCGCTGGTGTTTTGCCGCACAAAGAAGCGCGCCGATGCGCTGGTGGGCAAGCTGGCCGCGTTGGGACACAAGGTGGAGGTGTTGCACTCGGACCGTTCGATGCCCGAGCGCCGCAAGGCACTCGCGGCCTTCCGCAGCGGGAAGTGCGACTTCCTGGTGGCCACGGATCTCGCCGCGCGCGGGCTCGACATTGACGAAGTGGGCTGGGTCGTGAACTACGATGTGCCGTCCGCGCCCGAGGACTACGTCCATCGTGCGGGGCGCACGGGGCGTGCGGGACGCACGGGAACGGCAATTTCGCTCATGGCGCCCAACGAGGAAATCCTGATCGCGAAGGCGGAACGCCTGACTCACCAGCGGCTGGCGTCGAGCAAGCTGGAGGATTTCGTTTACATCACCGAGCGCCAGTCCGGGCCCGCACCGCGCGAGCATTCCCACAAGCCGGCGGCATTCAACACGCGCGCGGCCAGCCGCGAGAAGAAGGAATCGCCCTTCACCCGCACGGGCAAGGCGCGCCCGGCCTACGAAGTCCCCGACCCGGAAAAGGAACGCCAGAAAACAAAACGCAGGCGCTCCCGAATCAAGAAGCGCCTGCCGCATGAAAAATAGAGCCGGTTCTCAGTCGTCAGTCTTCAGTGCCCTCGTGTTTCCGGTTCCACTGGGATTGTTCCCTTCATCACTGCTCTGTCAGGCGTCCCAGCAGAACTGAAAACCGAGAACTGATAACTGAAAACTACACCAGCAACGCATCATCGACGCGTGCGAGCAGCTTTTCGAGGCGTGCGACGGCTTCTTTCTGCCGACGCAAATCTTCGGCAAGCTGCTCGGCTTCGTCGAGCATTTCGTGGGCAATGGACAAGTCACAGGCGAACTGGAAGGCCACCATCGCCGCCACCTTGTGAGGTGACAAGGCTCCGGCCCGCTCGCCGAGTTTGCGCAGCCGCTCGTTGACCTGAGCGGCGGCTTTCTCGACGTGGACTCTCTCCGCGGGCGCGATCTGCATTTTGATCTCGTGCCCGGCGACGATGACGGCGACTTCCTCAGACTGGCTCATGGACCATCTCCACTTGGAGCAGCGCCTGTTCGGCGTTCTCGATGCGTTCGATCAGACCGTTGAGACGCTCGCGGGTTTCTTCATCCCGCTGGCGGGCTGCGGCCAATTGTTCTTCCATCTCGGCCTTGGCGCCTCGAAGAGATTCAAGCTCTTTTTCCATCTCGGCGTTGGCATTGACGCGGGCTTCGAGTTCCTCGATGCGGACGCGCATCTCCTCACGGCCGGCGGCGATTTCGGCTTTCTCGGTGTCGGCAAAGGCGAGGAGCTCACGGGCAACGTCGAGTTCGCTCTGGGCCTCGTCGCGGCTGCGGCAGGCACCATCGTGCCACTCTTCGAGCTGGGCGATGCGGGCGCGGGCGGCTTCGAGTTCGGTCTTGACGGTTTCGAGCTGCCCCGCGCTGGCAGCGGCAATTTCGAGCTCCGCCGCCCGGGCCGTGAGCGTCTCAAGGTCCGCCTTGGTTTGATCGTAATCAGCGACGGTGATCTTCAAACCGTCGTTTTCGGTCTCCAGCTGGTTCTTGGCGGTACGCAGCGCCTCGACTTCCTGGATCAAGCGGACAACACGTTCTTCCAAAAGGGAAACGACTTCAACCATCTCTATGAGTACCTCGTCTGCGGGATTTGTCACCTGGAACGGAGCAACGGGAGCAGGTGCATGGACTTGCCGAAAGCGTCTCGACAGCAGGCCAACAATGTCAACGCCAATGGCCTTTGTCGAAAAGGGTTTTACGAGCTTTCAGTTATCCACAACTTCCATGGTGCGCCCCTCATTCTGTGGAGAATCTAGAACCAATCCGAGGACGCGAGGCCACTGAAATCTGCTATTGATGGTGGATTTCCTCGATCAGGAGTGTTTTTCTCCCAACTTCAGAGAAGAATCGAAAAATCGGGGTTTGAGGCTCCCGACGATCAAAAGACGCGGACGCTGTCGCCTTTGCCCGTGGCGGGGTTGGTGCCGAACAGCGTCAGGTCCCACTCGGCGGTCACGCCGTTGTTCGTCTGCGGGGCGAAGAAGAGTTTGTCGCCGGCGCGCAGGGGCAGCGGGGGATCGAAGGTCAGTTGCTGGGTGCCGAATCCGGGGGTGACGATGTAGAGCATATCCTGGTTGGTGGAGGTCCGGAGCTGGATTCCGCCGGGGTCGCCGACTCCCGTGCTGAAGTTGCCGTTGGCCAGAATCAGGCGGGTGACGTCGATTTCGCCGGCGGCCGCAAACGTGGTGGTGGCGGAGGAGGAGGAATCGTAGGTGATAACGATGGTGCGCACGCCGTTGCGGTCCAGGACCGTGGAATTGATGATGGCCTTGGCGGCCTGTTCCTCCTCGGCGGTGGGGCGGTTTTGGGCGATGAGGGCGGCGGTCCCCAGGAGAAGGACGGCACCGCTCAGGATCGCGCGCTTCTTGTTTTGTACATTCATGCCAGCACCTCGGTTGGTGGTAAGGGTCTCTTTGTGCAAGGGGACGCCGAAAGGGCGTGCGGTTGCAATCCCGGCGTGTAAAAGAAGTCCGCCGGGCGGTGGGCCCGGCGGAGGTTGGGAAGAGTCTTGAGGCGGAAGTGGCTCAGGCGGTGGTGCTGCCGAGGAGTTCCTTCACGATGCCGGGGATTTCGCCGGGGAGCTTGGCGGTGCGGACACCGCAGGCTTCAAAGGCGGCAAGCTTTTCCTGGGCGGTGCCTTCGCCGCCGCTGATGATGGCGCCGGCGTGGCCCATGCGCTTGCCTGGGGGAGCGGTGAGTCCGGCGACGAATCCGACGACGGGTTTGGTCATCTGGTCGCGGACGAAGGCCGCAGCGTCCTGCTCGTCGGTACCGCCGATTTCACCGATGACGACGACGGCGTCGGTGCCCGGGTCCTTCTCGAACAGGGCCAGGAGATCGGTGAACGTCGAGCCGATGATCGGGTCGCCACCGATGCCCACGCAGGTGCTCTGGCCGAGTCCGGCGGACGTCAGTTCCCAGACGACCTCGTAGGTCAGCGTGCCGGAGCGGGAGATGACGCCGATGTTGCCCTTCTTGTGGATGTGCCCGGGCATGATGCCGACCTTGGCAAGGCCGGGGCTGATGACGCCGGGGCAGTTGGGGCCGACAAAGCGCTTCCCAAGGCGCTTGGCCTCGTGGAAGACCTTCATCATCTGGATGGTGGGGACGCCTTCGGTGATGATGATGACGACTTCGATGCCGGTCTCGAAGGCTTCGAGCGCTGCGTCGGCGGCGAAGGCGGGCGGAACGTAGATAATGCTGGTGTTGGCACCGGTTTCGCGGACGGCGTGCTCGACGGTGTTGAAGACGGGCACGGTTTCCAGTGTCGTTTGCCCGCCCTTGCCGGGGGTGACGCCGGCGACGACATTGGTGCCGTAGTTAATCATCTGCTGGCCATGGAACTGCCCTTCGCGGCCAGTAATTCCTTGGATCAGGAGACGGGTATCCTGGTTGACCAGAATCGCCATGCTTCTCTCTTTCCTGTCGAATAGATCCGTGCAACTCTCGCCGGGCCAGCGTTTTCGCGGTCTCGGCGTTCAATGTTCCCTTGCTGGTCCCTGACCGCCGGGGGGGTCAAGACGGAAGGGAAGCACACGGTATCATTGGGTGCATCTCGCGGCTCTGTGAGGCGCCTCCCGGAGAAGTCTCGGGGTCGCGGTTGTCAGTTTTCAGTTTGGTGGCCTGAGGTCCGGACGCTGCGGGCTGCGATCAAGACATGGCGGGACGGAAGACGTTGATTTTCGAGAAGGTTATCCCCCCAACTTCGGTTGCCTGACGCGGGTCAGGTAGCGCAAGATTCGGGGCGGGCACATCTTGCCTATTCAGGAAGGGACTTTTCGCCACCATGCCGCTCGACCAATTGCATCGCCGTATTGCCGACGACGAGATTCCGGAGAGTCCGCTGGAGCGGTTGCTCCAGAACGGCCTCGCTGCCGTCGCGCCGTTCTATGGCGCGGGGGCGTGGACACACCGGGTGCTCCACGATTTGGGCCTGCGCCAGCGCCGCATGCTGCCCGTCCCTGTTTTTTCGGTCGGTAATGTCACGGTTGGCGGCACGGGGAAAACGCCGTTTACGATTTGGCTGACCGAGTGGCTGCGCGAGGAAGGGCGCCGCCCGGCCGTGCTCTCGCGCGGGTACGGGCGGGCGGACGAGGACGCACTCACCATTGTGCACGATGGGCGCAGGCCGCGTACCACCGCCGACGAGGCGGGCGACGAGCCGCTGTTGATTGCTGAATCGCTCGGCGACGTTCCCGTGCTGGCGTGCTCGGACCGCTATAAGGCCGGCAGGCACGCGCTCAAACGCTTCGCCGTCGACACGCTGGTGCTCGACGACGGGTTGCAGCACGTGATGCTGGGGCGCCAGGCAGAGATCATCCTCATCGATGCCACACGTCCGCCCTCGCGCCTGCGTCTGTTTCCGCGTGGCACGCTGCGCGAACCGCTCACGGTGCTGGGGCGTGCGCATCTGATCGTGCTGACGCGGTGCGACCAGGCGCGCGGCGCAAAGAAGCTGGCACGCAAACTGGCGGCGCGTCATCGCTCGGCCACCGTTGTTTCCACGCGTCTCGTCCCGCGTTCGTTGAGGAACGTGCGGACAGGCGAGAAGCACACGCTCGAGAAGATCAAGGGCGCGCGGGTGCTCGTGGCATGCGGAGTGGCCAACCCCGATTCCGTGCGCAAGACAGTGGAGAAACTCGGCGCGCGGGTGGTGCGTTTGCGGGCGTTGCCGGATCATGCCGAGCCAAGCCGCCGCGAGGTGGAGCGCTGGGAGACGCAGCGCCGCAAGGCGCGTGCGGATTACATCGTGGTGACGGAGAAGGACGCGGTGAAGCTGCGCGAACATTCGAATCTCCCCGCCCGCATTCTGTCGCTCGAAGTGGGGATGGCCTTTGCAACCCCGCGCGACGGGGCGGCCGCCAAGAAGGTTCTGCGCGCCCGCCTGCACAGCCGTCCCGTGCGGGGTCTGCTGCGCTGAGACCAGCGGGGCCTTGCGGCGTCGTAGCAGCGATCTTTCTCTACGCCATGGTATCGAGCGGGCTGAGGACTTCCTCGAACTCAAGGCGTGAAATCACGCCATCGTGCATCAGTCGTCTGCCTTCCTCTTCCAGCGAGCCCGCCTGATGTTTGACGGCTTGCGCGGCGATTTCGTGAGGCGAGCTTCCGGCGAGAATGATCTCGCGGATTTCCTCGGTGACGGTGAGCAGCTCGAAGAGCGCCGTGCGCGCGAGATAACCGGTCTGCCCGCAGGCTTCGCAGCCGCGCGAGCGGTACGAGCCAAGTGCTTCGTCGTGGAAGCGGCACTGCGGACAGAGCCGGCGCACGAGCCGCTGGGCCACGGCACCGCTGAGCGCCGAACCCACGAGATACGGTTCCACTCCCATCGAGAGCAGGCGCGAGATGACCCACGAGGCGCGCCCGGCGTGCAGCGTGGAGAGAAGCAGGTGCCCCGTCATGGCAGCCTGGATGCCGATGCGCGCGGTGGCGGGATCGCGGATTTCGCCAATCAGGATCACGTTTGGATCGTGGCGCAGCGTGGCGCGCAGCACCTCGTCGAAGGTCACGCCCTGGGATTCGTTGATCTGCACCTGGCTGGCGAATCCGAGGACGCTCTCCACGGGATCCTCGATGGTCACCATGTTGAGGCGGTCGGGGCGCAGTTCGTTCAGGCGGCGCAGCATGGCATAGAGCGTGGTTGTCTTGCCGCTGCCGCTGGACCCGGTGAGGAGGACGGCGCCTTCCATCTTCTGGAGCAGCACATTGAGCCCATCGAAGACGGCGGGCGACATACCGAGTTGTTCGAGGCGGTCGGGCGCCTGGGTGGCATGGGGAAAGCGCACGGCGAGGCTTTCGCCGAGGATGGTGGGGAGAAAGGACACGCGGAGGATTCTGGTCTCGCCTGCGGGTTCGGGGCTCCATTCGATGCGGCCGTCCTGGGGCTTGGTTTGCAGGTAGGCGGGGAGGCGGGCGAGCACCTTGAAGCGGGCCAGCAGGTGGTCCTGGCGTTCGGGGGGAATGTCGGCGAGGTGATGGAGTCTGCCATCGATGCGTGCGCGCACGGCCAGCCCGGCGGGGCGGGGCTGGATGTGGAGATCGGAGCAGTGCAGGGCAGCAGCCATGTGGAGAATGCAGTCGGCGGCGCCGACGGCCCACTCGTCGCTGAGGGGCAGAAGGTCGAGTTGCTCCTGCAGCGTGGGCGGCGGCCCGGCTTCACTTTCGCCCACGGGCAGCTTCTCGATGTTCTTCGATTTGCGGCCAAACATCATGGCGTTCTCATCCAGTGGCGCGGTGGCGTTGGAGTTCTCTGAGGGGGCAAAACCCCGGGAGCAGTTTAGGGTTGTCGTACCTCGGGGGGGGACCGTAGACGCTGTTCGCTCTCGGACCCTGTCGAAACGATGTCTACGGAGGATGGTGGATGACGACGGGCATGACAATCAGGTTCTGGCTTCGTGCTGGGGCCGTGCTACTTTCTTGTGCTCCCTTTGTTGTTGGAGCCCAGGCGCTGGATCCGCTGGCGGGTTCCGAGATGGTACACGCCGCCCCCGAGCCGGCAGACCCCGCTCCGGTGGATGGTGCCGTTGCGCCCGAGGCTCCCGCGCCCACGCCCGCACCGGTGGAGAGCCCTTCGGCCCCATGGTATGCCCGGGTGCAGGAATTCCAGCAGTATCAGACCCACAATGAGGGACTGAATCACCTGGTGACGGCCCTGCAAGGGATGGACGCCGTGGGGACTCAGTCGTTGAACGCGCTGAATCCGGCGCTGGAGAACATTCTCAGGAACGGATGGGTGGCCCCGCACTCCGAGGTCGTCTCGGCGTTGCAGACACTGGCGGCTCCGATTGAGTCCGCCATTGCGTGCGGCGAGGCGCCGGCCTTTCTGCTTCCTCCGATGCGAGGCTTTGACGATCCGGCGCCGAACGTCTACTCCATCGTGGCGCTCAACAAACTGATGCTCGTGCAGGCCGAAGGCCATCTTGCGGCCGGGCGGGCGGACGAGGCCGCGCGCATTGCCCGCGCCGCGCTGGGGTACTCCTGGTACTTGCGTGCCGACGACTACCCGATTCTGTATCACGCGGTTTCGCTCTCGAACACACAGCGCTGCTTCCCGACCCTGCAGCGCATCGTGAAGAGCCCACTGCTGTCCGACGACGCGCGCAAGGCGATCGGCTCGGACCTTTTCAAGCTGGACACGCAATGGCCGCCGCTCTCGCGCGCCGTGGCACGCGAGGGCTCGATGTCCATGGACTATGCCCGGCGAATGCTTAACGACGAGAAAGAGCGCGAGAAGGTGTTGGCGTCTCTTGCCCATTTGCCCAAGCAAAAGGTTCTGTTCCTCGAATCGTTGCGCAGGTTCGGGTCGGACGAGGCGGCCGTCCGGCGTTTGTGGAGCGGGTGGTTTCAGTTCGCGACCAAACCCGCGTGGGAGCGTGCACCCAGTGACGCCGAGTCCCTGATGGAGCTGGCCGCCGAATTGAAGATGCTCGAGCCACTGCCCGACTTTCGCGAAGTGGCCTTCCGCGACGATCTGTGCCGGACGAGCCTGCGCCTGACGATGGCACTCGTGGCGGTTCGCTCAAACAAGCAGGAAGCCGCAAAGACCTTTCTCGATCCGTTCGACGGCCAGCCGCTGCGCGTGACGGCCGACCGCGTCTACAGCGTCGGGCCTGATGGCGTGGATGACCGCGGGGGCAAACGCTTCGAACTTGAAAAAGGCGTGAACAGCCCGGGGGACATCACGGTGATGCTGCGCTAGAGAGCAGGGCTCACGGGTTCTCTTCCCTGATCCGCTTCCTGAGCCCGAACCATTTGCGCCGGGCATGGCGTTCGGCGAAGTAAGCCATACGTGCGGCCGGACCCAGGGCGCTCCATGTTTCGTGTGCCGCGGGAGCGAGCTGCGTGGCGATCTCGACCCATCGTTCCGCGTGAGCTGCGGTGGTGATGGTGCGAGCGCGCATGAGGCCGTTGCTCGCCATGGCCTGGCGGAGTTGCACGTCGGCGCGCAGGCGGTCGAGCGCGGCGAGTGCCTCCTCCACAGAGTCGACTTCGAGATAATCGTGGGGCGTCCGGCGTTCCGCACGGCAGGACGACTCGCGCCCCAGAACTGCGGGCACTCCGGCGAGCCATGCGTTGTGGAGTTTCGTGGCGGGCTTGTGCGTGTGCAGGTGGGGGGCGTGGAAGCGGCGCACGGCGAGCACGGCGTCGGCGTCGGCGTAGTCGTGCCAGGTCTCTGGCCCGCGCACGATCCAGCGCAGGCCGCGTTGCTCCAGCGCCTGGCGCCAGCCATCGGAGGCGAGCTCGGGGGCGAGCTCGGCGGGCTTGCCCATGTAGACGACGTTCTCGAAGCGTTCGCCCCGGCGTGCGTCGCGCGGGAGCAGGCCCGGCTGGGGCGGGTGGGGGAGGAAACGCTCGATGGGCAGTGCGCCAAACGGAGACGGCGGAATCTCGCCGATCTGGGCGGGGTTCTGGCAGAGCAGTACCTGGGCATAGGGACGGCGCGGCGAATCGGCTACGGTGCAGACGAAGGTGAGGCCGCGGGGTGGCTTCCAGGAGATGGGGATGCTGCAAGCCGAGGCGATGAGGATGCCGCGTTCGGGTAGTTGATCGGTGAGCGTGCAGTCGATTCCGGCGCGGCGGAGCAGAAGGAACGGGTAGATCGTCCAGGGACCGATGACGGATGCGGCGAGGGCGCGCAGGGCGTCTTCGGGAGAGGCATCGCCCGCGAGAGCGGCGTCCACCAGTGGGCGTGCGGTGCGCACATCGGCGGGGCCGGCGTGGAAGAAAAGTGGGGGAATGGGGGGCATGAGCGCCTGCTTACTTGCAAGGGCCGGAAAGCGTTGCACCCGGCGGCTGCGTCTGTCTCCCTGTCTCTCGCCCGTTGGGACTCCCGGGGGGATTCCCAACAACCCACGGGCACTATCTATCCGCAGAGGTGCAGCATGGTGAGAGCAAGGGCGATTCTGTCGCTGGCACTGTTACTCTTTGCGCTTGGTTGCGCATCGAAGCTGGCTGGTATGGGAGCGGGGAACATGATCGACGATGGGATTCCGCCGGCGGACCGTGAGTTCCGCGCGGCGTGGGTCGCGACTGTGGCCAATATCGATTGGCCGAGCAAACCGGGCCTTTCCACGGCCGAGCAGAAGGCAGAGGCACTTGCCATTCTTGACAAGTGCGCCGAACTCAACATGAACGGCGTTGTGTTCCAGGCGCGCCCGCATTGCGACGCGCTCTATGCGTCGGAGCTTGAACCGTGGTCCTACTACATCACGGGCAAGCAGGGACAGGCCCCCAACCCGTACTACGATCCGCTGGAGTTCTGGGTCGAGGAGGCTCATGCGCGCGGCATCGAGCTGCACGTGTGGTTCAACCCCTATCGCGCGCATCACAAGGCCACGAAGGGCGAGCTGGCCCCCAATCACGTGAGCAACACGATGCCCGACGTCGTGCGCAAGCTGGCCGATGGAACCTGGTGGCTCGATCCCGCCGACCCGCGCGTCCAGGATATTTCGGTCAACGTCGTCATGGACGTGGTGCGCCGCTACGACATCGACGGCGTGCATTTCGACGACTATTTCTACCCCTATCCGTCGTACAACGGCGGCAAGGATTTCCCCGACGATCCGACGTGGGAAGCGTATCTGGCGGCGGGCGGCACGCTCGACCGCGGCGACTGGCGCCGCAAGGCCGTCAACGACTTCATGTACCGTCTCTACAACGAGATCAAGGCGGAGAAGCCCTACGTGAAGTTCGGGCTCAGCCCGTTCGGCATCTATCGCCCGGGCTACCCGGCGTCGATCAAGGGCTTCGACCAGTACGAGAAGCTCTACGCCGACGCGGGCTTGTGGTGGCGTGAGGGCTGGGTGGATTACTACACGCCGCAGTGCTACTGGCCGATCGCCCAGGTGCCGCAGAGCTTCCCGATCCTCGTTGCCTGGTGGAACAAGGAGAACAAGCACGGCCGTAACCTGTGGCCGGGCCTTGGCACCTACCGCATCAACAACGATCCTGAGAGCAAGAACTTCCGTCCGGCGCGCGAAGCCGTGAACGAGATCATGACGGTGCGTGCCATCGTCGACGAGGGCCCGGGACCGGGACACGTTCACTTCAGCATGAAGCACCTGCTGAACAACCATGAGGGTGTGAGCGATCTGTTGCTGGCAGGCCCGTATGCAAGAGAGGCACTGGTGCCGCCGTCGCCGTGGCTCGATTCCGTGCCGCCCGCGCCGCCCGTTGTCACAGCCACACAGAACGGCGAGAACCTCGTCATCGAATGGTCGCAGGCCGGCGATGAAGAGGCATTCGTCTGGGTCGTGTACATGCACCAGGGTGGAGCGTGGAAGTACGACGTCGTGCCGGGAAGCCGTACGAGCCACACCGTGCAGACGATGGGTACGCTCAAGCGCACCGTGACGACAAATCAAGGGACGGACGTCGAGGAAGTCGAAGAGCCCGCAAAGCCCATCGACAAGATCGCCGTTTCGGCCGTCGATCGTTGCGGCAACGAAAGTCTCCGCACGATCATCGCCATCAAGTAAGCAGCACGAAGCAAGAGACGTTCACCAGGGCCGGCTCGCAAGAGCCGGCCCTTTGCATTGGGGGCGGTGAGTGGGACACCGCACCACGGAGACAGCGCTGCCATCCCCCTTCTTCTTCGTTTCGATACGTGCGATTGCTGATTATCTGTGTCTACGCTCGCCATGCGAGTGAGCGCTCGCGGAAGCGGCGGGCAAACTCGGCGTCCTCGATGTCCTTGTCGGTTTCGAGCAGCAACTCGGGGAGAATGATCGGGCGCTTGTCCTTGCCGCGGGCAGCGAGAACGAACCAGCCCCGGCAGGCGAGCTCCGGTTCCTTCTCCTCGTACGGATCGCGGCGGAATACGTCCACGCGTGCGACAAGGCTGGTGCGGGCAACGTAGGCAACCCGCGAGTGCGTCTCGATGATCTCGCCCACCATGATGGGCGTGATGAAGCGGACGTGGTCCATGCTGACCGTGACGAAGGGGACGTGGGCGAACTCGACGGCGGCAAGGAACGCCGCCTTGTCCATCAGGGCGAGAACCTTGCCGCCGAACATGGTGCCGTGGGTGTTGGTGTCACTCGGGAAGACGATGTCGGTCGTCTCGACCTGGGGCGAACGGGAGGGCTTTGGGGACGGAGTCGAAGTCATGAACAGTTGTCTCGGTGGGATGCTATTGGATGACCCAGTTGCTCGATGCAGTGGTCTTCGAATCATAGGAGCGCAGCACGCGGCCGGAGAGCGTGCCGGTGTACGTGCCATTGCTGACGGCCACCTCGCCGTTGACAAGCACGAACGGGATGCCCAGCGGCGTCGTGGATGGCGAGTCGAACGTGGCGCGATCGATCACCTCGTCGGGGTCGAGCACGACGATGTCGGCGAAGAAGCCGGTCTCGATGCGGCCGCGTGCCTGCTCGAGCAGGCGGAACTGGCGCGCGGCAAGGGTTGACGTCTTGCGGATGCACTCTTGCTGGTCGAAGAAACCGAGTTCGCGGCCGTAGGTGCCCCAGAGGCGCGGGAACGTTCCCTGGCCACGCGGATGGCTGCCCGTTGGCCCGTCGGATCCCATCATCACGCGCGGATGAACGATGAACGTGCGCACGTCGTCCTCCTGCATGGTGTGATAGATGGCACTGGCGCCGCTGCGGCCGATGTTATCGATGATGACGTCTTCGGGGTCCTTGCCAAGGGACGTGGCGACGTCACTGAGATACTGACGGGCGTAGCTCCCTGAGATCAGGTAGACGCGGTCGGCCCCGCCACGCCCGGCGATGAGATCGCGAATGCCCTGCTCCAGTTCCTCGCGGCGATTGTTGACGGCGTCGCTCCAGTTCGATTCGGCCCAGTCGGGAATCAGAACGTCGATGGTGGTTTGCGAGGCGGTGTAGGGATACTGATCGAGCCAGACATCCACGCCGTCGGCGATGGCCTGGTCGACGAGTGCGAGGAACTCATCCGAGAACCCCCAGACCGCAGGCCCCACGCACTTGGCGTGCGAGATCTGAACGCGTGCGCCGCTCTCGCGGCCGATGCGGAGAGCTTCCTCGACGGCGGCAAGCACGTCTTCGCCCTCTGAGCGCATGTGCGTGGCGTAGAGTCCGCCTTCTTCCTTCGCGGCGGCGGCGAGCTCGATGACTTCCTCGGTCGTTGAATTGAACCCGGAATAGTAGATCAGCCCAGTGGAAAACCCGAACGCACCGGCCTGCATCCCGGTGGCGATGTTGGCCTTCATCTGCTGCATTTGCGCAGGGGTGGGGGTCGTGCCGCTGAGTCCCACGTTGGCGCGGAGCTGGTTGTGCCCGATCAGGCCAATGTAGTTCGTGCCGAGGCGTCCGGCGAGGCCGTCGTAGGTGGAGCCGAGGGTGGGAATCGAGGGCGAGGCCCCGCAGTTGCCGTTGACCATCGTGGTGACGCCCTGGCGGAGGTACTGGGCGTTGGCGCTGGCGCCGTCGGCATGGCAATGCGTGTCGATGAAGCCGGGGACGACCAACAGCCCCGTGGCGTCGATGGTGCGGCTGGCGGTTGCGCCGTCGAGTTCGCCGATGGCGGCGATGCGGTCGCTCCGGATGCCAACGTCAGCCTGCACCGGATCGGAGTCGCCGTCGCGGTAGACCGTGCCGTTGAGAATGAGAACGTCGTAGTCGGCTTCGGGCAAGGGAGTGAACTCGGCGGTGAAGTCGTCGAAGTATCCAGCGTAGTCACCGTTGCTGTACGTGTAGAATCCCGCGCCGCCGTTGCGCAGAGCAAGGCTTAGCGTGCCCGTCGCCGCGGGAGCGTCCATATCGTCGACGTAGGCGGAGACCGTGTTGCCTTCGACTGTGAGGCGGAAGCGATGCCAGCCACTCGGCCATGACGTGCCGTTGACGATGTAGCCCTGGGTGGCGGCGCCGTGTTGCGCGGGGTCGATGCCGAGGTAATCCCAGGACACGCCGTCGTGGGCCTGAAGCTTCACCCAGCCGTCGCCGCTGTCGCCCGGCTCCTGGTGGTCGGGGTCCCAGGCGAGACGGATCATGTGGACGCTGCCGCTTTGTGAAGCGCTCGCCACGATGCCCTGATAGCCCCCGTGTTTGACGGCGCCGTCGTTGCCTTCGCAGAAGACCCACGCCTCGGCCGTCATGTCCGTGGCGGGGCCACCGGTCAGCGCGAGATGAACGCCACCGGTGTTCTCATCCGCTGCTTGTTGGAAAACCCCCAGGCCGCCGTTGGGCAGAGCAATCCCGGAGAGGCGCGGTGCGGTGGCCGCTTCAATGACACTGCCGGTGCCGTCGGCGATGGTCCAGGGCAGCGCGTCGGTGGGAGTCTCGAAGTCGTCGGCGACCGATTCGGCGCTCGAGAGCGCCGCGAAGGAGGAAACACAGAGGCCAATAAGCAGGCATCGCATGGGGCGCTCCAAGGCTTGCAGGATTTTGCGAAGGCCGCTACTCCGCCTCGTTCAGGTCCTCCAGGTTGCAGTTCACAAACGCCAGCAACCCATCGCGGTTGACCCGCCACATTTCATCGAAGGCTGCGGAATCGGGGGTGCCACGCGGCAATTCCAGAGTGACCATCGGAATGCCAAGTTCCTTGCCCGCATAGGTTCCATAGGACCCCGGCGTGGGGTAGCCGATGTAGGGTTCGACCGGGTAGCCGTTGTACTCGGCGAGGAGTTCGGCGAGCGCGAGGCCGTTGGGGCCGTCGTTGTTGTTGCACTTGCGGGGCTGATGAACGGTGAGGATCTTGTCCGGCTGCACCTCGGCCATGAGCTTGAGAACCGTGCGTGTCTCGGGCTCCGAGGCGGGGGCCTCGCCGAAGTCCACGTGGCCGCGTCTGCCGGGTTGCTGGCCCCAGTTGCTGGTGGGGTAGTTTCTGTTCAGATCGACGTCGCGGGCGTTGTTGCGCGTGCCGTGCACAAGGCCATCGGGGTTGAGGATTGGGACGATGACGACTTTCTTCCCCTCCGCGATGAGCGTGGGATCGTTGTGCAGCAGGTTGGCGAACTCGTAGCCGAAGCGCGGGGTGCTGGACTCGTTGCCGTGGAAGCACGTGAAGAAGAGCGTCACGTCATCGCCGTCGCCGAACTCAGCCATGTAGATCGGGCGATTCTCGACCGAGCGCCCGACTTCCTCCCACGCAATGTGGCGGAACTGATGATGATACGTCTCGTCGATTGCATTGTCCGCGGACGTTTTGGCCTGACCACGGGCGCAGGCCGTTGCCAGCAGAAGCAGAAAAGCGAGTGTGGCGAATCGCAGCACGGCAGACCTCGTTCATTGTGGCATGGTTTCCGATGAACCGAATCCTACTTTGTCGTGCAGGTATGGCGAGGGGAATATGCGCCGTCGCCCGTCCAGAAGGGTTTCGTTTTGATCAGTGGCGGGAACGGGATCGTCCTCTTGCGGCCGCCCAGGGATCAGAGGCACGTTTCGCAAACAGGTCAGGCAGAAACAGGAGGCGGCGCGCATGACGGGCGAATGGAAACGGATGGCGGGGACGAATGGCCTGCCGCGGATCGTGTTCGACGACGGAACGGTCGCGGCCGAGTTGTATCTGAACGGTGCGCACCTGACGGCGGTGGAAAACCGCCGGACGGGGCGTTCGCTGCTGTGGCTGCTGCCGGATGCTGAGTTCCTGCCCGGGCGCGCCATTCGCGGCGGCGTGCCGCTCATCTTCCCGTGGTTTGGCAAGCATCCCGATCCGTCAATGCCGGGGCATGGCTTTGCGCGTAACCGGACGTGGACGGTGGCCGCGACGGCGGGCAATCGCGCCGAATTGACGCTGGAGGATTGCGAGGAGACGCGCGCGCTGTGGCCGCATCGGTTTCGGGCACGCCTGGGCGTCGAGGTCTCCGAGGGCGGCGTGGCGATGGACCTGACGATCGCGAACACGGATTCCGCCGCGTTCACCTACGAGGCCGGGTACCATCCGTACTTCGCCGTGGGCGATGTGCGCGACGTGCAGGTGGAGGGACTTGAAGGGTGCCGGTATCTGGACAAGATACTGGGCGGCGAGGCCGTACAGCAGGGCGGCGTGCGCTTTCCCGGCGTGATCGACCGCGTGTACGTCGAGCCGGCCGGCGATGCGGTGATTCGCGAGGGCGCCGAGGCACGCGTGCGCGTATCGCGCTCGGAGGCGCGGGAAATTGTTGTGTGGAATCCGGGTGGTGGGAGAAACGGCTCGCCTGCGCCGCCATTCGTCTGCGTCGAACCGGCGACATGTGTGGAACACCGCGTGACAATCGGGTCCGGAGAGGAACACACGATGGCCACGCGGTTTGAGTGGATCTGAGAAGGGTCTCCTTAGGCCGTTGCGTCCTTCGGCAGGCGCGTCAGGCAGGCCTTGAGCAGCGGCGGCGTGACGAATGTCGTCAGCACAACCATGATGACGATGGCGGAGAAGGTGCCCGGAGAGACGACGCCGAGCGCCAGCCCGATGTTCGCGAAGATGAGCCCGACTTCGCCGCGCGGAATCATGCCGACTCCCACCGTGATGCGTGACCACAGTGGCCCGCGCACGGTCAGGGCGCATGCGAGCTTGCCGAGAACGGCGGCCACCGTGAGCGCCGATGCCAGCAGAAGCACCTCGACATTCAGAAACGTTTCCAGCCGCACCTGGATGCCCATCTGCACAAAGAAGATGGGCACGAAGATGATCGTGAGCGGATAGAGGAGATGGTGCAGGGCCTCGGTGCTGCTCGAGTATTTGTCGTCGAATGTGAAGTGCGTGAGGTGGCGGTCTTCGAGAATAAGGCCCGCGGCAAACGCGCCGACGATCGTGGCGAGACCGACTTTGTTGGCAATGAACGAAAGGAGAAAGCAGAAGCCGAGAGCGGAGGTGAGCACGAGACGGCCCCCGCGAAAGCGCGCAATGTGGCGGAACACGGGAGGGAGTGCAAAGAGGCCGAGGACGATGGAGGCGACGAGGAAGAGCAGCGCCTTGAATGTGACGAGGGTCGCGAGGGCGAGGACACCGCCGCCTTCGCCCTTGCCCGCGCCGGTGATGATGCCACCGACGACGGCGAGCACGATGAGGCCGAGAACGTCGTCGATCACGGCGGCACCAAGCACGATGCGCGACTCACGGCGGTCGAGCTCGGCGAGATCCTTCAGCACGCGCGCGGTGATGCCGACGCTCGTCGCGGAGAGCGCGGCGCCGAGGAACATGTGCACGTGAACGGGATTCACGCCGGGGGGCAGATCGTGCAGCAGCAGGGCGCTGGCCGCCCACCCGAGCGCAAAGGGAACGGCGACGCCCGTGAAGGCGACGATCACCGAAGCCCAGCCGACTTTCAGCAGGTCGAGCAGGCGCGTCTCCAGCCCGACTTCAAACAGCAGCAGGATCACGCCGATACGCGCGAGAATGTCGATGTGCGAGCCCGTGAGACGCGCATCGGAAATCAGTTGCACGGGCACGAGGCCGCCGAGCGGCAACAAGGAGAGCGCGCCAATCGCAACACCGGTGAGCAGTTCGCCGAGCACGGGCGGCTGGCCGATGCGCTCGGCGAAGTGCCCGCCAAGCCGCGCGACGAAGATGATGACAAGTAGCTCCAGGATGACGTTGACCACGGGGTCAACGTGCCCCGCGCCCCCGGAGGCCGCGCCGTGCCCGTCGCCGGCGAGTGCCTGGCTCACGGCAAGCGCCAACCCAATCAGGAGCGGAATCACCATGAATGTAAAACGACGACTGCGTTGCGAAGAGGAAGAAGAAGGGGACATGAGAACCGTTCGGTTGTCGACCCGCGAGAGATTCTTGCGCGGGGACACGGCGGTTGAGAGGCACCACGAGAGCCCTTGGGGACAAGCCGGATAATATTGCTTGGGGCATGAATGTTTGATTTGAAGGCGGACCGCTTTATTTGACGCTCAGCGTTTGCAAAGAGTACGGCTTTGCGAGCGGCGCGCGTAGTGCGACGAATCCAATCGTGATGTTCACCCTCACGTTCTTGCAGTCTCATGAGGCCAAGGAACATGAAGCCGTTTCCACTCACTTGCGCAGTGAATGGACTCGGCCCCCTCACGTATCCACGTACCAGTTGTGGCCAACCGGTTCCCACCAAATCTCGAACTGATCGGTAGCGTAGTCCCCCACGAAGAGCACGATTTCGCCGTCCTTCGTGCTGCATTTCCACGGGCCGTTGGGAGTCTGGTAGTTTTCGACCCCCGCCTCTTTCAGGCTGGTGGGAAGTGTACCCTTCTCCGCCTGGAATGCTTCGATCTTGGCGATGATGCCGTCGCCCTGCTTCTTCATCGACGCAAGGCGATCGGCACTCGGAGGTGCCACGCATCCGGCAAACAACAGGCAAACGAGTAGCAGGCGGGCGAACTGTCTCATGGTGCGCTCCCAAGACGCAAATAGCTCCGCCTTGTTTCGGTTCATCGTGTCCATTTCTCTCATCCCCTGTCGAGCGTTCGGTACTGCACGGCTTCGCTGATGTGTTCGGGGCCGATGGTGGGGGAGTCGGCGAGGTCGGCGATTGTGCGGGCGACCTTGAGAATGCGGTCGAAGGCGCGCGCGGAAAGGTTCCTGGCTTTCATGGCGGCTTCGAGCAACTGACCCGCTTCCGCGCCGAGAGGGCAGAGGTCGTCGAGATCGCGCCGCGTCATCTGGGCGTTGCAGTGCAGGCCGCGGCGTCCGGCGAAACGTTCGGTCTGGCGGGCGCGAGCGGCGGCGACGCGCTCGCGGATCGAGGCGCTCGTTTCGCCGCTGGGACGCGCGCGCAGTTCCTCGATCTTCACGGCGGGCACTTCGATGTGGATGTCGATTCGGTCGAGCAGCGGGCCGCTGATCTTCCCCGTGTAGCGCTGAATCTGGACCGGGTTGCAGATGCACTGCTTCTCCGGGTGTCCGAAGTAGCCGCACGGGCACGGGTTCATCGCGGCGCACAGGATGAATTGCGCGGGGAAGGAGAGAGAAACCTGGGCACGGCTGATGTGGACGACCCCATCCTCCAGGGGCTGGCGCAGGACTTCGAGAACCTGACGCGAGAACTCGGGGAGTTCGTCGAGGAAAAGAACACCGTGGTGCGAGAGTGAAACCTCGCCGGGCTTGGGGATGATGCCGCCGCCGACGAGCGCAACGTGCGAGGCCGTGTGATGAGGCGAACGAAACGGGCGGCGCCGCACGAGACCGGTGCGGCCTCCGAGGTGCCCGGCAATGGAGTAAATCTTCGTCGTCTCGATGGCTTCCTCGAACGTCATCTCAGGCAGGATCGAGGGGAGGCGCTTGGCGAGCATCGTCTTGCCGCTGCCCGGCGGGCCGATCATCATGATGTTGTGCCCGCCTGCGGCGGCGACTTCGAGCGCGCGCTTGGCGCCCTCCTGGCCGCGCACATCGTGGAAATCGGGGGCGCGGACGTGGAGCCCCTCGCCGTCCTTGTGCGGCGCGGGCTGGTGCGGTGCGATGTCGAGTTCGCCGCGCAGGAAGGTGACGGCTTCGACGAGGCGTTCGACCGGGTAGATGGGGATGGCTTCGACGTGAGCGGCTTCGCCCGCGTTGGCGGCGGGAACGAGCAGGCCGTCGAGCCCCGCGTCGCGCGCGGCAATCGCCATGGGGAGCGCGCCGGGAACGCCGCGGATTCCGCCGTCGAGTCCGAGCTCACCGATGGCGCCGATGTGCCCGCGCGTGCCAGCCTCCAGCCAGCCGGTGCTGCGCAGCACCCCCAGCGCGATGGGCAGATCAAGGTGGGTGCCTTCCTTGCGCAGGTCGGCGGGGGCGAGGTTCACGGTGACGCGGCGCTGGCCCGTCTTGAAGCCCGAGTTCTTGAGGGCGGCCTTCACGCGCTCGCGGCTTTCGCGGATGGCGGCGTCGCCGAGCCCGACAACGGTCCACGCCGGCGTGTCGATGGTGTTGGCCTCGACGCTGTCGACTTCGACAGCGACGGGCACCGCGTCGATCCCCAGGATGGCGAAGGATGGCACCTGCGCATTCATGGGAGCAGGAAAGAGGGAGGAGTCTTGGCGGGGCAACGAAGAAAATACGAAGAGAGCCCTCTCCCTACACGATTTCGAGGAAGTCCCGGTCGGGAAGTTGCGGGAACGGAGCGTGGGGCTCGGCCTGATACCAGTAGGCGACCGAGCAGATGTCGTCCTGCAGCGCGAGGTACCGCCCTTCGCCGGCGCGTGGCTCGCGCCATCCGAGTGCCTGCATGGTGACGCGCAGGTCCTTCTCGAAGCGGATGGGATCGGGCAGGTGCCAGCGGTACATGCCAAAGCGTCGCCCGGCCTTTGTCTGGCCGTCGCCGCTGACGTGCTGGTGCAGGCCGAGGAAGGGGGTGGAGTAGAGTTTGTAGGTGCCCGGCGGTTCCTCGAAGTTCCACGCGCCGCCGAAGTAGTCCTCGGTGCCGGTGCCGCAGATCGTGGGGTACTTCTTGTCGCCGTCCATGTAGAACTTGATCTCGCCCTCGCCCCACCAGCCGGTGCTGTTGGCCTGCCATCCCATGTAGGTTCCGGCGTAGTGCCCCTTGCCCTTCACGCCGTCGAGCAGGGTGTGGACTTCCTTGTAGGCGAGCGGCTTGCTGCGGCGCCATTGGGCGTGGAGGTAGGCGGCGTTGGCGGGCACGTCGGTGAGCGAGTAGGTTACCTGGTAGTAGAGCGCGCCGCAGTCGTCGCCGGTAAGGTTCTCGACGGTGATGCGGGCGGACTTGCGGAAGGGCATGGGCCAGTAGGAGTTCAGGCCCGAGCCGGGGTTGACGCAGATGGGAATGCTGGCGACGAAGCTGCGCTCGTTCCACCCCATGCAGAAGAAGTCGCCGAGGGGCGTTTCGATCGACGGGGTTTCCTCGCCGTCCCAATAGACGCGCAGGACGAGCTTGCGCCAGTTCATGTGGTGGGTGGTCAGCCAGATGTGCTGGATGACGCCGGGGCCTTCGATCTCGGCCATGGTGAAGAGCTGGTGGGGCTTGATGATGACGGCGGGATTGCACTTCCACCCGGGGCCCAGGTCGCGGGCGCAGGGATAGGCGACGCCCTTCTCACCGGACTTGTCGCCGCCGCCCTTTGCGCCCGTGGGATTCTCCGCCGAAATCGAGCGCGTCTTTGCGTCCGAAAGCAGCGCAATACCGTCGAGACCGAAACCCCTACCGAAGATGCTCATGCCCGTGCCCTTTCCGATGTGCGTTGTGGGTGAAGCCTCCGTGTTCAGCGGACGGCGTAGAGGTACTCGTTCAGCAGATTCTCGAGCATTTCCTGGCGGCCGGATTGCAGCGCGGGCTCGCCGTGTTCGAGGGCGTGCGCGTGCATGTCGTCCAGCGTTGCCTCGCCCGATTCGATGCGGCGGCCGAAGTCGGTGTCCCATCCGGCGTAGCGTTGCCGCACGAAGTCGCCGAGCACGTCGTCCTCGATCATCTTCGCGGCGACCTTGAGGCCGCGGGCGAAGGCGTCCATCGCGCCGATGTGCGCGTGGAAGAGATCGACGGGGTCGATGGACTGGCGGCGCAGCTTCGCATCGAAGTTGAGTCCGCCGCTCGTGAAGCCGCCGCCGCGCAGGATCGCGTACATGGCGAGCGCGCATTCCTTCACGTCGGTGGGGAACTGGTCCGTGTCCCAGCCGAGCAGGTAGTCGCCACGGTTGGCATCGACGGAGCCGAGAATGCCGTTGGCCACGCAGTATTCGAGTTCGTGGACGAACTCGTGGCGCGCGAGCGTGGCATGGTTGGCCTCGACGTTGATTTTAAAATCATCGGCCAGACCGTTCTTCAGCAGGAAGGCATGAACCGTGGCGGAGTCGAAATCGTATTGGTGCTTCGTCGGCTCGTGGGGCTTGGGCTCGATGTAGAGCTGGCCCTTGAAGCCGATCTTCTTCTTGTGAGCGACGGCCATGTGGAGGAAGCGCGCGAGGTGATCGGTTTCGCGCTTCATATCGGTATTGAGCAGCGTGTCGTAGCCTTCGCGGCCGCCCCAGAAAACATAGCCCGCGCCGTCGAGAGCGTGTGTCGCCTCCATGGCGCGTTTCACCTGCGCGCCCGCATAGGCGAAGACATCGGGCGAGGGATTGGTGGAAGCACCGGCCATGAAGCGCGGGTGCGAGAAAGCGTTCGTCGTGCCCCAGAGAAGACGGACGCCGGTGTCGGCCTGGAGTTGTTTGGCGAGCGCGACGGCCTTGGCAAAGCGGCGATTCGTTTCGGCAAGGCTGTCCGCTTCGAGAATGATGTCCACGTCGTGAAAGCACCAGAACGGGACGCCGAGTTTCGTGAAGAACTCGAAGGCCGCGCGCATCATCTCCTCGGCGGCCTTGTCGGGATCCGCTGCCCCCGCGTACGAGCGCGTCATTGTGCCGGGGCCGAACATGTCGGCGCCCATGCCGCGGAAGGTGTGCCAGTAGCAGACCGCGAAGCGCAGGTGCTCGGCCATTGTCCTGCCGGCGACTTTTGCGCTCGCATCGTAGTGCTTGAAGGCCAGCGGGTTTTTCGACTCCGGACCTTCGTAGGCGATTTTTTTCACGCCGGGGAAAAACTCGGTCATCGTTCTCCGCTCCTGTGGGGAATAGCTACGAAAGACGCAGCGTCACGATCTGCTTGGGCTTCAGGCTGACAGTTGCCGTTCCGGCCTTCAACGCCGGTTTCGAGTCCTTGACGGGCTTGCTTTCCAGGTCGACGAGTTCGGCCTTCTTCCACGCCTTGACGGCCTTGGGCTTGTCCGGCCACGAGACGGATGCCTTGCCCGCCTTCGTATTGGGGTTGAAGAGACGCACTTCGAGTGCATCGCCAACCATGCGGGCGCTGGAGAGAACGGCGGCACCGTCGACCGCCAGGAATCCCGCGCGCGCCGGAAGAGAAACGCCGGTGGCGTGGATCTTCTGATCGGCGCGGCGCAGCGTCACGGCGCGCAGACCGTTGGCGAGAGATTCGGCGCTGCGGAAGAGGCCGATGCGATCGGCTGCTCCGGCAAACGGGATCAAGCGGTAGCGGAAATGCAGCGGCCCGAGGAGCTGCCCCTCCGGCTCTCCGTCGGTGAGGACGGTGCGGCGCGTCGAACGGAAGAGCGTCAGTGCGAGGGGGCGCTCGGACTGGTCGCGCACGGCGACCTCGAACTGGCCGGTGCTCACGACGGCCATGCCGCGCTCCTTGTCGGAGATGGCGGCCCACGTCAGCATCGGACGCACTTCAACGTCGAGTTCGTTGTACTGGTAGTTGTCCGCAGCGAGGGCGATGTCGCGCTCCACGACGTCGAAGGCCGAGTCCGTGAGGAAGGTCTCGGCCTGTACGGCAGTCGGGAAGAGCACGCGCACGCGATGGTCGCAGGCGTTGTTATGAATCGTCGTTTCCACGTCGAGATGACGCGCGCCGGGACGCAGACGAATCACCGTGTCGATCTCCATCTCCACGAGTTCCTCGGAGCGGACCATGTCCTTGAAGTCGAACTCGCGGGGGACGAGCATCTTCTGGCGGATGCGGAAGGCCGCAACGTTGGGACCGTCCTCGATGAGGGCGATGGCGGCGTTGCTTCCCGTCGAGGCGTAGGCCTGGTCGTTGACCGCAGGCCCGTGGAACCACCCGTCGCCGATGTCGGCCTGATCCTCGTAGGTGAGCAGGTCCTCGTAAATCTGCTCCGTTTCCTTGTCGAGCAGGGCGATGGTGCCGTTGGGGGCGATGAAGACTTCAAGGTACTCGTTGCCCATCATGTTGTGGGCGGTGGCGAGACCGTTGTTCGCGGGGTGGCGCGTTGGCTCGCCCTGCTTGGCGGGACGCACTGTCAGCGTTGTGTAACCCATCGCGGGGATCGAGACGGGAAGGCTGACGCGGATGCGGTTGATGCGGTATTCCTCGGGGAACTTGGTGGGGCGGATGCGGGTCTTCTTGCGATCGGTTTCCTGGCGCAGGCGCTGGTAGGGAATTTCGTTCCCCTTCTCGTCGTAAATGCGAAAGCCTGGCTTGGGTTCATAACCGAAGAACTCGGCGAACGTGGGGCAGTCCTTGGGGACTTCCACGTCGAACTCTGTGGTGCCTTCGTGGGGAACGGTGGCAGGGTTGAAGAGAACGACGCGGATTTCCTCGTCGGCGATGTCGCCCTCGACGCTGGCGGCGATGGCACTGGTGGCGACGGAGGTCAGGCGCTCGCCGATCTGGCGCGTCTGGCTGAAGCGGAACTTCATGTCCTCGTGAACCTGGTCGATGCTGCATCCGCAGATCGAGTCGTGCGGATGGTTCTTGAGGAGCCATCGCCACGCGACGTTGAGGAAGCCGTCGGGGTACTCGCTGCCGAGCGCCTGTGCGGCGAAGGCGGCGAAGGGCTCGGCCCAGCGGGTCAGCAGATCCTGACAGGAGGCGTTCTGCTGCTTGATCCAGATGCGGCTGGCCAGGACCCCGTGGATGGTATGGGCGGATTCGAGTGTGCGGATGCTGGGCTGGCGCAACTCGCCCTTGAAGCGCGCCTTGATCTTCGCGCGGTCCTTGAGCATTTCGGCGCCGTAGGCATCGAGGGTCGAGTGGATGACCTCGTAGTCCTTCTTCCCCGCGTCCATGCGTTCGCACAGAATGCCGTAGACGGGGCGGTCCCACTCCTGGTGGTCGCCGCCGTCGAACAGAAGCAGGGGCGTGACGTCGGTGTTTTCGCTTTCGTACTGAAGGTGGCGTTCGAGGCGCTCGCGGGTGCGCTCGGCGTCGAATTCGGCGTCGGGCAGGCCAGCCTCGCGGACTTCAAAGGCGTAGTCGCTGTAGCCGTTGCGCGTGAATCTATAGCAGGTGAGTTCGGAGCCGTCGGCCCCCTCCCAGATCAGGTTGTTGCACCAGCCGTTATTGACGCCGCGCCAGATGAAGCCGGTCTCGATGCCGAAGCCGCGGAAAATCTGGGGGAGCTGGGAAACGTGCCCGAACAGGTCGCAGGCAAAGCCCGCGTTGGAGGGCTCGGTGCCGAAGGCGCGGGCAATCTCGCGGCCCAGGCGCAGGTTGCGCACCATGGCTTCACCGGTGACGAGGAACTCGTCCGGGAGCACATACCAGGGCCCGATGACGAGCTTGCCGTCGCGGGCGAGTTGTTCGAGGGCGGCGCGCTTTTCGGGGCGCACTTCGAGGAAGTCGTCGAGGATGATCGCCTGCCCGTCGCAGGTGAACGGGCCGCGCAGCTCACCGCTCTCGAAGCCTTCGAGAAGGCCGTCGAACAGGCGGACGAGGCGGTAGCGGTAATCCTGAAAAGCCTGGTACCATTCACGGTCCCAGTGGGTGCTGAGGACGTAATGGGCGCGGCGCTTGGTCATGGAGAATCCTTGTTGGAGGGCAGTTGTCAGGCGAGACCACAACGCGGCGGGGGCGCGGGTCGAGGGGGACGTTGAGGGGCGGGGAGGGAGTGAGCCAAGGGAAATCCGTAAGCGCTTACATGTTTTTGCTGGACGCGCGCCCCCGCCTTCCGGCAACTCAACGCATCGCCCTCCGCATCCGCAGGAAATGAGCCCGATGCCCGACGAGTCCACCATCATTGTTGCCGGCCATATTTGCATCGACCTGATCCCCGAGATCACGGCGTCGGCGGATTCCTTCGGCACCCTGCTGACCCCCGGGAAACTGGTCAACGTGGGGCCCGCCGTGGCCTCGACGGGCGGCGCGGTGGCCAACACGGGCCTGGCGCTCCACAAGCTGGGATTTCCCGTGCGGCTGGCGGGCAAGGTGGGGGATGACGCATTTGGCGGGGTGATCGTCGAGCAGCTTCGGCGTCACGGCGCCGGGCTGGCCGATGCCATGAAGGTCGATGCGGGGAGCCACACGTCCTACACGATGGTCCTCAGTCCGCCGGGGCTGGACCGGGTTTTCCTGCATCATCCCGGGGCGAACGACACGTTCGGCCCCGAGGACATCGACGCGCGCCAATTGGAAGGCGCGGCGATCTTCCACTTCGGCTACCCGCCACTGATGCGGCGTCTGTTTTCCGACGGTGGACGCGGAATGACCGAAATCCTGAAGACGGCGCGGGGGGCGGGGGCGCTGACGAGCGTGGACATGGCGATGCCCGACCCGCAGTCGGCGTCAGGACGGGTGGACTGGCGCGCGTGGCTGGCGGCGGTGCTGCCGCACGTGGACGCCTTCCTGCCGAGTTACGAGGAACTGGCCTATGTGCTGGGCGAGCCTGGCGCGCCGTTGACGCTGGAGGCGCTCAGGCGCTTCGCCGGTCAGGTGCTGGAACTGGGTGCCGGAGCGGCGGCGATCAAGCTGGGCGAGAAGGGGTTGTACCTGCGGACGGCGCGCCACCTGGCGTGGAGCCACTTCACCCCGGAGACGCTGGCCGCTTGGCAGGGGCGCGAGTTGCTGGCGACGTGCTGCGAGGCGGAATTGGTGGGAACGACGGGCGCAGGGGACTGCACGATCGCGGGATTCCTGGCCGGGTTGTTCGAGAAGAAATCGCCGGAAGAGGCCTTGGCGTTCGCGACGGCCGTGGGGGCGTGCAGCGTTGAGCAGCGCGACGCGACCAGTGGCGTGCCGGCGGCCGGGCACGTGCGCGAGCGGCAGGCGGCGGGATGGCCGCGTCACGGCGTGGCGCCGGAACTCGGTGCGTGGACGCCCACGGGCACGCCCGGTGTTTTCGCAACAGAGGAATGACAAGAACCCAAAGAGGAGCTGGTACGATGATCAAGCGCAGCGAAGTAAGAAAGGCGCAGGCACGCGCCAAGGAGATGCTCGACAAGGCAGGCATTCTGCTGACCCCCGAAGAGCGCGAAAACATCGAGATCGCGGAGTTCGGACTCGGGCGCCTCGAAGAGGAAGGGCTGGAGCTCGTGATCTACGAGAACAACGACCGCTATTGCGCGAAGGAACTCGTGCTCTTTCCCCGCCAGACATGCCCCGAGCACAAGCACCCGCCGATCGACGGCGAACCGGGCAAACGCGAGACGTTCCGCTGCCGCCATGGCAAGGTCTGGCTCTATGTCGAAGGCGAACCCGCAAAGAACCCGAAGGCGAAAATTCCGGCCGTGAGCAAGGACTACTACAAGGTCTTCCACGAGATCGAGCTGACGCCGGGAATGCAGTACACGATCGAGCCGGACACCTTCCACTGGTTCCAGGCCGGCGACGAAGGAGCGATCGTCTCGGAGTTCTCGAGCACGAGCCGCGACGAGGCGGACATCTTCACGGATCCGCGCATCAAACGTCTTCCCGAAATCGACGAGAGCGCATGAGGACCGAATGAAACTCTACGGCAGAACGTGGACGAGGCGCGAAATCGAGGCGCGGGTAGGACTCGTCGAGCAGATCGGCGGGCTGAGGCGCTACCGCCTGACGGATGGCTCGGAGGATGGCGTCGAGCAGGTGCACGTCCGCACGGGCGCGGGGCTGGAGTACAGCGTCGCGCCGCAACGCGGGCTCGACGTTTCGCTCGCCGCGTTCGCCGGGACGCCGTTGTCGTGGCAGTCGCCCAACCGCCTTTGTCATCCGTCGTACTTTCGGCCCGAGGGAACCGAATGGCTGCGCACGGCGGCGGGGGGGCTGTTGATGACGTGCGGGATGCGCCAGGTGGGCTCGCCGTGCGAAGACAACGGCGAGGAGCTGGGCATCCACGGGCGTCTGCATCACACGCCCGCGCACGAGGTCGCCGCGACAAGCGGATGGGAAGGCGACGAGTTCGAGATGCGCGTGTCGGGGACATTGCACGAGGCGCGCATTTTCGGCGAGAACCTTGTCCTGCACCGCTCCATCCGCAGTCGTCTCGGCGAAAACCGCCTGTGCATCCACGACCGCGTGGAGAACATCGGGTTTCTTGCATCGCCGTTGATGATGCTGTACCACTTCAACTTCGGTTTCCCGTTGGTGCAGCCGGGCGTGAAGCTCGCATTTCCGTCGAAGACCGTCGTGCCGCGCGAAGAGGCAACGCCTCTCGACGGCCATGACCGCTGGGACGATCCCGACCCGCACTATCGCGAGCGCGTGTACTATCACACCGATCTGGCGACGGCGAAGGATGCACGCACCGGGCGGGAGATGGCGGAAGCGGTGATCGAGAATCCCGCGTTCCCGGTGGGCGATGAGGTGCGGCCGTTGCGTGTGCGCCTGCGTTGGGACACGGCGACGCTGCCGAATCTCGTGCAGTGGAAAAATCCGGGAGCAGGGACGCACGTGCTCGGCATCGAGCCGGCGAATTGCCTGGTGGGTGGACGTGCGTGCGAGCGCGAGCGCGGATCGCTCGTTCACATCGAACCGGGCGGGAGCCAGGAATTCTTCCTGGAGATGGTGGTGGACTAAAGACGCCAGCGGAAGAGGGCGAGGCGGATGGAAGCGAAGGTGGGAGGAATCCCCTTTGCAGGAGAACGGAATCCGATGATCGACAAGAAGTTGCTTCCCACCGAAGAAGACGTGAAGTTTTATGAAGAAAACGGCTACTGGATTGCGCCGAAAGTCCTGAGCGACGAATTCCTCGATCGCCTTCGTCTGGCATTGTACCAAGTGTATGCCGGCGAATTCGAGACGGGCAAGGAACCCTGGGGCGGCCCGTGGGTGCCCGGCGAGAACCCCCTCGCCGTCCGCAAGATGGACCAGGCACATTGGGCGAACAACACGTTCCGCGAACTGGCGACAAACAACCAGATCGGCGCGATCGCCGCCAAACTGGCCCGCACGCCCGAGGTTCGCCTCTGGCACGATCAGTTGCTCTACAAGCCGGGACAGGGGCCGAACGCGAAGGCGGGCGGCAACGTCGGTTGGCATCAGGACCGCAATTACTGGCAGTGCACGACGGACAATCTGCTGACGGCATGGGTCGCGTTCGACGATGTGACGATCCAGAACGGCGTGATGCAGGCCGTGCCGGAGAGCAACAAGTGGGGACTGATCGAAGGCAACTTCTTCGAGCAGGACCTCGATGCCTTCAAGCAGAAGATCGAAAAGGAAGCGGGGAAGGAATGGAAGACCGTGCCGCTGGAGATGAAGGCAGGGCAGGTGAGCTTCCACCATTGCCTGACGATTCACGGCAGCGGCCCGAACTTCACGCACAAGCCGCGGCGTTCA
This sequence comes from Candidatus Sumerlaeota bacterium, assembly GCA_030156535.1. GTDB lineage: Bacteria > Sumerlaeota > Sumerlaeia > SLMS01 > JAHLLQ01 > JAHCAW01. The sequence continues at coordinate 168,170 of JASGMJ010000003.1, forward strand.
CTGGTGCTGCACCTCATGCCGGATGATGCGTGCTACGTTGCGGGAACGCCGAACGACAACCACATGAACGCGATCCTGATGCGCGAGCAGGGTGGCAAGGACGGCGACCGCTTTGAAGGCGATCTGTGGCCGGTGCTCTATTCAGAGAAGCGGGCGGCGGGATAGAATCGCCGCCCGGGTTCAGTACACCATCCATCCATCCAGCGTAACGGGCAATGCAGGCGAGAGCTCGAAGAAGGTCACGATGCGCGCCATGACTTCATGGCGCGCACTTTCATCGCCGATGGTCTCGAAGGGGAAGCCGAACGTGACGACGCGGCCGGTGGCCGTGCCGGAGCCGAAGGTGCCCTCGTACTGCACGCCTGCACCGGCGGCGGCATTGTACTCCAGGCAAATCGTGCCGCCTTCCGCTGCCGTGATGACGTCGGGCCAGTCGGGATAGTAAGGCGAAGCCCCCGTGCCGTAGTCGAATGCCAGGCCATCGAAGATGCCGCCACTTGTTCCGGCGACCGTATAGTCTTTCGAGTCGTCGTCCTCGTAGGACGCCTTGAGGTAGCCGTTGTAGAAGGCCAGGGAAGGATTGCCGCCGGTCGAGCGTCCGATGTCCCAGCCAATCTCCGCGCCGGTGACGAAGAACTGACCGCCCGCATCGAGGTAGGCTTTGACCAGCGTCTCCTCCGAACTCGTGAACGTGCGATCAATGGTCGATTCCTCGCCGAGCACGAGAATGACGGCGTCGTAGGGAGGCAGGCTCACCGTGCTGCCCAACGTTTCGTTGGCGCAGGAATCGAAGGCGATGCCGGCAGCGTACAGGGCGTCGGCGTGAATGGCGGCGAAGGAGTGGCTGTTCTCTGGAGAGATGCTCGCCTCCCATCGGTCGTAACCGTCGACGATGAGAACGCGGTCGTCGCTGGCGATCCCGGTTTGCACCGCGTACACGTCGCTCCATGCACTGGGGAGTCCCTGCGAGCTGACGGCGCGGACCTTGACGTAGACGATGTCGTTGGGGGCCAGCCCCGTCAGCGTGTGGCTGCGGGCATCGACGCCAAGCGTTGAACTGCTGGCAACGATGGTGGTGCCCGTCATCGTGGACGAAGCACTGATCTCAAAGCCCTCGGTTGTTCCGCCGCCACTTTCCCAGGTCACGACGGCTTCGCCAGGCTGTGCGGAGGCGCGCACGCTGAGCAGCGTTGCCTTGGGAGCCTCGATGGCGCCGCTGGTGACGGAGCCCTTGTAGATCCAGTAGTCAGGGTCGAACGCCATGTTCGTGATGGAGAGGCCGGTCGCGTCGAGGTCGAAGGTCTGGGTGCGTTGGGTGTTCTGGACGACGAACTCGTGGGTGCCGCCGCCTTCGAGCGTGGCGACCAGGCGCACGGGGAGTTCAAAGACGTCGGCGCTCTGCGTCTGGGTGATGCTGACGTTCAGCGTGTTCTCATCGAGGCTCCAGCTCCACTGGTAGGACGGCTTGCCGGTGCCGTAGACCCAGTCCTGGAAGAAGTCGTTCAGGCTGGCGCCATGGGCGGCTTCCATCGCGGCTTGCAGGTCGGCCGACTCCGCGTTGCCGTAGGCGTGTGCGGCGAGGTATGCGCGGATGCCCTCGAAGAAGGCATCGTCGCCCATCACGCCGCGCAACATGTGGAGCACCATGCCGCCCTTGCGATAGACGACGGAGGTCGAGAAGGAGTCGGCGTTGGAGTAGACGAGCGGGGTGGTGTCGCTGATGCCGGAGCTGATCCAGCCCTGAATGTACGATTTGTAGCTGGCGAATCCCTCGTCGTGTTCGACGAAGAGCGCCTCGCAGAACGTGGCGAATCCCTCGTTGAGCCACAGGTGGATGAAGTCGTCGGGAGTGACGTAGTCGCCGAACCACTGGTGGGCGAGTTCGTGGACGTTGCGGCGCGACTTGCCGCCGCTGGCGAGGTTGCGGTTGTTGATGCTCGTGCAGGTCTGGTGCTCCATGCCGAAGCTGCCGCCCCACGTCATCGTGACATACTTTTCATCGAGGAAGGGGTATTCGCCAAAGTGATCGGCGTAGAAGCCCATGACGTCGATGGTGTCGGAAACAGCGGCGAGTTCGTCGGTGCTCGTCTCGTAAACGTAGTGCCCGACTTCCATCTGCGTCAGCCCGTCGCGCGAAAGGTAGTTGTCGGAGGCGTAGGCGTATTCGGTGGCGCAGAAGGCCACGAGGTAGGTGGCGACGGGATAGCCATGCGTGAAGTGGTACGTCGTGCGTCCGGTGCGCGGTGTGGTGGTGCCCGTTTGAGTGCCGTTGGTGACGACCATGTTGGCGCTGGGCACGGTGATGTGCAGGTCGATGGTGGCCTTGTCGCTGGGGACGTCCTTGCAGGGCCACCACGAGCGCGCGCTGTAGGGTTCGCTGAAGGAGTAGACGATGGCCTTGCCGTTGGGCTGGGTCGTGCGATTGTAGGAGTTGAGTCCAAAGGCACCGGCGGAACTGCTGGGCGTGCCACTGTACGTGATGGCGAGAGTGATTTCCTCGCCGGAGTCGAGCTCTGCGGCGGCGGGGAGGTCGACGATCAGCCAATCGTTCGTGTCGTCAACGCTGTAGGTGATGCCGGAAACGGCGGGGACGGCGGCGACGGAGTTGATGAGCAGAACGCCGTCGGACTGGAAGTCGAACGCGATCTGGTCAAGCCCCTCGACGAGTGATTTGAGCGTGACGGTGACGACGCTGGCGTTGATCTGGCGCGAGGCGGTCTCGATGTCGAGCGCGAGGTCGTAGTGCAGGACGTCATATTTGGTCTGGCTGGAGTGCAGGGTGGGCGTGGCTTTCTCTGCGGTGGGCATGGAGAACAAGCGCCCGAAGTGTGCTTCCTCGGCGCCGTCGAGGAGTTCAAAGACGATGAGTTGTTCGGCGGCCAGCGGGGCGCCCTTGCGCGTCAGGAGAGCGATGGTGTTCTCCGCGCCGCGATGGAAGTCCGCGGTGGGGAGCGGAAGCAGCCACTCGCCCGGCTCGCGCGGGACCGGGGCCGATGCCAGAGGGATGCCGTTGAGCAGAATGAGCGGGGGGTCGTCCGCGTTCGTCCGCGCATAGAGCGCATAGGACGTGTGCGACGGTTTGAGGGAATCGGGGACAGCGAAGGTTGCGGTGGTCTTGGCGGCCGACGTTTCGAGCAGAACGTCGCGATTCGTCATGTCGGGCGGGGCAGCGAAGGCTGCTGTGGCGGCTGCGGCCAGGATCAGGGCGGCGGCGCCCGGGCGGAAGAAACGTTGCTGATGCATGAAGACTCCCCTTTCCGAACATCGAAGCAGCCCTAGCCCGGGATAGGGCGCCGGGAAAGGGGAATTCTTGGTGTTGGGGAGTATCCCGAAACGCACCACACCAATTCGTCCTTCGTTTTGACAAGCCCGCCCCCCGCGCCGCACCCTCCAGCGGTGGCTGGGCGGAACCCGCCCGCCTCCGCCCCTGTCTGACGTATCAAGCCCCCCCCAAGGAGCACTCCATGCGCAACCGACTCATTCTTCTGGCATTCCTGATCGCGGTTGCGATTCGGAGTTCCTTTGCCGCGGAGGCAACGGTTCCACTGGCCAGTGGCATTGCGATGGACCAGGCGGGCGCGGATCTGCGCCGCGCGCTCACCGCATGGGAGTACGCCAGCGCCCATCTCCCCCCGCAGAAGTGGGCCGTCGCCACGCTGCGCGAGAACCAGAGCACGACGGTCTGCACCGACGTTTTCCTCCTCCTGCAAGAGGCGGATGCGACGGGTGCGCGCCTGATGGTGGTGGAACCGGCCGGGCCGATGCAGGCCACGTTTCTTCCCGGCGACGAGCGGCGGATGGGACCGCTGTTCGCCATTCTGCTTCCGCGCTCAGTATCGCGCGGAGGAGCCGAGTTTCTCGTCAAGGCTGCCGAGCCCGCCCCCGTTTTGATGGAGGGCGGCGGTGCCGCCACGAGTCCTTCGCGCATCCAGGGCTTTGACTCTCCCCCCGCCCTGCGCGTGGAAAGCACCGACGGGCGCGCCGTGAGTTTCGCCGAGGCGTTCCTCTATCACTACAACAGCGGCGAGTCGGCGGAGAACGCCGCGCGTCTGGCGTGGGAAGCCGTGCCGCCGCGTTCGCGTCTCGATACGGGGACGGCGGACCTGGCGCTGCCCACGCGCCCCGAGCCGATTCGCATCGACGGCTATGCGGTGCAGGAGGCGGAACCGGCCTCGGCCGCGCTCGTCACGTTGCGTCTGGTGCGCGGCGAGGCGGCGGCGCTGCGTTCGCTCTCCGGCAGCATGGCGTACGACAGCGCGGGCACCTCGCCCAACGATCCGCGCTGGCGCGCCACCACGGGCGCCGGAGGCGGCACGGTGTCCGTCGGCTCGCCGGGTGATCGCTTTCGCGGCACGCTGAACGCGATGGAGCGCAGCGGGGAACTCAACGTCGAGAACGAGAGCTTCATCCGCGTGCAGTTGGGTGGTCGTTCGTCCTTCCGGTTCGACGGCCCCAATGGCGGCGTGAACGGCTATGTGCGCGCCCGCGCCGTCGGCCGCAATCAGGTGGAAGTGACCATCGACCAGGAGGGGGGCGACTGGTCCTTCCTTGGCGCCGTCGCAACAACGTTGCGCTTCCGCCCCGGGCAGACTCTGACCGTGGCGCAAAGCACGACGAGCCGCACGTCGTCGAGCAGCAGTGGCACGCCGATCCTCAGCCAGATTCCCTACGCCGGACCGGCCTTCGGCTCGTCCTCGTCGTCGCGCCAGAGTTCCAACTACGCGCTCTATGCAACGGTGGATGTGGAGTAACAGTCATAGCGTTCGGGGAAAAATCGTAGTCATTATCCACGGGAAGCAGCCCGCCGTAAGCAAGGAACCGTTCGGCCCGCAATGGCCCCAACGGGGCCAAATCCCATAGCCCAGGGCAAGCGCTGCAGGCGCGCCGCCCTGGGTCCAGTCAGCAATAGAAACCGCGCCCTGAAAGCGGCGCGATCCAAGGTCTTCGAGGATACAGGTCAGGCCATGAGTTCTGATCGCACCACCTTCGGGGTGCGGGGTGAAACACGATGCCTCCCCAGGGCGGCGCGCCTTGCGGCGCTTGCCCTGGGCTTTGTGATCCAGCCTCTTCGAGGCAGTACCGCGCCCCTTCGGCCATCACGCACTTACTTGAACATTCTCGGGACGCGCTTCCGGCCATGATTCATCCAAGAAAGCTCTACCGCCGCCAGCGGCCCCGCCCGTCGGGCTTAAGGCCTTTGGCGCGAAGAGCAGTCTCATACATCTCGAGTGTGCGGTCCACGAGGCGTTGCTGCTCGTATTCCTTCACGTCCTCCAGATTGTTGAGGCGCATCGTCTGGCGCAGCGCTGCATCATCGCCGACGGCGATGCAGTTGGCCGCGAGGCCGTCGAGGTCGGACGAGTGGCACGTGAAGCCGTTGCGGCCGTTGCGGACGATCTCCTTGTTGCCCCCCGCGTCGGAGGAGATGATCGGCAGACCCGCCGCCATGGCTTCGAGCAGCGCGTTGGAAAAACCTTCGACGAGCGAGGGGAGCAGAAAGACGTCGGCGCCGTTGAGCAGTTCGGGGATATCGTGGCGGTCGTCGGCCATGATGCAGCGGTCGCCGAGTTCGAGTTCGGCGTGACGCTTCTCCAGGTCCTCGCGCAGTTCGCCGCCGCCCGCCATCAGCAGGCGCGCGTTGGGAAGGCGATCGACCACCTGGCGAAACGCCGTCATCATCACCTTCTGGTTCTTCAGTTTTGTCAGCCGCCCGACGTGCAGGAAGACCACGGCGTCATCGGGCCAGCCGAACTCGTCGAGAAGACGGCGGCGGCAGGCGTCGTGGTCGAAGCCCTGAAACTTCGCGATCTCGATTCCGTTGTAGAGCACGCGGATGTTGGACGGCGCCCACGGCTCCAGTGACTCGCGGATGTCGCCGGCGACGGCCTGCGAGACGGCGAGCATGGACGCACGAAAGCGGCACAGCACGCGGTCGATGCGCTTCCACGTTTTGCGCCGGTAGGTGCGCAGCGAGTGAATCTGGCCGAAGATCGCGGGAACGCGCGCCAGCACGGCCGCCGTCGTGGCCGGTGTGTTCTGGCGAAACAGGTGGGAATGCACGACGTCGGGCTTTTCCGCGCGCAGGAACTTCGCCAGCCGCCAGATGCCGCCGAGGTCGTCGTAATGATGCACGGGGAGGTGAACGACCTTCACGCCGGCCTCGCGCACCATCGGCGCGTTCATGCCTTCGCTCTCGATGCAGACAATGGTCACATCGTGGCCGCGCCGGGCCAGTTCGCACGCCACCCAGGAGAGCCGGATTTGAACGCCGCCTTTGCGCAGCTCGTTGATGACGCGCACGATCTTCATGGGGGTGAAGGGGCGCGGAAGCCGGCGTGACGGTCAACAGGACTTTGGGGGGAACCGCGAAGACTGCACCACGAGCAACGCCTCTCCCTCACGCATCGAATTCGGTGGCGTGCGTCCCGGGCAGGAAACCGTTGGTGGCTTCGCTCAGCAGGTAGTCGCGGTTTGCCTCGATTTCGCAGACGGCGGTAAGGCGTTCTTCCTCGGAATACTCGCTGGCGATCTTCTGGTAGTAGCGGCGTGCCTGAAGCGCGATGATCCCGGGATCGGGCTCCGCCTCGTCGGCAATCCAGGAGAGCAGCGCCATTGCGAGGTCGCGCCTGCCGAGCAGCTCGTTGGTCAGCACGGCGAGATTGAACACCGAGGCAAGGTACTGCTGGGCGTTGCCTTCCTCGTCGGCGGCGCTTTGCAGCAGGCCGACCGCATAGCGTTGGGCCCGGTTCCCCTCGCGGTGCAGGAGAATTGCGATCTCAACGAACTTGGTGGTGGCAAAGTTGCGAATCCAGACGGGAACGTCGTTGTCCGCCACGACATTGAGAGCGCGTTCAATGTGCGCGATGGCGTCGTCGGCCTGGCCGCACAGGGCGTTCATGGAGGCAAGATGGGCCTCGCAAATGACCAAGGGGGCCTTGTCGTGCAGCTCGCCCGCAAGGTCCACGGCGGCATACATTTTGGGGAGCGCGGGGGCGATGTCCGGCGTGTTGGATTGCGAGAAGATCGATGCCGCTTCCCGCATCAACCGGCTGATGGCCTGGCGCTTTGCGGATTCGTGATCGGTCATGTTTCTTCACCTCTCCCCTCAAGACGAAGCACCAAGTGTTCCAACTGATGTGCCTGCCTTCCGATCCCGTTCATCAAAGGGATTCTGACGCATTGTGGGCTGCACTGTCAAATCGTATCGAACACGGATGCGCCAAGCTTACAGGGACGAAACGGATAGCAGGGATGGCGCGGTCATCCGGAGGTTGGACAGGACGAGGGCAACGCCGTATGTCATGTCTTGATCGCAGCCTTGCACCCGCCAAACTGACAACTGGGAACCCACAACATCTCCCGGAAACATTGTCTGGTAAATTGCTCTTTCTCCTCCGGCGGGATTGACGCGCTTGGGGCTGGTGCCAACGATGGCGGCGTTACCGTCAAGGAAAGGGAGAGCAATGGGCTCCCGGCGCACACAAACCGATCAGGGTAAGCAGGTTCCCCGTGTCCTGATTCTGTGTGCGGTGGACTTCACGGTTCGCCGTTTTCTTGCGCCCTTGGCAGAGATGCTGACGGCATCGGGGTGCGACGTGCGCGTGGCCTGCACGCCGGGGGATTACTGGGCGTCGCTGTGCGACGACGGGCTCCAGATGGTGCGCCTTCCCGTGGCGCGCAGTTGGAACGTGCTGAGTCACTTGCTGACGGCCGTGCGCCTGTTCTTCTACCTGCGGCGCGAGAAGATCGACGTGCTGCACGTTCACACCCCGATTGCGGGACTGATCGGGCGCATCGTTGGGCGGCTGGCCGGAGTTCCGGTGATTTTGTACACCGCACACGGGTTCTACTTTCACGAGCGCATGGGCTGGCTGGGCAGGCACTTTCACATCCTGCTGGAGAAGCTCGGCGCGAAGTTCCACGACCATCTCTTTCTTGTCAGCGAGGAGGACGCGGCGAGTGCGGAGGACCTGCGGATCGAGGCCCCCGTGCGCACGACGGTCATCCGCAACGGCGTGAACGCGCAGACGTTCATGCCGGAGTTGCTTGCCGCCTCGCGCCCGCGGGTTCGCGAGGAACTCGGGATTCCCGGAGACGCGCCGGTGGTCATCATGGTGGGACGCCTGACGAAGGAGAAGGGACCGATCGATCTCCTGAGGGCGGCGCGGCGGGTGCTCAGGCATCATCCGGGCACGCACTTCGTTCTGGTGGGTGGGGCGCTGAGCAGCGAACGCGATCGCATCGCGCGGCGCATTGCGCGCATGGCGGACGGGGGAAAGCTGAAGGGGCACGTTCACCTGCTCGGATTCCGCGAGGACGTGCCCGAGTTGCTGGCGGCCAGCGATCTGTTCGTCCTGCCGTCGTGGCGCGAGGGACTCCCCGTTTCCGTGATTGAGGCGATGATGGTGGGGCTGCCCGTTGTGGCGACGAACATCCGGGGATGCCGCGAGGCCGTGATGGATGGCACGACCGGGTTGCTCGTCGAGCCACGCGACGCACGCAATCTGGCGGGCGCGATTTCGTACCTGCTGGGACATCCCGAGATTGCCCGGAGGCTTGGCTCGGGAGGGCGGCGCCGCGCCCAGGACATGTACGATCTCCCACTTCATCTGGAAGTGCAGTGGGGGGTCTACAAGCGCCTGATGAGGGAGCATCTGGCGTGATCCTGACGTACTTCCCCGAGCGGATTCTTGTGCTGGGAGCCACGGGCTTCGTGGGCGAGCGCGTGTGCCGGCGCCTTCGCCGCGCGGGGGTGGAGGTCGTTGCACTGACGCGCACGCCGCACAGCCCGGTGGCCGAGGGGCTGCACCTGGCAGGATGCGAAATCGCCGAGGGCGATTGCACTCGCCGATGGACGTTGTGGCAGGCCATGGAGGGGTGCACGGCCGTCGTCTCCTGCGCGCACATTCGCTATGCCGAGGTTGTGCTTCAGGGGTGCAACCGCACCGGTATCGCGCGCCTGCTCTGCATGTCTTCCACCCGGCGGTTCTCGAAGGTGCGCGACCACAGCGTGGAGGAATGCATCCGAGGCGAGTTCCTCCTCTCGCAAAGCGAACTCGAATACACCGTGGTGCGCCCGACGATGATCTACGGCTCCACGCGCGACCGGAACATTTATCCGATCATGCAATGGATGCGGCGCCGGCCGTGGTTCCCCGTGTTCGGGCCGGGTCTCGCATCCGTCCAGCCCGTCTTTGTCGAGGACGTCGTCACGGCGCTGATGGACGTGCTGCGGCGCCCCGATACGATCGGCAAGTCGTACACCCTGGCGGGGGCGGAACCGATGACGTGGAACGGGATGATCGGGGAAATTGCCGCCGCGCTCGATCGCGAAGTCCGTATTCTGCATTTCCCGGTCTCTGTTGGGCTGGCGGGTGCAAAGTTGGGCGGGCGGCTTGCCGCGCGCAAGGGGCTGACGCGCGAGTCCATCCTGCGGATGCAGGAACCCAAGGAGTTCGACATCGCGGAGGCGCAGGAGACGCTGGGTTTTGCGCCCCGGCTGTTCCGCGTTGCCTTGCAGCAGATGGTCGTTGGCGAATCGGAAACCGACGCGATCTACGGGCCGCCCGGCGGCGATCGCTGGAGCGACACGCGCGTGAATCTCAAGCTCGGACTGACCGAAGCTGGCGCAGGTGCTTCACGTAGCCAATCGCCAGCCGAACCGGATTGAACGTGATGGGCAGCAAATGCGCGCGCTCCCATCCGGCCAGACGCAGCGCATCCAGCTCCGCGCCTGCCAGCTCGATGGCCGCCAGCTCCGTCTCGCCCCGCTTCATGTGACGTGCCGCCACCAGGTGCGGCACCTCGTCGAAATCATAGCCCCACGCTTCGGCCAGCACGCGGTCGAGCGCCACGGGGTCTGTTCCCGCCAGAACCCAGCCCCACTCCCTCGGCGTTCCCCGCGTCGGCCCCATTCCCTCCATTGCCACGATGCCATCGGCCAGATGCAGCGACGCACCCGTGGCCCAGGCATTGTCCACCAACATCCGCCCAAACACATAGCGGCTGTTCTTCACCATGCAGTGCATCACGGCTTTCTTGCGGCCGGGGATGCAGCCAAACAGATTCTTCACCGCGCCGGTCAGCACCATCTGGCAGTGCGCCTTGGCTTTTGGAAGGTTGATGAGAACATCGGCGTCGAGGGCATCGCCGGAAACGCTGAGAGCCTTGAAGCAGCCGTTCTCCAACCCGCCGCGAACCTTGCGCACAGAGCCGAGTTCCACGACCCGCGCGCCAACGGCATCGAGCATCGGCTGGAGTCCCATCTTCGCGGCGGCGTTGGCGGCGCTGCCGAAGGCCGGCGAATCGCCGATGAGTACCTCGGACGCACCGGCATCGCGGACGAGGCGCGCGGCCTCGGCGATGAACACCGGGTGCGTCACTCCCCCCGTCGCCGGGTCCATGGCGCGCACGAAGTTGGGCTTGAGCAGCACGCGGCTGCCGGACGGAACGAAGCGCTCCATCCCGCCGAGCGGTTCGAGTGCGCGCACGATGGCCGCGCGCACCGCTGCCGGGTCCCGGTAGTCCTGCTGGTGCGCAACGCCGATCAACGCCATGGGGAAGAGCCTCTGGGGGGAAGAACGCCACACTGTGTCCGGATTCGCAACGGAAAGGGGGGCAAGCAAGGTGGCTTGGGCATCCGGGCAACGCCATGGAAGGCACGCCACGCGCGTTCATGGGCCCTTGGCCGCCTCTCAACCTGGCATGGTCGGCGCCACGGCGGCCATTCTCGGTGCCTTTTCCCGCACGCGCACGGCCACTTCAGCGCCCGGTGCCCTCAGCGTCAGAAACACGAGCTCCGGCGGGCAGAGCAGGCGTCCCCCGCCGCGATAGTTTCCGCTGTCCGACGTCCCCAGGCCACGCGACACGCACAGAACGCCGTCGGGCGGCAGATCGAAGACGCCCTGCACATAGCGATGGCCGAGGCGGCTGGGGACGACGACGGGGCCGATGAAGGGGAGGCAGTACTGCCCGCCGTGGTTGTGCCCGCTCAGGATCAGACTGGCCCCGAGGCGAGCTGCCTTGGGCGCATTGTCCGGCGTGTGGCTCAGCAGAATCACGGCATCGCCCGTCTTGTGTTCCAGCAGGTAGCGCCAGTCCGGGCGCTTGCGGTCCCACGGCGCATCGGTGCCCGCGAAGATCAGGCGGCGCCCCGCGCGTTCGAGAACCCAGCGCTCGCCCCCCATGAGGCGGATGCCGCGCCGCTGGCATTCGTCGCGAATTGTGGCCGGATCTGTCCAGTAATCATGATTGCCGAGAACGCACAGCGTCGCCAGTTCGCCCTTCATTTGCGCGTGATACGCCACCGAGCGCTTGATCAGGCGCGGGTGGTTGATGAAGTCGCCAGTGAAGACCACGATGTCGGCGCGGCGATGCATCACGAGTTGGGCGATGCGTTCGTAGACGGGGCGCTGGCCGAAGCGCGGATCGTAATGGAGGTCGGAAACCTGCGCGATGGTCAGGCCGTCAAACTCGGCGGCAAGACCGGGGACCTCGATGTCGCGTTCGACGACTTCGAGATCGTAGGTCGTTTCCAGTGGCCGCAGGAGGAAGGGGACGCGCCGGCCCGGCTTGGGGATGGACGGGATGACGATGCTCTGGCGCAGGAGGTGGCGCGAGCGCTGGGGCACTGCACGGTCGCACGCCCACAGCCAGCCGCGCCAAAGCCCGATCAGCCACAGCAACCCAAAGACGGCGAAGATCGTCCGCGACGACGTCGTAATCGGAGTCCACCGCAGCGCGTTGGAGACCGGCTCGCTTCCCCAGAAAATCAGCAGCAGCGCCGTCGGCAGACCCACGATCAGCGCCAGCGAGATATCCTGCCACGTCTTCTTGCGTGGTCCGTCGTCCATCTCCAGCAGCACGCGGTTGAACAACTGGAGCCAGATATGGCCCAGGGCTGCCACAACGAGCAGGAAAGTTAGAACGGGTGGCATGACAGGCGCCCCTCCCGAGGCGCTCCCGCAAACGACAGCAGGAACGATACCCGTTCGCGAGCGTGCTGCCGCACCCGGGCAGCGTCGAGGCAAACCAGCGGGGGAGAGAACCGGGGAAGACGTGCCCAACCGGGGGGGGCAGCCCGCCTTTCCGCTTGAGGGCACGGCGCTGCCGCGTGTCCCTCTCCGCCCATGAAGTTCTGGCCCCTCCTCCATGTGTTCCCTTCCCCCAGCACCTCCCGCGAGGCGTGGGATGCCTTCTGCGCTCTCTCCTTCGAGGAAGGCGCCGCCGGGTGCGAGGAGAAGGGGGGCGGCGACGTCCCCGAGGAGGCGATCCTGAGCTTCCTGGAAGGCGAGTCCGCCGACGCCACCGACTACCCCTTCCTGCAGGTAGTCGCCGAACTCGCGGTGAGCATCCTTGGTGACGAAACGCGCACGGAGGCGCGGGTTGGCCCGGCCATCGACTGGGCCGCGAACTGGCGCCAGTACTTCCACGCCCGGCCCATCACCGACACGTTGTGGGTCGGCCCGCCCGAGGAACGCGCCTCCCCGCTCGTGCCGCCCGGCGCGCTCTTCCTGGTCATCGAGCCCGGATCGGCCTTTGGCACGGGAACGCACGAGACGACGCAGGGGTGCCTGGAACTGCTCGAAGGTGTGGCACGCTCGGGCGGAGCGATGGAAACGGTTCTGGATATGGGAACGGGGAGCGGCATTCTGGCGATCGCGGCGGCGAAGCTCGGGGCACGCCTCGTTGTCGGTGTCGAACGCGACGATGTGGCCGAAAGCAACTTCCGCGAGAATGCCCGGCTGAACGGCTGCGAGAACGCCTTGCGCTACGTTGCGGGTGATGGCACGGGCGCGGGGCTTGCTGCCCTGGAAGCGGAGAGCGCCGGGCCGCCCGATCTCGTGCTTTGCAACATGCTGAGCAACGAGTTCGACGCGCTGCTCGCGCCGTTGCGCGCACTCGAACGCCCCTTGATCCTCTCGGGCTTCCTCCGCGAGGAAGAGCACCCCGTTGGCGAGCGCCTCGCCCAAACGGGATGGAGCGTCAGGAAACGCCTCGCCGTGGGCGACTGGCTCGCCTGCCTCGTTGTTCCCTGTTGATTGGATGATGTCGTGCTGACTCTCTGGAAGAATGCCACGACCCGGGAACGGGTTCTCTTCGTCCTGCTTGGCGGGTTCCTGCTCGTCATGCTGGGGCGCGGAATCGACTCCACCTGGAGCTACAATGACTTCGAGGTCTTCCACTACGCGGGCGGCGCGGCGTGGGAGAAGGCTCCGGACATGTACACGACTGAGAGCCCGATCAAGAGCCGCAAGTTCGTGTACCCGCCTTCGGCGTCGATGTTCCTGATGCCACTGGCGTGGGCACCGTACAAAGTGACCAGCCTGCTGTTCACGCTGCTCAAGATTGCCGCGCTGGCGTTGTTGATCGTGGGCGTGATTGCGAAGTCCGGGAACGCGCCGCGCGACCGCGCCACGCGGCTCGGGCTGATGCTGGCGGCCGTTGTCATCACGCTGCAGCCGATCACGAGCGATGTCGGCAACGGGCAGGTGAACATCATCGTGGGCGCAGCGGCGCTGCTCGGGGTCTGGCTGATGATGGAGAGTCGGCGCTGGTGGTGGGCGGGCAGCCTGCTCGTCGCCATTGCCGTCGCAATCAAGGCCACGCCGCTGTTGCTGCTGGCCGTGCCGTTTCTCCATCGGCGCTGGATTCCGTTCGCGGCGTCTCTGGGGATGATCGTTCTGTTGCTCGTAGCCATGCCCACTGCCTGGTTTGGCCCGGAGTTGGTGAAGAGCTACACGGAGAGTTTCAAACACTACTCGAACAAGGCGGTTGAGGAAGGGGCGAGACGCCCGCGCCAAGTCTGCCTTTACGAGATGGTGTTGTTCACGGGAGCGCAGTTGCACGCGGACGACGATCTCGTCTGGGATGCCGACGAGGGGGAGACCTTCCGTGTTTTGCCGGACGGCACGCGCGTCAAAACGGGAGTGAAACCCGCATGGCCGAAGAGGACGGGGCAGATCATCTGGCTCGCGATCGGCCTGGGCACCGGGGTGCTGTTTCTCGCGGGGCGCTGGTTGCTGGCGCGGCGGCGGGGCGAGACGATTCCGTGGCAATGGGATCTCGCGATGCTGGTGACCCTGATGATCCTGCTGGCACCGATGGTGCGGCGCGCTCATCTGGTGGTGTTGCTGGCTCCTGTGGGATGGGTGGTGGTCCGGTTGTGGTGGATGGCGCGTGCCCACGGCGGATGGCGGCATCTGGCTGTGGCGAGGAAGGGGCTCGTGGCGTTGCTGACACTCACGCTGATGTTCTTCTGGGCTTCCGAGGATTTGGCGATTCCCGCGCCGGGCTTTCCGATTCCCTACCACCCCGCACTCTTTTTTGCGATGATCGGTCTCGTCGCCATCATTGCCTGGCTTGGCACGATCACCGTCTCCGATGAAGAACAGGCGAAGGCCGAATGACATCGCCCGGGGCTCCGATTAGCATTCCGCGTGCTCCGTGGTGGCGCGCCCGCGAGGGGTACGCCCGTGTCTGGGTGACGCCGTGTTGGAAGGGCGATGGCGGTGTGCGCCAGCTTCTCGACGTTGCAATCCCCATGGTGCTCACTGGATTGACCGTCGTCACCAACCTGATGTTCGACCGCATTCTTCTGGCGCGTTACGACATTGAGTTCCACATGCCGGCAACTCAGGGAGCTGGCGCCGCGTGGTGGACGATCCAGCATACGTGCGGCGGCGTGGTCGGCTATGCCACGACGTTCGTCGCACAGTACCACGGTTCAAACCGCCTAAGGCGCGTCGGCCCGTCGGTGTGGCAGGCGTTGTACCTGGCGCTCGCGTGCGGCGCGCTCAACCTTCTGCTGTACCCAATGTGGGGGCTGTTCTTCGAGTTCGTTCATGGTGCGGGCAAGCTCTCGCTGCTCGAAGGGCAATACGCAGCGACCCTCTCATTCGGTTCGGTGTTTTTGTTGATCGGAGCGGCATTCGGATCGTTCTACGCAGGACTGGGGAAGACGCGTTTCGTTTTCGGCGTCGGCGCGTTGATTGCCGTCACGAACGTGATCCTGAACCGCTGGCTGATCTTCAATCCGCCGGAATGGCTGCCGTTCATTGAGCCGGGCGTTGTGGGGGCGGCATGGGCGACGAACTTCAGTCTCGCCTTCGGCGCGCTGGTCTACGCACTGCTTGTGCTGCATGGACGCAACGAGGCGGAGTACGCGACGCGCTCGGGCTGGCGTTTCGACGCCAGGCTGCTCAAGCGCCTCGTGCGCTTTGGCCTGCCGCAGAGCTACCACCACTTCATCGAAGTCGCTTCGTTCACGTTCTTCTTCCTGATGGTGGGGCGCGTCAGCCAGTCCGCGTTGATCGCCTCGAACATCGCGGGCACGGTGAACATGGTTGTGTTCATTCCAATGATCGGCATGGGACAATCCGTTGGCATCCTGCTCGGACGCTTCATCGGCAACGGACGCACGGATTTGGCGGAGCGTATCACCTGCACGGGGACGCTGATCAACTTTGCGCTGATGGTGCCCGTCGCGTTGGTGTACACGTTCATGCCAGACCTCTTCATCAATCTGTTCATTACGGACGAGATGAGCGGTGAGATCGTGGCGGCGGCGCGGGAGTACGCGCGCCTCTTCCTTCTCGTGGTCGCGATCTATTCGATCGGCGACGTGTTCAACGTCACGTATGCGAGCGCGATCAAGGGAGCGGGCGACACAAAGTTCGTTTTCATCTTCACGGCGTTGAGCAGTCTGGTCCTGCTGATCATTCCCTGTGCGCTGCTGGGGTACTTCGGCGGGCCGCCTCTGCTCATGTGGATTCTCGTCATGCTGTTCGTCATGGGGATGGGGGGCGGGTTCTTCCTGCGCTTCCGCTCGGGACACTGGAAGCACATGAAGGTGATCGAGCCGGACGTGGACCTCGTCGCCGAGGATACGATTCCGATCCGGTAGTGGCTCAAGTGGCTCAGCGGCGGGCGACTGCTGTGACGGCGGGCGCGTAGGGTTTCCAGGGGAGGTCGGTGTCCAGGCGCAGGTCGGCGTAGTCGATCCGCCCGGGCCCGCCGATCTTTTCGCGCAAAGCCTCCCATTTGGGAAGCGTTTCGGCGGGCGGCAGCGTGCCGCACAGCAGACGCGTTCCATCGCGCAGAATCAGCGTGAGCCCCGTTCCCGGGTCCCAGTGGATCTCGGAAAGCATCCCGGCGAGTGAGCCCAGCTCGTTGTCGAAGACCCCGGCATACACGAGGGCTGCATCGAAGAACTCCGAGGGCAGGTGATCGCCGGCCTCGAAGGTCATCGTGTCGGGCACGGTGAGCAGCGGGAGGCGGCTGTCGAGAAGCTCGCGCCCCGAGGCGCGGGCAAACAGCACGCCGTCGATGTCGGCGAGGTACGCTCCCGTCGAGGTGACGAGGACGGCTTCCTCGCGCCGTTCGTAGACGAGGACTTCCACCCGGTTGGGGTAGGCTTTGCGGACGCGCGCGTGGTAAATGGAGGGATGAGAAGCAAGGCGTTGCTCGGCGTCGCGCACGTTGAAGGTGACGAGATTGATTTCATCCTGGTTGGCCGCGCCGGTGGCGAGCGCACGAATGTCGTCCTCGTTCAGACGGCGCAGGCCGTAGGTTTCCCACTCGGTGATTGTGAAGTAGCCCGAGCGCATGGTGAAGTCGGCAAGCAGGTAGACCAGCACGAAGGCGGCGACGATGCCCATCATGGTGAGCGCGCGCGCCGGGAAGCGTTTCCCGTAATAGCGCAGGCGCTCCACCGGGGCACGCGGCACGGGGTCGCGCGGCACGGGAAGACGGACGCCGGAGGCACGCGAGGTGGACTCGCGCCCGGCTGCGCGTTTCTCGCGCCATGCACGCCATTTTTCGCTCAGCTTCATGTGCCCCTCAGCGAAGCACGCAACTTGTCAGCGGACCACCGACGATGCGCGCCTCGATTTCCAGCAGAATGCCGAACCTTTCGTGGACGACGTCCTGGATGAGCGAGATCATCGCGAGGAAATCCTCGCCGCTCGCCTTCCCCCGGTTGATCAGGAAGTTCGCGTGCGCCTCGCTCACCTCGACGTCGTTGAGCGCGTAGCCCTTCAGCCCGGCCTTGTCGATCAGCATGCCCGCGCTGACGGTTTGCCCCGAGACGGGATCCTTCGGGTTCTTGAAGACGCAGCCGCTCGATGGGATCTTGTACGGCTGGCACTTCTTCTTCGCGGTGTAATCCTTCTGGCGTTGCCGCGACGTTTCAAAGTCCAGCGGTTCGAGCAGCAGCTCGGCTTCGACGACGATGCCCTCGGCGAGCTGGCTGTGGCGGTACGAGTAGCGGAAGTCGCCGCGATGCACGTCGATGAACTCGCCGTCGCGCGTCAGCAGGATCGCGCGCTCCAGGAAATCGCACAGTCCCCAGTTGCCCGCGCCCGCATTGCCCGCGAGGGCGCCGCCGACGGTGCCGGGGATCATCGTGCAGAATTCGAGCCCCATCAGATGATGGCGCTTGCCGAACTTGATGGCGTCGCTGAGCTGCGCGGCCGCGCCCACGCGCAACGTATTCTCGTCGGCCAGTTCGATGTGCCCGAAGAAAGCCTCGTCGAGAATGAGGACGATGCCCTCGAACTGCGCCGTTGCGAAGATCGTGTTCGTGCCGCCGCCGAGCACCAGCAGGGGCCAGCCGCGAAGATGGGTCAGGCGGACGATGCGATACAACGCCCTGATGTCGTGAGGAATCGCGAGCATCGCCGCGCGCGAGCGCGTCTTCATCGACGTGCGTTTCGCCAGGTTCGCCTGCGGGATGAGCGTGAGGTTGTCGATCGCGAGAAGATCGCGGTCGGTGAGGAAGCAGTCCTGGGTCATCATGTTGCGGGGCCTCGTTGGGAGCGGGATTGGGAAGAGAGGGAATCGAGGAGTTCCTGTGCGGAATGCGTGATGTCGCCCGCGCCGAGCATGAGGACGACGTCGCCCTCGCGCAGGTGGGGGAGAAGCAGGGGGACGATGTCCTTGCGCTGGCGGATTACCTCCACCGGGTGGTTGCAGCGCGCAGCGGCCAGGTCGGCAAGCGCGTCGATGGTGACGCCGGGGAGTGGCTCCTCGCCGGCGGAATACACGTCGGTGAAGATCACCTTGTCGGCCTCGTCAAAGGCGGCGGCAAAGTCCGTGAGGAAGTCGCGCGTGCGCGTGTAGCGATGCGGCTGGAAAACGGTGACGAGACGGCCAGCGCGTTCGACCTTCAGCGCGTGGGCGGCGGCAATGGTGGCGCGGATTTCCGTGGGGTGGTGCGCATAGTCGTCGATGACGGTGACGCCCGCAGCCTCACCCTTGACGTCGAAGCGCCGTCCCGCGCCCGTGAAGTTGCGAAGGGCTTCGGCGGCCAGCGAGGGATCGCCGCCCAGACTCGCCAGCATCCCGAGCGCCGCGATGGCGTTCGAGACGTTGTGCAGCCCAGGCGCGCCGATCTCAAAGCGCCCAGC
The DNA here is from genome assembly GCA_030156535.1 of Candidatus Sumerlaeota bacterium. Taxonomy (GTDB): domain Bacteria; phylum Sumerlaeota; class Sumerlaeia; order SLMS01; family JAHLLQ01; genus JAHCAW01. Next base: position 186,577 of record JASGMJ010000003.1, read on the forward strand.
GAACCACGAGTCCGCATAGAAATCGAAGCTCGCCGAACGCGCCGACAGGACGATGTCCGTTCCGTAGTAGTCGGCCTTCGTCGTTTCGATACCGTAGGTTTTCACTTTGCGCGTCACGGCTTCCAGCAGTTCGCGCGAGCCGGCATCGTCGGCGTTGACGAGAATCGTTGCATCGTCGGCGGCCTTGGCCACGACGCGGCAGTAACCGGCCATCATCGCGTCGCGTGACTTCCAGTAGTCCAGGTGGTCGCACTCGATGTTCGTGACAATCAGATGCCCGGCGGGGAGCACCTCGAACGAGCCGTCGCTTTCGTCGGCTTCCGCAACGGCCCACTCCAGGCCGCCGATGCGCGTGTTGCCGTTGAAGGCGGGGACGCGGCCACCGATGAAGGCCCATGGGTCGAAGCCCGCGGCTTCGAGCACCAACGCGGCCAGCGAACTCGTGGTCGTCTTGCCGTGCGTGCCGGAAACGAGAACCGACCGGCGGCTGGCGAGAAAGAGGGCGAGTGCTTCGCTGCGGTGGAGAATGCGGATTCCCCTCTCGCGGGCGGCAGCAAGCTCGGCGTTGTCCTGGCGGATGGCGCTGGAAACGACGACAGCGTCAACGTCGCCAAGGTTGGCGGCGTCGTGCCCCGTGTACACCGTCGCACCCGCTTCGACGAGCGCCTCGCAGACTTTGCTCGCGCGCGCGTCCGACCCCGAAACACGCAGGCCGCAGGCCAGCATGGCCTGGGCGATTGCACTCATTCCACAGCCGCCGATGCCGAGAAGGTGGACGCTCTCGAATCCGAAGGGATCCCGCTGCCCGCACGTGACGGGAGAAACGGCGGGCTTTGCGCCAACGAACGGCGAAGCCGGAACGAAATCTGTGTTGGGGAGGGTCATGCGTGGGCTCCGGGCATCAGGCGGTCAATTTCTCGGGGTCGGAAATGGGGGACGGAGTCATTGTGTCATGAGCGGATTGGTCGAGCAGCCAGTCGGCGATTTCCCCGGCACAGCCGGGACGTCCAAGTTCGTGCGCGGCAACCGCCATTTCACCGCGCCGCACCGTGCTGCGCAGGACGTCGGTCAGCAGAGTCGCCAGGCGCCGGCTTCCCAGCGAAGCCTCCTCCACAATCAACGCGGCGCCGCACTTCGCGAGTGCCTGCGCGTTCTCCCACTGGTGATTGTCCTTCGCGTGCGGATAGGGAATGAGCACGGAAGGAAGACCGCGCGCGGTGATTTCGGCCAGCGTGCTGGCGCCCGCACGGCTGACGACGAGATCCGCCGCCGCATACGCAAGATGCACATCGTCGAGGAACGGATGCAGGGAGACCTTTACGTTTGGCAGCGCCGAGCGATCCAGCTGCCCCTTCACCGTGTTATGGTTCAGCGGCCCGCACGCCCAGATGACTTGGAGTTGCAGGGAAGGCGGTATGTGGGCGAGGGCGTCGAGAACGGCTTCGTTCACGCCGTGGGCGCCCTGGCTGCCGCCGATGACGAACAGCACGGGATTGTTGGCGCTGAATCCGAAACGCGCAAGGCCGTCCTCTCGCGTGGCTTCCAGCATTTCACGGCGCACGGGAGTGCCGACGACTTCGCACGTCGCGTTGGCGTCGAGGCGTTCGGCGGCCGCGTCGAGCGCGACAAACACACGGCGCGCGCGCTTTGCGAAAAGACGCGTCACCTGGCCGGGCACGGCGTTGGACTCGTGGAGAAAGAACGGAATGCCCTGGAGGCGCGCGGCGCTCAGCACGGGTGCGCACACGTAGCCGCCCGTTGCCAGAATGACGTGCGGAACGAAGCGGCGCAGCATTCCCCAGGATTCGCTCCAGGAGCGCGCGTAGCGCAGCAGCTCGGGAGCGGCGGAGAGCGAGAGGCGCGGCGCACGCTCGCAGGCGAGGAAGTCAGGGAACTCGTGGGCGGCGGCGAAGGCCTGGCGCTCGATCTGGCGGCTGCCCGTCAGGTAGCGCACGACGACGTCCTCGCCGGAGTGGCGCAGGGCGTTGCCCACGGCGAGCGCAGGGGCGATGTGGCCGCCGGTGCCACCGGCAACGATCAGCACGCGGCGCGAATGCTCCGTCCCCATCGGGATGCTCGTTCTGCTGGCAAGATCGGCAATACTCATCGGTTCACTGCGCTTTCCGGGTCCCTGGCCCGAATCACTCCCCTCCGTGGCTGACAGACGTGTAGTTCGCGACATTGATCAATATGCCCACGGCCATCAATGTCGAGACGAGGGCCGAGCCCCCGTAGGTGAAGAACGGCAGGGCGAGGCCCTTGGTGGGAGCCATGCCCGCCACAACGGCGAAATTAATGAAAGCGGCGCACACGATGGTGAGTGTGAGCCCGGCGGCGACCAGGCCACCGAAGTAATCGGGCGCGCGGTACGACACGCGGAACCCGGTGAGCGCAAACGCCAGAAAGAGAAGCACGACGGCGGCCGCGCCGATGAACCCCATCTCCTCGCACACCGTCGCGAAGATGAAGTCCGTGTGCGCTTCGCTCAGAAAGTGGTACTTCTGAATACCGAGTCCAAGGCCGCGTCCCCAAAGCCCCCCCGAGCCGATGGCAATCAGCGACTGGTTGAGCTGGAAGGCGTGCGAGAGCGCGTACTTCTCGGGATCGAGGAACGCCAGGATACGGTTGATGCGGTAGGAGTGCGACAAAATCATGAAGACGAGTACGGGGAGCGACGCGAGGATCAGCGTGGCGACGTGTGCCACCTTCACGCGGGCGAGCACCCACATGCCCGTGACCACCGTGCCCATCAGGACGATCGTGCCCAGATCGCGTTCGAGCAGAACGAGAACGGCAAAGCCGCCCCACACGGCGACAGAGGGCGCGAAGCCCTTCTTCCAGTCACGGATTTCTTCACGCTTCCTGCTGAGATAGGCGGCCATGTAGACAACCAGCGCGAGCTTGGCGAACTCGGAGGGCTGGATGGTGACAGGGCCCAGGCGAAGCCAACGCCTGGCCCCCTTCACCGTTACTCCCAAAGGAGTGACCAGTACCAGCAGCAGCAGCACGAATGCTCCGAGAAGAATCAACGGAGCGTACTTTTCCAGCGTTTCGATCGGTGTCTTGATCAGGGCGATCATCATGACGATGCCCGCCACGGCCCAAATTGCCTGGCGCACGAGGTACGCCTTGTCGTGGTGGAACTGCAGGCGCTCGGGGGGCAGTTGTTCCTGCTGTGCCAGCACCCGCCGCGCTTCGAAGCCCGCGCGGGCACCACTGGCGCTGTAGACCATGACGGTGCCCAGCGAGAGCAGTGCGGCCGCGACAAGGGCCAGCAGGGTGGCGGGGCTGTTGAGCAGGAACGCTTTCATTTCGTCATCCGGGCCTTCGTTGCTATCGGGCGTCGAGAACGTCGCGGACGTGGCGCTTGAAGGTGCGGCCGCGTTCCTCGTAGTCCTTGAACATGTCCCAGCTAGCGCACGCGGGGCTGAGAAGGACGATGTCGCCGTCCCCGGTGTTGGCGGAGGCGAGCTTGACGGCCTCCTCCATGTCCTTGGCCTGCACGGTTTCGACGAGCGTTCCCCACGACTTGATGATCAGGGGAGCGGATTCGCCGATCACGACGAGGCGCTTGACCTTGTCGCGCACCAGACCGTTGAGGCGGTCGAACGAGGCGTTGCGCTGGCGTCCGCCGGCAACGAGGACTACCGGTTTCTGAAAGCTCATCAAAGCTTTCTCAAGCGAGTCGATGTTCGTGGCTTTCGAGTCGTTGTAGTAGCTGACGCCGGTCTTGGACTTGCCGACGTACTCGATGCGGTGCTCGACGCCCTTGAACTTGCCGAGCGTGCGCACCAGGCTGTCGACGGGCGCTCCCATGCGGCGCCCCATGACGAGGGCGGCGAGGGTGTTCTCGATATTGTGCGAGCCGGGCAGGGGAACGTCGGCAACGGCGCAGACGGGGATCTTCTGGCCATCTTCGACGAGGAAGATGTGATCCTTTTCGACGTAGGCACCCTGACTGACCTTCTTCTTCATGGAGAACCACCAGGGGGTGGCGTCGGTTTCCTCGGCAGCCTTGACGCAGAACGGATCGTCGGCGTTGAGGACGATGTGGTCATCCTCCTCCATGTTGAGGAAGAGTTTGTACTTGGCGTCCACGTAGTCGCGCATGTCGGGATAACGGTCCTCGTGTGCGCGGCTGAGATTGAGAATGGCGCCGACGTGCGGGTGAAAACTCTCGATGATCTCGAGCTGGAAGCTGGAGACCTCGGTGACGAGGACGGTGTCGCGGCTGTCGTCCTGGCTGGCGAGGACGCCATCAGAGAAGGCGCGGCCGATGTTGCCCGAAACGACGGCGTTCTTGCCCGCGTCGGTGAGCATCTGGCCGACGAGCGTGGTCGTCGTCGTCTTGCCGTTGGTACCGGTGATGGCACAGATCGGCGAGCCGGCGAAGTAGAACGCGAGTTCGACTTCGGAGATGATCGGGATGTGACGGTTGACGGCCGTCTGGTTCAGCCAGTGCTCCAGCGGAATGCCGGGGCTGACGACAAGGGCGTCGCAATGATCAAGAACGCTCTCGTCGAACTTGCCGAAGTGCGAGGTGACGAACTGGCGCCTGAGGCGCCGGATCAGGGAACGGAACTCCATCGCCGGCTTCTCGTCGACGAGAACGACTTCAATTCCGTGGTGGCGAAGGAGGGCCATGGCCCCCACGCCCGAGCGCGCGGCGCCAAAAACGCATACGCGGCGGTAGGGGAAATCATGCTGCTTTGAACCGGTCATTTCAACTTACCTCCGGGGACTGGGATTGCACAACGGGAGCAACAGAACGGGAAAAGGAACGGTGCTGCCTGAGCGAATGCTTCTTTGTCTTGCGGTCTCCTTTCTTGAAAGGGGGACGGAGCCCCGTTTCATCTCAGTTTCAGGGTGCTGAGGCCCGCCAGGGCCAGCAGCGCCGACACGATCCAGAACCGCACCATGATGCGCGGCTCGGGAATCAGCAACTTCTCGAAATGGTGGTGGATCGGCGACATGCGGAACAGACGCTTGCCGCGCAACTTGTACGACGACACTTGCAGGATCACGCTCAGCGCCTCGGCGACGTACACTCCACCGACAATGAACAGCAGGACTTCCTGCTTGAGCAGGATCGCCACGCTTCCCAGCAGTCCGCCGATCATCATCGAGCCCGTGTCGCCCATGAAGACGACCGCGGGATAGACGTTGAACCACAGGAAGCCGAAGCACACGCCGATCAGTGCCGCCATCAGGACAGCCAGCTCGCCCGCACCCTGCACGTGGGGGATGATCAGGTAGGCCGACATGTCGGTGCGCCCCGCCAGATACGCGACAACCGCAAAGCACAACGTCGCGGGGATCGTGACGCCCGTCGCCAGGCCGTCGAGTCCGTCCGTCAGGTTCACCGCATTGCTCGTCCCCATGAGGATGAGGATGACGAACGGAATGTAGAAGATGCCGAGGGGGAGGACGACGTCCTTGAGGAACGGCATCGCCAGGTAGCCCGTGCCCGTCAGCCCGAGATGGGCGTAGTGCGTCGTGCCGCTGTGGATGGTGAGCATCATGATGGCGAGGAATGCGGCGAGCAGCGTCTGGCCGAGGAGCTTGCCGCGCGCGGAAAGCCCGGCGGAGTTCTTGCGCACAACCTTGCGGTAGTCGTCGATGAAGCCGATGACGGCGAAGCCTGCGGCCATGCCGACGGCAAGACGGAACACCGGCTCGCGCCAGTCGCCGAAGATGATGGCGGAAACGAGCAGCGCCCCGAGCATCAGCACGCCGCCCATCGTGGGGCGTCCCGCCTTCTCCTTGTGCATTTCGAGCAGGCTGATCGCGCCGTCGCCCTGCGAATCGCGGATCTGCTGCCCAACCTTCAGGCGGCGCAGATATTCGATCACCCGGTTGCCGAACAACACCGAGAGGCCGAACGACAGAATCAGCGCCCCCGCCGCACGCACGGTGATGTAGCTACCGACGCGGAGGAAGGAGAACGATTCGTTTCCGGCAAGGAGTTCGGCGAGCCAGGGGATCATCAGACGACAACCCCCTTGCGCGCACGGCCCAGCAGGCCCGCGCGCAGAAAGTCGATGGCGCGCTCCAGCCGCGCGATGCGCGACCCCTTGACGAGTACGGCGTCGTCTGCCCGAAGGATACCGGCAAGATGCTCGGCAGCCTCCTCGATGGAATCGAAGTGACGCGCGGACGCCTCGCGGTCGAGTGCCTCGGAGGTGATCCAGACGGAAAGATCGCCGACGGTGAAGATGCCGTCGAGTTTTGCGCTCGCGGCGGCGCGGCCAACACGGCGATGGCAGGCCTCGGCGAATCCACCAAGTTCGTTCATGTCGCCCAGCAGCGTATAGCGCCTGCCGCGTCCCGCGATCTGGCCGAGCGAGGCGAGTGCGGATTCCACGGCGCTGGGCGAGGCATTGTAGCAGTCCTCGATGATGCGCACGCCTTCGATGTTCTGGATGCGCGAACGCATTTCGGGTGCCGTGAAAGTCGCCAGGCGGTCGACGGCGTCTTCGAGGGGAACACCGAGCTCGATTGCGACCGCGACCGCGCCCAGGGCGTTGGCAATCTGGTAGCGGCCAAACACCGGCAGGTAGACGGGTACGCCACGGCCGTTCACCAGCAGCTCGAAGCGGTAGCCGAACGGCTTCTCCGCCTCGATGTTGCGGGCGCGGACGTGGGCCTGTTTGCCTTCGCCGAAGAGGACCGTTTTGTGGCGCGCAGCGATGGCCGGCAGGATCTTCGCAATGTGCGGGCAGTCGCAGTTGATGAGGGCCGTTCCGCCGGGCTGCATCGTGGTGAAGAGTTCGGCCTTGGCCGCGGTCAGTGCGTCGTGATTCGCGAAGTTGCCGAGATGCGCGTCGCCGATGTTGGTGAGCAGGCCGATCTCGGGCTCGGCGATGTTGACGAGGTACGCGATCTCGCCGGCATGGTTCATGCCCATCTCGAGGATGGCGGCTGCGTGCTCTTCGCTCAGGCGGGCGAGCATCAGCGGCAGGCCGACATGGTTGTTCTTGTTCCCCTCGGTGGCGAAAACAGGGACGGAGCCCTCGCACAAGTGCGCGGCGAGTTCCTTGGTCGTGGTCTTGCCGGTGGAACCGGTGAGGCCGACGACCATAAGACCGAGCTTGCGGCGCCATTCACGGCCGATGGCGCCAAGGGCCTCGGTACCGTCCTCGACGAGAAGAACGAAGCCTTCGCCGGGGAGGCCTTCGCGGATGGCATCGTCCGTGCAGATTACTCCTTGGGCGCCGGCGGCGAGCGCGCGCACCGCAAAGGCGTTGCCGTCGAAACGCTCGCCCGTGATGGCGACGAACAAGTCGCCCGGGCGCAGCACGCGCGTGTCGGTGGAAACGCGTTCAATGATGGTGTGCCGGTCGCCGCGGAGCAGCGTTCCGCCGGTTGCCATCACGATGTCATTCAGTGCGAGCCGCATCGTCGTCGATCCGTTCAAATTGCGGTCGTGGAGCGGAACTCCACGGCCGTCGGATTTGTACTCCAGTTGGCACTCATCGCGCGCAGGATGCCCCGCGTCACGACACAATCGTCGAAGGCGTAACGAACGCCGCAGATTTCCTGGTACGGCTCGTGTCCCTTGCCTGCGATGACCACGGTGTCGCCCTTCTGGGCCAGGTGCAGGGCGCGCTCGATGGCGTGCGCCCGGTCGAGAACAGTCTGCACCTGCGAGGTCTTGACGCCGCTTTCCGTAATGCCCACGAGCATTTCGCTGGCGATGCGGTCGGGATCCTCGTAGCGGGGATTGTCGGAGGTCGCGATCACGGCGTCGGAGTTCATGGCGACGGCGGCCCCCATGGCGTAGCGCTTCGTGCGGTCGCGATCGCCGCCGCATCCCGCAACGGTGATGACCTTGCCGGCGGTGAGCTGGCGGACGGACTTGAGCAGCTTTTCGAGCGCGTCGGGCGTGTGCGCGTAGTCAACGATGACGGAGAACGGCTGGCCCTCGTCGAGGCGCTCGAAGCGGCCGGGAATAGGCGAGGCAAGGCTGAGGCCGCGCGCGATGGCTTCCACTCCGATGCCGAGCGCGTGCGCGGCCGCAGCGGCGGCCAGCATGTTGGAAACGTTGAAGCGCCCGACGAGACGGGAGGCCACGCTCGCCGTCCCTCCCTCGATGAGCAGGTCGAAGGACGTGCCGTCGGGGCCCAGGCGCAGGTTGCGGGCCGTGACGTTTGTCTCGGCGGATTCATACTCCGTGTAGCGCAGGAACGGCGACTTGTAGCTGAAGCACAGTTCCTCGCCTACGGGATCCTTCTCGTTGAAGCAGGCAATGCCGCCGGGGGTCTTGGCGACGTGCTCGAAGAAGAGGCGGCGCTTCACGGCGATGTAGGTGGGGAAGTCGCCGTGGTAGTCGAGATGGTCCTGAGTCACGTTGGTCAGGATTCCGACGTTGATGGGAAGGCCGCCGATGCGGTTCTGGTCGATGGCGTGACTGGACGCTTCGAGGGAGACGGCCTCGATCCCGTCCGCGCGCATCATGCGCATCGTGCGCGCGATGGTCACGGGGTCGGGCGTGGTCGTGTCGGACTGCAGACAGCGATTCTTCCATTCGGCTCCGAGGGTGCCAATGGTGCCGGTGGGCATCCCGGCGGTGCGCAGGATGGCGCCGACCAGGCGCGTGACGCTGGTCTTTCCATTCGTGCCGGTTGTCGCGATGATCTTCATCTCGCGCGCGGGGTCGCGGTAGAAGGCGTGGGCGACGGGGCCGAGCGCCTTCTGCGTGTCCTTGACGCGCACGATGGTGACGCCGGGGTAGGGAGGGATGTCGCGCTCGACGAGAAGGGCGCAGGCGCCGCGCTGGACGGCTTCGGAGACGAGGACGTGGCTGTCCACCTTCGTGCCCACCCGGGCGACGAAGAGCTGGTTGCGCTCGGTCTTCTGGGCATGGGTGGCAACGCCCGTCACCATGACCTGTGGATTGCCTTGGATGTCGACATTCTTGATATGCGCGCGGTCGAGTACTTCGATCAGCGGAACGGGGAGCTGGAAGGAGGTCATCGGGAAGTCTCCTGGGCAGACGCGATGGCGGCGGGTGCAAACGCTGCGGCGGAAGGAACGTCGGTGCTGAATACGAGGACGATTTCGGTTGAAGCGTCGTAGCGTTCGCCGGGCAGGGGAGACTGATCGGCGACGCGGCCCGTCCCCACAAAGCGCACGTTGCTGATTGCGGGGGGCATTTGCTGGCGCACCTGTGCCATCGAGAGGCCGGAGAAGTCGGGAACGCCGGGGTACAAGGGGTCGATGACGGTTTCGGTAACGGTTTGCTGGCGCCCGATAAACGGAACGGAGCCTTCGGCGGCCAGCGGCGTTTCAATTGGCTCGGACGGCAGAATGCCGAGGTGAAGGATAGAGGCCTCGGCGATCTTGCGGAACATCGGCGCGGCCACCGTGGAAGCGTAGTACGCGCCTTGCGGGTTATCGACGAAGCAGTAGATCGCGACACGCGGATCATCCATCGGCAGCGCGCCGGCGAACGAGGCGATGTACTCGCGATGCGTCAGGATGTGGCTCTTGCGCGTCGTTCCCGTCTTGCCGCCGATGCGGTAGCCGGGCACGCGGGCGGCCTCGCCGGTGCCGTGGACGACGACGTCCTCCATGACTTCGCGCAGCAACACACTCGTCGCGGGGCGGACGACGCGATGACGGACAACGCGCTCGTGACGCCACAGGACATGCCCCTTCGAGTCCTGCATTTCGCGGACGACGTAGGGCTGGAGCAGTTCGCCGCCGTTCACCAGCGCCGCGATGCCGGTGACGATCTGTATCGGGGTCAGGGCCATCTCGTAGCCCATCGGCAGCGACGTGCGGCTGTAGGACGTCCACTTCGAGGTGGGGTAGAGGATGCCGCTGCCCTCGCCGGGGAGGTCGATGCCGGTGCGTTCGCCGAGACCGAAGCGGCGCAGGTAGCCGTACCACTCCTCGTTTTCCAGCGCCTGCGCGGCTTTGACGGTGCCGACGTTGCTGCTGTAGCGGATGACCTCGTAGAAGGGGGCAACGTGCAGGGTGTGCCCGGGCGAGTCCTTGATGGTGCGCGGGCCGATTCGGGCGCGGCCTCCCTCGCAGTCGATCATCGTGTTGAGCGAGACCTTGCCCGTGTCGAGGAGGATGGCGGCAGTAAAGAGCTTGGCAACCGAGCCGGTCTCGATCGGGTCCGTCAGGATGCGGTTGCGGCGCTGCTCGGCTTCGTATTCGCCGTAGGCACCATTGTCGAACGTGGGCCAGCTTGCCATGGCGAGGATCGCGCCGGTATTGACATCCATGACGATGGCGCCGGAGGCGTCGGCTTCGAATTCGGCGGCAGTCTCGGCAATGGCGGCTTCGGTGGCTTCCTGGATCGCGGCGTCGATCGTGAGGACAAGGGTGCTGCCCCGCGCGGCGAGAATCTGATCGGGAGGCAGGGGCTGCATGGCCTGGCTGAGCCCGGTGCGCGACGTCTTGCCCTCGATGCGCTGCCCCGAAATCTCATCATTGTAGTAAAGTTCGAGAGCCGCCTGGCCACGGTTGTCGCCATCGGGGTCGGTGCCGCACCAGCCGATGACGTGGGGAGCGAGGGCACGCGGGTACTGGCGCTTGCTCTCTCGATGGAACCAGAAGCCCCGTCGGCTGATTTCGTAATCGTCGAAGAGCGCGGCGACCTTGTTGGCGACTTCGGGATCGATCTGGCGGCCGAGATTGGTGACGACATTGCCCTGCAGGCGCGCCTCGATCACATGGGCGGGCAGGCCGGTGAAGTAGCCGATCTGATGCGAAAGGCTGGTGAGATCGACGTCGGCTTCGGGGGCGCGGAAGTACTTGGGGCTCACATAGATCGAGAGCGTGCCGATGCTGGTGGCAAGGGGGCGCCCAGTGCGATCGACGATCTCGCCGCGCTCGGCCTGGATGACGAAATTCTTGGTCTGCTGGCGGTCGGCACGTGCGCTGTAGTGTTCATGCTGGCGCACCTGGAGATCGTACAGACGCCCGCCCACAAGCGCCGTAAGCACGCAGAACGTGGAGCCAAGGGCCACGACGCGGAGTTTGTGGGGTTTGCGAAGCATGGTGTGCCGCCGTCGGAGTGGACCTCTTCATCGCCGGGCAATTCGTTGTTGACGGTCTGTTGCCTGTGCGCGTTTGTGTGCGGGTCGGCTGGGGAGTTTTCCTCGTGGAAAGGCCAGGCAAGTGTTTGAAACGATCACGGGATCCGCTTCGGGGAAGAAGACTTACGGATCCATTTGCAGGAACGCGCAAACGCTGGCCTCTCGGGTAGTTGTCTGGCCGCGGGAGCAGGATCGAGGAACGCTGATCGGGAACCGGAACGGGAACGGGACGCGGGAACGGAACAACGGGAACGCGAGCCAGAACCGGATGGGGAACGATACAACGGAGACCTCTGACAGGATCGGGAACAGGTAACAGCATGACCGTCTCTTTCCTGCCTGGCCTTTCCACGGGGAAAACGCCGCCCAGAGTCTTTGCCGGGACTCAGAAGACCTCCTTCTTCCAGGATTCGCGCTCGGCACGCTTCTCGACGAGAAGCTGCCGGGCCTTTTGAGACGCGCGCCGAATGCTCTCCGCGCGCTCCTCACTGACGTCCATGCGGTCGACCACCGCGGGAGCTGGTTCAATCATGCCGAGCGGGCCGAGGGCGGCCTGACGCAGCGACTCGCCGCGCTTGAGCTGCCCGATCTGGGCTTCGAGCGCGCGTATGTCGCCGCGGCGCTCGCTGGAAAGTTCCTGAATCCGGCGCGTTTCAATCTCCAGATCGCGCGCCTCGAAGCGCGCATCGACGATCACGACACCCAGAGCGGCCGCCACCGCACCGGCGGCGAGAATCAGCGCCAGCGCACCAATGTGCAGCGGCGCGGGCGGCGCCGTTTCACGGGGCGTACGCCGCCGCGTCTCCTTCTGCCCGCGTTCATGCTTCATGCCGCCACCTCCAGCCGCGTGATGGCGCGCAGGCGCGCGGAACGAGCCCGCGGGTTCGAGGCAATCTCGGCATCCGACGGCTTGAGCGCGCCGCGCTTCTCCACGCGGTACTCCAGCCCCTTCGTTGTCGTGGCCGAATAAAGATTGGACGGATCGGGACGCGGAGAACCGTACTCATCAAAGAGCCGCTTCGTGATGCGGTCCTCGCCGCTGTGATACGAGAGCACAACGCAGGTGCCGCCCGGGAGCAGACTCTCGATGCAGGCGCGAATACCGCGCTCCACGCAGCCGAGTTCATCGTTGGCCACGATTCGAAAAGTCTGAAACGTGCGGGTCGCCGGGTGCAGGGAACCGTGACGCAACTTGGGTGGATAGCAAAGGGCAACAATCTCGGCGAGCTGGCGCGTCGTGCGAATCGGCTGCACCGCGCGTTCGCGCACGATGCGGCGCGCGATGGCACGGGCAAAGCGCTCGTCGGCATACTCGAAGAGCCAGCGGGCGATGTCGGCCTCGGCCGCGTTGTTCACCAGCGACTCCACGGACTGCGTTCCGGGCTCGTTGGGATTGAAACGCCCGTCGAGCGGCCCGTCGTGCGAAAACGAGAACCCGCGCTCCGCAGCATCATGCGCCACGTGCAGCGAGTTGATTCCCAGATCGAGGAGGATTCCGTTCACGCCCGTCAGCCCTTCGCGTTTCAGTATCGCCGGTAACTCTTCGTACTTCGCCGCTTCCAAAATCAGACGAACCCCGTTCGCCTCCTGCATCCCCTCGAGCCTTGTACGCGCCCGCTCCAGCATTGCGGGATCGCGGTCCAGACCGATAAAGGTCCCCCTGCCCCCCAGCGCCGAGACAATCAACGAACCATGTCCCGCGCTGCCGATCGTTCCGTCACAGAAGATCGCTCCAGGCTGCGGCCGCAGGCGCTTCATCACCTCGGCCACGAACACGGGCTCGTGGTATTGCACCGTATTCGCCCCTGGACCTTTCCCCGTTCTCGGACGGTTGGGTTTCGTCATTTTGGACCGGCGAACCGGTCGAAAACCGCTCTTCCCAGCCCCGGCACCCCGGGAATCCACGACTGCCGCGCGAGCGCCCGCCCAAGGCAGCGCTCCAAGTCTCCAGCGCTCAGCCGCCTGTCATCCTGCGCACTTCCGCCATGCGCATCTGCTCCACCTGCGCCTCGTAGGCATCCAGGCTCTTCTCCCAGTCTTCCATGCTCAGGAGCTGCAGCCGATTGCCCACCCCCTGGACCACGATCTCGCCCCTCAGGCCCTTGCGCTTGCCCAACGGATTGGGAATCCGGATGCGCGACTGCTTGTCCAACGTCTGGCGCTCGGACGATCCAAGGATCAGCGTGCGCATGCCCTCGCTCTGGAAGCTGTACGGGTCCTGATTTGCCAGGTGTTCGCGAAAATCCGAGTAGACTTTGTCCGGAAACACCGCCAACTTGCCCATCAGATCGAGGCTAATAACAACCTCGAGCGGCCCCTTGGAATCAGCGGAGAGAGACAATGCGCGCAGCGATTCGACAAAGCGAGCGGGGATGGCGACGCGGTTACGGTCGTCCACCTTCGCCTCCACCATGCCTGTCAGTTCGAGTGCTGCGTCCACTGTCCGGCCTTTCGTTTTGTGCTCCGTTCCCACTGTGTGGGCAATCTTGGGCAAGAAACCCCGCTAAAGGGTTGGTTCCCCCAGAGGTGCTCAGAAGGTCAAGCACCTTTTAAACACGAGGAAGCGGCTTTCGCACTCCGTGGCTGGTGCCATATCTGGTGGTATGTATAGCGGCCTCCTACACCATATGGCATCTTTTCCTTTATTTCAAAAGAACCGAGAAAGTTGTGGAAAACAGATTTCGCGCGACAATGCCCCCTAACTTCAATAAATTCAGTTTTCTGGGGGCTTCGTTGCCTCCCGGGGGCTTCGGCACCCTTCCCTTGATCTCACAATGAAGATTTTTTTTCTGACTCCCAGCGTGCGTCTCCTCGGTGCGCGCCAGTCGTTGCTGGCTCTGGCAACGCATTTGCCCAGCGGGGTCGAGCCACTGGTTGTCTGCCCGGGAATGTCGGGCTTAACCGAAGAGCTTCAACGTTCTGGAGTCCCGGTTGAGGTCGTTCCCCATGGTGCGTGGAGGAAGTGGCGGGGGCGGCTGACGGCGCAATTTGTCCAGTTGCCCGCTTTGCACCGCCTCGCGCGGCGGTTCGGACCGGATGTGATTCATTGCAACGAGTACCACATCACGCCGCAGGGCGTGTGGACCGGGGGAAAATGTGGGGGAAATGTGGGAGTGACCTCCCATATTCGCCTCGGAATTCCGCGAAGCCACGTTTCCAAGTACCATTTGGATGGGTGTTCGCGGATCGCTGCGGTGAGTTCTGCGTGCAAGGCGCTGCTGGATGGAACGGGGCTGGAGGACCGGACCGACGTGATCCACAACGGTGTGGACGTCGGTGATTTGGGGGGGCGGGAGCGGGATCGTTCGCTGCGGGCGGAGTTGGGTTGGGGGGAGGACGAGTTGGTTTTGGGGCTTTTTGGGCTGGTTTCCCCGCGCAAGAATCAGCTCGTGGCGGCCGAGGCCGTTGCCCAGGCGGCGGCACGGGGCGTGCCGGTGCGCCTTCTGCTCGCGGGCGACCCGTTCAAGAGCACGGTGGAGTACGGCGAGTCGGTGCGCGCGCGCATCGAAGCCGAGGACTTGTGCGGGCGGGTGCGCTGGCTTCCGTTCCAGAAGGACATCGCGCGGCTGTACGGGGCCATTGACGTCAATCTGCTGATTTCGGCGGAGGAAGGCTTTGGCCGCACGATCATCGAGGCGGGCGCCGTGGGAGCCCCCTCGATCGGAACACGCATCGGCGGCATCCCCGAGCTGATCCGTGAGGGCGAGACCGGGTTCCTGGTGGGGGAGGGGAGTGCCACTGAGTTGGCCGATTGCATCGTGCGCTTGTGGGCGGAACGCGACCGCCTGGCCGAGCGCGGCGCGGCGGCGCGCCGGCACGTTCTCGCTTCGTTCACGATCGAGGCGCACGTTGCAGCGATGATGGAGTTTTGGGAACGCGCACGCGGCGGCGCGTGAAGGCGCTTCAGCCGAGAAGCAGCAGCGCCAGAATGGGCCACAACACAATCAACAGAAACGTCATTCGGCGAGACATCGTGGCGGCCTGGTGCGGGAGTCGCTGAACAGAGGCGCGTGTGTCGTGGACGGCACGCACACTGTCAACCGTGTTCGGCCTGCGCGCCATTCGCGCGAGGCAAAAGAAAACGGGCCGGGAGTTGGTGCTCTCCCGGCCCGCGGCGGTTGCGATGAAGTTGCCTGCTGTCGCTCAGCCGCCGCTGCGCCGGCTGCGCCGCCCCTGGTCCTGCTTGATGTAGTCCTCGTCGAACTCGGCCTTCATCGTTTCGAGCGAGTCCTTGCGGAACTCATCGACGAACATCATCTGCTTGGCGTTCGTCATGCCGAGTTCAAGTTGCTGCATGTCCTTCAGGAAGGCGCTCTTCTCGGGTTCCTGCTTCGAGAGAATCTCGAACGCGACCCACGAGTCGACGAAATCGCCGAAGCCCGACTGGGCCACGAAGACGTCGCCGACATCGCCGCGCAGCGTGACGTTCGGGAATTCCTGCACCATGCGCAGGTCAGCCGGACGCTCCATGCGGCCAAAGGGCTCCTCGGTCTCGCGCGCGGCGAGATTGAGTTCCAGTGCGGCGCTGGTGATCGAGTCGCCGGAACGCACGCGCTCGGCAAGATCGTCGGCCACTTCGCGGGCACGCTCGGTTGCCTTCTGCCGGCGGACGGCCTCCGCCGCGTCGTCGTGTACTTCACCGAGGCTGAAGTTGCGCTCGGGGATGATCTCCGCGAGCTGCAGAATGACGAGATTATTGGTGCCCGTCGCCATCATCACAGGGCCGATGTCGCCCTCCTCCAAATCGTCGATCGTTTCGCGGTGGGAGGAGAGATCGCCAATGCCCGGCAGCGAATAACGCGTCGCCAGCGTCGGCGACGTTTCGCGCACCTCGCTGCCCAGAGCGCGGGCGATGCCGTCGATCGACGTGCGCGAGGCCGCTTCCTGCTGCATCTTGATCTGCAGGGCCTGCATCTGCTCGCGCTGCTCGATTTCATCGGCCGCCCGCAGTTCCGAACGGATCATACCTTCAAGAATCGGGCGTGCGCGGTCGAGCGGCAGCTTGCCGTCCGACTCGGCATCGATCTTCAGGATGTAGTAGTTCCCCTCCGATTCGAGCACGTTGGAAATGTCGTCCACATTGTAGTACGTCGCGGCGTCGTACCAGGCGGGGCCATAGAGCGCCACGAACTCGTCCTTCGTCTCCTCGCGGACGCGTCCCTTGACCAGTCCGCCCGCGCGGGCCTCTTCGTCCTGCGATTCCTGATTGGCCAGAACGGCAAAGTTCTCGCCGTCCTCAACGATGCGGCGGCGAAGTTCCTCGGCGCGCGCCATGGCCTCGTCCGCGGATTCTCCCTCGGCGGGCTTGACCATGATGTGCCGCACGGTGCGCCCGGGTTCCTCAAAGAATCGCGGGTCCTGCTGCGGATCGATGGCGTCATAGAGCTCCTGAACGCGCTCTTCCGTCACCTCGTATTCCTTGTCGGGCAGAGGCGGCGCCTCCTGCAGCACATAACGGTAAACGCGCTCCTCGGGCTTCACGAAACGATCCAGATTCGCCTCATAGTACTCCTGAACTTCCGTGTCCGTCACTTCCACCTCGTCGAGGTAATTGGAGACGGGCACCTTCGCATAGGCGACGCGCAGACGGTCATTCTCCAGCTTATACTGGAGCCAGAGTTCAAGAAGCGACGTCTTGGCCAGCGAGCCAATCAGCGACTCCATCCTCTGGGTGCGCAGGCGGAAACGTTCCTGGCGCAAGTAGTCGATCTCACGCATGCCCTGCGACTTCAGGAAGGCGTTCAACTGCTCGGCCGTCACCCCCTGCTCGCGCAGCATGCGGCTCACCTGCTCGTTGGTGACAAGCAGGTCGGACTTCTCGGCAAGTTCACTGAACGCCACACGGCTGACAGCATACTCGGCGATCTGCTTGTTCGTCAGCCCGTTCTGAATCTGCAGAACAACGCGCTGTGTGGGTTGCTGCCCCGTGACGCCCATATAAAGGCGCAGGTACTCGTTGGTCAGCTCCTCACGGGCAGCCTTCAACTCCTGCGCGCCGATCTCCACCTTGCCACTGTCCGCCTGCACCGTGACGTAGGCGGTCTTCGGGCCCATGGAGCCGCCCGACGGCGAATCCGATCCTCCGAATCCGTAGAACAAAACGAACGACGGAATCGTGAGAACCAAAATGACCCAAAGGCCCATCTTGAGCACCTTGGGATTACGTAGTGTCTGCATCATGGCCGCGGAAAACTCCTCGCCCCGGCGGCAGCCGCCAAAACTCAGGGATGTCCCCTCGCACGGATTCCGAAGTGGCTCCCGGCGAAAGGGGCGCATTCTCGGTTTGCCGGTATGCTGTCCGTCAAGCCCAACACCCGCACGGGGTGACGAAAAAGGTGGAAAAAGTGTGTGCTTTTCTCTTGACCGCACAAGGCCTTGGGGGCACCTTCCGCGTCCCTGCTTGAGCGGGACTAGCTCAGTTGGCTAGAGCGCCACCTTGCCAAGGTGGAGGTCGCGGGTTCGAGCCCCGTGTCCCGCTCCATTTTCTTCCTTGATTTGATTCAACTTACCAACTTCAACCACTCTGCCGTTGTGGTCGCTCGTTGTACTTTCTCCACTCTTTCTCCAGTTCCCAAGCTCAGGGTGGCGCTGCCGCAGCGGAAGGTCTTCGTGGACTTCCTCGCGGCGAAGAGAGCTAGCCGCCTTCGCAGTTCCGCAGGGCGTGTCCTCAAACACATCTGGAAGCATTGAAGCCACTCCCAGCGATTCGCAGGAAGCAACCCGCAAGTAAATCTCAGTAGTGGTCAGTGAGGCGTGACCAAGCGCCTTCTGAAGTTTCAGGGGAGGGACGCCAGCCCGGGCAGCCCAAACCGCATGTGTATGCCGGAAGTGGTGGAGCGTCACGTTCCTTCCCACTCCCGAGAGTTCTACAACCTTCTTGAGTGACTTCCGCACATTATCCAGCGGAACAAGAAGACCATCGGTCGCTTTGTCAAAGGACGGAAACACAAGCCCATTGGGGCGGGGGGCGGCAACCCGTAGCGTCTCCACTCGCTGGAATGCCTTCGCCCGAAGCTGAGGAGTCAGCCTGCTATTCACGCTTCTTTGTTCTGCCCGCTCCATCTCCACTCGAAACCAGTCCTGCCAATCTCGCAATTCTGCTTCAAGTGCCGGGTGAAGGTCGACAACACGCCCTTTGCCGCTCTTAGTTGTGAATGCCTCAGAGTTGCGGACGTGGAGACGTTTTGCCGCGAAATCCACATCCCGCCAGCGTAAGTGGAAAATCTCTGACTTCCTCAAACCCGCATAGAGCGCCACTGAAAGCAGAGGGCGAAGATAGCGACATTCGCGCTTGATATTGTGGTGCCCCCAATCATTCAGCCGGTCACAGGCTTCAAGAATCGCCTTCGCTTCTTCCGGCTCCAGAAAGACAATCTCACCTTCCGGGCACTTCAGTTTAGGCGTACCAAGCAGGGGGTTGACCTCCAGCACCTTCCAGCGCTTCGCGGCACTCATCAGCTTTGTGAAGGAAGAGGCTTCGCGGCGAATCGTTGAGGGCTTCTTTCCTTCACGGAGTCGGCTTGCTTGATAGTTCTCCAACGTCTCTGAACTGACCCTGTTGAGCGGCACATCCCCTACCACGCGAAGGACGTTCTCTAAATCGCGCGTGTCCGTTTCAATCGTTCTGGCGCGCTTATGCGAGCTTCCTTCCGCAAGGTAACGCTCAATAAACTTGGAAAGCTTGGGATATTCCTTCTTCTTTGCCCGGACTCCGTTCTTTTCAACTTCCGACACATACGCTTTCGCCGCTGCTTCAGCGCTCTTCTTGGTCGGGAAGCCACACTTACGGATGCGCTTCTTGTCGTCTCCCTCAATCACCCACAGATAGAATTCCCAAGCCTTGGAGGTCTTGCCTTGGTAAGTCCAATCCTTCACTCGGTACTTGGGAGTTGTGCAGTAAGCCATGCTCCAACATCTCCTTCTGTATATACTCTCGAAGACAGTCGGAAGGCGACATCCGGGGTGGGGGGGGGTACTCAGGTGTTGAAATCAAGGGCGGTTCAGGGGACTGCGGAGGCTGTCACATGATCGGGGCGCACTGAAAATTCAGGTTCAGGTAAAGGCAGAACGAAAAGAGACGGCACACCCCGAAAAATTGATACGCAAGCACAAGCTTTATTAAAGCGCCTTATGTTCCAGTCCTGCACCCTCCAGCCCTGCACGGTGGCAGGCTTCGGACCAAGCTTCCTTGGGGATTTCACCAAGCGTGATAACGCCATCGTGGATGTTTGCAATCACGCGGTAGTTAAACTGAGGGCGCATGGTCGGAAGTATGGTGAGCCAGTGAATGGCGGCAGATTCCATTCCTTGGATGATGTGGGCGGCAACTTTCCTCCCGGCTGTTTTTGGCAAACGTCCTTTGCTATCGAGGCGAAATTCTCTAATGCAGCCACATGCGTTTGAGACCTTAAGGATGTGCTCGCCGGGTCGCTTTACTTTTCGGGCTCCCAGCAACGGACCATGAAAACGGGATTCCTCTTCCCACGTTTCGCCCTTCACCAAATGGCGTGCAAGCCAGTTGCGCCATTTGTTCAGAATACGTTCCAGCGGTCCCAGCACTTTCTTCACCTGTGCAAGTGTTTGTTCGAGGTTGTTCGGCGCATAATCCCGAAGTGCTTTCCAAGCTCCCCAGTCTTCTTCCAGTTTGGAACCAAATAGGAGACCGTAGAGGCACTTCTTCCAGATGCCGGTGCCCTTCTCAAGCTCTTCCTCATTCATGCCTGCGTGGATCAAGCCAGCTTCCGTCGCCAAGAGCCGCTTTGCTTTGTCAATCGTGAGATACTTCTCGATCCACTTTGTCGAGACGTTGAAACGGGCATCAAGCCGCTTAGCCAAACGTATTTGCTGAAGAAGGCAAACAAGCTGACTGGAAACAATGTCGTAGTGCTGAAGGTCATACTCGGGTGGTAGTTCCAGCAATGCCTTGCGCAGTTCTCTCGGACAGCCCTGTACGCCTACCCCCTGCTCGAAAATCCTGCCTGACGTAGCGATTTCATAGCGTGGCGAATAGAAGCCAACGCCGTCTTCGTCAATTTCACCGGTTAGAAACCTCTGCGCTATCCCCTGATTCTTGCTTCCAAGTAGACGACCAATTCTGCTCGGAGCTTTTGTGCCATGGCCTTTCGTGAAAACAGTGGGGAA
>JASGMJ010000057.1 GCA_030156535.1 Candidatus Sumerlaeota bacterium
GCTCTTCCGATCTCGTCCCGTTACTTGGGGTCCTGCTCTTCTTCCAGGCTCTTTTCGAGGTAGTGGATGACGGACTGAAAGCGGACGGCGTTGTCGCCGTCGACGCGGGTCAGCGTCTTGTGGGCTTCGAGGGTGTGGCTGATCTGTTCGGTGTGCGAGACCTCGGAATCCTCGACGGGAGCGAGTTCGGCGCGGGCGAGATCGGCGGCGCAGGTATTTGCGGCCCCGTTGACGTCCATCAGGCGCGACAGGCCCAGCGTGGTGAGCAGCTTCTGGACGTGGGGGTTGACATTGCAGACCACGAGGCGGTTGCGGCCGTTGCGGGTCTGGAGCAGGCTGATAGAGGCGAGCACCCCCATGAACGTGGAGTCGAGTGTCTCGCACTCGGCCAGGTCCATGATGAAGCGCTCGGGGTGTCCCTTGCGCGCCAGGCGGTCGGCGAACTTTTTCAGCGGGACGCTGTTCATGAAGTTTCCACGCCCTGCCACACGCACGACGGCGGTGCGGCCGTCGTCGAGCACGGCGACTTGGACGTTTGTCGCGACGGGGTCCCGGGATGTGGTTTCCGTCGATTCCATCACGGCGCTTCGACCCACGTTCGGGGCGCCTCCTTCGAGAGAACTTGGCGGCTCCGGCACCAGAACCGGTGGCCAGGCACAAAGAACCATGCCCGGCCGTGAGCCTACTACTGGGACATAGCGGCCCCCCCGGCAGGAATGTCAAACGAATCCCCCGGAGCCCCCCCCGGCGGAAGGGCGTTTTTTATTGGAGGTTGATGCGGATTGCGTGAATATTCCGCTTGCCGGGGAGAAGAATGGGCAGGCCCCCGGCGGGGGAGGGGCGAAGAGACGATTCGGGT
Source organism: Candidatus Sumerlaeota bacterium (assembly GCA_030156535.1). Lineage (GTDB taxonomy): Bacteria > Sumerlaeota > Sumerlaeia > SLMS01 > JAHLLQ01 > JAHCAW01. The sequence continues at coordinate 860 of JASGMJ010000057.1, forward strand.
GGCCCCCAACCCCCATCTTTCCGGAGATGCTCGGGGTGGGTGATGGCCAAGATCGATGCCGTCGATACGGCGAGCGTCGGGCTATTGTTGGCGATGATTCCGGTGCGGCAGTGCGATACCCCGGTGACTGACAATGAACGCCAAGAGAGTGCTCCATTTCCTCAAGACAGTGGCGTTCGGGCGCGACTACTTCGCGCGTGAACGCATCAGGCGTCTCCTGAAGGCGAGGGAGTCGATCGCTGAGGCGGAGTTGCTGCAACTTTGTCAGGACATGCATTCGGGTCTTTCCCAACCGATCGAACTCAATCCCCGTCCCGGAGCGCGGGCCAGGCGGCCGTTTATTTGGACTCCAGCCACACGGTAACTTCATCCCCTTCCCGGAGGAACCGGCATGTGGGAATCCTTCATACAATATCTGCCGCAAGTTCCAACCGTGCTTGCCATGGACCTCGTTCTGTATTATCAGAGATTCCGATTTTCTTTTCTGTCCATCTTTCTCTATCATCTGGTCGGTTTGCCACTGGTATGGTACAGCTCAGAAGTTGGTGGCATCAGCGTCGACTTTGTTGGGGGGTTCTATGCGTCCTGCATTTGGTATTGGCCACCATATGTAGTATTTTTAATTAATGCAAGATCTGAATCAAGGAGAAGATAGGTGGAGCGAAAGCCTCATGACCCAATCGGGGCTTCATGGAGTTTCTCATTTCCTGCAATGCATACTACTTTTCGTTGTTGGCGTTCTCTGGTCGTCGCCAGGAGTGCAGGCGATGCGGAGAGCAGTTGTTTTTTTCTGGGGGGGACATCCTGACAAGTTGCGCGGAATTGGCAGACTCGAAAGCGCCGGAGTAGCCATAAACAAGAGAGCCGCTCCCGAAGGAGCGGCTCTCGTATTGTACGATGGTAGTGGTATGGATTAGTAGCGATAGTGCTCCGGCTTGAAGGGGCCGTTCTGCGGCACACCGATGTACTTGGCCTGCTTCTCGGTCAGCTTTGTCAGTTGCACGCCGAGTTTGGAGAGGTGGAGTTCTGCGACCTTCTCGTCGAGGTTCTTGGGCAGCACGTACACCTTGTTCTCGTACTTGCCCGTCTTGCGGTTCTCCCACAACTCGACCTGCGCGATGGTCTGGTTGGTGAAGCTGGCACTCATGACGAAGCTGGGGTGGCCGGTGGCGCAGCCGAGATTCACGAGGCGGCCCTTGGCGAGCAGGATGATGCGCTTGCCGTCGGGCCAGATCACGTGATCGACCTGCGGCTTGATGTTCTCCCACTTCAGGTCGCTGAGCGCGGCCACCTGGATCTCGCTGTCGAAGTGGCCAATGTTGCAGACGATTGCCTGGTTCTTCATCTTGTCCATGTGGCTGCGCGTGATCACGTCCACGTTGCCCGTCGTGGTGACGAAGATGTCGCCCCACGCGCAGGCGTCGTCCATCGTGACGACGGAGAAGCCTTCCATCGAGGCCTGCAGGGCGCAGATCGGATCGATCTCGGTGACGGAGACCTGCGCGCCAAGACCCGCGAAGGCCTGGGCGCAACCCTTGCCAACGTCGCCGTAGCCGAGAACGACGCACTTCTTGCCGGCGATCATCACGTCCGTGGCGCGCTTGATGCCGTCCATCAGGGACTCGCGGCAGCCGTAGAGGTTGTCGAACTTCGATTTGGTGACGGAGTCATTCACGTTGATGGCGGGGAAGGCGAGCGTGCCCTTCGTGGCCATTTCATAAAGGCGATGCACGCCGGTGGTGGTCTCTTCGCTGACGCCGACGATCTTCTTCGCCATGGTGCGCCAGATCGTGGGGTTTTCGTCGAGCGTTTCGTTGAGGAGCGTGGTGAGTTCCTGCTCGTCCTCGCTCGACGTGATGATGGCGGGCTTCTTGCCGGTCTTCTCGAATTCGATTTCGCGTTCGGCGCCCAGGTGGATCATCAGGGTCGCGTCGCCGCCGTCGTCGACGAGCAGGTCCGGCCCGCCGTCCTCATGCATCAGCGCCATCTTCGTGCACCACCAGTAGTCGGCGAGGGTTTCGCCCTTCCACGCGTAGACGGGGACGCCCGCCTTGGCGATGGCGGCGGCGGCGTGATCCTGGGTCGAGTAGATGTTGCACGATGCCCAGCGCACGTCGGCCCCGAGTTCCACGAGGGTTTCGATCAGCACGGCCGTCTGAATCGTCATGTGCAGCGAACCGGAAACTTTTGCGCCCTTCAGGGGCTTCTTGGGTCCGAACTCCTCGCGCATCGCCATCAGGCCGGGCATCTCCGTCTCGGCGATGGCGATTTCCTTGCGGCCATAGGCGGCCTCTTCGATGTTCGCCACCTTGAAGGGCGGCACTTCGGTCTTGAGTGCGCTGGTCATTTGAGGGGAGCTCCTTTTTTTGTGTTCAGTGTTCAGTATTCAGTTCTCGGTTTTCTGTTTTCAGTTTTCGGTTAGGTTGGCGTGGTTCGTGGTTCGAGAGAAAGTTTTCAGGCTTCCGTTTTCCGTTCGTACATCCACATTTTGTTATCTGACTTCTACTTCGTGCAGATTCGTGCTTCCTTCCCTACGTTCCGTGCTTTTGCGCAGTGCAGACGAATCCGTCGGGCACTTGGGCGCGGCGTCCTTCGGCTGTTGTCCATGACTTTCCCGGGAGGACGCTCCACGTGGAGAGGGCAAGACCCGTTCCCGCCAGCCACTCCTCGATGCGGTCGCGCGAGAAACCGAGCCAGCGATGGTGCATCGATTCGCGCAGCCACGTTTGCTGGTGCTCCACGAAGTCGGCCAGCAGCAGCCAGCCTTTCGGCTTGAGCGTCGCCGCGGCGGCTGCAAGCGCGCGCCCTGGCTCGTCCAGATGGTGCATCACCATCAGCATCGTGGCCACGTCCGCTTCGCCCGGCGCCAAGGGCGGCTCGTGCGCGTCGCCTTCGCGAAACTCCACGTTGCGAAGACCGGCGGCCTTCACTTTGCGCCGCGCCACGGAGAGCATCGCCGGGCTGCTGTCCACCGCGATCAGCTTGCGCGGGCGCTCGCCGAACAACTCGATCGCGTAGCCTGTGCCGCTGCCGATGTCCGCCAACACGATGTCCGCCGGGACGAACGCCCGCAGCACATGACGCCCGATCGCGTCGCCGAACAGTTCACCGCGCACCTCGTCCCACTGATCCGCGATCTCCTCAAAGAACCGGCCGTTGCGGGCATGGCGCTTGGCCAGCACCGCCTCCAGCCGGGCCTGGTCCGCCGCCGTCAAATCGTCGCCGCTCCACGCCTCGCAGATCGACAGCCACAACCCCTGCGCCCCCGCCGGCAGGCGGTCGGCGTCCACCCGATAGTGCCGCCACGCGCCCTCGCGCCGCTCCTGCACCAGTTCCTCTTCCCGCAGGAGCTTGAGATGGTTGGAGATACGCGACTGCGCGAGTTGGGTCACCTCCGCCAGCTCCATCACCGACAGTTCTTCCTCCGCCATCAACCGCAGGAGGCGAAGGCGGGTCGGGTCGCTGAGAACCTTGAAGAGGCGCGTGATGGCGGTTGCCTGCATGGGCGGTCCCGTCTTTCATGCGGCCAGGAGATGCTTCCCCCGGCGAATTCGCATCAACATATCATGATATGCTGATGCCTCGGCAAGCGAAATCCGTCCCAATCTCTCCCTTCAGGAGAATCCCATGGTGCTTTCAGAGGAATCCGTGCTTTGCACGAGTCGCCACGGTTCATCCCGCCCGCCAACGGGCGCACCAGCCAGTCGAGCCGCGGGCCACAAAGCGCGAGCATCGGTCCTGCTCCTTCTCTTCCTGCTGCTGTTCGCCTCCGCGCAGGCCGAGGTGGCGTTCGACTCCTCGTTCGAGTCGGGCAACGCCACGGGTTTTGTGCAGACGGGGCCGACCGCCTACGATTTCACGTTCGAGCCCGACACGAACTCCAGCGACCGCCAATGGTTTGCCTTCGACGTTTCGGGTGCGGCGGGCATGACGCTGACTTTCCGGCTGACGCAGACGAACTTGTCCAACGTCCCGGGGCACTGGAACACCGCGCTTCCCGTGGCCTCAAAGGATGGCGGTGCGACGTGGGAGTTCGTCACGGGCAGTGCGTCGAACACTTCGACGACCTACACGTTCAGCCACACGTTCACGGCCTCGCCGGAGCGCATTGCGTTTCATTTTCCCTACACGTGGTCTTACCTTGTGTCGCGCGTTGCCGAATGGGAGCAGCACCCGCACGTCACGCGCGAGATCATCGGCCAGAGTGTCGGCGGGCGGGCGATCCTTCTCCTGCACATTACCAACCCCGAGGCCGTTCCGGCCGGCGGCAAGAAGGTCTTCTGGTTTGTCACGCGCCAGCACGCGGCGGAAGTGACGGGCTCGTATCTTCTCGACGGCCTGATGGAGCAACTGCTGGCAGACGACGAGACGGGGCGCGCGTTGCGCGACGGCGCGGAGTTCTTCGTCGCGCCGATGCTCAACCCCGACGGCGTCGTGGCGGGCAACTATCGCGACAACCAGGCGGGTGTGAATCTCAACCGGGTGTGGAACAATCCTTCGGCATCGACCTCGCCGGAGGTTCTCGCCGTGACGAATCGCATTGATGCGTGGATGGCCGCAGGGAACAGGATCGATTACTTCGCCGACCTGCACAGCACGTCCGGCGCCTCACCGCACTTCGCCTTCCATGCTTCGTCCGCGATCCAGCCCGCTCTGTATCCGACGCCCGCGACGTACTCCGCCGATTCCAAGGCGTTTCTGGCGCTGCTCGAAGAGGAAAACCCGGGTTTTGACGCAGCCAAAGGATCGAGCGGCGACACGAGCGAGAAACTCGCTCGCCAGTGGATCACGTTCAAGTACGGCGTGTTCGCATTCACCTTCGAGGGCGGCTACAACAAGGTCAACCACGGGCCGAACGCCAGCGCGCGCATCACCCCGCAGGACCACCGCGACGTTGGCCGGGCGTTGGCGCGCGCTCTCGTGCGCCGCTTCGATCTCCAGCCCGCCGAGCGCGCCGATGCGTGGCTGGTGCCCGGGGGCGGTCCGAAGGTTGGCGCGCAACTGGCAACACCGCGCGGCGAAACCGCCACAATGGAATGAAATCGCCTTCATGGCGTGTCGTTCCGCATCACGCGCCATTCATTTAACTCAATCGGGGGATCCCATGCCGACGAAATTTCGTCTCCATGCCATCACTGTCGCCATCGCACTGTTTGCTCTCACGGGCTGCGTCACATCGCGCAAGACAACGACCGACCGCACACCCATCGAGCGCGAGCTGATTTCCCAGTCCTATGCCCGCGCCGTTGCGCAATGGCCCGACCTCTCTCCCTACGCAGGCCAAAAGTTTTTCCTGAGTCTCGACACGCTCGACGTGCCCGACCAGAAGTACGCCGAGAACCTTCTGCACGACTACCTTCTGTCGAACGGACTCGTTGAAGTGGCGAGTGCCGAGGAGGCCACGCTGATCGTGCGCCCGACGGCTGCCACCGCCGGAATCGACGACTTCCAGTTCCTTTTTGGCCTGCCGGAGCTCGCCATTGGTGGCGGGCCTTTCAACTTCGACACGCCTGAAATCAGCCTCTTCAAGAAAGACTGGCAGCGCGGCCGCACACGCCTGGGCGGTTATGCAATGAACACCGACGGCACCTACGCTTTCGAGCTGCCCACCACGGGCGCCGAGGCAAAGTACATCCGCCACACTTTCTTCCTTTTCTTCACGTGGAAGTGGAGCGATCTCCAGTACCCGTTCAGCAAGAAGGGGAAGCCTGAGGCGAAGGACGACGGGGAGGAGTAAGATCCTGCCTTATTCCGGCGGTGCCGACGGATATTCCGCCGTCAGGCGCCGCCATTCGCGCGCCTCTGCCTTCATCAGCCGCGTCACGCGCAATGTGCCGATCTCCGTTGCATCGAAGCGATCGAGAAACGGTGCGACCTCGGGGCGTAGCACGCTCTTGCTGTCGCGAATGACGTACAGATGCTCGGCCAGCGGGTCGGTCGGCGCGTGCTCTTCGCCCGACACGTAGTAATGCAGGTACAGCACCCAGAAGTCCACGCCCGCGCGCGGGTCGCGCCCGTCCTGACTGATGGCGTAGGTTGCGCCGCCCGCCGTGCTGACGATCAGCGCGATGGCATCGAGCTTGTGGTCGAGAATCGTCGTCGTGCGCTGCAGCGGTGTCGCTTCCACGACGAAGCGCCTCTGAGCCATCGTGTACCACACGCCAAAGACACTGCACAGCAGCACGGCCACCGCCGACGCCGCCAGTGCCCGCCGACGCAACGGCTCGCTCCGTTGCTCGCGCCACGTTGCCCCCCGCAGAATCGACGGAAACCGCGTCAGCACCCACGCGACGCCCAATGCCGTCGGGATGAATGCGGGCAATTGATACGGCGGCACCGTCGTCACCGGCAGTATCGTGAACAGCACCGGTGGCGCCAGTGCTGCGCAGGCCCCCAGCAGGGCCCAGCGCCGCGTCGTGGGGCGCTTGCGATGCCGCCACGCCGTGCCCAGCAATGCCGCAAGCGCACACAGCACCAAGGCCGCCATCACGACGTGCACCACCCAGTACAACCCCCGCAGCACCGGATGCGCGCGCAGAAACGCGCCGTACTCCAGGCCGAGCAAATCATTGTGCCCGCCATCGGCCAGTTGCAGCAGCCACGTCTTGAATGCCGGATCCGGGCTCTGGGCGCGGCGCGCCACTTCCGCCTCTCCCGTCACAAGGCCGATGACCAGACGCGTCTCGTCGAACCGCCTGCCGTCCTCCCCCGGTGCGATCTCGTGCGCGATCCACGGCGCGTAAACGAGAAGGAGAAGACCGGCGCCGACGGCCAGCGACAACTTCCACTGGCGCGGACGGAAAATCAGCAGCGCCCCCACCGGCAGAATCCACAGCAGCACCCCCGTCAGATGGCACGCCTGCGCGGCCGCCGCCGATGCCATTGCCACCCAGAGGAACTTCTTTCGCTGCATCTGGATGCCGCGCACCGTGCAGTACGTCGTCAGCGCGCTGAAGAAGATGATTGTGTCGTGCCCCCACAAACGACGGCTGTGGTCGATGGCCGTTGGCGAAAAACACACGATGGCCGCAGCCACCACGGCGGCCCATCCGCCCCACAGGCGCCGAGCCGTCATCCCCGTCAGCCCGATCGCAAGCGTCCCCGCCATCGCCAGCGCCAGCACGGCGAAGCGCGGGTCGGGCGTGAATGCAAAGCACGGCGCCATCGCGTAGATGAACAGCGG
>JASGMJ010000036.1 GCA_030156535.1 Candidatus Sumerlaeota bacterium
AGTCTCTGGATGATTCATTACGTTCTGCGTGGCGTTACCTTCCCCACTGGTTGATGGTGGACGCCCCTCCTGCCCTGTAGTCGTACTTTCAGTTTTCGACAGTTGCGGGGTGACTGGTCTTCGAGTCCGCGGACACCTCACCACACTCGATGAACGCTTCCCGCTGTCGTTGTCTTCGATCAGCTCCCATCTTACGGACGTAGCTCCTGCGATGGTGCAGGGTCGACGCGAGTACAGGAAGTTCGGGTGCGCCCATGCGACCTGGTGAGCTTCTCTTCGCGGTCTTGCTGAGCGCATTCGTGGTCGCGCCCATGGTGACCTCCAGGGAGTCGGGCCGTAGATACGGCAACCCCATTGGAGGTGGCTCCCATCATGGACATCGAGACGAAGCGGATGATTGACAAACTTGACGATGAGGCGAAGGAGTCCGCGATGCAATTGTACGCGCTCAAGGACTTCGCGAAGCTGGTGGAAGAGTGCTTGAAAAGAGGCCAGATTCCGATCCCGTGCAGCTCCATGTATCCCGATGATGACGACGACGATCCCCCCCACGACCAGTAGTTCGCAGTCACCTCTTCATGACCTGGACCTGCTGGCCGTGACGATGGGCTTTCCCCGCGGCGTCTTCCTCTTCTCCTTGCACCTTGCGGATACCTGGTGTCCGTTGCATTCAGCCTGCAACGTACGTGAGGTGTCCGTAAACCATGCCGAAGAAGCCATCCGAGAGCCGTCCTGTTTTCCCTGGTGATCTCGCCGAGGATCTCCTCAAGGTCGCCAAGAGGAGGAAGCGCCCCGAGACCGACCTCTCTCCTCTGTTACAGGCCCTGGCCCGCGAGTGGATCGACAAGGGGTCGTACCGCCGTCGTGAGGAAGAGCTTCAGGAGATCACCGATCGGCTCAGCGCCGTCGAAGATCAACTCCGCGCCATCACCTCCCCTTCTCCTGCTCTCATCAAGCAGACCAGGAAGTCGACCTCGGCCAAGATCGACAACCTCGCCCACCGCGTACTCGAACACCTCACCACGATCGCCGACGAAGAGCGCGTGACTCCAAGGATCACCGCGCAGGAGATCGCTGCGCAGATCGCACGGCAAGGTGACAAGCCCACAGGCAAGAAGATCACCGAACGCATCAAGAAGCTCATCGCCATGGGCGTGGTGACCATCGAGGAAGACTCCGGGGGCCGAGGTGGGCGACGGTATCGTATCGAGTAGCTTCATAGTACTTCCGGTCTACGAGCTACAACCCTACTACAAGGTCTTCCAACCTCCGCTTCAAGGTTGCCGACCAGGTCCTCGAACCAGTCGCTGTGGCTGAACATCTCGCCGTACGACCACCAGTGCGGCAGCTTCTCGTCCCATCGTACGAGCAACAGGTCGATGTCTACGCGCATGGTCCAGGAGAAGACAGAAGCTCGTGGTGCATCTGCCAGGGCCCAGTCCGGTCCCCACTCGACGAAGCCAAGTTCGGTCATGTGCAGACGTTCTTCGATCAGCACTGCTTCGAGCCACCGAGATCGATCTTCGTGGGTCTCCTGGGAGGCGTTGCACTCGCAGACCAGCTCTTCGATCTCCCTCAGGGGAACCTTCAAGGCCATCAGAGGAAGCAGAGGGGTTGGCTCATCCACAGACCCTTGGAACACATCTAACATGACGGTGTACCTGAAAGAAGCTCTGCGAAAGCACGTCGTTGCCTGATCGGGTCGGGCATGGCGGCGATCTCGCGAAGGTTACCTTCGGTCAGATGCGCAACGTACTCCTCGTTCTCATCGGCCACGACGAATGCGATGACGTCATCTGGGAGGCGCAACAGCCCGATGTACTGCGCGACCCTGGACCTGCTGACACCGAAGCGCTCGGCCACCATCGACTGGGTGACCTTCTTTGCCCCGATGTCCTCGTGGAACGCGGCCTTCATCTTCTGGGCGACCACGAGGGGGTTCTTCATCCAGCCCCGGCGCAGGTACGCCTCTCGGGTTCTCTTTGGCTGCGGAGCCACCAGGGTCAGACGAAGCTGACGGTTCTCCCGGTAAGCCCAGACCCTGCCCGAATCGTAAAGGCGGCCAGGCCTGAACCGGGGTTGAATCCCTCGTTCGTCGTCGCGCTCGGGGAGCCAGAAGGCTTCCTGAGGCGAACATCGAAGTCGAACAGGCATAGGGTCTTCGTGAAGTAGGTCTCGGTCTTGGGCGGCAACAACCTCGTCCTCCGACAAGGGTAGTGCTTCACCAGAGGTACACCGTCAAGAACCGTAGAGTAGCGACATGAGCACCTGCTCGGAGAGCACGACCATGTAGCCGTCGTCGACGACGAAGCAGAGCCTCTTCTTCGAGATCGAGGTCTGTCCTTCTTGTGCCATGTAGGGGAGGTAGGGGGTGAGGCCGGAGAGAGGTCAGCGTCGCCGGGCATCTCGGAGAGGTCGATGTTACCGGCTCAGGGCCGGTGGTCCAGGTGCCGTTCTGGAGGGGTCATCAGGTTCAAGTCCTCTTCTGGGCACCATTAATTTTCAAGTAACTGCACCAATCTCAGCAGTTTCACTGCACCGGAGCCGGGAGAATTGATCTCCCGGCTCCCTGCATTTTCAAGGCCACCGGACTCCACCCCCCCCCGACCGGACTCCCTGCTGTTGCCTGGCCGGGACGGCGAATCCTCTGCCGCCTGACCCGCCACCCTCTCCTCGCCCCAGAGCCTTCCACAACCCGACGGACGGGTGTCATCGCCAGCGCAGTCCCCGTGGCCACGGAGGAGGCGCGCGCGGTGTTCAGCATTGGGCACGAGTGCAAAACGATCTGTGCGTGTTCCTGCGCGAGACAAAGGAGTGGGGAACACACAAGCGCCCGGCAAAGGCACTTGTCTCACGCCTGTCGGCGTACTAGTCACGGACATCTTTTTGGATGAGGAATGCCATGGGTTTGATTGGGGGAACACGGAAAGCACAGCGGCTCCTGCTGGGTGCCGCGGTGGTGCTCGCCGCCTGCGTTTGTGCGGCGCCAACAAATACCACACCGGGACGGGCAGAGACGCCTGCCCTTCAAAGCACCGAGCAGGAGAGCAAACGGATGCGTGCACGTGAACTGGGAATCGACGTGGGCATTCTGCCCACGGGCAAATGGAACGCGATCACCGACGTGGATGGCGTCGCCGTTGGGCACAAGACATTGTGGGAAGGCGAGAACGTTCGCACGGGCGTCACCGTGATTCTGCCGCACGCGGGCAACATCTACCGCGAAAAGGTTCCGGCGGCGGTCTATCTGGGGAACGCGTATGGCAAGCTCGCGGGCTCGACCCAGGTCCAGGAACTCGGCACGCTCGAAACGCCCATCGCACTGACCAACACACTGAGCGTCGCGGCTGGGATGGAAGGTCTGATCCGGCATACGCTGCAACAGGACGGCAACGAGAGCGTCCGCTCGGTCAACGCCGTGGTCGGCGAGACGAACGACGCCTGGCTCAACGACATTCGCGGAATGCACGTGACGCCCGCGCATGTTCTCGAAGCACTTGCCAGCGCGAAAGCCGGCCCCGTCGAGGAAGGCACCGTTGGCGCGGGAACGGGCACGTCGTGCTTCGGCTTCAAAGGCGGAATCGGAACGTCATCGCGGCGCCTGCCCGCCGAGTTCGGCGGCTACACGGTGGGCGTGCTGGTGCAGACGAATTACGGCGGCGTGCTGACAATCAACGGCGCGCCGGTGGGGCGCGAGCTCGGCTCGTTTCCGCTCAGCGACTACACCACCGGCCCCCGGGTTGACGGCTCGTGCATGGTCGTCGTGGCAACGGACGCCCCGCTCTCCCCGCGCAATCTCGAACGTGTGGCCAAGCGCGCCATCATCGGTCTGGGACGGACGGGGTCGTATCTGAGCAACGGCTCGGGCGACTTCGTGATCGCATTTTCGACGGCCTACCGCCTCCCCCACGACGGAGAACGCCTCGACCCGCCCGTCGCACTTGTCGCCAACGATTCGATGAGCACGCTGTTCATGGCAACGGCGGAAGCCACCGAGGAAGCCGTGTACAACTCGATGTTCATGGCCACTTCGGTGACGGGAAACGACGGACATCGGCGCGAAGCAATTCCGCTCGATCGCGTCGCCGAAATCTGCCGCCGCTACGGTGTGCTCGACTTGCAGGACCGCCTGCCCGGCGTGCGTGCCGGGCAAGCTGCCGCAGAGTAGCTTATTCGACTTTCACGCGCACCGTCTGCGTGTCGTACCACGCGCCTTTGAATTTGACGCGTGAGGCTCCGATGCTGAAAGCGCCCGCCTCGGGGCGGCTCAACGTGATCTCGTAGACGACGAGGTTCGGCGACGACTCCGTCCGGCTTGGAGGCCCGGCAACGGCGAGGTCCTTGATGACGCTGAAATCGGGGAAGATGATGTCTTCAGTGGCCAGCGTCTCCACGCCCTCGCCGCGCACCGTCAGGGCATACGTGAACGGCTCGCCCGCGCGCACGGGCTTTTCCTTGATGCGTGCCGTGGCGAAGACCTCGCGCGCCTGGCTGGCCTCGGGAGAGGGAAGCTCGATCGGTTCGACTCCGTACTCGCGAATGCGGGCGCGCACACGCTCGCTGAATTCCTCCCAGGGAAAGTGCTCGCCGGGATCGCTCTTGTTCCACGGCTGCACCTGATAATGCCCCACCAGGCCGTGCGCCACGAAACGCTTGTTCTCCTCATCGACGACAACGCTGTACGGGCCTTCGTAGGCCGTACCCTCGGGATGATACGCGGGAATCTCCCACTTCACGCAGAGGTACGCACAGAGATCAACGAGTGAGTCCAACAGCTCCGGCGTCCACGTCTCCTCGTGGCGGCTCCATCCGGCGCACTCGATGCCAAACGCCCGCCCGTTGTAGTACGTTTGTGCGTGCGCGATGTCCCCCTCGTTAACCATCTGGCAGATTTCGCCGTGACGCCCCATGACGTAGTGCGAACTGACGTTGCGGTCGTTGCTTTTGAAGTAGCCGATGACTCCAGCGAAGTTACGTTCCTGGTTCTCGGCAAACGACAATGCGTCGTCGTAGCGCCCTTCAGTCGTGTGGATGACGATCGCCGTGACGTTTTCCGGCGTGCGTTCGCCATGGCGAAACGGCCCCGCGGCAACCCATGCCATCGGCGGCGGCGGAGGCGACGGCAGTTCCCATGCCCACGATGCCATCGGATCGGCATCGCAGACAGCTTGGGAACGGGAAGCACAACCGCCAAGCATCGCGGCAGCGAAAAGCAGGGAAGCAAGAGCGGGAAAGGCAAAACGAAAACGCATGGCAAAGACTCCGGAAAAAAGTTCACGGCAAGTGAGGCGGAAGGTTTCATCGAGCCGACGGGCAAGCCTTTGAATCCACTTCGCAAACCGCAACCGATTTCGCGAGCCACTTACCGATGGACATACACCGGGCCATGAACGAGGAAACTCCGAAATCACCCGCTCTCCCCCACAAGGCTTCACGATGATCACCGAGCAGGAACGTGCCGAACTGAAAACCCTGATGATCGACAGGATCGCGGAGCTGGAGGCCAGCATCGCCCGACTGCGCGAGCGCGTCGAAACCGTCTCGCCCGACAGTGCCATCGGCCGTCTGAGCCGCTTGGACTCGATGATCAACGCGGGAACCGTGAATCAGGCCATCCACGACTCCCAGGCGAAGCTCACGCGCCTGCGCAACCGCCTTGAGCGCATCGCCGACGCCGACTTCGATCAGTGCCGCATGTGCGGCCAGCCGCTCTCGATCGAACGCCTCAGGGCCGCCCCCGACCGTGGCGTCTGCACAACCTGTCTCTCCGCAAAACACGCCTGAAAGAGCCGGCAAGCGCCGCCCCAGCCGCCTATCGGCTGCGCCCGCCGAAGTCGATCATCGCCTTCAGAACGCCATCGCCATAGCGGCAAAGCAGATCGAACGCATCCTTGGTCTGCTCGAACGCGAAGCGATGCGTGATCATCCGGCCTGCATCGACTTTGCCTTCCGCGATCAGTTCCAATGCCTCCTCGACGCAGTGCCGCTGGCGCCGCACGTTGCAGAGTGTGATCTCCCTGCGGCGCATCTTGTCGATGACGAAGGAGATGCGGTCGAACTCCGGAATACCGATCAGCATCAGCTTGCCGCCGGGCTTGAGCAAATCGAGCGACTGGTCCAGCGTCTCCTGCTTGCCACAGCATTCGAAGACGACATCGAGGCCCAGGGGTTCGCGTGCGAGAATCGCGGCGACGACGTCCTCTTCGCCGGGATTGCCGACCCAAGCCGCACCACCCTGGCGGGCGAGCGCCACGCGCTCGGGCACAAGGTCGGTGCCATACACGGCAGCCGCCCCTGCGTGCAACGCGGGCAGCATGACGCTCCACCCGATCGGCCCCATTCCCAGAATCCCGACTTTCGCTCCGGCCATCGGAATCGATTGTTTCACCGCGTAGACGCCAATGGCGAGTGGCTCGGAGATCGTTGCCACTTCCATCGGCGTCCCCGGCTTGATCGGGATGCAGTTCTCCGCAGGCATGACGATGTATTCCGAGAGGCACCCCTCGGCCTGCCCCGGGCAACCGAGGAAGCGATTGTTCCGGCACGTATTCGGCCGCCCGCTCAGGCACTGGTCGCATCTGCCGCACGTCATGGCCGGCTCGATCGCCACGCGGTCACCGGGCTTCAGCGTCTCCACGTCACTGCCCACCTCCACGACGGTTCCCGCGCCTTCGTGGCCCACGGCAAAGGGATGGCGCACGATCTGGCTGCCGATCCGTCCCGTCGTGTAATAGTGAACGTCGGACCCGCAAACGCCCACGGCACCCATCCGGACAAGGACGTCGGACGGGCGCTCGATCTTCGGGTCCGGCACCTCGCGCATTTCCATCTCGCGGATACCGGTCAGCACCATCGCCTTCATCGTTCGACTCCGTCGCCGTCTCTCTTGAGGTTGCCTGCACGAAAGCACGCGCAACGAAGAAGCGACCTCCGGCAACCGTCAACGCCTATGTGCGGCAATGACCATGTGCGGCAGAATGAAAATGCCCCGGCCGTTGCGGGCCGGGGCAGGGAGAAAGCACGTTGAACGAGCGGGGATCAGGCTTCCGCCTTTTCCTCGGCGGGTGCCTCGGCGGCGGAAGCCACCGGCTCGAAATCGACGAACTCGATGTACGTCATCCATGCGCCGTCGCCTTCGCGCTGGCCGTCGTGGATGATGCGGGTATAGCCACCGGGGCGTTCCTTGAAACGCGGGCCGATGTCGGTGAAAAGCTTGTGGACCGCCTGCTTCTTGCCGAGGGCCTGGAAGGCCTGGCGGCGGTGGTGCTGCTCGCCCTTGCGGGCCAGCGTCACCAGCTTCTCGATGAACGGACGCAGGGCCTTGGCCTTTGCCTCCGTCGTGCGGATGCGCTCGTTGTCGATCAGCGCGACGCCGAGATTACGGAAGAGCGCCTTGCGATGCCCTGCCGTGCGATTCAGTTTGATCGTGTTTTTCCGATGACGCATTTCCGTTCACCTTCGCCTGTACGAATCGGTTGACCGCCTGCTTTCCCCGGCAGAACGCCGGAGTGCCATCGGCGGGGCTATCAGTCCTTGTCTTCGCTGCCCATGTTGACGGGCAGGCCACGCTCGTCCAGCTTCATGTTGAAGCTGAGGTTGTACTGCTTGAGGATGCCCTTGATTTCCGAGAGCGACTTGCGGCCGAAGTTGCGGTACTTCAGCATTTCGCTTTCGGTCTTCTGCACGAGGTCGCGGATCGTCTTGATACCCGCAGCTTCGAGGCAGTTGAACGAACGCACCGAGAGTTCGAGCTCCTCGATCGACTTGTCGAGGATCGCCTGAATCGGCGCAACACCTTCGCCACCCTCGGAGGTTTCCATCATTCCGGCTTCTGCGAAACTGGCCTCGCGGTCCTCGATGCGGATGAACAGATCGAGGTGGTCGCGCAGGATCTTCGCCGCGAAACTGATCGCCTCGTCGGGGCGCACGCTGCCGTCGGTGGTCACTTCCATGACCAACCGGTCGTAGTCCGTCTGCTGGCCGACACGGGCGTCGGAAACTTCATAGCGCACCTTGCGGATCGGGGAGAAGACAGCGTCGATCGGCAGAATGCCGATGTCGTCCTCGTCCTCCATCTCGGGGTACACCGCCGCCATGTAGCCGCGGCCCTGGGCAACGAGGACTTCCATCTCGAGTGTCGCGCCGTCGGTGATCTCGGCGATCTGCTGCTCGGGGTTGAGAATGCGCAGCCCCTCGGGCAACTCGAAGTCCCCGGCCTTCACTTTGCCCGGGCCCTTCTTGGAGAGGAAGATCGTTGTCGTGCTCAGATCGCCGTCGAGAGCGAAGATGACCTGCTTGAGGTTCAGAATGATGTCGTTGACGTCTTCCCGTGCACCGGGGACGGCCATGAACTCGTGGCGCACGCCTTCGAAACGGACGCTCGTTGCTGCGGCCCCCTGAATCGAGGAGAGCAGAACGCGGCGCAGCGAGTTGCCAATCGTCGTGCCGAAGCCACGCTCGAGGGGCTCGACAGTGAAACGGCCGAAGGTATTGCTCAGCGTCAACTTGTCGGGGACGAGGCGCGTGGGGCGGATGAGCGGCTTAAGTTCCAGCTCCATGAATCGCAATCTCCTGTGTCGTGTCGAGGGTCGTCGAAATCCTTGGGAACACTAGCGTTGCCTTGCGGAAGCGAAGGCAGTTCCCAGGCTTACTTCGAGTACAACTCGATGATGAGCTGCTCACGAATCTGGATGTCGTCCAGCTCTTCGCGTTCGGGGATGCGCAGGAATCGCGCCGACTTGTCCTCGTCGTTCAGTTCGATCCACCCCTTGATTCCGCGCGCCTTGTTGTAATCAACGGATTCCAGGATGCCCTTGTTTGCCTTCATCTTCTCGACGATGCTGATGACGTCGCCCACACGCACTTCGTACGACGGGATGTTCACCCGCTTGCCGTTGACGAGAACGTGGTTGTGGCCGACGAGCTGACGGGCCTGTTGGCGCGTCAGGGCGAAGCCCGCGCGATAGACCACGTTGTCCAGACGGCGCTCGATCAACTGGAGCAGAACGTGGCCCGTGACGCCACGATAGCGCACGGCGCGTGCCACATAGCGGCGGAACTGGCGTTCCATCAGACCATAGATTCGCTTGGTCGTCTGCTTCTCGCGAAGCTGAACGCCGTACGTCGACATTTTCGTCGGCGCGCGGCCGTGCTGCCCCGGAGGAGTGTTCAGGCGGTCGTTCACGCGCCGTGCGGCGGCGGAACGCTCCGACTTGAGGTAAAGATTCCGCCCTTCACGGCGGTACAGGCGCAAAGCTGGTCCACGATAGCGTGCCACTGAAGATGTCCTTTGAATCGGTGGGTTGACGATATTGGTTCAGGTTGTTAGACGCGGCGGCGCTTGGGCGCCCGGCATCCGTTGTGTGGGATCGGTGTCACGTCACGGATCGACTTGATGGTCAGGCCGGCGGACTGCAGCGAGCGGATGGCCGACTCGCGGCCCGAGCCCGGGCCCTTGACGAGCACGTCGCATGAGGAGACGCCATGTTCCTTGGCCGCGTAGGCAGCCTTCTCAGAGGCCTGGCCGGCCGCATACGGAGTGCTCTTGCGGGAACTCTTGAAGCCCGCCGTCCCGGCGCTCGCCCACACCAGCGTGTTCCCCACCGGGTCCGCGAACGTGACGATCGTGTTGTTGAACGTCGCGTGAATATGCACGATGGCATGAGGGACGTTCTTCTTTATCTTTTTCTTCTGGCGCTGGGCTGTGGCTTTCTTGGCCATGTCGAAACGACTCCTTGAATCCCGTCAATACGCTGCTTGGATATTATTTCTTCTTCGCGCCCACAGTGCGGCGCGGCCCCTTGCGAGTGCGCGAATTCGTCCGCGTGCGCTGGCCGCGCACAGGAAGACCGCGGCGATGGCGCAGCCCGCGATAGCAGCCGATATCCATCAGACGTTTGATGTTTGTGCCCACTTCGCGGCGAAGGTCGCCCTCCACCTTGTAGTTGCTCGTGATCAGGGCGGAGATCTTCGAGACCTCTGCTTCCGTCAGGTCACGAACACGGGTGTTGAGGTCCACTCCGGCGGCTGCCAGAATCTCGCGCGAACGCGTCACGCCGATTCCATAAATATAGGTGAGCCCGTACTCAACGCGCTTGTCGCGGGGCAGGTCCACTCCGGCAATACGTGCCACGGTTGATACTCCTCAGAAAAGAGAGTCGAAAGTTACCCCTGACGCTGCTTGTGCCGGGGGTTCTTGCAAATGACGCGCACTACACCGCGGCGCTTGATGACGCGGCAATCCTTGCAGATGCGCTTGACTGATGCTCTTACCTTCATCGTTCCGTACTCCTGGCCCCGGTACGGTTCAAATCCGCCCTGGGGGTCTTGTGACGCCTGGCCTGGAAGATCACTTGTTGCGGTAAGTGATGCGCCCCCGGGTCAGGTCGTAGGGGGACAATTCCACCGTGACGCGGTCGCCGGGCAGGATTCGGATATAGTGCATCCGCATCTTTCCCGAAATGTGCGTCAGAACCGTCATCCCGTTGTCCAATTCCACGCGGAACATGGCATTTGGCAACGTTTCAACGACGGATCCCTCAACTTCGATACCTTTTTCCTTGGCCATGAACTTTCCCGGTAACTCGTTTGCGCTCAGGTCTTTTTGGCCTGCCAAAGACAAGCCAAAGAGAGACACACGGCGTGCGGCCGCCTGTCAACCCTATTTCAGTCCACCCGGGTCAGGATTTCCGGGCCATTCTCCGTGATAGCGATCGTATGCTCGAAATGCGCGGCATAGCTTCGATCACGGGTTACCACTGTCCACTCGTCCTCCAGAACTTCCGTATCACCTTCGCCAATCGCGACCATGGGTTCCACCGCGATGACCATCCCTGCCTTCAGCCGGGTTCCTGTTCCCGGCCTTCCGAAATTCTCGACTCGCGGATCCTCGTGCAGTGCCCGGCCAACGCCATGGCCACCGTAGTCCTTGATCAACGAGAAACCCGCGCCTTCCGCGCAAACCTGCACCGCGTTTCCAATGTCGCCAAGCCGGTTGCCCACTTGGCACTGCTCGATTCCCAAAGCCAGGGAGCGCTGCGTTACTTCCAGCAGCCGCTCGACTTCCGGCGTCACCTTCCCCACTGCCACCGTGTACGCCGTGTCGGAATAGAAGCCCTTCAGCTTCACCCCGCAGTCGATCGACACGATGTCCCCTTCCGCCAATTCCCTCTTTCCCGGGATTCCGTGCACCACTTCCTCGTTCACCGAGATGCACAGCGTCTTTGGAAATCCATACAACCCCAGGAAGGCCGGCTTTCCTCCCGCCTGCTTGATCCGGTCGTGCGCCAGCTTGTCGAGTTCCAGCGTGGTGACTCCGGGCCTCACTGCCTCCACAACTTCAAGAATCACCTTCTGCAGAATCGCCCCGGCGCGGCGCATGATGTCCAGTTCCGCGGGGCTTTTCAGTTCAATGGCGTTCCTGCCAGACCGGCTCACGTTTTCCTGCCACACTGCCGCCAACTCGCTGCGGCCTAGTATTGTTCCGACAAGATGGCGCTCAAGCGCTCAAAAACCTGGTCGGGTGTTCCTGTTCCGTCAATTGCTGACAACTTACCCATCATTTCATACTGGTGCAGGACCGGGGCCGTTTGCGCATGATAGACTCTCAGGCGCTCTTCCACTGTCTCCGGCGAATCATCTTTCCGCTGAATCAGTGGCGGGTTCCCGTTGCAAACATCGCAAGCCTCGATCGCCTTGGTGTCGAGGGAGTGGATGTTGAACGTCTTGCGGCACTCGCTGCACACCCGCCGCCCGGTAATGCGGTCCATCAAATCGGCATCAGGTACTTCGAGGCTGACGACGGCCACGGGTGTCAGGCGGTGCTTTTCCAGTACTCCTTCAAGCTGCTCGATCTGTCTCAGTGTTCGCGGATAGCCATCGAAGAGAAAGCTGTCCGTCTGGCTCCGGTGCGACCCTATAAAGGCGTCCACAATTCCCGTTACCATGTCGTCGGGGATCAGTTCCCCGTGTTCCACGCGTTCAGCCACTTGCCGGCCCAGGGGCGTCTTCTCCCTGATGGCCTTTCTGATCGCGTCCCCCGTCGACAGGTGCGTCAGCAGATACTGGTCGCAAACCCGCTGCGCCTGCGTTCCTTTTCCCGCCCCCGGAGGTCCGAACAAGACCAGATTCATTGCGTCCCATCCTCCGGCTCGTCAGCCCATCGATCCGCCGTTCCTACCCTACTTGCGTCCCGACCAGCGTCCGGAGCCTCCCCCGCCACCAGTCTGGCGACGAATCTTGAATCCATCATAGTGGCGCATCAGCATCTGGCTCTCCACGCGCTTCATCGTGTCAAGCACCACGCCGACCACGATGATCAGGCCCGTGCCGCCGGCAAACTCCGCGTAGGCATAGTTCACCTTGAACGCCATTGAGAGCACCATGGGGATCAGAGCCACCGCCACCAGGAACACCGCGCCAACCGTCGTAATGCGCGTCAGCACCATGTCGATGTAGTCGGCAGTCTGCTTGCCAGGACGATAGCCAGGAATGAATGCACCCGACTTCTTGAGGTTGTCTGCAACATCCTGCGGATTGAACGTCACCGCTGTGTAGAAGAAACAGAAGAACCCGGTCAGCACGATGTACGCCAGCGTGTACAGGTTCACCATCTTCAGCAGAAGAAAGATACTCTCCTTCTGGATGTTCAGGATGTCATAAAGATTGTAGGGCGTGTTGGGAGAGAACCAGATTCCCAAGCCCTGCATGAAGCCGCCACCACCACCGCCCACCCAGCCGAAGACCGTCTGCGGCAGGGTCAGAATGGCGCTCGAGAAAATCACGGGAATAACACCAGCCGTGTTGACCTTCAGCGGCAGGTAGTTCGTCTGCGCGGTCTGCACGCGGCGCCCAACGGTGCGGCGCGCGTGCTGGATCGGAATCTTGCGCGCGCCTTCCTGGATCAGGATAATCATCACTGTCGTGAAGATGCACAGGGCCGCCAGAATCGGAACCCAGATCTTTGCAACCGAGCCGAACTTCAAGTGGCTGACAAGCAGCGCGATTCCGCCAGGGTACGCGGACACAATGCCCAGCGCGATGATGAGCGAGATGCCGTTGCCGACGCCCTTTTCCGTGATCCGCTCGCCGATCCACATCAACAGGGCCGTGCCCGTGGTGATCGATAGCATGGCGATCAACAGGAAAACCCACGTTCCGGGGATAAACCCAAGGAACGTGGCCTCCGACAGAGCCGGCATGATCAGGTTGTTCTGCTTCATCCAGATCCCGAGACCCAGGGACTGGACGATGGCGAGGACGATGGTGCCGTAGCGCGAGTACTGCTCGATCTTGCGCTGGCCCGCCTCGCCTTCCTTCTTCAGCTTCTCCAGCCATGGCCAAACGACCATGAGGAGCTGCAGGATAATCTGAGCGGAGATGTACGGCATGATCCCGAGGGCCATGACGCTCATCTTGCTGAACCCACCGCCGGTGAACATATTCACCATGTTGAAGACACCCTGCGAGCCAAACGACTGCTCGAAGAGTTCCTTCAGGCGATCACCATCCACGAAGGGACTCGGGATGTGCTGGCCGATACGGAAGACGCCCACCATCATCAGAGTGTAGGCGATCTTCTTCCTGAGATCGGGGATCTTGAAGAGATTGGTGATTGCTTGGAACATTCAGTGCCGTCCGCGGGTTAGGGAGACGGCGGTGAGTCGGGCCGCGCTCGGCAATCAGCCGAGCAGTTCGACCGTTCCCCCCGCCGATGTGATCTTCTCGCGAGCACTGGTGGAGACGGCGTTGACCTTCACCGTGAGCGACTTGCCCAGGTCCCCATGTCCCAGTACCTTCACGGGCTTGTTCGTGCGCACCAGGCGCAGCTTCTTCAGTGCCTCGGTATCGACGGTCGCGCCTGCCTCGAAGTGCTTCTCGAGAGCCGCGACGTTGACCACTTCGTACTCCGTGCGGAACGGGTTATGAAACCCGAACTTCGGAATACGGCGGATCAGAGGCATCTGGCCGCCTTCAAAGTGCCCACCGGGACCAGAGCCCGAGCGGGCCTGCTTGCCCTTGTGGCCCTTGCCCGACGTCTTGCCGTGACCGCTGCCTTCGCCGCGGCCCAGACGCTTGCGCTTTTGACGACGCCCGGGATCTCCAGGCAGTTCATGAATCTTCATGCGACTTCCTCAACGCGAACCAGAAAGTAAACCGAGTCGATCATACCCTTGATGGCAGGGTTGAGCTCCTTGACCACGCTGTGGCCCATGTGCTTCAGCCCCAATGCCTCCATCGTGCGGCGGTGGCTCTGCTTGCAGCCGATGGTGCTCTTAATCCAAGTGACGCGAACGCTCTTCATTGGTCAATGCTCCTCGGGAATTCCCTGTGGGCCCTGCGGCCCTCAGTTGCCCGGCCTGTTCTTGTCGGCCTCGGCTCCACCGGTACGGCCGCCGGCGCTGTACGTGCCCTGCGGCGCCCGGCTCTCGCGGCGGTTGGCGCTGACCATGGGGACGGAGGCGAGGAACTCCTCGCGGCCCTTCTGATAGCGCTCGGCGCCCTTCTTGCCCAGCATCTCCTCAAGCGTCTTGCCACGCAAGGAGGCGACCAGCTCGGGAATCATCAGCACCTTCAGGCCCTCGAAAGTAGCCTTCACAACGTTGAGCGAGTTGCCGCTGCCCAAAACCTTCGTCAGGCAGTCGCGCACACCGGCCATCTCCAGCACCGCACGCATCGCGGGACCAGCGATCAAGCCGGTACCTTCCGAGGCGGGGCGCAGCAGAACGCGGCCGGCACCAAACTCACCGATCACCTCGTGGGGAATCGTGCGGCCGACGATCGGAACCGAAATCAGGTTGCGCTTGCCGCGCGCGATCGCCTTCTGGATCGCGTCGGGCACTTCGTTCGCCTTGCCGAAGCCCACACCCACGTGCCCCTTGCCGTCACCAACGACGACGAGAGCCGCGAAGCTGAAGTTACGCCCGCCCTTCACAACCTTCGACACGCGGTTCAGGCTGACCATCTCCTCGCGCAAATCGAGCTTCGAGGGATCGATCACCGTCTCGCGGCGGTAGGGAGCGATGACGCCGGGGTTCTGCTCCTGGCCGTCTTCTTGTTCCAACGAATCAACCGACATGATGGTACCCTTCTGAATCTGTGCGGACGGTGGAAACCGGGACATACCCGGAATCAGACCTTGATGCCGCCCTCGCGAACGGCGTCGCAGAGAGCCTTGACGACTCCGTGGTAGCGGTAGCCGCCGCGGTCGAACACGACGGTCTCGATACCCTTTTCCTTCAGAGCCTCCGCAACTTCCTTGCCCAACTTCTTCGCGGACTCGATGTTGCGGAAATTCTTGTTCGCCACGCCGTCGCGCTTGTTCGTCGTCAGCGAGACGAGCGTATGCCCGCCCTGGCCGGCCGAATCGTCGACAACGACGGCATACAGGTGCTTGAGTGTCTTGCGCACCATCAGGCGCGGGCGCTCTTCAGTGCCCACAACCTTCTTGCGGATGCGCATGTGACGGCGCTGAAGGCGCCCCCACTTGTCTTTGCGATGTTTTCTGTCGACATTCATGTTTTCAGTCTCCCGGATCCCTGGAGAGGACGCTTGGTAGCCCCCTCATCGCGGGTTGTCGGCTCTGTTACTTGCCGCCGCTCTTGCCCACCTTGCGGCGGACGTACTCGCCTTTGTAGCGCACACCCTTGCCCTTGTAGGGCTCGGGGGGGCGATAGCCGCGGATGTTCGCGGCCACCTGGCCGACGACCTGCTTGTCAGCACCTTCGATCACGATCTCCGTCTGCTTGGGCGACGAGAACGTCACGCCGGCAGGAGGATCGACCTCAATCGGGTGGGAGTAGCCGAGGCTCAGGACCAGCTTCTTGCCCTGGACAGCGGCACGATAGCCGACGCCTTGAATCTCGAGTTCCTTCTTGAAGCCCTCGGACACGCCTTTGACACAGTTGGAAATCAGGCGTTGATAAAGGCCGTGAAAGGCACGCGACTGACGGTCGTCGGAATAGCGGGCCACAAGAATGTTGCCGTCCTCGACTTTGACATCGACGCGGCCGAGCGTATCAACGCTCAGAGTGCCTTTGGGGCCCTTGACGTTCACGACAGCCTTGTCGACTTTGATGTCGACGCCCTTCGGAACGGCGATGGGAAGTTTTCCAATACGGGACAAGGTCCGGTACCTCCGTCAAATCTTACCACACAGTGCAGAGAATCTCTCCGCCAACCTTCTGGCGGCGCGCCTCACGGCCCGTCATGATGCCCGAGGACGTGGAAAGAATCACGATCCCCAGTCCGCCGCGGACACGCGGAATTTCGTCGGACTTGATGTAACGGCGAATCCCGGGCTTGCTGATTCGCTCCAGGCCATTGATGACCTTTTCCTTGGCGGGGCCATACTTCAGGAAGACGCGAATCGTTCCCTGCTTGTTGTTACGCATGACCTTGTAGTACTTGATGAAACCCTCGTCCTTCAGGATCCGGGCAAGCGCCACCTTCACCTTCGAGTTGGGCACGTCGACGTGATCCTTGTGAACCATGTTCGCGTTACGGATGCGCGTCAGCATGTCGGCAATGGGGTCTGTGTGAACCATCAGGGTCGTATACCTCCGAGATCGAAAGCGGCGGGGCGGTGAATCACCAGGAAGATTTGGTTACGCCGGGGATTTGTCCTTCGCTGGCGAGTTTGCGGAAACACAGGCGGCACATCTTGAACGACCGCATATAGGCATGCGAACGCCCGCAAATCTGACAGCGGTTCTTGTGCCTTACCTTGAATTTCGGCGTCTTGCGAAGCTTCGCCATTTGCGATGTACGTGCCACGGGGATCCTCCGAGTGGGATGGTCAGTTGCGGAACGGAACGCCGAAGAGGCGAAGAAGCTCTTTGGCTTCGGCGTCGCTGCGGGCATTCGTCACCATGGTGATGTTCATCCCGCGGTTGCGGGAAATCTGGCTGTATTCAAGTTCCACGAAAATGTTGTGCTCGCGGATACCGATGGAATAGTTCCCGCGCCCGTCGAAGGAATTGCCCGGCAGGCCACGGAAGTCGCGCACGCGGGGCAGAGCCACGCTGAGCAGGCGGTCGAGGAACTCGTACATCCGCGCACCGCGCAAAGTGACGAAGCAGCCCACGGGCATGCCCTCGCGAATCTTGAACTGCGCGACGCTGACTTTGGCGCGGGTGGTCTTCGGCTTCTGGCCGACAATCACCGTCAGTTCCTTCTCCGCCGCGTCCAATTCCTTGATGTCGCGCGACGCCTCGCCAACGCCCATGTTCACCACGATCTTCTTGATCCGCGGGATTTCCATGACGTTGCCATAGGAGAACTTCTCCTGCATGGCGGGCGCGATCTCTTCGCGGTACTTCTTCTGGAGGCGGGGCACGGGGCGGGGCGCCACGACAATGCCTTCACCCTGTTCCTTTTTCTTGGCCATGATCCGAACGGTTCCCTCGCTGATTCGGTCTTTCCGTTATTCCGGTGGTTGCCGCGCTCAATCCAGAGCCGAGCGCGAGCTGTTGCGGCCACGCGTGACGCGGCGCTTCGTGCCATCCTCGCCAATCTCAACACCCAGGCGCACCGGCTTGGATGTCTTGGGATCGACAAGCATCACGTTGCTCACATCCAGCGGCGCCTCTTTCTCGATGATGCCGCCTTCCTGGCCCTTTTCGCTCATGCGCACGCGCTCGTGTTTCACCACGAGGTTGATGCCTTCCACGAGCACACGATCCTTCTTCGGGTAGACCTCGAGGACTTTGCCCCGTTCGCCCTTGTACTTTCCCGTGATGACCTCAACCAGGTCGTCTTTGCGGATCAAACTCATCTCAATCGCTCCGTACGCGCCTCTCGGCGGCTCGTCTCAGAATACCTCGGGGGCCAACGACACGATCTTCATGAACTTGCGTGCGCGAAGTTCGCGCCCCACCGCTCCGAAAATACGTGTCCCGAGCGGCTCGCCGTCCTTGTTGATCAGCACGGCCGCGTTGTCATAGAACCGCAGGTAGCTTCCATCCTCGCGGCCCACTTCCTTGCGCGTGCGCACAATCACCGCACGCACGACCTGGCCCTTCTTCACGTTGCCCTGGGGGTCCGCTTCGCGAACCGACGCCACCACGATGTCGCCGATCGACGCGTAACGGCGCTTCGAGCCGCCCAGCACCTTGAAGCAGCGGATTTTGCGCGCACCGCTGTTGTCCGCCACATTCAGAACCGAGTATTCCTGGATCATCGCCGTAACTTCTCCTGTCCATTGGCGGGCATCGGCCCGTCCTTACTTCGCGCGCTCCACGATACGCACCAGCTTGTAGCGCTTCAGCTTCGACAACGGGCGGGTTACTTCCTCCACCTCGATGCGGTCGCCCACGCCCGACTCGTTCTGTTCGTCGTGCACGTAGAGCTTCTTGTCGCGCCGGATGTACTTCTTGTACAACGGGTGTTGGATCAGGCGCTGGATCAGGACAACCCGCGTCTTGTCCATCTTGGCGCTCGTTACCAGCCCAATATGCCGACGCGGGGCTTTGGTGCCCTTCACAGCGGCTTCCGGCTGGGTTTCCTGTGTCTGCTCGGCCATGGGCCTAACTCCTTCAATGCGGTCGGACAACGGGTCGGGGCGGCTTAGCCGGCCGCCTGTTCCTTCTGGCGCAGGATCGTATGAATCCGGGCGATTGCCCGCTTGGTCGAGCGGATTTCGCTCGGGCTCTTCAGTTCCTTGGTGGTCGCCCGGACGCGCAGCTTGAAGTGCAGCTGCTTGAGTTCGTCGAGGCGCATCTGAAGCTCGTCGACGGTAAGGTCGCGCAGCTTCGCCGGTGTCAGCGAGTCCTTAGCCATGATGCCTTACTCTCCTGTCGCCCGGCCAGCAACCGCGGCGGAGATTTCCTCGCGCTCGACGATCTTGGCCTTCAGCGGTAGCTTGTGGATCGCGCGGGTGAGGGCCTCGTGGGCCAACTCGCGCGGCACGCCGTCGAGCTCGAACAGAATGCGGCCAGGCTTGATCACGGCCACCCAGTGCTCCGGGTTGCCCTTGCCCTTGCCCATTCGCGTTTCCGCTGGCTTGACGGTCAGCGGCTTGTCCGGGAAGATCGTGATCCAGATCTTGCCGCCGCGCTTGACAGTACGCGTAATCGCAACGCGTGACGCCTCGATCTGGCGGTTCGTGATCCAGCCGCATTCCATCGCCTTGATTCCATAGGAACCGAAGGTCAGATCGGAACCGCGGTACGCCTTACCCCGGCGCTTGCCTTTTTGCATCTTGCGATGCTTCGTGCGTTTCGGAAGCAGCATCGTCCTCTATCCTTGGCGTCTGCGCTCGATTCGTTTGCCAGCCTGAATCAGGCGGCCTTCTTCTTCTTGTCGAAAACTTCTCCGCGGAAGATCCACACCTTCACGCCGATAACGCCGAACTTCGTGGCGGCCTCTGCGAAGCCGTAGTCGATGTCTGCGCGCAGCGTGTGCAGCGGAACCCGTCCGTCGCGCACCCACTCCTGGCGAGCCATTTCCGACCCGCCCAGACGCCCGCCGCAGTGAATCTTGACGCCCAGGGCGCCACTCTTCATGCAGGCCTGCATCGTCTTCTTCATCGCGCGGCGGAAGCCAATTCGGCGCATCAACTGGCCGGAGACATTCTCCGCAACGAGTTGGGCGGACAGATCGGGGCGCTTCACTTCCTCGATGTTGATGATGACGTTCTTCTTCGAGAGCGCCTCGAGGTCCTTGCGAAGTCCTTCGATCTCCGAGCCCTTCTTGCCGATGATGATCCCGGGACGCGCGGTGTGAATGATCACTTTGATCCGCGTCGTCGCACGCTCGATCTCGATCTTCGCGATGCCAGCATGCTGGAAACGCTTCTTAATCGAACGCCGGATGTTCAAATCCTCGTGGAGGTAGTCGGCGTAGTTGGTCGGGAAGAACCACCGGGAGTCCCAGTCACGGATGACTCCCAGTCGGAATCCCACTGGATGAACTTTCTGGCCCAAGGTGAATGCCTCCTGGTGCGTTCGGGGTCCGGCGCGCTTACGCGAAATCCTCGGTGAGGTAGATATGCAGGTGGCTGAGGCGTTTGCGGACGCGGAATGCGCGCCCCATCGACGCCGGCTGGATGCGCTTCATCATCGGCGCACCCTCCACCCGGATTTCCCCGACCACCAGGTTATAGGGATCGGGACTGACATTCTCGGCATTGGCAATCGCCGACTTCAGAGCGCGCTCCACGTAAGGAACCGCGGAGGGCTTGTGCATGAACCGCAGGGCGTCGAGCGCCTCGGCGACCGACTTGTTGCGGATTTCCTTCGCCACCAGCGCGACCTTGCGGGGAGCGCAGTGCAGGTAACGCGCTGTCGACTTCGAGACCACGGGAAGACCGCTTGCGGTCTCCTTCGGCTCATTGCGTCTGCGCGCCTTCTTTTCTTGTGCCCGCCTGCCCATGGGTCATGGTCCTCATGTTCGTCAGAGTGTGTCTGCCCGTTTCTCCGGGACTCTTCTGTTACTTCTTCGCGACGGCCTTCGCCGTCTTGCCGCCGTGCGTCTTGAAGGTACGCGTCGGCGCGAACTCGCCCAGCTTGTGCCCCACCATGTTCTCGTTGATGAACACGGGCACAAAGCCCTTCCCGTTGTGAATGGCGATCGTATGACCGACCATCTCCGGGATGATCATCGAGCGGCGCGACCACGTCTTCACGACGCGCTTCTGGTTCGTATCGTTCAGCAACTCCACCTTTTCGAGAAGGTGATCGTCCACGAAAGGCGGCTTCTTGAGTGAACGCGGCATGGTGAACCTGCTTTCCCTGTGCTTCGGAGTCGTTCGTTACTTGACGCGGCGCTTGATGATGGCCTTGTCGGACTTCTTGTGCGGCTTGCGCGTCTTCTTGCCCTTGGCAATCTGGCCCCAGGGCGAGCAAGGGTGCCGGCCGCCCGAGGACTTGCCTTCGCCGCCGCCCATCGGGTGATCGACGGGGTTCATCGACACACCGCGGTTGTGAGGCTTGCGCCCCAGCCAGCGGCTGCGGCCTGCCTTGCCAATCACCACCAGGCTGTGATCCGGGTTGCTTGTCTCCCCGACCGTCGCCCGGCAGCTCACCGGCACCACGCGCATCTCGCTCGAAGGCAGACGCAGTGTGGCGTTCTTCTCATCGCGCGCAACGAGCATTGCGGAAGTTCCCGCGCTGCGAGCCAACTGGGCACCGCGCCCAGGCTGCATTTCAATGGCGTGGACAAGAGTACCGACCGGAATCGAGCTCATCGGAAGGCAATTGCCCACACGCGCTTCAGCTTCCGGGCCGCTCAGCACCGTCTGGCCAACAACGAGGCCGCGCGGCGCAAGGATGTACCTCTTCTCACCGTCAGCATAGTGCAGCAGGGCCAGGAACGCCGTGCGGTTCGGATCGTATTCGATCGCGGCCACCTTGGCGGGAATCCCATCCTTGCGGCGCTTGAAATCCACGAGACGCAGGTGGCGCTTGTGGCCGCCACCGCGGAACCGGCTGGTGATACGGCCGTTGTTGTTGCGCCCACCGGTGCGCGACTTCTTGACCAGCAGGGACTTCTCGGGCGTCGACTTCGTGATCTCCTCGAAGGAGTTCACGGTCAGCGAACGGCGCACTGGTGTGTATGGCTTGAACTTCTTGATACCCATTGTCTCTTATCTCCGCTCGGCGGGTGGCCGGCTTACGAATATTCCAGCGCCTGGCCGGGTGCCAGAGTGATGACAGCCTTCTTGACGTCCCGCTTCTTGCCCGGGCGCATTCCGTTGCGCAGAACGACCCGGCCCTTGATCGAAGTCGTGTTCACCGCGAGAACCTTCACACCGAAGGCCTTCTCGACAGCCGCCTTGATTTCCTTCTTGTTGGCCGAAGGGGCCACCTCGAAGGTATACTTGCCAAGCTCCTGCTGCGTGAGGGCGCGCTCGGTAATCAGCGGCCGCACCAGGATGTCGTAGGGATTCTTCATGACTGCGCACGCTCCTCGATCAGCTTCACGGCGGCGCTGGTCAGAACGATCGAGTCGCTCACCAGAAGATCGAACACGTTGATCTCGTCGACCGTGATAACGTTGACGTAGGGAATGTTGCGCGCGGAGAAGAGGAAGGTCTCCAGCGGCGCCTCGGTGATGAAGAGCACACGGCCCTCCGCCCCGATATCCTCCACCATCTTCACGACGGCCTTCGTCTTCGGCTTGTCGCCGAGCACCAGGCTGTCGACCACATGGAGGGCACCTTGTTCGGCACGCGACGAGAACACTGCCCGCACGGCTGCCTGGCGCTTCTTGCGGTTCACCTTTTCGCGATAGCTGCGGGGCTGAGGCCCGAAGACGATCGCGCCACCGCGCCACTGGGGCGCACGAATGCTGCCCTGACGTGCGCGGCCGGTGCCCTTCTGCTTCCAGGGCTTCTTGCCGCCGCCGCTCACAATGCCGCGTGTCTTCGTGGCGTGCGTGCCCTGGCGCTGGTTGGCAAGGAACGCGGTCAGCGCCTCGCGGACCAGCACTTCGTTCTGAGGGGCGCCGAAAACCTTCTCGGGAAGCGCAACGCTACCCGCATCGGACCCATCTGCTTTTTTCACTGTCACCGTTGGCATCTTATCGCCTCGATTGCGGACTTCTTACCGGTGGTTGGCGGTTACTTGGCGTGCTTGCGAATCATCACGTAGCCATTGTTGGCGCCGGGAACCGACCCGCGGACAAAGAGAATGTTCTTCTCCGGGTCGCGCTTGACGATGCGCAGGTTCTGCGCCGTGACGCGTTCAGTGCCGTGATGGCCGGGGTTGTGCTTTCCCTTCCAGGTACGCGAAGGATAGGAGCTCGCGCCACCGGAACCCGGACGGTTGTGGTACATCGAGCCGTGGGACTTCGGGCCCGGGCGGCTGTTGTGCCGCTTGCGGACGCTGGCGAAGCCACGTCCCTTGGACGTACCGATCACGTCGATCCTATCGCCGTCTTCGAACACGTCGCAGACGCCGATTTTCTGCCCGACTTCGTAGGTCTGCGTTTCTGCCCCGCGAAACTCGCGAAGGAAGTAGCAGGGAGGAGCATCCGCCTTGCGGAAGTTCCCCAAGTCGGGCTTATTGACGTTACGCTCTGGGCGTTCGTCGAAACCGAGTTGGACGGCCTCGTATCCGTCTCGCTCGATGTTTCTCTTCTGGACCACGAAGTTCGGGCCAGCGAGAATGACGGTCACCGGGATCATGGATCCCGACTCGTCGAAAATCTGGGTCATCCCCAGTTTCTTGCCTAGCAATCCGAGGGGCATTGTTCAGTTACCCTTCTTGGTTCCGCCCCGAGGCGGGTATCAGCGCGCCGGCTGGGTCAGCTTGATTTCCGCGTGGACGCCCGCGGGAAGCTCTAGGTTCTGCAGCTCATCCAGCGTCTTCTGCGTGTATTCGACAAGGTCGATCAGGCGTTTGTGCTGGCGCATCTCAAACTGCTCGCGCGACTTC
This sequence comes from Candidatus Sumerlaeota bacterium, assembly GCA_030156535.1. GTDB lineage: Bacteria > Sumerlaeota > Sumerlaeia > SLMS01 > JAHLLQ01 > JAHCAW01. The sequence continues at coordinate 23,376 of JASGMJ010000036.1, forward strand.
TTGTCAACGTGCGGCGAGCGAAGTACCGTGAATTTGCGGGTCCTGGTGGGAAGCGGCACGGGTCCAGCGACCGTCGCCCCCGTCTGCCGGGCCGTGTCCACGATGGACGAGACGGACGAATCGAGTAGTCTCGAGTCGAACGACCTCAAGTTGATCCGAATGATCTGGCGCGCCATGAAGTTACCTCGAATTTTCTCGATGGGCCGAGAGACAGGAAAGAGGCGGCGGGTTTCTTTTCAGCCGCCGCCTCGTCCAAGTGCTTCGACGATTACTCGGTAATGGCCGTGACGACACCCGCCCCGACCGTGCGGCCACCTTCGCGAATCGCGAAGCGCAGCTCTGTTTCCACCGCGATCGGCGTGATCAGCTCCACGTCGATATCGATGTTGTCACCAGGCATGACCATTTCCACGCCCTCAGGCAGAATCACCATGCCCGTCACGTCGGTTGTACGGAAGTAGAACTGCGGACGATAGCCCTTGAAGAACGGGGTGTGGCGGCCGCCTTCTTCCTTCTTCAGAATGTAGACCGAAGCCTTGAACTTCGTGTGCGGCTTGATCGTCCCGGTCTGGGCGATAACCATGCCGCGCTCGACGTCATCCTTCGGCGTGCCGCGAAGCAGCAGGCCAACGTTGTCGCCGGCACGTGCCTCATCGAGCAGCTTGCGGAACATTTCGATGTCCGTCACCGTCGTCTTGCGCGTCTCGCGCAGACCGACGATTTCGACTTCCTGCATCTTCTTCAGGACGCCGCGCTCAACACGGCCCGTAACCACCGTCCCGCGGCCGGAGATCGAGAACACGTCCTCGACGGGCATCAGGAAGGTCTTGTCAACTTCACGGACAGGCTCGGGGATGAACTCGTCAACGGCCGCCATCAGACGGTCGATCGACTGGATCCCGTACTCGCTGTCCTCGCCCTCAAGAGCCTTGAGCGCGGAGCCACGAATGATCGGAACGTCGCCGTGCTTGTCGAAGTCGTGGTCGGCCAGAAGTTCCTGGACTTCCATTTCGACGAGATCGAGAAGCTCGGAGTCTTCCACCATGTCGCATTTGTTAAGGTAGACGACGATGCGGGGAACGTTGACCTGCTTTGCCAGCAGGACGTGCTCGCGCGTCTGAGGCATCGGGCCGTCGGTCGCCGCGACCACGAGGATCGCGCCGTCCATCTGGGCCGCACCAGTGATCATGTTCTTAATATAGTCGGCGTGGCCGGGGCAGTCGACGTGTGCATAGTGACGCGTGGGCGTCTCGTATTCCACGTGGGCGGTGTTGATGGTGATGCCGCGTTCCTTCTCTTCCGGTGCCTTGTCGATCATGTCGAAGGCAAGGAACTGGCCCAGACCCTTCTCGGCCTGGCACTTGGTGATCGCGGCCGTCAGTGTCGTCTTGCCATGGTCGATGTGACCAATGGTGCCGACGTTGACGTGCGTTTTATCCCGCTTGAATACATCTTTCGCCATTGGGGGCCTCCGGCTGCTGATAAATCTTGAAGTGTGCTCGGTTTACTCTGTAATCGTCGTGTTCGGTTCGCCCGGTGCTCTCTCCGCGCCTGTGATGCCGGCGCGCCTGCCGATCGAACCCGTGCCTGCCGCCCCGTGGTAGCCCGCCCTGTTCTGCCGGAGGCGTGCCCGCGTGGAAACGGCTTCAATGTCAGAGAGAATGGTCAGGCGTCAGGGCACTCACCGGCGAAATCGAGCCGGATCGTGCGGAAGGCGCCCTCGTCTTCCATTTCTCTCGTTGCGGTGGCTTCCGGGGAAACCGCGCCGCGGGGAGGGAGTCCGCGGCCCGCAAGAAATCCGCAAGAAGGTGGAACGCTCTCGCGGCAGGGGCGCGGACTGTATGAATGACCCCCCCGCCTGTCAAGAGGGAACGGGGAACAATTTGGCGTTTTTTTTCGCCTCTTCGTTCCGCCCCCTCTCACCTCCCCTTCGCCTCTGCCTGAGAACCCTGCATTGGGTTGAAATTCTGGATAATCGGCAGGATTTCCAAGGCTCCGCCCGCTGCCATCAGGCGTTCGCGTGTTCCCGGGTCCGACACCAGTCGGGCGATCTCGGCCATCGTGGCCAGATGCCCTTCCGGGTCGCCCGAAGGACTCAGCAGCAGAAAAGCCAGTTTCACAACTTCGTCGTCAGGCGCATGGAAGTCCACGCCATTGGGCAACTGCACCACCACGCAAACCCGGCTTTCCAGCGCGTGGCAGTAGGCATGGGGTACGGCGATGCCGTGGCCCAATGCCGTTGGGAAGGAGCGCTCTCGCTCCAGCAGCTCCGCCACGGTATCCTCGCGCGAGACCTTTGGGTACAGTTGCACGACGAGATTGACCAGGTGGCGGAAGAGTTCGTCGATGTTCGTGACTTCAAGACGCGTCACCAGTTCGGGCCGCAGACTGCGCAGCAGGTAGTCCGCCTCGCGTCTGAGCGTCAGCGTCCGCACTTTGTCGCCGCCGAGTGCGTCATCTCCCTTGCCGTGCCGCAGCTGGAGCACCTTGCCGTCGGTCATGGCGAGCACGGTGATCTGGTTGCCGCCCTTGGGGGGCGGGCCAACGAGGGTGCCGAGCGAGGCCTCGCCGCGCGTCAACTCGGCGCTGAGCAGCGAGGGCTTGGGCAGACGCGGCCAGACGATGGCGCCGGGCGAGGCCTTGTCCTGCTCGGATTCATGCGCCACCGGGTTCCAGCGGAACACGTGGTCGCGCCCCAGGGCGTCGATCCAGCGGTTGCACAGCAGGGCGTTGAGGTCCTCGTTGTCCGTCAGCGCGATCAGATTGCCGATTCCCTGCAGGGCGATGCGGCTTTCGAGCACGTCGGCCTCGCGCGCGTCCACGTTCAGTGCCGTGAAGCCGTTGGCCTGGGCTTCGCGCACCGCCTTGGCGTTCGAGTCGATCAGCAGGACGGGCAACCCGGCGGAATCGCGGATGAAGCCCGCGAGGCTGCGCCCCAAGGGATGCGCGCCGATAATCATCCAGCCCGTCGGCGCGGGGCGGCGCAGCTTGAGCAATGCCGCCAGCGGCCCCGCCGTGAAGCCCTGGATCAACACCGTCGAAACGATCACCGAGTACGTGAACGTCTCCAGAAACACGGGCGCGGTGCTTTCCCCACCGTACTCCCCCTGGAGGCGAATCGTCAGGAATGACGCCATCGAGGCCGCCACGATCCCGCGCGGCGCCACCCAGGAAAGAAACGCCTGATCGCGCCAGTTCATTCCCAGCCCGACCGTCGAGCACAGAACATTCAGCGGCCGAATCAGCAGCATCACCCCAAGCACCAACAGGGCGCCACGGAAGCCAAACTCCTTGAAATTCGCGAATTCCAGACGGGCAGCCAGCAGAATGAACAGCATCCCGATCATCAGGTCCGTGATCTCGGCCTTGAAGGAACGAAGCTGTTTGAGCTCGATGGGGCGCTTGGCGCCGAGCACCAGCCCCGCCACCGTGATCGCCAGCAGCCCGCTCTCCGCCAGAAAGAACTCCGCCACCCCGAACACCAGAACTGCCAGCGCCAGGGCCGAAACGTTCAGCATGTCGTCCGGGATCAGCTTGCGCTTGAACAACTCATAGATGCCAAAGCCCCCGAGCAGCCCGATGCCGAGTCCCTCGACAAACCGAAGCGTGAAGCGTCCCAGCGCCAGGCCGCCACTCTGCCACACGATCCATTCGAAGCACATGATGACGATGAACACGCCGAGCGGATCGATCAGAACCCCCTCCCAATGGAGGATGTTGTGCAGGTTCTCCTTGATCTTGATGCGCTTGAGCAACGGCGCGATCACCGTTGGCCCTGTCACGATAACCAAGGCCGCCGCCAGCAGGCCGTCCGCCATGCGGATCTCGGGAAACAACAGGCGAATCAGCAGGAACGTGCCGAACCACGTGGTCAGCACTCCGACACTGAGCAGCCGCTTGATGACCGAGGAGGCCGACCGGTAGCCCTTGATGTCGAGCGTCAGCCCCCCCTCGAACAGGATCAGACCCACCGCAAGCGACACAATCAGCCCCAGCCCGTCGCCGAAGGTAGAGGGCTTCACAACGTTCAATACCTCGGGGCCCAGCACGATCCCGCCAAGCAGCAGCAGCACGATCGCGGAAATCTGGATCCGCCGCGAGATGGCAATCAGCATCACCCCCGCGGAAATCGCGGCAACAATGCTGACCATCATTTCATGTGTATGGCTTTCCAAAGGGAACGAACTCCACAGGCTGCTTGTTGCAGGGCCACTCCATCAGGGGAGACGGTGGGAAACGTGTCGAGCGCGAAATGCCACGCTGCCCCGCAACGAGTATCCCGTAGAACAGGAAGCGGTGGGTGGCAAATCACAACCGACCGCCACGGCCCACGACAGGCACTCTTGCGGGCTTCGTCTTCCCACTCCCCTGCTGCCATCTTCCACTGCGTGACACCCGGGTACTTGAAGGCACGCGGGCCATACTGTTCACGAAAAACTGCATGGCCAGGGAGGCATATAGTGGCCGAGACCACTCCACGATTCGCCCTTTGCGAACATCCGGGGGCGAAAGTCTCCTTGTCCCAAACCTGTGCGGCCTTTCCACAATCCCTCTCTGGGATTCCACCCTGAAGGGAGCCCGCCCCTCCTCTACCCGATATGGACAATAGCCTTATCACTCCCTCCTGCCGGTTCTTCCTCCTCCTGCTCGCCTTCTGGCTGTGTGGTGCGTCAGCGTCCGCCGAGGAGGCGCGGCAGATCCGCGACGGGATGATTCTGGACGGTGTTCCGGAGGTCTCTGCCTCATTGCAGGAGCGCCTCCTCCCCTGGCAGGCCATGCGCTCGGCGCGATTTGTCGACTGGCTTCCCGCCGATGAAGGCATCCTGATCGCCACGCGTTTTGCCGACACCGAGCAGTTCCATCGCGTTGCCACCCCCATGGCCGCCCGCGACCAGATGACGTTTCTCTCCGATGCCGTCGGCCGCGGCATCGCCGGACACGGGGCCTTCTCCCATCTGCTCCTCTTTGAAGTGGAGCGCAGCGGCAACGGCCTGACGCAGATCGCCCGGCTGGATCTGGGAACCGGTGCCATTGCCCGCCTGACCAGCGAGACCGCTGCCAGCCGCCATCCCGTGTGGTCCCATGCTTCCGGGCGTTTTGCCTATGCCACGACGGCGCGCAATGGACGCGACTGGGACATCGCCATCCGCCACGCCGACGATCCCTCATCGCCCCCCGTCGTGATCCAACAGACGGGCATCTGGCGCCCGCTCGACTGGTCGCCGGACGACGCCCGCCTCCTCGTGCGCCACACGCTCGGCGCCTCCCGCATGGAACTCGTCCTCATCGATCTGGCCAGTGGCACCCAGAGCGTCGTGGCCCAGTCGGACGAGGCCACCGCCGCCTACACGGAGGCGCTCTTCTCCGAGACGGGACAGGGAATCTATGCCATCACCGATCTCGGAACCGACTCCCTCCAGCTTCATTATCACGACCTGACGCACAACGTTTCCAAGGTGCTGGTGAGCGAACTGACGACGGACGCGGCCAATCTGGCGCTCTCGCCCGACGGCCGCCTGCTCGCCTTCACGGCCGCCGAGAACGGTCTCGACAAGCTGTACGTTCTCGACACCGAGACGCTGCGCCGCAGCGGCCTGCTCGGCCCCCCGGGCATCATCCGCAATCTGCGCTTCCATCCTTCGCGTCCGTTGCTGGGGCTTACCATCGAGCGCCCCAATCAGCCGGCCGATGCCTTCGTCTGGAATCTGACCGACACAACCCTTGCCCAATGGACGGAATCGGAGACGGGACCTTTCCCGCCCGAGACCTTTGTTTCCCCCGAGGCGGTGGCGATTCGCGTGGAGGAAAAGGAAACCAAGGGCCAGCAGCGCCGCATTCCCGGGCACGCCTGGAAACCCCGCACCCCGGGGCCGTTTCCCGTCCTCGTCCTCCTGCACGACGGGCCGGAAATGCACGCACGCCCGCACTTCGATCCGTTCCTCCAATTCCTCGTCAATGAACTGGGCATCGCCGTCGTTGCTCCGAATCTGGGAGGATCGGCGGGCCATGGCAAGGCGTGGCGCGCCCTCGACAACGGCCAGGGACGCACGGAAGTCCTGCGCGATCTTTCGGCCGTGCTCGACTGGATCCAGCTGCAACCGGACCTGGATGCGACCCGCGTGGCGACGATGGGCGAAGGCTACGGCGGTTATCTTTCGCTGATGGCCCAGGTCCGCGAGGGCGAACGCCTGCGCGCCGGCATCAGCTTCAACGGCATCTCGCAACTGGCATCCTGGCTCGAAACAACGGCGCCGTTCTGGCAGGCGCTTGAACGTGCCGAGTTCGGTGACGAGCGCGATGCCGCCACACGCGCCTTTCTCGAAAGCATCTCGCCGCTCCCCCAGAGCGAGCGCATCACGACCCCGCTCCTGCTCGGGCACGGCAACAACAACACACGCGTGCCGTGGAAACAGTCCGAGCAAATGGTGAACGCCATCCGGGCCGACGGACACACCGCCTGGTATCTGGTCGCGCTCGACGAGGGCGAAGGCTTCTCCCGAGTCGGCAACCGCGAATTGTGGGAGGCCGTCTGTGCCCAGTTTCTCCAGACATATCTCGTTTCTCCCGCCGCATCCACCAAGGAAACGCCGTGACTCCGCATCATCCCCGGCGGCGCCCACCCGCGCGCTTCAACCGCCTAGCCCTCTACCTGGCCAGCTTCTGGATCAGCTTCGTCCTGTTTCTGAACAATCAGCCAGGCTCGGCGTTCAAGACACCGAGAATCAAGCTGCTCCCCCATTCCGACAAGTTCGCCCACTTCCTGTTCTATGCGATCATGGGGGCGCTGATCTGGCGCGCGACAATCCCCCAGCCCGGCGAGCCGCGCCGCGCACCCGTGCGGCACCCTCTCTTGTTTGTCTTCCTGATCCCGTGTCTGGTGGGGCTGATCGACGAAATCAACCAGGTCTTCGTGCCGGGCCGCAGCGCCGACGTGGCCGATTGGATGACGGACGCTGCCGGGGCGCTGACAGTCATCGTTCTGGGCTGGATGCTCTCTCGCCGGAAGAACAGCAGAGAGTTCTCATAAAGTAATAACTCTCAATATTCTATCCTCTCCTTGCCCCTCTCCCCTGCCTCGTGCCCTCCTGCATCTGCCGTCTGTACGGAGATGCTGATGCTCTGTGGGGGAGAAACAGGCGGAACTCTAACCGGGAGGATTTCCATGCGTATAGCCATGCCTGTCAAAGACGGGAAGCTGAACAAGCACTTTGGACACAGCAAGCAGTTCGCGATTCTCGACACCGACGACAGCAAGACACGCGTCACGGAGCGCCGGGACGTGACCACGCCTCCGCACGAGCCCGGAGTGATTCCGGCCTGGCTGGCGGAGCAAGGTGTGCAGGTCGTGCTCGCCGGAGGGATGGGCGAGCGCTCACGCAATCTGCTCGCCGAGAAGGGAATCGACGTGAAGCTGGGCGTCGAATCCCACTCACCCGAGGAACTCGCCGCGGCCCTGATGGCCGGAACGCTCCGCACGGGGGTAAACCAGTGCGATCATGACTGACCCGCTGCGCATCACGTTGCTCGTCGACAATCGAGGGACGGACGTGGCAACAGAGCACGGTCTCTCGATGTGGATCGAAGCGTTCGATCAGCGTATTCTCTTCGACACCGGTCAGGGGAGCGCGCTGATGCCAAACGTCCGGCAACTGGGCATCGACCTGTCCGGGGCCAGTGCCGTCGTCCTCAGTCATGGGCACTACGATCACACGGGAGGGCTGTCTGCCGCACTCGGCATGGCGCGGGAGGCGACGATCCACGCGCACCCCGACGTGTTGCTGCCGCGCTACAGCATCCGCCCCGGCGCCATTCGCCAGATCGGCATTCCGGCGGGTGCGCGCGCGGCATTCGACTCTCTTCCTCCCACGCGCCTGCGTTGGGTGGAGCAACCCACGCATTTGGCACCGGGCATCGGGATCACGGGGCCCATTCCGCGCACGACTTCCTACGAGGACACCGGCGGGCCGTTCTTCCTCGATGCCGCCGGTCAGCTGCCCGACCCGATCACCGACGATCTCTCTCTCTGGCTGGAAACGCCCCAGGGCCTTGTCGTTTGCACGGGATGCTGCCACGCGGGACTCGTCAATACGCTGAATCACATTTGCGCTGTCAGCGGCGATTCGCGGATTCGCGCCATCATCGGCGGATTGCATCTTCTGAATGCGGATGAAACCCGCCTGGCGACGACGATCGAGGCGCTGCGCACGTTCAATCCCGGATTGATCGTGCCGTGTCATTGCACGGGCGACGCCGCAATGGAACGGCTCGCGCGCGACCTTGGGGAACGTGTTCGTTTCGGCACGGCCGGACAGGTCTGGGAGTTCGACTGACGATTACAGCGGCAGGCTGTGGCGGAAGATCGTGTAGAGAATCTTGTACCCCGCGCGCACCGTCCCCGAAACGGTGCCCGTAATCTTCGAGACACCGACGCGGCGGCGATAGCTCACCGGCACCTCCGCGCATCGCAGGCCGTGGCGCACGGCCTTGATCTGCATTTCAACGGTCCAGCCGAAGTTGCGGTCCTTCATTTCGAGACGCGCCAGCGCATCGCGCCGGATGGCGCGAAAAGGGCCGAGATCGGTCCAGCGCGCTCCCCAGAACATCCGCATCAGCGTGCACGCCAGCCAGTTGCCATAGCGCGCCTGGGGGAGAAACGCGCCGGGCTCGGCGTTGCCGCGCACACGCGAGCCGACGACGAAGTCCTTGTGCCCCTTGAGGATGGGAGCCACGAGACGGCGCAGTTCCCCGGGGTGGTCGCTGTGGTCGGCGTCGAGAAACACGACCACGTCGCACGGTTCGAGAGCGGCGATGCCCGTCAGGCACGCCTGGCCATAGCCACGGCGCGGCTCTTCGACAACGCGGACGGGCCCGCCGACGGCGAGGGCCACTTCGCCCGTTTTGTCTGTGCTGCCATTATCGACGACGACGACTTCGTTAAGGCGTTCAAGCGGGAGATCGCGCAGCACCAGGCCGATCGACTGCTCCTCGTTCAGCGCGGGGATCACCACGGAGATGCGTGGCCGCCGGCGTGCTCTGGCGACTCCGTCCCTCAAATCTTCACGCCGTCCACGCCCGTGATCGAACGGAACTTTTCGATCAGCCGATTCGTGATAGGCCCCGGCCTGCCCGTGCCGATGCAGCGCGAATCGACCTCGCGCACCGGAATGACCTCCGCCGCCGTGCCGGTCAGGAAGCACTCGTCCGCCGTGTAGATTTCAAACTGCGTGAAGGGTTCCTCGCGCACGGGAATGCCTTCCTGCGTGGCGAGTTCGATGACGGCGTCGCGCGTCACACCCTTCAGGATACCCATGTAAACGGGGGGCGTGTAGAGCACACCCTTCTTGACCAGGAAGACGTTGTCGGCCGTTGCCTCCAGCACATAGCCCTCGCGCGAGAGGATCAGCCCCTCCTGCGTCCCCGAGTTGATGGCGTTGATCTTTGCCATGATGTTGTTGAGATAGTTCAGACTCTTGACGCGGGGCGAGAATGTGTCGGGTGGATGGCGGCGATGCGCCGTCGTCACGACGGTGAGGCCGTCGCGGTAGTACTCGTCGGGATAAAGCTGGATCGTGGCGGCGATGATAAAGACGCTGGGGTTGGCGCACTTGAACGGCGAGAGGCCCAGCGTGCCGGAACCGCGCGTCACGACGAGACGGATGTAGCCGTTGTCGAGCCCGTTGCGGCGGCACGTTTCGGCGATGGCCTCGGTCATGTCCTCGCGCGTCATGGGAATCCGAAGGGCAATGCCGTGACCCGACTCCCAGAGACGGTCGAGGTGCTCTTCGAGCCGGAAGATATTGCGCTCGTAGAGACGAATGCCCTCGAAGACGCCGTCGCCGTAGAGCACGCCGTGGTCGAAGACGCTGATCTTTGCGTCCTGCTCGGCGAGGAACTTGCCGTCGATGTACACCACCTGGCCCATGAAGGGGTCCCTGCTTTCCCTGCCGCCGGGGCGGCGCGTTCGCTTCCCGTCGAATGACAGGAGCCCATCCGCCTAGCCGCCCCGCACCCCGCGCCGCAAGGCAAAGCCCGGGGCCGGGCGCCCGGCAGGACGTTCCCGAAGTAGAGTAGCTGGGTGAGATCAATCGTTCAGTCGTCCCTCCGGGACTCTGCCTGCTATTGATTTCGTATTCCCAGCACTAAAGTGCTGGGCTACGATCAGTCGTCCCTGCGGGACTCTTCTGCCCAAGCAGGCTTTCCCCTGGGCCGACACATTCTCGCGAGCAGACGGTTGTTGGGCTCTACGTTATGGGAAGTCCTTTTGGGAACGTCCTGGTATGCCCGGAGAAACCGACACGTTCATCTTGGGGGCTCCGCCTGCTGACCCAACAGTCCCATCAGGCACTCTCGCCAACCTCTGGCCACGGGAAAAGAGTCCCGAAGGGACGACTGAACGATTGTGGTCAGAGGGCGCGCTGCTTTGAGAACGTTCGGCCCTACTCGCACGGCGTCAGGCCGAGCCACTTCTGGAAGATTCCCTCCGCGTCTCCGGCGGTAACGAAGCCATCGCCTCCTGGCGGGCAGATGTCCGCTGAATCCATGTCCGCGCCGGGAGGACACGCGCCAATCGAACAGTCGAAAGCGTCTTGCGCGTCCGCCGGGGTCACGCCACCGTCCTTGTTCACGTCGCCGCTGGCCAAGGGCTTC
>JASGMJ010000058.1 GCA_030156535.1 Candidatus Sumerlaeota bacterium
GAAGCGCTACATTGCCCCCGGCAACTCGCCACCAGCGGGCGTCGGGATGTTGGGCAATGGCAGCCACACGATCCCGCACTCGCGCCTGTGGATCAAGTTTGGCTCGGGCGATGACGGGAATGGCAACGCGAGCCTGATGACAGTGACAATCAACCGCCATCTCAATGGCCTCTCCAACCTACCTGGCCCGGCGGCATCGGTCCATTGGATTGGCGAGTGGGACCGTCCAGGCTGGGACGGCGCCAACATCACCCTGAAGTACCTCGACTCCGAGGTCGCCGGGCTTAATCCCGCGCGTCTGCGGCTCTACTATTCCGAAACCCCTGATGGTCCGTGGACCGAATCCCAGCATCCCCTGATCGACACGCGCAAGAAGCGCATCGGTGGCGTCGTGTGGTCGAAGGGATACTACGTCCTGATCGAGAAGCCCTTGGCCAGCGGCGACGTAAACAAGGACGGTGGCGTGACCCCGGCCGACGCAGAAGACGCTTTCGACTGTTCGATTGGCGCGTGTCCTCCCGGTGCGGACATGGACTCGGCCGACATCTGCCCGCCCGGTGGCGACGGGTACGTCACTGCCGGAGACGCGCAGGGGATCTTCCAGAAGTGGCTCGGTCTGACGCCGTGCGAGTGAATCACCGCCAGTCGAGCCACGCAGGCTGAACCGTGTCTCCCCAAACAAACTGCACCCGCCGGAGCCCTCAATCCCCGGCGGGTGCAGTTTCTCTCAGGAGGCACTGAACAATAACATGCGAGAGTCGGCCGAAACTTCGGACTCGCCTTGCGGCAGACAGCCTCCCTGTCCGCCACGTTCCTCCCAGCCTCCGGATCGCCTCCCCAGGCCTCCGAACACTCCCCTTCCGCCAGCCTTCCTCCCCTGGCTTCCTTCCCTTCCCTCACCAACCCGCTGCGGGGGCAGCGAGCTTACGACGACAATCAGGCACCTGCGCCTTCCCTCCTGTGGGCCCTCGCCTCCGTGACCGGTGCGGTCAACCGCAGCCTCCCAGCTGCGGCTCCCTCCAACTCCTGCCATTCCCTCCCCGGTTCCTCACTCTCCTCCACCGGGTGACACTGGGCACCGGTCCTGCCTGACGTTACGTCGAGATGCGGAGTCCGTTCGGCCGACTCTCGCCAATCACGGGCGCCTGAAAACGAGCGCCAGTCAATCTCTGGACGTCTGATGCGCCAAGACACGGCCTCGTGGCAAGCGGAAAATACGCTTTTCGGGATACACTTTGTCTGGTTTGTCGGCGTGGCAGAAAAGGCCGTCAGCCGCGGGCTTTTGCCCGGCTCGCCGGCCCCTTCCTCAGGCGGAGAAGGAACTCCCGCAGGAACACGTGCGTTTGGCGTTGGGGTTGTTGAACTGAAAGCCACCGTTGAGCAGGTCGGTGGAGTAATCGAGCACCATGCCGGTGAGGAACAGGAAGCTCTTGGGATCGACGAAGACTTTCACCCCTTCGATCTCAAAGACGCTGTCGGTAGGCTTGGGTTTTTCGTCGAAAGCCAGGGTGTAACTCAGCCCGGAGCAGCCGCCTCCGGCCACGCCGACGCGCAGCCCCCAGGATTCCTTCTTTTCCAGTTTCAGCAGCCGCTGCACTTCCTCGGCGGCCTTCGGTGTCACGGTAATCATCTCCGACTCTTTCCTTCGCGTTTGCCATCCGGCGGGCGATTCAGGGCGGCTTCGAGGGTCAACCCGACCCTTTCGCAACAACACCAGCCCTGTCAAGCAAGGGAGGAAGCCAATAGTTTGCCAATGCGTACCGGCGGAGAAGGAACAAAAAAGACAGAGCGACCGAAAAGGACAGCGGAGGCCCGGGCAGTGGCCTGAAGACGCCGAGCCGGGGCAGAAAATCGAACCGCGAACCGCGAACCACGAACCGCGTCCTTCCGATCCATTCCTCCCTGTTTTTCCTCTGTTCCCAGGCGTTCCTGTCGGAGCGACAAGCCCCCGCGTTCGCGCGTTTTTTTGCCGCGCCGCTTCACGCGGCCGAAAGGAGACCCGCCCGCCCATGAACGCACCCGATTCCCCGCTCCCGCCCGATCCGCGCCGCGCCCGTCTGGCCCGGGCAGAGGCACTGCTCGACCGCTGGCTCGTGCTGTTCGAGGAGGCTCTCGGCCGCGAGGGCCTGCGCCTCGACCCCACCAAGACCACCGAGCTCGCCAACGTCTTCACGATCTGCAAGCGCATCCTGGAGATCGAGGTTCTCGCCCGCCGCCTGGAGGCCGAAGGAGGCTCCGCCCGTGACACGCTGTACGGTTCCCTGGATTCAAACCTGCTCGGCGGCGGAATTCCGGCGGATGATGAGGACGGCGACGCCGGCTGAGCAGGCCGTGCTCGCAGGCATCCGCGCCGAGCGCGACGTGGCCCTGTTCGCCCGCCACGCCGTCGGCCATCACCTGCGGCTGCGCTTTGCGCCGTTCCACCGCACGCTGTTCGGCTGGCACCGGGAGATGGGGAGGGAGCCGCTCCCCGGCCGCGTGGGGCGGCGCTTTGTTCTGGCGGCTCCGCGCGGCAACGCGAAGTCCACGATCGTCTCGCTGGTGCTGGTGCTGCACGACGCCGCGTACCGGCGCGAACGCTACATCGTGCTCGTCTCGGCGACCCAGCGTCAGGCGCAGCAGCGTCTGCGGGCGCTGCGCCAGGAGCTGCTCCCCGGCGCGCCGCTCGCGCGGTGGATGCCCGGGCTGGCGGTCGGGCGGCGGACGCGAACGACCGCCCGCGTGCTCGAAGTCAACGGCGTGCGCATCGAGGCGTTCGGCGCGGGTGCCGAAATGCGCGGCATCTCGACGGATTCGTGGCGCCCGACCAAAATCGTGCTCGACGACGCCGAGTCCTCCGCCGCCGCCGAATCCCCCCGCCGCCGTCTGGCGCTGCACGACTGGTTCCGCGAGGTCGTCGAGCACCTTGGCGGTCCCTACACGCACCTGCTTGCCATCGGCACGGTGCTCCATCGCGAGAGTCTGCTGGCCACTCTGCTTGCCCGCCCGGACTTCGAGGCCCTGCGCCTGCGCGCCATCGAGCGCTTTCCCCCGGCCACGCCGCACTGGGAGCAATGGCGGCGCCTTCTGACCGACATGGCCGTGCCGCACCGCCGCGAGCAGGCACGTGCGTACTTCCTCGCGCACCGCGCCGAAATGGAGAAGGGCGCGCGCGTGCTCTGGCCCGAGCACGAGGACGCCGAGCACCTGATGGCGCAGCTCGTCCTGCAGGGGCGCCGCGCGTTCTACCAGGAGAAGCAGAACGAACCGCTCGGCCCCGAGGACGCGCTCTTCGAGCCCGCACGAGCCTGGCGCGTGCGCCGCGAACGAAACGGCGAGCTGGCGCTGCTCCCGCCGTCGGCTGTCGGGGAGCGCCGCCCCGTGGCCGCCTACAATCCGCGCGAACTGGTGCTCGCCGGGTATCTGGACAGCGCGCTGGGCAAGCAGCGCGCGGCGGGGCGTGGCGACTTCGCCGCGCTGGCAACGGTGGCGCGGGCGCCGGACGGGCGCCTGCTTGTGCTGGCGCTCTGGGTGAAGCGCGCTCCGCCCAGCGAACAGGTCGCCGTGCTCTTTGAAAGCCATGCGTGCCGCCCCTTCCACCGCCTCGGCATCGAGGGTACCGGGTTCCAGGAACTCCTGACGCTGCCGATCGAGGAGGAACGCAAACGCCGCCGTCAGCAGGGGCTGCCGTACGACGTGCCGGTGGAAGTCGTGATGCCGCGCCGGTCGAAGGACGCGCGCATCGCGGCACTCGAACCGCTGCTGACCGGCGGGCAACTGGCGTTGAGCGAGGAACTGCCCGAGGAGTTCTGGACCGAACTCGCCGCCTATCCGCGATGCGAACACGATGACGCGCTCGATGCCGTGGCGGGCGCGGTGGAGCTGGCGCGGCAGGCGTCCGCGCGTCTCGACCCGCCCGGGCGCGTCACCCCGCAGCGCCGCCGGGCGAACTCACTGTTTTGAGACGAGGGCGAGCGCTTCGCGCAGGAAGCGCATCTGCATGTCGTGGTGCACCTCCCACGCCACGGGCTCGATGGCGTATTCGGCGGCCAGTGCGCGGGCAGGCTCGAGATTGCCCTGGGCGGCCGCCCCGCGCGCGGCACGCAGACGCGAAAGCAGCGCGAAGAACGGGCGCATGTCCAGCGGCGCACTGCTTGCCGCGGCCGTGCTCATCCGAAAGTATGGAAACTCGCTGACGATGCACAGCGGGTCGCCGCCGAGCGACTGGACGAACTCCATTGAACTCGGGCGGAAGAGCGCCGCCGTGGCGGGATCGCCTCCGCGCAGGAAGAACGCACGCATGGCATCGGAGCGCGGCGTGGTGGAGAAGCCCGGGGCAAAGCGCTTGAAGCCCTTCTCGCCGTGGCGCTCGACGTCGTGCAGGCCGAGCCCCGCGTCGCTGGCGGCGGCGGCGAGACGATCGGTCAGCCCGGACGCGACGGCGCGCTCGGCCCATTCGCGGCAGACGAGAAACCACGCGCCCTCGGCGACGCCCATGCTGTGCAGCGACGCGTGAAAGTGAAACGTGCCGCCGGACGCGCGCCAGAAATCGGCCACGGCCAGGTTCTCCGGCCGCGTGTCGCGGTCATCACTTGTACGCGGATAGTTGAACTCGACATCGTCGCCCGGCAGATCACGCACGGCGTGTTGCAGGTAGTGGGCGAAGTCGCCGGGATTGCGTTGCCATTCGGCGTTGAGCGCATCGCCGTCGGGGTTTGCATGCGGAACGATGTGAAACGTGAAGCGTGCGGCCAGACGGCGCGCCCACTCGTGTTCGCCGCGTGCCAGGGCGGCGGCAAAGTGTACCGCCGTGCGCGGCCCCACCGGCTCGTCCGCATGGGCACCTGCAACGATGGCGGCGCGCAACGGTCCGTTGCCGACGACGAGTCCGAACAACGCGCGCCCTTCGCGCGACTGCCCAATAACGTGCACGCGGCATCCTTCGATGGAGTCCAGATGCCAGGCACCGGGTTGCATTGTGCCGAGGGCGGAAATGTTGAATGCGTTGCTTGAAGACATAACTTGTGGATAACTTTGAAGGCGTTCGGGCGCGAGGAAAAACGAAAACGGGTAGTGAGATTGCGCAGTAAAATCAACGCTGATCTGCAACAGTTGAGCGGCGTTCGTTCCCGCTCAACCTTTGCTTGCATCCACGCGAAGGCCTTCGGACAGTCGCCTTCCCATCGACGGTGTTCGAGAGAAAAGTAAGGAGTGGTGCCTTGTCACGTGCCAGGGGGAAGAAATCGGCCGGCCACAATGGTGACTGCGCCCAGTCCAACGGTCATTCCGCCAAGAAGTGTTCGCGCCGCGGAACGGGAGTGCGCATCGCGCCCTCGTTGCTCGCAGCCGACTTCACTGATCTTCGCAGTTCCATCCGTCCGCTGACGCCGCTGTCGGTCAAATGGCTGCATCTGGATGTCATGGACGGCAACTTCGTTCCGAACATCAGCTTTGGGCCCGGCGTCATCAGCCAGGCACGCACGATTGATTCGTCGCTGTATTTCGACACGCACCTGATGATCGCCGACCCGCGCAAGTACGTGAAGGACTTCGTCGATGCCGGATCGCAGAACCTGACGTTCCACGTGGAAGCGGCCGGCGACGACAGCGCCAATCTGCTCAAGTACATCCGCCGCCAGAACTGCCACGCGGGCATTTCGCTCAAGCCCAAGACCGCCCTCTCCGCCATCGAGAACTATCTCCCCTACGCGGACCTCGTGTTGGTGATGACGGTGGAGCCCGGCTTTGGCGGGCAGGCGCTGATTCCCTCGACGCTCAACAAGGTGCGCCAGTTGGTGCTGTTGCGCGAGGAGCACAACCTGGACTACCTGATTCAGGTGGACGGCGGAATCGATCCGCAGACGGCGCCGCTCGCCGTGGCTGCGGGCGCCGACGTTCTCGTCGCGGGCACCGCTGTCTTTGGCGGCAACCGGATTCGCTCGAACATGCGCTCGTTGCGGGCCAGCATCAATGGCATCGCCTGATTGCGGAGGACGTGCCGTGGCTTCGTTGCCAGTCGTTGCAATCGACGGCCCCGTTGGCGTGGGCAAGTCGTCCGTGGCACGCCGCATCGCCGAGCGCCTCGGCTTTCTCTTTCTCGACACCGGCGCGATGTACCGCGCCGTTACGCTGAAGTTTCTCGAACTCCCCGAGCATGAACGCACGGATGAACGCCTCGCCGCATTGGGCGAGTCGCTCGACATCGAACTCGCCAACGACGGCACCGTGCTGCTCGGCGGGCGCGACGTGACGCTCGACATTCGCGACGAACGCGTCAGCCGCGCCGTCGCCATCGCCGCCGACAGCCGCGCCGTCCGCGAGGCGCTCGTCCGCAAGCAGCGCGCCATCGGCAGCGCGCGCCCCTGCGTCATGGAAGGGCGCGACATCACCACCGTGGTCTTTCCCGATGCGCGCTGGAAATTCTATCTCGACGCCTCGGCCCGCGTGCGCGCCCAGCGCCGCGTTGACCAGTTGCAGGCAATGGGCAAGGAAGCGAGCTTCGCGAGCATCCATCGCGACCTCGTCGAGCGCGACGCACGCGACCGTGCGCGCGAGTGGGGCGCCCTGAGCATCGCCGCCGACGCCACCGTCATCGACACGACGGAAATGACCGAGCAGCAGACGATTGCGCTGATTTGCGCCATCGTCGCGCCCGCCTGAAGACGGAGCACCCGATGCGCATCCTGCACACGATGGCGTCGCACCGTTGGACGGGAGCAGCGGAGCCCGCAGCGCGCGTCGCGGCGGGCCAGATCGCCGAGGGGCACGAGGTGCTGTTTGCGCTCACCGCCGGCGCGAGTTTCGACGAAAAGGCCCAGGCTCTCGGCGTGAAGACCAGTGCGCACGTTCCCTTCGAGCGCAGCTACCTGCCGCACAAGAAGCTGCGCGACCTGCGCCTGCTGAAGGAACTCATCGCCGGCTTCCGCCCCGACATCGTGCATGCGCATCTGACGCACGACCACGTGTTGTGCGCGGCGGCGCTCGGCAAGTCCTCCGCGCCGTTGCTCGTCCGCACGTTCCATCGCGAGGAAACCGTGCGGCGTGGGGCGTTCGCCCGCTGGCTGATGGCGCGGACGCACGGGGCGATCTCGATTTCCGAGTCGATGACCGATCAACTGAAGCGCGCCTACTCACTCGATGAACGCCACGCCGCGTGCATCGGCGGCGGCATCGACACGACGCGCTTTGCGCCCTCCGAACGCGGAGCGCTCCGCCGCGAAACGTGGGGCATCGCCCCCGACGCACCCGTGCTCGGCACCGTCAGCCGCATTCGCGTGGCGCGTGGTTTCGCGTGGCTGCTCGACGCCGCCGCGCTCGCGCTGCCGCCGCGCCCCGAAGCGCGCCTCGTGATCTGCGGCCGCGGCAACTGGAAGGACGAAATGCTGCAACGCCTCGAAACGCATCCGGCCCGCGCGCAGATCGTGTACGCGGGCTACGTGCGGGGCTCCGACTTGGAAGACTCGTACAACGCTTTCGACGCCGCGCTGTTACTGAAGCCCGGCAACGACGGCGCGTGCCGCAGCGCGCTGGAAGCGATGGCGTGTGCCCGCCCCGTGATCGGCGGCGACGTTGGTGCGATCCACGACCTGCTCAACGATGGCGAAGCGGGCTGGCTCGTGCCGCTCGACGACGTGGAGCAACTTGCCCGCGCCATGGGCCAGGCTCTCGACAACCGCGCCGCCTGCCACGCCATGGGAGCCGCCGCCCGCCGCAAAATCGAACACGCCCACGGCGAAGACGCCATGACCCGCCGCACGTTGGAGTTTTACGAAGGACTGCGGAAATAACTTCCCTTCCTTGTTGTTCGTGGTTTGTGGCTCGATGG